>NZ_JBIDCU010000027.1:0-71251 GCF_043204765.1 Micromonospora sp. NPDC047730 | reverse complement strand
GCTCCGTACCGATGTAGTTGTGGTTGAGCATCCGGGCCTCTTCCTGGGCCAGGACGACAACCCGTCGCGCTCGGTCGGTGAACCGCTCGAACATGTCTGCCACCCCTGGAGAGTGACGCCGTCCCGGGTGACAGGAGGCCACCCGGGACGACGTCTTTCGGGACTACCAACGGCGGTTGGTCGTCACGCGCTGACGTAGGCTTCCGAGCCCACCAGCGCGTCACCCAGCTTCATCGACACACCGGTCAGGCGCGCCCGGGACTCGCCGTCCTTCGTCCGCAGCGCGGCGTCGGCGTGCTCGGCGGTCAGCAGCGTGCCGGTCGGCTCGATGTCCTTGAGCTGGCCGCTCAGGTGCACCGGGGCCGCCGCGTAGAGCGTGGCAGACGGGGTCACCAGCTCGAAGTGAGCGTCGAAGTGCAGCTCACCCGGGTAGCGCAGCCGGCTCAGGCTCTCCTCGTTGCCGTCGCCGAGCTGGCCGCCCGAGACGGTGAAGAAGCTGGCCCGCAGCATGACCTTGCCGCCGAGAGCCGGGCTGTTGCCCACCAGCGCCACGCGGGCGAGCTGGGCCAGCACCCCGGAGCCCTGGTCGTGCTTCTCCGGCCCGAAGAGGAGGATCTCGGCGCCCGCGGCGAGCGGGTAGTCGCCGGCGAGCTCGATCTCCTCGGTGCGGCCGTTGACCTCGACCTTGATCTTCGCCTCGGTCGAGGCCTGGATGATGATCGACGGGTCGACCAGCATCGAGACGCACGGGCCGATGCTCGACGCGAAGAAGGCGCTCGGCGTGTTGCCGACGGCCTCGTTCTCGTCGTTCGACGGGTACCACGCGGCCGGGAGGTTGGTGCCCCGGACCACGTTGTGCGCCGGCATGACCTCACCCTGGTCGCCGTACGGACGGCCGAGGAACGGCGAGGTGAGCGGGGTCTTGTACGGCGGAAGGCCGTCCACGATCCCCTTGACGTCGATGACACCCCGGTGGGCCAGCCGCATGGTGCTGGTCTCCAGGATGCCGAACCGCCGGATGTAGAACTCCGCGGGGAAGTTCTTGCCGGGCACGATCTGCTTGATGTGACCGGTGTTCGGCAGGTACGGGTTCGACAGGATCTGGATCCGGTCGTTCAGCGTGTAGCTGAACCCCTTGATGCCGACCTCGGGGGCGCTGATGAGCTCCAGGTTGAAGCTCGCCGTGCCGTCCTCGTCGACGGTGTGCTTGAACCCCGGCATCGGCCACTTGTTCATCTGCACGAAGCCCGACAGGTTGATCGTCTCCCGACGGCCGCCGTAGTAGTCGTCACCGAAGACGACCGTCGCCGCAGCCAGGATGTGCGGCCGCAGCGGCTTCGGCTCGATGTTGAGCGACTCGTAGGTCTCTCTCGCCGTGTCAGTCACGGCTCCACCTCCCTGTTTGCCCCGGATGCCCTGACGCCCTCTGTGACGCTCTGCTCAACCCGGGAGGACCACTGACCCGAACGCTATTGTTTTCTAAAGTGACTGTCAACGGGGCCGCAGTGATCGTTTGCGAAATAATGTCCGGTTTCACTGATGGTTCAAGGGGATCATCCAACGGGGAGGGTTGAATCCTCGTAAGCACATATCCCACCGACGCTATTTGTTCGTATACCGCTTCGGCCACACGGTCGGAGCGCCCCCACAGGCTCGGGTAGGGCCGCGCCCCGTCCGCGACGGGCCGCCGGCGCCAAGCAGGGGCGTGCCGGCGGGCAGCCAATGTCAGCGGCGCGCCGGTCGGATCCGGCGGTCAGACCGCGTGGGTCGCCGCGGTGAGCCGGAAGTCCTGGACGCGCAGCATCGGCATGGCCGTACGCGCCACCGCGTCGCCCCAGTCGCGGGCCCGGGTCGGCACGGTCCGGCCCACCTCGGTGACCCGGGCCGCCATCGCCAGGGGGCTGTCGTTGAAGCGAAAGTTGTTGACCGCCCCGACGACCTCGCCGTCGCGCACCAGGTAGACGCCGTCCCGGGTCAGCCCGGTGAGGGCCATGGTGGCGAGGTCCACCTCACGGATGTACCAGAGGCTCGTCACCAGCAGGCCACGCCGGGTCGTCGCGATCAGGTCGGCGGCCGACACACCACCCGGCCCCTCCAGGATGAGGTTGTCCACCGCGGGCGTGAGCGGCATGCCCAACTCGTCCGCGCTGTCGCGGGTGTGCACCAGCGACCGCAGCCGACCCTGGTCCCACCAGCGGGTCGCGCCCAGCGGAAGGCCGTTGTCGAACACCGACCTCGTCGGCGTCGACGCGGGCGCCACCAGGAACGGGGCGCAGCGCAGCCCGTCGGCCGCCGGGTCGCTGCGCAGGGTCAGCGGCACGCCGGCGAGTTGCTCCCCGATCCGGGTCCGGCCCCCCGGTCCGCTGTAGACCGTCCGCCCCTGCGCCGCCGCCCGGGCTCCCGCCGTGGTGTAGGCGTAGTTCATCAGGTCGGCGACGGCGGTCGGCGGCAGCAGGCACTCGTAGCGGCCGGGCGGCACCTCGAACCGCCGCCGACCCCAGTGCAGGCGCCGGTCCAGCTCGTCCTGCAGCGCGGCCACCGAGACGTCGCCGAAGTCGGTGGTCACGGCGTTCGTCCAGACCGGGAAGCCGTCCCGGTCACGCGCGGTCAGCTCCAGGTGCCCGGCGGGCTCGTCGTGGCGCAGCCGCACACCCGTGGAGGTGCCGAGGAACGTGCTGCGCATCCGGTGCTCGGCGTACCCGTGCAGCACCCGGCCGCCGCGCCGCGCCCGGCCGAACCCGGCGGCCAACTGGTCGACCAGCCCGGTCAACACCGTCGGCGGCGCCGCCGGGACCGGGTCCTCCCAGTGCGGCGACCCGGCACCGGAGGCCGGCAGGGGCCGCGCGTCCGGCGCCGGCGGCGCCTGGCGGGCGGCCGCCCGCGCCGCCTCGACCAGCGCGACCACCTCGGCCCGGTCGGCCGGCCCGCACAGCGACACCGCACCCACCCGGCCGCCTGCGACGGCCACCACCGACACCCGGCGCTCGTCGCCGCTCCCGTTGCCGGTCAGCGCGTTGTCCGCCCACCGCAGGTGCACGTCGGCGCCCTGTTCCACGATCGCCACGCAGTCGTCGCCGCCCGCCGCGCCGAGGGCGATCTCCACCGTCTCCTGCGGGCTCGGGGTCCTCACGCGGGCGCCTCCGTCCGGGTGCTGGTCACGCGTACGCCTCGGAACAGCGCCGAGGGGCACCCGTGCCCGGCGGCGGCGAGTTGCAGCGGCTGCGCCTTGCCGCACTGCCCCGCACCGGACAGCAGCCAGGTCTGCGGGCCGCCCACCGCCTCCAGCGACCGCCAGAACTCCAGCGTCGTCCCCGTGTACGCGGCGTCCCGCACCTGGCCGGCCAGGCGGCCGTCCCGGATCCGGTAGAAGCGCTGCCCGGTGAACTGGAAGTTCACCCGTGCCATGTCGATCGAGAAGCTGTTGTCGCCGACGACGTACAGCCCGTCCCGCACCCGGCCGATCAACTCGCGGGTGTCCGGCCCGTCCGGCGCGGGGCGGAGCGAGACGTTCGGCATCCGCTGCACGGGCAGGTGCCGGTACGACTCGGCGTACGCGCAGCCGGTGGAGTAGTCCAGCCCGGCGGCGCCGGCGGTCTGCCGGTCGTGTTGCGTGCCGACCAGCACGCCGTCGCGGACGAGCGGCCACGACCGGGCGGCCACGCCGTCGTCGTCGTAGCCGATGGTGGCGAGCCCGTGCGGGGTGGTGCGGTCGGCGACCACGTTCATCGCCGGCGAGCCGTAGCGGAGCGACCCGATGTCGTCGGGGGTGACGAACGAGGTGCCGGCGAAGGCCGCCTCCCGGCCGAGGATCCGGTCCAGCTCGGTGGCGTGCCCGACGGTCTCGTGAATCGTCAGCCAGAGGTTGGTCGGGTCGATGACGAGGTCGTACTCCCCCGGCTCGACCGACGGGGCGGCGAGCTTCTCGGCCAGCAGCCCCGGCAGGCGGGCCAGCTCGCCCGCCCAGTCCCAGCCGGTCCCGGTCAGGTACTCCCAGCCACGGGCGGCCGGCGGCCCGAGGGTGCGCATGGTCTCGAAGGTGCCGCTGTCCGCGTCGATCCGGAACCCGACCACCATCGGGTGCAGCCACGTCCGCCGCTGCCGGATGCGCCGGCCCTCGCTGTCGTGGTACACGGTGGACTCGCGGAACACCTGCAGGTACGCCTCCGCCAGGTCGGCGCCGCCGTCGCGCAGGATCGCGCACCAGCGGGCCAGCAGGGCGGTGCGCTCGGCGGCGGGCACCGCGAAGGGGTCCACCTCGCACGGCGACTCCCACACCGCCGGCCCGTGGACCGGCTCGGGCGCCAGCCGGGGCGGTGCGCCGCGCAGCGGGCGCAGCATCCGGGCCAGCTCGCAGGCCCGGGCCGCCAGCTCGGTGGCCCCCGGCGGGGAGAGGTCCACCCCCGAGGCGAAACCCCAGGTGCCGTCCACGAGGACCCGCACGCCGACCCCGGTCTCGACGCTCTCCTGGGTGCCCTCCGGCTGCGCGTCGCGGACCCGCTCGCGCAGCGCCCGCACCCGCCGCAGCCGCACGTCGGCGTACGAGGCGCCGAGCCGGCGGGCCCGTTCCAGCGCGGCCAGGGCCAGCTCCCCGGCCGGCAGCGTGTCGAATCCCGGTTCCGTGGCGACGGCCGGGGCGGGCCCGGCGGTCACCGGAACCGGATGTCGGGGTACTGGGTGGTCCACTCCCCCGCCCGCACGGTACGCAGCGCCTCGGCGACCCGGTCGACCTCGCCGCGGGTGCTGTAGACCGCGAAGGAGAGCCGCACCGTGCCGAGCAGCCCCAGGTCGTCGAGGAACGCGCTGGCGCAGTGCACGCCGGACCGCACGGCGATGCCGTGCGCGTCGAGGTGCCCGCCCACGTCGTACGGGTGCAGGCCGTCCACGGCGATGGAGACGATGCCGGCCGGGTCCGCGGCCGGGTCGCCGACGACCCGCACCCGGTCGACGTCGCGCAGGACGTCGACGGCGTACCGGACCAGGTCCGCGTCGTGTGCCCGCACCGCGTCCCGGTCGAGCCCGTCCAGCCAGGTCAACGCGGTGGCGAGACCGACCGCGGCGCCGATGTCCGGGGTGCCGGCCTCCAGCCGCGCCGGAACCGGCACGTAGGACACTGGGGCGTCGTGCGAGACCCCCTTGACCGTCCCACCGCCCACCTGGTAGGGCGGCAGGTCGGCGAGCAGTTCCCGCCGGCCGTAGAGCACCCCGGAGCCCATCGGGGCGTACACCTTGTGGCCGGAGAAGCAGTAGAAGTCAGCGCCGATCTCCCGCACGTCGACCGGCAGGTGCGCGACCGCCTGCGCGCCGTCGACGACCACGGGCACGCCCCGGTCGTGCGCCACCCGGACCAGCTCCCGCACGGGGTTGACGGTGCCGAGCACGTTGGAGACGTGGCTGACCGCGACGAGGCGGGTCCGCCGGCCCAGGACGGCGGCCAGATCCTCCGACCGGACCGGCCCGCCGGCCGGCGACGGCACGACCCGCAGCCTCGCCCCGCTCCGTTCGCAGAGCCGGCGCCACGGCAGCAGGTTGGAGTTGTGCTCCATGCCGGTGACCACGATGTCGTCGCCGGCGCCGACGATCCGCTGGGCGAAGGTGTCGGCGAGCAGGTTCACCGCGTCCGTCGTGCCCCGGGTGAAGACGATCTCGTCGGCGTGGGCGGCGTTCACGAACCGCCGGACCACCTCCCGGGCGTCCTCGTAACGGCCGGTGGCCTGGCGGCTGAGCTCGTAGAAGCCGCGCCCGACGTTGCTGTTCGCCGTGGTGTAGAAGTCGACCACCGCGTCGAGGACCGACCGGGGCTTCTGCGTCGTCGCGGCGTTGTCGAGGTAGGCCAGCGGCGGGCCGTGCCCGGCCACGTCGAGGAACGGGAACTCGGCCCGCACCGCGGACAGGGGACGGGCAGCCGTGTCGGTCATCGTGCTTCCTCCGTGAAGCTTGCGGTGAAGCGGTCGAGGAAACCCGGCGGGCAGGGGAAGAGCTTCTGCTCCGGGTAGGGCCGCTCGGACGGGGGGATCCACCCCGGCTCGCCGCGCCGGGGCCACCGCCCGGCCCGGTCCGCCAGGTGCGGGCCGTGGAAGAACCAGCAGATCTGGCTGACCTGCTCGGTGAAGACGACGGGATGCACCTCGGGCGAGTACATCGCCATGTGCCCGTACGCGGCCAGGAACTCGCCCGCCACCCCCATCGAGGCGCCGAGCATGACGTGACCGAAGACGTCGTGCACGGCCCGGAAGATGTCGTTGTGCAGCAGCGGTACGCCGCCGACCGTGACACCCGACGGGGCGCAGAGCGGATGGTCCGGCGCGGGCCCGTCGGGGCCGTGGCCGTCCCGGGTCAGGTAGACGTGCAGCACGCCGGTGCGGGCGAGGCGGTCGACCAGGTCCGCCGCGCCCCGGTACGGCTGCCCGGGGCCCCGCCACGGCTCGACGCGGATCCCCGCCCCGGCCAGCAGGGCGAAGTGGCGCAGGTTCTCCTCCGTGAACCGGCGGTAGCGGGCCGCCAGGTCCGGCCCCAGGTCGCGCCGGGGCGCCCGGTCGAAGTGCCGCGCCACCGTGCGGCAGAACTCCGGGTCGACGCGCACCCGGGTGCCGGGCAACCCACCCAGGTCCCGGCGCGGCAGCTCACCGCGGGCGGCGGCGTCGTCGACGTACGACTGGGCCAGCGCGAGCAGGCCGGGGTGGCCGGCCGACGGACGGGCCGGGCGGGGCGCGCTCGGGCAGGCCGCGGTCATCCGGCCCTCCCCGGCCCGGCCCCCGGCGGGCCGGATCCGGCCGCCTCGGGCCGGCCGGCGCCGGCCGACGCGCCGGCGGGGCGGCGCGCGCGCAGGCAGAGCGCCGAGCCGGGCAGGGTGAGCACGCCGTCCGCGTCGGCGAAGGCGGCGGCGGCCTCGGCGAGCCGCTCCCAGCCCGCCCGCTCCGCGTCGGCGCCGAGCTGCCGCCGCACCGTGGCGAGCACACCGGGCGGCGTCACGTCGCGGGTGTACGCGAGGTACTCGTCGACGGACGCGAAGCGCATCGCGATCCCGACGGACTCGGTGCCGACGTCCGTGAAGCCCGCGGCGAGCAGGTCGGCGCGGGTGCGTTCGGCGTCGGACATGCTGAACGGGCCGGGACGGCCCGGCGGGGGGACCGGCAGGCCCGCGGCCAGCGTCCGGAAGCCCAGCGAGGTCATCGGGTTCGCCTCCGGCGGCCCCCAGACGGCGGCGGCCAGCACGCCGCCGGGAGCCAGGAGGCGGTGCAGGCCCGCGAGGGTACGCTGCCGGTCCACCGCGAACATCAGCCCCCACCGGCTGAGCACCGCGTCGAAGGAGTGCGCCGGCAGGTCGAGGGCCTCCACGTCGGACTCGGCGAACTCGATCGGGTGGTTGAGGCCGGCGGCGCAGCGGCGGGCCCGGTCGACCATCTCCGGTGCGAGGTCGATGCCGAGCACCCGGCCGGTGGGGGCGACCAGCCGGCCGGCGCTGACCGACGGCTCGCCGGTGCCGCAGCCGACGTCGAGCACCCGGTGGCCGGGACGGAGCCCGGCGGCGCGCAGCAGCCAGTCGGTCACCGGCGCCGCGGCCCGCTCGTAGCGGTCCTGCCAGAAGTCCCACCCGGCGCTGACCGCGTTCCAGGTGTCACGTTGCTCGGCCTTGAAGGCCACGGAGTCGAACCGGACGGCGGTCATGTCGCTCTCCTCGCAGGCGGACTCGGCCTCAGCTCACTATATGATTGGCAAGTTGGCCGGGCAACGGCGTGAGCTTGCCATCACCTGCCCGCCGCCGACCCCCGGGCCCTCACCGGACGGCCGCCGGGCGCGCCGGACGCTCGCCGTCGAGCAGTTGCAGCAGGTAGTCGCCGTACCCGCTGGCGCGCAGCGGCACCGCCAGGCGGCGCATCGCCGCGTCGTCGAGCAGCCCGGCCCGCCAGGCCGCCTCCTCGACGCAGCCGACCTTGACGCCGTGCCGTTCCTCGATCACGCGCACGTACTCGGCCGCCTTCATCAGGTCGCCGAACCGGCCGGTGTCCAGCCACGCGGTGCGCCGCCCGAGCAGCCGCACCTCCAGCCGGCCCTGGCGCAGGTACTCCCGGTTGACGTCGGTGATCTCCAACTCGCCCCGGGCGCTCGGCGTCAGCTCCGCGGCGATGGCGACGACGTCCGCGCCGTACACGTAGAGACCGGGCACGGCGTAGCGGGACGGCGGGACCAAGGGCTTCTCCACGATGTCGCGCACCGCGCCGCACTCGTCGAGGTCGAGCACCCCGTACGGCCGCGGGTCCGCCACCGGGAGCCCGAACACCAGCCCACCGTCCACCCCGGTCAGCTCGGCGAGCTGCCGGTCCAGCTCGGCGGAGTGGATGATGTTGTCGCCGAGGATGAGCATGGCCGGGCCGCCGGCGAGGAAGTCCGCGGCGAGCAGGAGCGCGTGCGCGATGCCGTCCGGGCGCTCCTGCACGGCGTACCGCAGGTCGAGCCCCCACTGGCCGCCGTCGCCGAGCAGGCGCCGGAACAGCGGCTGCTCGTCGGGGCGCGTGATGATGAGGATCTCCCGCACACCGGCCGTCACGAGGGTGCTCAGCGGATAGAAGATCATTGGCTTGTCGTAGACCGGCATCAGTTGCTTGGAGACCGCCCGGGTCACCGGCCACATCCGCGAGCCGGTGCCACCAGCGAGCAAAACACCACGCATTTTTAAAGCGTAGCGCATGGCGCCTGCGCGTGGTGGAAACATCACGTCGGGTGCCGGGCGGGGTAGCCTGCCCGGGGTGACCCGACCGTCGCGGAGGGAGCGGCAATGACCGACGTCGACCAGGAGACCGCGCTGCCGAGCTGGCCCGTCGGCGCCGACGGCGCGTACGTGGCCGCGCGGCGGGCGCTCGCGTCGGCCGAGCAGGACCTGCGCGACCAGCTCGAACGCGTGGCCGCGGCGCGGCGGCGGCTGCCGCCAGGCCCGTTGCTGGCGGACTACCGGCTCGCCGAGGGGCCGGCCGACCTGGCCCGGCCCGGGCCGGCCCGAAGCGTCCGGCTGCGCGACCTGTTCGAGGAGCACGAGACCCTCTTCGTCTACCACCTGATGTTCGCGCCGGACGCCGCCGAGGCCTGTCCGATGTGCTCGCTGTGGGTGGACGGCTTCCACGGGGTGCTTCCGCACCTGCGGCGGCACACCGCCGTGGCGGTGGTGGCGAAGGCGCCGCTGCCCCGGCTGCGCGCCTGGGCCCGGCGGCGGGGCTGGACCGGCCTGCGGATCCTGTCCAGCCACGGCACGTCCTTCAACGCGGACCTGCGCGCCGAGCACCCGGACGGCACGCAACGACCGATGGTCAGCGTGCTGCGCGCCGAGGGCAACCGGGTGCGGCACCTCTACTCCGCCCCGGCGAGCTTCCCCGACGGCGGCGAACGCGGCATCGACCTGCTCAGCCCGGTCTGGAACGTCCTCGACCTGCTGCCCCAGGGCCGCGGCGACTGGTACGCCGGCAACGACTACGTCCCCGGCCCGGCGGCGTCCCCCGCACCGGCCTGACGGCCCGCCCTCGGACCGGCCCGGCGGCCTCCCCGGGCCGGCACGATCGCGCGTCCGGCCCTGCGGCTGGCCCGGGCCGGCACGACACCGTTCCGGCCCCGCCCGGCGGCGGATGCTCGCCGCCGGGTCACGACCCGGTGGCGAGCAGGTCGGGCAGCCGCACCGCCGCCAGCCGGCGGCCGGCGAAGTCGGCGTACCAGAGCAGCGCGCCGTCCCAGGTCAGGCCGACCGGACGGCCGGCCACCGGCGCCTGTCCGCGCAGCGTGCCGTGCCGGGCGTCGACCGCCCGCAGCATCGCCCCCTCGAAATCGGCGTAGACCACGAGGTCACCGGCCACCGTCAGCCCGGACGGCACGCCGGGCACCGGGAACTCACGCTGGACGGTCATCGTGGCGACGTCGCGGAGCTGCACCACCGACGGTCCGCGCAGCCCCATCCACATCGCCACGCCGGTGGTCTCCACCCCGCAGAGCCGGCCGCTGGGCGGGGCCACCTCCTTCTCGCCGAGCGCCTCGCCGGTGAGCGGGTCGATCAGCAGGATCCGCTTCGGACGGCCGCCGACCTGGCAGAGCGCGCCGCCGCCCACGGTGAGGTCGGCCCGCGCCCGGGGGCAGGACAGGGTCCGCACGACGGCGCCGGTGTCCGGGGCGAGGGCGTAGATCTCGCCGGCCTCCTGGTCCGAGTGCCAGAAGAACTCGCCGTCGAAGGTCAGGCCGCACAGGTAGCGCCCCGGCGCGGGCAGCGACCGGACGACCGGCAACGTCGTGTCGATCTCGCGGATGGCCATGGACGGCCCCTTTCGTGGCAGGCGGGTGGACGGCGGGACGCGGGCGGACGGCCGGCTCAGGGCCCGCCCGCCAACGCCTGGGACAGGTCCTCGGCGAGGTCGTGCGGATCCTCGATGCCGACCGACAGGCGGATCAGCGAGTCGCCGATGCCCCGCCGCGCGCGGGCCTCGGGCGACAGCGGACGGTGCGTCATCAGGGCCGGGCACTCCACGAGGGAGTGCACGCCCCCGAGGCTGACACCGCAGGTGAAGAGCGTGAACCGGTCCAGCAGTCGCTCGGCGGGGCCGCCGAGGTAGTCGAAGGAGACGATCGCGCCGGGCGCGCTCATCTGGGCCTTGACGACCGCGTGCTGCGGGTGCTCAGGCAGCCCCGGATAGTGGACGGCGCCGACCGCGGGGCTCGCCCGCAGCCGCTCCACCAGGACGCGCGCGGTGGCGACCTGCCGGTGCACCCGCAGCGACAGGGTGTGCAACCCCCGGCGGACCAGGAAGCAGTCCAGCGCCCCCGGCACGTTCCCGGCCGTCGTCCGGTACGCCCGGACCGCGGCGTGCAGGTCCGCGTCGCGGTAGACGAGGGCGCCGCCCAGCACGTCCGCGTGGCCGGCGATGGACTTCGTGGTGCTGTACAGCGAGACGTCGGCGCCGAGCGCCAGCGGCTGCTGGAGCACCGGGCTGGCGAAGGTGTTGTCGACCACCACGCGGGCCCCCCGCTCGTGCGCCCGCCGGCTGACCTCGGCGACGTCCACCACGGTGAGCAGCGGGTTGGTCGGCGTCTCGATCCAGACCAGGGCGAGGTCCGGCTCCGCCAGGGCCGCCGTGATCCCCTCCGGGGTGGTCAGGTCGGCGTACCGCACCCGCACGCCCTGCCGCGCGGCCAGGTCGAACAGGCCGTCGGTGCCGGCGTACACGTCGTCGGTGCTCACCACGCACTGCCCGGGCCGCACCAGCGACAGCAGGGTCGCGGCAGCGGCCTGGCCGGAGGAGAAGACGGTGGCGAACGGGGCCCGCTCCAGCCCGGCGAGGCACTCCTCCAGCTCCTCCCGGGTGGGGTTCTCGCCCCGGCCGTAGAAGTAGCGGGGCTCGTCCTGCGCCCGGCGCTCGTAGGTGGTGGAGACGTGGATCGGGGGGACGACGTCCCCGGTGCCCGCCGGCGGCCGGCGGCCGCCGTGCACCAGTCGGGTGTCGAAGCGCATGCCGCTCACCCCTGCCCCACCGTGGCCGCCCGGAACGGGGCGAACGCCCGGACCAGCCCGGCCGGCACCCGGACCGGCTCGGTGCGCCCGTTCGGCCCGCGCATGCACGCGATCCGCTGGCGCCCCCGGGCGACCAGCAGGTCGTCGCCGCCGAGCCGCAGGTAGTCGAAGCCCAGCTCCATCTGGGTCTGGCTGAGCTCGACCAGCCGCATCCGGACCGCGAGGCGGTCGAACGGCGCCAGTTCGGCGAAGAACTCGCACTCGGCCCTGAGCGTGAACAGCTTCAGGTCGGCGCGCAGCTCGTCGAGGATCTCCGGCGCGTGCTCGTGCAGGAACATCTCCCGGCACCGGCCCTGCCAGCGCAGGTAGTTCACGTAGTACACGTTGCCGACGAGGTTCGTCTCCTCGAAGCCGACGACGTGGCGGTACTCGTAGTAGCGCGGCATGCTCACCGCCCCGCCCCGCCGAGCACGGCGACCACGGTCGGTGCCGCCGCTCCCGCGACCGCCACGACCCGGGTGGCGATCCGGACGTCGCCGGCGTCCAGCACCACCCAGCCGTCGGGGAGCGCCCCGGGCAGCAGGGTGAGCCGGCCCTCGGGGCGGCCGGCCTTCTGCAGGCACTCCTCCGCGCACCAGACCCGGGTGGCGGCCACGTCCGGCGGGTCGCCGACCTCCGCGACGAGCAGCGCCGCCACGGCGCCGTGCCGACCCACCAGGTCGCGCCGCACGTCCGCCGGGCGGGCGGCCACCGGCTCGGCGTCGCAGGCGAGCGTCCCGTCCCCGGCGACGGCGAGGTCGAGCGGCGCCGAGTGCGCCACGGAGACGGTGTACGCCAGGTCGACCTCCGGCCGTCCGTCAGGCCGGTGCCGCACCACCACGGGCTGGCCCAGCGCGCGGGAGAGCAGCGCGCCGGAGTCGCGGGGCCCGCCGCCGGGCGCGGCGGCGACGGCGATGTCGCCGGGAAACACCTCGGCGAGCCGTCGTTGCAGCAGCGGCCCCAGCAGCACGGGCGGCCAGGACCCGCGCGGCGCGTGCGGACGCACGGCGCGCAGCCGCAGGCCCATCCAGTGCTCGATCACCGCGCCGGTGGCGTCCCGGACGACGACGTCGTACACGTAGGCGGTGCCGTGCTGCTCGCGTTCCCGCGCGGTCATCGTCACGGCCTCGGTGGCCGACAGCTTGGGGCCCGCCGACCAGATCCGGTCGATGCCCTCCGGCAGCAGCGTCGCGTCCGGCACGCACACCTGGATCCCGTGCATGAACGCGTCCCGGGCGCCCGGGTCGCCGAGCACCAGCCGGCCCGGCAGGAAGGCGCTGAACCAGGAGGCGGCGTCGCTGGTGACGACCTCGGCCTCGGCGACGCGCGCCGCGACCTGCCGGTAGCCCTTGATCCGGCGGAACCGACCGGCCTGGAACAACACGTCGCCGTAGAGGTCGCGGGCCGGGTCGAGCGGTACGGCCGGCAGCTCCACCGGCGCCGGCGCCGCGGTGTACGCCGGGTAGGTCTCGTCCGGCGCGAACCGGAGCCGGGCGCGGAAGTGGTCGGCCGCGAAACCGGTCGCCGCGCTGCGCAGGACGACGTCGATGACCTGCTCCGACCGGACCAGCGCGGCGATGCGTACGGTCGTGCCGGTGTCCGGGTCGACGACCACCGGGCGGTCGAACCGGACCTCCTCGATCACGGGCACTCCCGGGTGCCGGGCCAGGGCGGTGGCCACCTGGGCCATGGCCTCCAACCCGAGCACCGCCGGGAACAGCAGGTCGCCGTCGAGCCGGTGGTCCTCGAGGTACGGATCCGTGGTGCGGGCCAGGTCGACCTCGCAGACCAGCTCGATGCAGTCGTAGCGCACCAGCGGCCGTTCGGTGAAGCGCAGCAGCGGCAGCTCCGAGCGGTGGTAGCGGAGGGTCTCCACGCCGCCGGTGCGCCCGGTGACCACCACCACCGGAGGCAGCGTGTCGTCGGCGACCACCTCGCGCAGGACCCGCAGGCCGTCGTCGGGGCTGATCGGGGTGACGCCGGAGCCGCTCAACGACTCGACCACCGACAGCCGCTCCCCCATGCCGACCCCGGACCACACCGACCACTCCAGGCAGACGGCGCGGCACCCCGGCCGCGTCGCGGCCACCTCCCGGGTCAGTTCGGCCAGCGCCTCGTTCGCCGCGGCGTAGTGCGCCTCGCCGTGCAGTCCGGCCCGCCCGATGATGCTGCCGAACGTGACCAGCAGGCGCAGGTGTGCGGGGTCGACCGCGGCGAGGACCGCCCGCAGGCCGTCGACCTTGGCGGCGAACACGCCCCGCAGGGCCGCCTCGTCCAGGTCGACGAGCGCGGCCGGGGTGTTCTGCCCGGCGCCGTGCAGCACGGCGGTCACCGGGCCCCAGTCGCCGGTCACCGCGGCGACCGCGGCGGCCACCGCGTCGGCGTCGGTGACGTCGACGCGCAGGTAGCGCAGGTCGGACGCGGCGTCCGCGAGCCGCATCAGATTGCCGGCCAGGGCCTCGTCGGCGGCGGGGTCGGACCGGCCGAGGACGGCCAACCGGGCGCCGCTCTCCCGGGCCAGCATCAACGCGGACTCGGCGGTGATGCCCTTGCCGCCGCCGGTCACCAGCAGCACGTCCGCCGGACCCAGCGGCAGCGCGTCCGGCTCGGCGCCGGACGCGGGCAGCGGGCGCAGCACGGGCACCCGGCGGCCGCCGCCCGGGTCGTACACCACCTCGGTGAAGTCCTCCGTGGCGGCCACGTCGGCGACCACCCGGTCGACGGCGGCCGGTTCGAGGGGGGTGGTCACGACGGTGGTCCGCAGCCGGTCGCCCTCCAGCCGGGCGGTCTTGGCCACCGCCCCCGCCCGCGCCGCCGGCTGCACCACCACGAGCCGCCCGCCGGGCGGTCGGCGCAGTGCCGCCTGGGCCCCGCGCACCGCGACGGCCAGGTGCTCCTCGTCGGGTTCGTCCGGCAGGCAGACCAGCACGCCGTCGCCGACGCCGCCCGCCTCCAGGGCCCGGCGCAGGGCGTCCGCGAGCGGGTGGTCGGGGTCGGCGAACACCTGCCAGCGACCGCACGGCTCCGTCGGGTCCGTCACCGGCAGCGGCTCGTCGACCAGGTCGACGACGAAGGTACGCACCCACGGCGCGACGCCGGCGACGAGGTCCGCGCGCTCGTGCGGGGCCTCGCGCTCCCGGGCCTCCAGCGCCTCGGCCATCTCCCGGACGGTGGCGGTGGCGAAGTTGGTCGGTATCGCCACCGCGGAGAGCCCCATCGCGCGGGCGGCCTCGTTGACGAGCTGGCCGACGGTGATCGAGCTCATGTGCAGGTCGTCGAGGAATCGGCTGTCGTCCCGGAGCACCTCCACCGGTAGCTCGGCGCGCTGCGCCACGAGGTGCCGCACCAGCTCCAGCGCGCCGGTGGCGGCCGGCAGCGGGGTTTCGTCGGCCCGGGCCGGAGCCGGGACCGGTTCGACCGCGGCCGGCGCCGGCCCGGCCAGCTCGGGTGCCGCCTCGCACGGGCTCGCGAAGAAGGTGCGGGCGCGGTGCGGGTCGAACGGTCGGGTCAGCCGGTCCTCGAACAGGGCCGGGTACGCGGTCGGGCCGCCGAGCACGTACACCGCGCCGACCGCGGCGAGCAGGCCGGACAGCGACTCGGCGTCGGTGTCGACCGCCAGCGCCGGCACGTCCGGCGCCTGCTCGCGGGCCAGCCCGGTGAGCACCTTGCCGGGGCCGACCTCGAGGAACAGGTCGACCTCGGCGGCGGCGCGTGCCAGCGCGGCGGCGAAGCGCACCGGAGCCTCGATCTGCCGGTGCAGGTGCTGCGGCAGGTCGGTGTCCGACGGGAGGACGGCGCCGGTCACCGTCGAGGCCACCCGGCGCAGCAGCGGCCCGAACCGGCGGGACCGCAGGCACTCGGCGAAGGCGGTGGCCGCCGGTGTCATCAGCGGCGAGTGGAAGGCGTGCGGGACGGGCAGCCGGGTGCAGCTCACCCCCGCCGTCGCGGCCCGCCGGGCCACCTCGGCCACGACGGCGTCGCCGCCGGCGACGACCGTCTGCCGGGGCCCGTTGTAGCCCGCGATCACCGCGCTGGTGCCGGCCAGCAGGGCGACGGTCTCCTCCGGCCCGGCGGTGACGCCCAGCATCGCCCCCGGCGCGGCGTGCCTGGCCATGGCCTCGCCCCGGAGCGTGACGAGTTCCCGCAGCTCGTCCTCGTCGAGGCAGCCCGCCCAGTGCAGCGTGGTGAGCTCGCCGAGGCTGTGGCCGACGACGACGGTCGCGTCGATGTCGAGCGCGGCGAGGGCGCGCAGCCCGGCCAGCGAGCCCGTGACGATCCGGGGTTGGGCGAACGCGGTCGACCCGGCCGCCTCGTCCCTGGGCGGTTCCCCGGCCGCGCGGTAGACGTCGTCCACCTCGGTGAACCGCCGGCGCAGCGCCCCGCCGCCCCAGCCCCGGCCGGAGCCCTGGCCGGGGAACAGGAAGCCGACCCGGACCGGCCGGGTGACCCGGCCGGCGAAGACGCCCCGCGCCGGGTCGACCAGTGTCCCGGCGCCCCCGGGCGCCAGGGCCCGGGCCGCCAGTCCGAGGCCGCGGTCGGCCTCCTCCGGCGACCGGGCCACGACCGCCGCCCGGTACGCGCGGCCGCGCTGGCCCCGGTGCAGGGTCGTGGCGAGGTCGCCCAACTCGGCGAAGGCCAGCCCGGCCACGACCGTCCGCAGGTCGTCCAGCCGGTCGTGCAGCTCGTCGCGGGTGTCCGCGTCGACCAGGAGCAGCTCGGCGTCCTGCACGGACCGGGCGAGCTGCTGCGTCCGCCGGTCCAGGGACCGGCGGCGGGGGCGGGTGGGGCCGTCGACGACGAGGTGGGTGTTGATGCCGCCGAAGCCCATCGCGCTGACGCCGGCCCGCTGCGCGGCGCCGGCCGGCCACGGCTCGGCCCGCCGTACGGCGCGCAGCGCGGGCCGGTCCGCGGTGAGTTCCGGGTGCGGCTCGACGCACCCGACGGTCGGCGGGACGACCTGGTGGTGCACGGCCAGCACGGCCTTGATCAGGCCGGCCACCCCGGCCGCGGCCTTGGTGTGACCGATCATCCCCTTGATGGATCCGATCGCGGCGGCGTCGGCGTCCGGATCGGCCGCCCGGCGTTCCTCGCTCAGGGCCCGCAGCTCGGTGCCGTCGCCGACGGCCGTGCCGGTGCCGTGCCCCTCGAACAGCGGCACGGTGTCCACCCCGAAACCGGCCCGCTGGTACGCGCGCCGCAGGGCCAGCCGGTAGCCGGCCGCCTCCGGCCGGGTGATGCCGCCCCGGCCGTCCGAGGAGACGCCCCACCCGGCCACCGAGGCGTAGATGCGCCGGCCCTGCGCGAGCGCGTCCCGCTCCCGCATGAGCACCACCATGCCGCAGCCCTCGCCCGGCCAGAACCCGTTGGACCGGCGGTCGTAGACGCGCATCTCGTCGCCGGCGAGCGCGCCGGTCTTGGCGAAGCCGACCATCTCGAAGGGGTCGATGGACAGGTCCACGCCGCCGGCCACCGCCACGTCGACGTCGAGGTCGGTCAGGCTGCGGCAGGCCGTGACCACCGACAGCAGCGAGGAGGCGCAGGCCCCGTCCACTGTGTACCCGCCGCCGTGCAGGTCGAAGTGGTTGCAGATCCGCCCGGCGATGGTGTTGGACAGGCCACCCGCGAGGCTGTCCTCGGTGATCTCGGCGAACGGCGCCTTGTAGGAGCGCTCCAGGTCGGCGAGGAAGGCCGCCACCCGGTCGTCGTCCCAGCCCTGCTCGCCGAGGGCGGCGCCCACCACGCGCCGGACGTACGGCCAGCGCAGGCGCATCATGCCGGCCCGGGTGAACTCGCCGGTGAGGGTGTTGCCGACGACCACCGCCGTCCGTTCCCGCGGCAGCCCGTCGCCCTCGGGGTACCCGGCGTCGGCGAGTGCCTGCGCGGCCATGTCGAGGGCCAGCCAGTGGGTGAGGTCGGTGGACCGGTACGTGCTCCCGCTGACCTTGAACCCGACCCGGTCGAACTCGTAGCCCTCGATGACGGCCGCGTTGCCGGCGTAGTAGCGGTCGGGGGCGGCCGGGTCCGGGGACCAGTAGTCGGCGGCCCGCATCCGCTCGTCGGGCAGGCGGCGGAACGCGCGCCGCCCGGCGAGGGCGTTCTCCCACAACTGCCCGGGGCCGACGGCGTCCGGGAAGCGGCAGGCCAGGCCGACGACGGCGATCCTGCTCATGCCCGCACCATCTCGCGGGCCACGGGTGGCACTGTGCCGTCGACGGCCCCCGGGGCGGCGGGCGTCGTGCCCCTGCCGTCGCGGGCGGCGACGCGCACCGCGTGCAGCGACCAGAGGAAGCCGCCCCGGATCAGGCAGACGATGGCGGTGGCGAAGAAGAGGCCGTAGACGATGGACGCGCCGGTGAGGACGCCGTACACCAGGGCCACCCCGCCGCCGAAGGCGAACTGGGACAGCGGCCGCGACGGGGTCGTTCCCGGGTCGGTGATCATGTAGTTGGTGAACAGGACGAACGCCACCCCGGTCATGGTGGCCAGCGCCGACGGGATGGAGGTGTCCAGCACGAGCCCCCGCACCACCGACTGGAGCACGAAGACGCCCAGCCAGCCGGCGATCAGCCACATCCGGCCGGTGAGCTTCGCGTTGAGCATGGTGCCGAAGACGACGATGACCGCGGGGACGATCCAGTCCGCGGGGCCCTCCAGGTATTCGGTGAACTGGTACGGCGGGGAGATCGAGATCCACGGGAAGAGCAGCAGCACCACGGCGATGCCGAAGTTGGACGGGTTCATGAAGTGCCGCAGCCGGCCGTTGACCGGCACCCGCAGCAGCCACTTCCCGCTGATCGCCACGGCCACCGCGAAGATCATCACCGGCAGGCGGTCGTTGACGTACAGCAGCATGTTCACCGCGAGGGCGGTGATGTGCGCGGGGTAGAGGAACTCGACCAGGCCGCGCAGGCCGTTGCCGCGGAACCGGGGCGGGCGCTGCTCGGCCCGCGCGCCGATGATCTCCAGCCCGAGCTCGACGGTGTAGCCGGTGGCGAGCGCGATCAGCGGCCACGCCCAGGCCTGCTCGAAGCCGAGGACGGTGTAGCCGGCGATGTTGAGGATGGTGATGGAGATGGCGAACCTGCGCAGCGCGGTGATCCGCGGGTCCTTCGCCGGCTTCTGCGTCATCGCGAGACCTCCCGAGCCTGCGAACCGAGGGTGAGGGTGTGTCGACCGGCGGTGAGCGACAGCTCCTGCTCGTGCGGGACGCCGGACCGGTCCCGCCAGGTGAGGTGGACCGACACCGGGCCGGTCACGTCGCCGAGACCGAGCGACACCTCGTTGCTGCGCCGGCCCGAGTGGCCGCTGCCGCCGTCGACCCGGTCGATGAGCACCCGGCCGTCCGGCGTGGTCACCCGGACCTGCGCGCCGACGACCGGCGACCCCGCCCCGGCGAGGGGGCCGACGGCCGGCGCCTGCTCGTGCAGCAGCCGCAGGGTGAGGAAGGACCCGGTGTCCGGGCTGTCGTTGCGGTAGAAGACCGGCGCGTCCCACTGCCGGGCGACGGCGAAGTCGAGCCGGCCGTCGCCGTCGGCGTCGCCGGTCGCGATGCCCCGGCTGGGCACCCGGTCGGCCAGGCCCAGTTCATGGCTGAGGTCCTCGTAGCGGCCGTCGGCGCCCCGGACGTGGAAGGCCAGGTGCTGGCCCCCGGCGATGTCGTCGCCCTGCTCGACCCTGGGCCACCAGCGGGGGTTGGACAGCAGGTCGTCGTTGGCGGTGGCCGCCTCCTGCAACTGCGCCCAGCGGTTGACCTCGCCCTTGACGAAGCCGGCGGTCTGCACGATGGCCGGTTCGCCGCGGTTGGTGAAGTCGCCGAACTTGACGTCCCAGCTCCACCCGCTCCAGGCCAGGCCCAGCTCGGCGCTCCGGTCGTGCCACGGTGCCTCGCCGGCCCGCAACGCGGCGCGCAGCGCACCGGTGTCGGCGGCGGTGTTGACGAACGCGAAGTTGCTCTCCTGGATGCCGAACGAGGTGGTGATGTTGCCGACGTACAGGTCGAACATGCCGTCGCCGTCGATGTCACCGAAGTCCACGCCCATGCCCTTGAACGAGTCGTGGCCGAGCCGCTTGGACTTGGGGGTCAGGCCGGGCAGCCCGGGGCTCTCGACCAGCGCGAAGTCGATCCGCCCCCGCTCCGACCGGTTGTGCAGCAGCCGGTCCGGCCCGAAGTCGTTGGCCACGTACAGCTCGGGCAGCTGGTCGCCGTCGAGGTCGTTGGCGGCGACGGCCAGGGTCCAGCCCCGGGAGACCTTGGTGTCGAAGACGTCCGGGACCTCGGCGAAGGAGACGCTCGGCGTGGCGCCGGCGGTGGCGCCGGTCCACCGGAACACGTGGTCCTCGCCGCCGTTGAGGCCGTTGGACATGGACCGGTTCATCGCCACCCCGCCGTGCACGGTGTCGTCGAGGACGGCGCTGTCGGGGAAGTAGTTGCCGATGTAGACGTCGAGCTGCCCGTCGCCGTCGAAGTCGGCCAGCGTGGCGGCGTTCGTGTTCCACTTCGGCCCGTCGTACCGGCTCCCGCCGGTCGCCGCGCCCGGCACCAGCTCGACCGGGTGGTAGGCGTCCCGGGACAGCCCGGTCGCGTCGGCCCGGGCGAGGAAGACCACCGGGGTCCGGCCCCACCAGTACACGAGCAGGTCGGTGCGGCCGTCGGCGTTGAGGTCGCCGGGCAGGCAGCCCATCGGGGCGATGTACGGGTTCGTCGGCAGCGGCGCCGGGTCCAGCACGAACGGCTGGTAACGCTCGGCGCCGGCGGTCGGGGCCGGGGTCACCACGACGCGGTCGACGCGCGGGTCGGTGACGCACATGTCGTTGGCCAGCCCGTCGCCGTCCAGGTCGTTCATCGCGACGCCGGCGCCGACGGAGGAGATCCACGCCGCCAGGTGCTGGTACGCGCCGTTGACCCGGCGGATCGACTGCTGCGGCAGCCCGCCCGGCATCGGCAGCGACATCGGCGTGAACCGGTACGGCTGGGCCATGGCACGCCGCTCGTCGGCGTTCGCCTCCGGCTGCCGGACCAGCACGTACATGCCGGTGAGCAGCACCAGCGCGACCAGCCCGGCGATCTGCCGGCGGAACATAGTGATGATTGCCGACAAGGGTCAGCACCTCCCCAGCGTCACGAACTGCTTGGCGATCCGCTGCCGCCACACCAGGTAGGCCGGCTCCGGCCCGTCCCGGTCGAGGTCGGCCAGCGCGGCCTGGGTGACCGCCGCCGCCTCGGCCGGTGGCGCGCCGCAGAAGACGTCGGTGGCGACCGCGGTGTGCGCGGTGGTCAGTCCGGCGCGCTCCCGGGCCTCCGCCGCGAAGGCGCTGCCCTGGGCCATCGCCGGGGCGTACGCGCCGCTGCGCTCGCGCAGCCGCCGCAGGTCCTCGGGCGGTGCCCCGCCGGCGTACGTGGCGGCCAGCGCCACCCCGCTGTACAGGTCCTCGTGCCGGTCCGGCGGGAAACCGTCGACCGTGTCGGCGATCCGGTCGGTGTCGCCGCCCTCGACGAACCACAGCGCGCGGCCGATGCCCTGGTCCACGACGCGCCCGGTCCACCGCCCGATCGGGTCGCCGGGCCAGGGCAGCACCTCGTCGCGCCGGTGCGACCGCACGTACCGCCGGGTGTGGAAGTACGCCTGGTGGAATCCGTAGCCGTCGAGGGCGAGCCAGCCCAGCAACCGGTCGGCGGGTTGGATGGCGTGCCGACGCCAGCGGGGCAGGCGGGCCATCGCCCAGCCCACCCCGACATGGACCATGTAGACGTGCCGGGCGGCCGGCCCGGCCAGGAACCGGGCGACCCGGCGGCCACCGGTCAGCCCGTCCAGGACGGCGAGGCCCATCGCCGCGCCCTCGTACGCGAACCCGCGCAGCTCCGGCTCGACGGTCTCCAGCGCCACGGCCGCCTCGTCCGGGCCGCGGGCGCCGACGGCGTGCCCGTAGCCGGTGAGGAAGTGGGCGCCGACCGACTCCAGCCGCTCACGGGTCGGCTCGTCCCGGGCGCGGAAGCCGCGGGTCGCGAAGGTGGTCTGGGCCATCCCCGGCGTCAGGACGTATTGACGAATGGTTCGCCAATTGGCGGGCATGGCGCACTCCTCCCGCAGGTGGGACGCGGTTGAATCAGACGACGGTTGACGAAATGGTTCGTCGAAATCCAGCTCCGACGGGAGCCGGAGGATCGCCGTACCGCTACGGACCCATGTTTCACGGCGTTCATCGGATCCACTTCTCCCAACTTGCTCGGCTGACCCGCCAAAGGCTCCCCCAGCCGGTTGCCGAGGCGTTCAAGAAATCGTCAAGGAGGACTACGCAGACTCCTCTGCGGTGCCCGATCCACTGCCACAGGGAGCTGATGTGAAATCGACGTCTGGCGTTGCCCGGAGCACGATGGAGCAGTCCCGGGAGGCGGCTGCGGCGCGGGCCATCGACTACATGCGCCGGCATCTGTCGGAGCCGCTGCAGCTGGCCGACCTGGCCCGGGTGGTTCCCTTCAGTCCGTTCCACTTCCACCGGCTGTTCCGTGACGTGACCACGATGACCCCGGCCCGCTTCCTCGCCGCGCTGCGGATGGCGGAGGCACGCCGGATGCTGCTGCACTCCGGCCTGACGGTGACCGCGATCAGCGGCCACGTCGGCTACACGAGCGCGGGGACCTTCACCACCCAGTTCTCCCGGCTGGTCGGCACGTCGCCGGGGCACTTCCGGCAGATGTCCCGGCTGCTGGCCGGCCGGCCCTGCCACGTCCTGGCGGGCTGGCTGCGCAACGCCGTCACGGAGGTCACCCGGCCCCGGATGGTGCTGCACGTGCCCGACAGCGAGCCCGGCGACCTGGTGCTGGTCGGCCTGCGGGCCGACGGGGAGGCCGCGGACTCGTCGACCGCGTGGGCGGTGGCGCCCGACGGCGCGCAGGTCCCGGTGGTGGCGCGCCCGGGCACGTACCAGGCCCGGGTCGTGCTGGTCCGGGGCGACAGCACGCTGACCCGGGCCCTGGTGGACGAGGAGCCCACCAGCCACCTGGTCGGCACCGCCGAGCTGGTGCTGCCCCAGGACGGCTGCGCGGCCACCCCGGTCGCCACCGCGCCGCCGCGGCCGACCGACCCGCCGGCGCTGGCCATCGGCCCGGTGTGCCGGCTCGTCGAGACGTTCACGCGGCTGTCCGGCCCGGTGGGCCGGTCGGGCCCGGCCTGGCCGGCCGGCCGCACCGCGCTGGCCGCGGCGGCCATCGCGTGACCCGGCGGCACGGACACGCGCGCGTGTCGGCGACAGGACCACGAGGTCGTGACCAGGAAGGCGGTGCCGGGCCATCATGCCGTTCCTTCCCGACCCGGGCGGACCGTCCCCGCTGAGGGTGGTCATCGCCGGTGCCGGCTACGTCGGCACCTGTCTCGCTGTCACCCTCGCCGGCCGCGGCGCCGAAGTGGTCGCCGTCGACAGCGACCCGGGCACTGTCGCGGACCTGCGGGCCGGCCGCTGCCGGCTGCCCGAACCCGGCCTGGCCGGCACCGTCCGGGACCTCGCCGCCACCGGGCGACTGACGGCCAGCTCGTCGTACGACCCGGTCGGCGCGGCGGACGTGGTGGTCGTGACGGTCGGCACGCCGACCGACGCCGGCCACGAGATGGTCACCGACCAGCTCGTGGCGGCGTGCGAGCAGATCGCCCCGCGGCTGCGCGCCGGGCAACTGGTGATCCTCAAGTCGACGGTCTCCCCCGGCACCACCCGGACCCTCGTCGCGCCCCTGCTGGAGAGCGGCGGGCTGGTGCACGAGCGCGACTTCGGGCTGGCCTTCTGCCCGGAGCGACTCGCCGAGGGGGTGGCGCTGGCGCAGGTGCGGACGCTGCCGGTGGTGGTGGGCGGGTGCGGCCCGCGCAGCGCCGCCGCGGCCGAACGGTTCTGGCGGTCCGCGCTCGGCGTGGACGTCCGGCAGGTGCCGTCGGCCGAGGCCGCCGAGGTGGTCAAGCTCGCGACCAACTGGTGGATCGACGCGAACGTGGCGATCGCCAACGAGCTCGCCCGGTACTGCGCGGTGCTGGGGGTGGACGTCCTCGACGTCATCGGCGCGGCGAACACCCTGCCCAAGGGCAGCAGCATGGTGAACCTGCTGCTGCCAGGGGTGGGTGTCGGCGGCTCCTGCCTGACGAAGGACCCGTGGATGGCGTGGCGGGACGGGCGGGACCGGGGCGTGCCCCTGCGCACGGTCGAGACCGCGCGCGCGGTCAACGACGACATGCCCCGGCACACCGCCGCCGTCATCGCCGACGAGTTGGTCAAGCTGGGGCGGGACCGGTCCGACACGACGATCGCCGTGCTCGGTGCGGCGTTCAAGAACGACACCGGGGACGTCCGCAACACTCCGGTGCGCGGGGTCGTGGCGGCGCTGCGCGACAGCGGCTTCCGGGTCCGGATCTTCGACCCGCTGGCCGACCCCGCCGAGATCGTCGCCCGGTTCGGCACCGCACCGGCGGCGAGCCTGGACGAGGCGGTGAGCGGGGCGGGCTGCCTGGCCTTCCTCGCCGGGCACCGCCAGTTCCACGAGCTCGACTTCGGCGCCCTGGCCGAGCGGGTGGACGAGCCCTGCCTGGTCTTCGACGGCCGCATGCACCTCTCGCCGGCGCGCATCCGCGAGCTGCACCGGTTCGGCTTCGCCTACCGCGGCATTGGAAGGTGAGGAACAGTGCCCAGATCCCTGGTCACCGGCGGCTTCGGCTTCGTCGGCAGTCACGTCGTCGAACGGCTGGTCCGCCGGGGCGACGAGGTCGTCGTCTTCGACCTCGCCGACCCGCCGCCCGACCTGGAGCACCCGCCGGGCGCGATCCGGCACGTTCGCGGCGACGTCCGGGACGCCGACGGGCTGGCGGCTGCCGCCACCGGGGCGGAGGAGGTCTACCACCTCGCGGCGGTCGTCGGCGTCGACCGGTACCTGAGCCGCCCGCTGGACGTGGTCGAGATCAACGTGGACGGCACCCGCAACGCGCTGCGCGCCGCGCTGCGCGCCGGCGCCCGGGTCGTGGTGTCCAGCACGAGCGAGGTGTACGGGCGCAATCCGCGGGTGCCGTGGCGGGAGGACGACGACCGGGTGCTCGGCAGCACGGCGACGGACCGGTGGTCGTACTCGACGAGCAAGGCGGCGGCCGAGCACCTGGCGTTCGCGTTCCACCGGCAGGAGGGCCTGCCGGTGACGGTCCTGCGGTACTTCAACGTCTACGGCCCGCGCCAGCGCCCGGCCTACGTCCTGAGCCGCACCGTCGCCCGCCTGCTGCGGGGCGTTCCGCCCGTGGTGTACGACGACGGCCGCCAGACGCGGTGCTTCACCTGGATCGACGAGGCGGCCGAGGCGACCCTGCTGGCCGCCGCCCACCCGCGCGCCGTCGGCGAGTGTTTCAACATCGGCAGCAGCGTGGAGACCACCGTCGCCGAGGCGATCCGGCTGGCCGGCACGGTGGCCGGGGTGCCGGTGGCGGCCCAGACCGCGGACACCGGAGCCGGGCTCGGCTCCCGCTACCAGGACATCCCCCGCCGCGTGCCGGACTGCGGCAAGGCCGCCGCGCTGCTGGACTGGCGGGCCCGCGTACCGCTGGTGACCGGCCTGCGCCGGACCGTCGAGTGGGCCCGCCGCAACCCGTGGTGGACCGCCCAGGCCGACGACGGACTGGTCGTCAGGTAGGTCGGGCCGGTGCGTCGACCCGCGCCGATCCGGCCAGGCACGAAAAGGGAACCGGGACACATTCCGACGAATCCGTGAACGGTTCACGAGATCGCCGACGACCGTTCGGTTCCAGCATTTTCCGACAAACTGACAAATAGATCATTGTGAACGGCAGACTGCCCCGGCCGCGATGCCGCAGCTAGCGTCCTGCCGGCTATATGGAGAGCCCGGAAAGATCGACTGTCGTCGAGCCGCTCGACCCGGGTGGTCAGCCGTTTGACGGGGTGCCGGATCCGCCGGTGCGCGTCGCCACGAATAGGCCCCGGCCGGTCAACCAGCCCTCGACGTACGTGGACTCGCAGCCGGCCGCCGCGAACGCCGAGTCGTACTCCTCGCGGGTGAACATGGTGAGCAGGCCGACCTGGCTGAACTCCCGGATCCCGGCGGCGTCGCCGACGAGCCAGCGCTCCTCCATCCGCGTCACCCGCCCCTGCCGGGTGGACCGCGACACCCGCGCCACCGTGCGGCCCTCCTCGCGCACCAGGTCGCCGCCGACGTACCCGTCGATGAACCGCTCCGGGAACCACCACGGCTCGAGCACCAGCACGCCGCCCGGCGCCAGGTGGGCCGACATCGCCGCCACGGCGGCCCGCATCTCGGCCACCGTGCCGAGAAAGTTGACCGCGGTGAACAGGCAGGTCACCGCGTCGAACGTGACGCCGAGGTCGAACGCCCGCATGTCCCCGGCGTGCAGGCGCACCCCGGGCAGCCGGTGTCGGGCCAGCGCCAGCATCGCCGGGGCCAGTTCGAGCCCCTCCACGTGGGGAAAGCGGGCGGCGAGGGTCTCGAGGTGCGCACCCGTGCCGCAGCCGACGTCGAGCAGCCGGACGGCGTCGGGGCGGGCGGCCAGGATCCGGTCGGCCACGTCCGTCGCCTCGTCGTGCCAGCTCTTGCCGCGGCCGCGGTAGGCGGCCTCGTACACCTCGGCGTGCTCCGGTCCGAACATCTCTCCCCCTCGCGGCATGGCCGCCCGTCCGTCGGCGCCCCGGCGGTACCGGGGCCCGACCGGCCGAACCTGCGGCTTCTATAACCCCGGTCTGATATTGTCGTACCCGTGCACGCGTTCGACATCCTGGGCGATCCCGTCCGCCGGCGCATCATCGAGCTGCTGGCGGACGGTGAGCTGTCGGCCGGCGAGGTCGGTGCGGTCGTGCAGCGCGAGTTCGGCATCTCCCAGCCCGGCGTCTCCCAGCACCTGCGCGTGCTGCGGGAGAACGGCTTCGCCACCGTCCGCCCACAGGGCACCCGACGGCTCTACGCGGTCGACCCCGCCCCCCTGCAGGAGCTCGATCGGTGGCTGGAGCGCTACCGGCGCTTCTGGAACCAGCGCCTCGACGCCCTGGGCACCGAGATCGCGCGCGGTCGCGCGCGGTCGCCCGAGGACCGCACCGGCCGGTCCGCCGGGCGCCGGCCGCGCCCCCGGGCCGCCGACGAGGAGTGAGCGGTACGGGTGGCCGCGCGCGGCACGGCCGGGGCACGGGCCAATGGCCGCGAGGGGACACACCCGTCGGCGTGCCGCCGGCGCGCCGGCCATCCGCCCAGCGGGCGCGATGAGCCGAGGCGAGCGCCCCGGGGTCGCCCCCGCCGCCGTCACCGCCCCCGGCGGGCGCCGACCGGGGCCGACGGGCGTCGGCCCCGGCGGCGGGCCAGCGGTCAGCCGGCGCTCCGGGCGGCGAAGTCCGGCAGCAGGCGGACGACCTCGTCGGGGCCCGGCATGGCGGCGATCTCGGCCGCCACGGCCCGAGCCCCCTTCCGGTAGCTCTCGTCGGTCAGCAGGCGCTTCGCGACGCTCGCCACCGTGTCGGGGCTGATGTCGTCGGTCACCAGGTGGTCGCCGGCGCCGGCCTGCGCCACCGCCTGGGCGTTGGCGAACGAGTCCCCCGCCCACGGGAAGGACAGCTGCGGCACGCCGACCCCGAAGGCGCCGAGAGTGGTGCCGCTGCCTCCGTGGTGCACCACCAGGTCGACGTGGGGCAGCAGGGCCGCCTGCGGCACCCACGACTCCAGCCGCACGTTGGCCGGCACGTCGCCCAGGCCGCTGACGTCGAGGGACGGGCCGCTGGCGACCAGGACGTCGGCGTCGAGGCCGGCGAGCCCGTCAATCGCCGCCCGCAGCACCTCGACGGTGCCGCCGCTGGCCGTGCCGAGCGTCAGGTAGACCAGCGGGCGGGCGGTGTCGCGCGAGGACACCCAGGCCGGGAGGTCGCCCTGCTCGGTGAACGGCACCGGGCGCAGCTCGTGGCGGCGCGGACGGGCCCGGAAGTCCGGCTCCTGCAGGGACGGCGGGAAGATGTCGATGAAGGGGTTGCCGAAGCCGTCGATGCGCCCTGCGGGCAGGTCGACGCCGAGCCGCTGGGCCAGCCCGTGCACCTCCTGCTCGATGGAGCGGGTCAGCTCGTCCGGCGTGTCGCGGCCGACGCCGTGGCAGACGGCCGGGGTGCCCGCCTTGAGGGCGGCCAGACCAGCGGCGTAGTTGCTGATCCCCTGCACCACGAGGTCGGGACGCACCCGGTCGATCACCGGCTGGAGTTCGTCGAAGATGCGCTGCGGGATGACGCGCCCGAAGACGATCTGCGGCAGCTCGCTGAGCTGCTCGGGGGTCAGCCCTTCGGGGCTGTCCGTGTCGAAGCGGATCCGCAGCGCCGCCAGGAAGCCGTCGAAGACAGGCATCCCCGTGGCGACCGGGTCGAAGCCCAGCTTCCGTAGGGTGCCCGCGAAGGCCTCGCCGGTGGCGAAGGTGACTTCGTGGCCCGCCGCGCGGGCCGCCGTGGCCAGTGGCAGCAGGGGGTAGGTGTGGCCATGGGTTCCGAGACTGGAGAACAACACGTGCACCGCGATCACTCGCCTTTCCGGAGCTGAGAGGAGGCGACCTTGCACTTCAGTCATATGTAGCACGCGGTATGTCGCCCCCAGGATGGTCCACCTTGCTGAACTGGCGACCGAGCGTCCTGACAGGAGGAGGCGCATGGACTGACCTTGTTGTGTCGACAACACCCCCTCTACTACGCTTGAAACTATAAAGTGATCTAGGTAGTGGAGGCTGCGGATGGACAGCGGCGACAGCCAGGACCTGCGTGCGTTTGTGCACGACTCACCGGAGGAGACGGAGACCACCCAGCGCCTGACGAAGCTCTTGACCAACTCCCCCATCCCGACGGAGGAACTGGTCAACAACCTCCCCCTGTTCCTGCGCCGCCACCAGATGACCGACCTGCTCTCCATGGACGCGCTCTACCGTGAGGTCCTCGACGTCCCGGGCGTGATCATGGAATTCGGCGTCCGGTTCGGCCGTCACCTCGCCACCTTCGCCGCCCTGCGCGGTGTCTACGAGCCCTACAACCCGCTGCGGCGCATCGTCGGCTTCGACACCTTCACCGGCTTCCCCGACGTCAACGACGTCGACCGCGTCGGCCCGACGGCGTACGAGGGCCGTTTCGCCGTGCCAGGGGGCTATCCGGCGTACCTGAAGGAGGTGCTGGACGCCCACGAGTGCAGCGACTTCTTCGGCCACGTGACGCGGCGCAGCGTGCTCGTCGAGGGGGACGTCCGGGAGACGGTGCCGCGCTACCTCGCGGAGAACCCGCAGACCATCATCGCGATGGCGTACTTCGACCTCGACCTCTACGAGCCGACGAAGGCCGTCCTGGAGGCGATCCGGCCCTACCTCACCAAGGGCAGCATCGTCGCCTTCGACGAGCTCGACAATCCGAAGTGGCCCGGTGAGAACATCGCGATGCGGGAGGTGCTCGGGCTGGACCACGCCCCGCTGCGACTGCTGCCGGGCCGCCCGGCGCCGGCGTACCTGCGGTGGGGCGACTGACCGGCGACACCTGCCGCGGGCCCGGGACGGCGACACCCGGCGGGAACCGTGGCGCTCGCCGCGCGATTGACCGGACTACGTATAAACTATAACTTACGTTCGTGCCGACTTATGGAGGCGGATGGGCGGACCCCGTCTGACCCGCCCATCCGCCGCGCAGCGACAGTGAGGACGAGACATGACTCAGGAGAAGACCGCACCGGCCGCGAAGAGCACGACCACCAAGAGCACCGCCGCGAAGAAGCCCAAGCCCCCGAACTACGACCCGTTCGTCCGGCACAGCGTCACTGTCAAGGCCGACCGCAAGACCGCCTTCACGACGTTCCTCGAGGGTTTCCCCGAGTGGTGGCCGAACAACTTCCGCACCACCAAGGTCGGGGCCCCGCTGGGCGTCGACAAGAAGGGCGGTCGCTGGTACGAGATCGACGAGCAGGGCGAGGAGCACACCTTCGGCCTGATCCGGAAGGTTGACTCGCCGGACACGCTGGTCATCGGCTGGCGGCTCAACGGCTTCGGCCGGATCGACCCGGACAACGCGAGCGAGTTCACCGTGACCTTCGTGGCCGACGGCCAGAAGAAGACCCGGGTGGACGTCGAGCACACCCACTTCGACCGGATGGGCACCAAGCACGCCAAGCGGGTCCGCAACGGCATGGACAAGGGCTGGCCGACGATCCTCCAGTCGTTCCAGAACAAGATCGACGAAGAAGGGGCGAAGAAGTGAACGGCCCGGTGGCATCAGGTCAGGCGACGGAGCGGGCCCTCGGCCGGCGCACCATCCCGGCCGGCGAGGCCCGCAGCATCATCATCCGGCAGCGGTACGACGCGCCCGTCGACGAGGTCTGGAGCGCCTGCACCGACCCGAACCGCATCAACCGCTGGTTCATCGAGCCCAAGGGCGACCTCCGCGAGGGCGGCAACTTCGCACTGCAGGGCAACGCCAGCGGCGACATCCTGCGCTGCGAGCCGCCGCGGCGGCTCACCATCAGCTGGGTGTACGAGGGCAAGCCGGACAGCGAGGTGGAGCTGCGACTCAGCGAGGAGGGCGACGGCACCCTGCTGGAGCTCGAGCACGCGACGACCTCGGAGCAGATGCTCGTGGAGGTCGGCATCGGCTGGGAGATGGCCCTCGACTTCCTCGGCATGTTCCTCCGGGGCGACCTGCCGGGCGGCCCGGTCCCGGAGGACGCGGCCAAGGAGTTCGAGCCGAGCCCCGAGATGATGCGCATCTCGCAGGAGCGCGGCGAGGCCTGGGCCGCGCTGGTCCACTCCGGTTCGTAGCCGGGGCGGGGAGCTGCTCGACCGACCACGACGCGGCCCCGGACGGACGTGAGTCCGCCCGGGGCCGTCGTCTGTCCGCCGGCCGGTAACGGCTCCCCGGACGGCGCAAAGGCCAGGGAACGGGCCACCCGGCGCCCGGGGCACCGACCGCCCGGATGGACCCGTCGGGGTCGCCGGCCGGTAACGGCTTCCCGGGCGGCACCGATGCCTGGGGAAGGGGCCGCCTCCGCCCGGCCGGTAGCGCACGGCGGGGCCCAACGGGACGCCGCGACGGCCCCGGGCCCTGCGAGGGGAGCAGGGGCACCGGGGCCGCCGAGGAGGGGCGTCAGCGCTGCTTGCGGTTGTAGAGCCAGATGGTGGGCGGGGCGAGCACCGCGACGAGGATGACGCAGGCCAGCAGGCCGGCGCCCATCTCGCCCGAGGTCACCGTGCCGTGCATCAGCCCGCGGGTGGCGGTCGCGGCGTGGGTGACCGGGTTCAGCTTCACCACCGCCTCCAGCCAACCCGGCATCGTCTGCGACGGGGCCAGGATGTTGCTGCCGAAGAGCAGCACGAACTGCAGGAGGTTGACCACACCGGCGGCGGCGGCCGGCTGCGGGATCAGCACCGCGAACAGCATCCACAGCCAGTTGACGCTGAAGGTGAACAGTTGCAGGTAGAGCAGGGCGAGCACCACGCCGGACAGGCCACCCTCCGCCCGGAAGCCCAGCAGCAGGCCCACCGACAGCGGCACGACCGACGTCAGGGCGTACCGCACGGCGTCGCCGGCCATCGCCCCGACCAGCACGGCGGGCTGCCAGATGGGCGTGCTACGGACCCGGTCGAACATGCCGGTCGCGATGTCCCGGTTGAGCGTCAACGCGCTCATCATGCTCGACGACACCAGCGACAGGACGATCACGCCGGGGAGGAAGAACTGGAGGTATTCCCGGGGCGACCCGGCGATCGCGCCACCGAGCAGGTAGGTGAAGACCAGCGTCAGGACGATCGGGAAGACCACCGCGGTGCCCAGGTGGTCGTGCACGTAGCGGAGTTTGATCAGATTCCGCCAGGCGAACGTGCGGACGGCGAACAGCGCGCCGGGACGTGGTGGCCGTTCCGCGCCGGCCACCGACCGGCTGAAGATCTCGGCCGGCAGCGGCCGCACCTCCGTGCTGGGTGTCGTCATGCCCGTACCTCTGCTTCCTCTTCTTCGCTGGCGTCGAGCGTCGAGTGACCGGTGAGGGCGAGGAACACCGTGTCCAGCGAGGGCTGGCCGAGCGTGAAGTCGTCGACGTGGATGCCGGCCCGCGCCAGCTCACCCAGGGCCAGGGCCGCCCGGTCGGGATCGGCCACCCGCACCGACAGCCGCGCCGGATCGGCGTCGAGGTCGACGGAGGCGCCGACGGCCCCGGCGAGCAGGGTGCCCGCGTCGGCCCGGCGCTCGGGGTCACGCAGCCGGACGTCGAGCACGCCGGCGGCGCGGCTCGCCTTCAGCTCCGGCGGCGTGCCCTGGGCCACGATGCGGCCGTGGTCGATTAGCGTCAGCTCGTCGGCGAGGTGGTCCGCCTCGTCGAGGTACTGCGTGGTCAGCAGGACGGTGCCACCCTCCCGGACCAGCCCCCGGATCATCTCCCAGACCTCGTTGCGGCTGCGCGGGTCGAGGCCGGTGGTCGGCTCGTCGAGGAACAGCAGCTCGGGGGCGACCACCATGCTCGCGGCCACGTCGATGCGCCGGCGCTGACCGCCGGAGAAGGTGCTCACCAGCCGGTTGCCGACCGCGCTGAGGTCGAACGCCTCCATCAGCTGCTCCGCCCGCGCGGCCGCGGACGCGTGTCTGAGGCCCTGCAGGCGGCCGGCGAGGATCAGGTTTTGCATGCCGGTCAGGTCCTCGTCGAGGGACATGGTCTGGCCGGTGAGGCCGATGCGGCGCCGGACCTCGGCGGCCTCGCGGACCACGTCGTGCCCGAGCACGGACGCGGTGCCGGAGGTCGGTCGCAGCAGCGTGGCGAGCACCTTGATGGCCGTCGTCTTACCGGCCCCGTTCGGGCCCAGCACCCCGTGGATCGTCCCGGCCCGCACCACCAGGTCCAGTCCGTCGACCGCGCGCGTCTGCCCGAAGACCTTTACCAGCTCGCGGGTCTCGATGGCCAAGGCCGGATTGGTTGTCATGCTCACTCCTGTCGCGTCACAGGCGAACTCGGGCAGCTGGATCACGAAGTCCCGTCGAGGCAAAACTACAAGAGCCGCTTATATCAGTCAAGGCTGCTATTAGTCGCGGGCCGAATTCGGTCCGGCCGGGTCCAGCCACAGGTTCGCCGCGTCGTACCAGCGGTCCACGTGCGGCAGCGGGATCGCGTTCCGCACCCGGGAACTGGTCAGGTGCGCGATGGTCGGCTCGCAGGCCAGGATCGGCACGATCGCCACGTCCTGGAGCACCTGCCGGTCGACCCGGTGCCACAGCTCCTCCGCCTCGGCCTCCGTCCGGGCGGACAGCGCGCGGCCGATCAGGTCGTCGACAACCGGGTTGTGGTAGCCGCCGTAGTTGGCCGTGCCGGCGGCGGTGTTGGACTGGAACATGGGCTGGACGTACGACCGCCCGTTGTTGCCGAACCAGTCCGGCATCCAGGCGGCCGGGGTGATGTCCCACTCCCCCGCCGCCGCGCGGGCCGGGTCCTGGAGGATGCGGTAGTACTCGTCGGTCTGGTCGATCTCCACCAGCCGGACGTCGACGCCGCCCGCGCCCAGGTCCTCGGCGATCGCCTTGGCCACCTGGCCGTGCACCGCGTCGATCCGGTAGATCATGGTGAGCCGCAGCCCGTCGGGGTACCCGGCCTCGGCGAGCAGCTCCCGGCAGCGGGCCCGGTCGCCCCGGTCCCCCGGCGTCGGGTACGGGTCGTACTCGCGGTGGCCGAAGTTGCCCGGCGGGATGGCCGTGTGCGCGGGCCGGGTCACCGTGCCGATGTCCATGTCGTCGAAGAACCGGACCAGCCGCGCCTTGTCCACGGCGTACGCGATCGCCAGCCGGACGCCCCGCTTGCGCAGCGCCCCCCGCTCGTGGGGGCTGTGCAGGTTGAACGCCAGGTAGGGGTTCAGCGCCCAGCCGAGGTTCCGGTCGGCGTCGGTGGCGCGCCGGCGGGGGCTGCCCACGGCGGCGCCCCACGACAGGTCGGCCGCCCCGCTCTCGATCTCGGCGCGGACCCGCTCGTCGCTCACCCTCGCCATCCGGACCTCGATGCGGTCCACGTAGCGGCGGCGGATCGGGTCGGCCTCGGCCCGCCAGGCGGGGTTGTGGTCCATGGTCAGGTGGCTGCCCCGGGCATAGCTGGTGATGCGGTACGGCCCGTTGGAGCGGACCAGCCGCGCGAAGTCCGGACCGTCCGGGACGAGGTCGTCGAACTCCCGCGGGGCGGCGGAGGCGAACGGCATCGCCAGCAGGTTGAGCATGTCGTTGGCGGGGCGCAGCAGCTCGATCACCAGGGTCCGCTCGTCCTTGGCCCACAGGCCGCGGATCTCGTGGCTGTTCTGGTAGTCGGCCAGCTCGGCGGCGGTGGGCGTACGACCGGCGAAGCGGGCGCGGTAGCCCTCGGCGAACTCCGCCATGCCGGCGATGGTGCTCGTGTAGTAGGCGATGGCGCCGGCCCCGGCGACCGGGTTGGCCATCCGCTTGAAGCCGCGCACGAAGTCCCCGGCGGTCACCGGGCGCGGCGGCGTGGTGTCCCACCGGACCCCGTCGCGCAGGCGGATCGTGTACGTGCGGCCGTCCTCGCTGAGCCCGCCGTTGTCCACCGTGGGCAGTTCGGCGGCCACGTCGGGCACGGGCTCGAGCGCGGCGGCGTCCTCGGTGGTCGGGTAGCTGAACAGCTGCCGGGCGAAGAGCCGGATGACCTGGTGGGAGAAGGCGTAGTAGGCGGCGGCGGGGTCCAGGTGGTCGAGGCCACCGGGCCCGTAGTAGCGCAGCGTGCCGCCGTGGCGAGGCTGCTGGTCGTGGTCCGGCACGGGTCTGCTGCCCCTTCCCGGGTCAGGCCGGCACGCCGACCGCGACGGACATCACCGACGAGGTGCCGACGACCCGGTCCAGGCGCAGCCCGGCCGCGGTGAACAGCGGCTCCATCTCGGCGGCGGTGCGTTCCTGGCCGGTGCGCGCGGCGAGCATCATGAAGTCCATCTCCTTGCTCTGGTGCGCGTCGTTGCCCTCGGGGACGACCGCGTCGATCACGAGCACCCGGCCGTGCGCGGGCATGACCCGCCGGCAGTTCGTCAGGATCCGGATGCTGTCCTCGTCGCCCCAGTTGTGCAGGATGCGCTTGAGCACGTGCACGTCGGCGTGGGGCACCTCGCTGAGGAAGTCGCCCTCGACCACCTTCCAGCGCCCCGCCACGTCCGGGGCGTCCAGCCGGTGCCGGGCGACCACCTCCGCGCGGTCCAGCAGCACGCCCTGCAGGCCGGGGTGCTCGCGCAGGACGGTGAGCAGGAAGCCGCCCCGGCCGCCGCCGACGTCCGCCACGGTGCCGGTGGCGGGGAAGTCGCCGGCGCGGGCGAGGATGAGGTGCTCCGCCGCGCTGACCGTCTCCATGCCCTCGTAGTAGAGCGCCTCGACCTCGGCGTCGCCGTCGAAGTAGGCGTCCAGCGAGCTGCCGAAGATGTCGGCGAAGGCGGGGCCTTCCGGCCCCAGCGCGCTCGCCACCCGGTGGCTCATCGTCCAGAACATCGTGTCGGTGAACATGAGGATGCCGGCCCGCGCGGGCACCGGCGAGTCCGATCGCAGCGCCGCGCCCTTGTCGGTGAGCGCGAACCGGCCGTCGGATTCGCGGACCACGTCGCGGACCGCCAGCAGACGCAGCACCCGCCGGAGCGCGTCGGCGTCGGTGCCCGTCGCGGCGGCCAGCTCGGCGGGCGTACGGGGGCCGTCGACCAGGTGGTCGGCGACGCCGATGGTGGCGGCGGCCCGCAGGGCTGCCGCGTAGGTGTAGCCCATCGCCTCCTCGTAGAGGGCCAGCGCCGACTGCAACCTGTCCATGTCCCCTCCGGCCCGTGATGGCGGACTCTGCCGCTGCACTGTGTCGAATGCTATACCTGAGTCAAGTGCCTGTCAGGTGCAGTGGAGGCCAGGAGCGCAACTTGCGCGATAGTCCTGACCATGTCCGCTTGAGAAAGTGATTGCAGTTCCCGGCCCGGGACGCCGCCGAGCTCCGGGCCCGCCGTCGGCTACGAAGGGATCACCGTGAGCCGTACCGTGGAGTCCCCTGGCCCGGCCACCGTGTCGGCGTCACCGGCGCAGAGTCCGCTGCGCACCGCGTCCTGGGCCCGCATCCGCGAGCTGTTCGCCCTGGACCCGACGACCGTGCACCTCAACACGGGGACGGTCGGCGCGATGCCGTACGAGGTGCTGGACACCGTGGACCGGGTGACCCGGCAGTGGACCGGCGGCCTGCTCGACGTCTACCGCCCGGCGATGTTCACCGAGTACCGGGACGCCATCGCCAGGACGTTCGGCGTGGACGGGGACGAGATCGTGATCTGCCACAACGCCACCGAGGGGGTCGCCCGGGTCATCCACGGCCTCGACCTGCGCGAGGGCGACGAGGTGGTGACGACAACGCACGAGTGCTACTCCGTGCTGTCCAACTTCAACCTGCTGCGCAACCGGTTCGGGGTGGTGCTCAGGACCGTCACCCCGCCGTCCGGCCACGAGGTGCGCGCGGAAGAGATCGTCGAGCTGGTCGAGGCCGCGATCACGCCCCGGACGAAGGTGCTCTCGTTCGCCGCGATCACCCTGTTCACCGGGACGATGTTCCCGATCCGGCAGCTGTGCGAGCTGGCCCACCGGCACGGGCTGACCACCGTCATCGACGGCGCGCTGATCCCCGGCATGCTCGACATCGACCTGCGCGCGACCGGGGCGGACTTCATCACCTGCTCCGGGTCGAAGTTCCAGTGCGGCCCGCTGGGCACCGGCCTGATCTACGTCCGCAACAAGGTCGTCCCCGAGCACAACCCGCTGCCGCTGCCCACGTTCTGGCCGCTCATCTCGACCTGGTACCCGATGATGGGCAGCCCGCCGCCGCGGACCAGCACCGCCGTGGAGAGCTACAACATGGGCGACTTCCTGCAGAGCGCCGGCAGCGCCAACCTGGCGCGGGGCGCCGCCCTGGCCCGGGCCTTCGAGCTGTGGGACGACATCGGCCGCGACCGCATCGAGGCGTACATCATGGACCTCGCCGAGTACGCCCGCGGCCGGCTCATCGACGCCTTCGGCGCCGAGGCGATGTACTCCCCCGGCGCCGACCCGCGGCTGCGCTCGCCGCTGCTCGCGTTCAACCCGTTCCGGCGGCCCGAGGACGCCTGGAACATCAAGAAGTTCATCGGCTTCGTCAAGCGCCTGGAGACCGAGCACCGGATCTGGACCCGCTGGACGGAGTTCGACGTGCCCGGCTCACCGCACCAGCACTACGCGGCGCGCATCACCACCCACCTGTTCAACAACCGGGAAGAGATCGACCACACCGTACGGACGATGGTCCGCCTCGCCGAGGAGATGTCCTGAAGTGACGCAGGCGCGCAGTGCACCGACGACGAACGACACCCGGCGGTGGGGCACCCTGCGGCTGCTCGGGCCGGCCGCCGTCCACCAGGCGGACCCGGCGGCCGCATGGTCGCCGGCCGAGCGCCAGTTGCTGCGGCTGTGCACCCGGCAGCTGATCAGCTACCGCCCGGAGCCCGACCCGGGCGACTGGCGTGCCCTCGCGCCGGTCGCCGACCTGGCCGCCGACGTCCCGTCGACCTACAACGCCGGCCTGGGCGCCAGCCACCGCAGCTACGTGGTGCACCTACGCCCCGGCGTGCTCTGGGACACGCCGACCCCCCGCCCGGTGACCGCGCACGACGTCGTACGCGGCTTCAAGCGGCTGGCCAACCCGCTCACCCGGCACCCCGCGCTGGCGTACTTCCGGGGCACCCTGCGGGGCATGGACCGGTACTGCGACGAGTACGCCGTGGCGGTCGCCGGCCGTCCGCTCACCGCCGCGCTGCTCGCCGGCTTCCAGGACGCCCACGACATCCCCGGGGTCTTCGCCGTCGACGACGAGACGGTGGTCTTCGAGCTGGACCGCCCGGCGCTGGACTTCGTCGACATGCTGGCGCTGAGCGGCGCCTCCCCGGCGCCGGCGGAGTACGACGCCCACCTGCCGGGCAGCGCCGACCTGCACGAACACCTGGTCGCCAACGGCCCGTACCGCGTCGCGTCGTGGCGCCCGGGGGGCACGATCCGGCTGGAGCCGAACCCGGCGTGGCGCGCGGAGACCGACCCGATCCGCCAGCAGCGGTTCGACGCCGTCGAGTTCCGCGTCGCCACGGGCGGGCCACGCGAACTGACCGACCGGCTCGCCGCCGACGACGCCGACCTGCCGTGGGGCGTGCCGAGCGGCCCGGTGCCCGGTCACCGGCTCGACCCCTGCCTGGTGTTCAACCTGCGCGACCCCGCCAACCCGGCCGTCGCCGACGCCGCGGTGCGCCGGATCGTCGCCGGGGCGGTCGACCGGGCGGCGCTGGTGCGCATCGCCCGGGCCGCCGACCCGTGGTCCGAGGTCCGCGCCGCGCACACCGTCGTGCCCCCCGGCAACGACGGACACCGGCAGCCCGACCCGCTCGCCGACCCGACCCCCGACGCCGACGCGGACCCGCGCGAGCGGCTCGCCGACGCAGGGCACCCGGACGGGCTCACCCTGACCGCGGTGCATCCCGACACGGCCGAGGACCTGGCGCTGGCCCGCTCGTGGGCGGCCGACCTCGGCGCCGCCGGCATCGACGTACGCCTGGTCGCGCTCGACGACGCCAACCACCGGGCCCTGCTCGCCGGCACGGGCGACGCGCCCGCCCTCCGGTGGGACCTGGCGGTGGCCGTGTTCACCGCGCCCTGGGCCTACGGCAACGCCCGGGTGTTCCTGCAACCGTTGGTCGGCGAGGGGCCCGGCAATCCCGGCGGCTACCGCGACGCCCGGGTCGACGGGCTGGTCGAGCGCGCGCTGGACGCCGCCGACCCGCGCGAGGCCGTCGCGCGGTGGCAGGAGGTGGAACGGCTGCTGCTCGCCGACGCCGCGGTCGTACCCCTGCTGTTCCGGCGGGCCACGGACGCCGCGCCGCGTGGGCCCCGGGTGCGGCGCGCGACCGCCCTGCCGGCGCTCGCCGGCCTGCCCGACCTCGCCGACGTGCGGCTCGGGGTGGACCGATGACCGGTGCCGCCGCCGACGCGGTGGTCGCCGACTACCTCGCGCTCGGGCTGCGGATGGGCCGGCTCGTCGAGGGCTACGTCGACTGCTGGTTCGGTGACCCGGCTCTCGCCGAGCGGGTCGCCGCGGAGCCGGCGCCGGACCCGGCGGAGCTGGCCGGGCAGGCCCGCGACCTGCTGCGCCGCCTGGGCGACGCGGACCTCGACGCGGAGCGGCGGCGGTTCCTCGCCGCGCAACTGACCGCGGTGGAGTGCGCGGCCCGGCGGGCGGCGGGCGAGCAGATCGGCTTCCTGGCCGAGGTGGAGACCTACTTCGACGTCGAGGTGGGGCTGGGCGACCCGGACCGGTACGCCGCCGCCCACGACGCCATCGACGCGCTGCTGCCGGGCACCGGCCCGCTGATGGACAAGGTGGAGGCGTTCTACGCCCGCAACGTGGTGCCGCCGGAGCGGCTGGGCCACGCCGTGCGGGCCGTCGCCGACGCGCTGCGCGCCCGCGCCCGGCCGCTGCTCGACCTGCCCGACGCCGAGCGGGTCGACATCGAGGTGGTACGCGACCGGCCGTGGAACGCGTTCAACCGGTACCACGGCGGCTTCCGCTCCACGGTGACACTGAACGAGACGGCGGGACGGACCATCGCCGTGCTGCCGCTGATGGCCACCCACGAGGCGTACCCGGGCCACCACACCGAGCACTGCCTCAAGGAGGCCGGCCTGGTGCTCGCCCGCGGCTGGGACGAGCACCGGATCGCCCTGGTCAACACCCCGCAGTGCCTGGTGGCGGAGGGCACGGCCGAACACGCGGCGGCGGCGCTGCTCGGGCCCGGCTGGGGACGGTGGACCACCGAGGTGCTGGCCGACGAGGGGGTGCCCGTCGAGGGCGAACTCGTCGAGCGGATGGTGGGGCTCGTCAACGAGCTGATGCCGGCCCGGCAGGACGCGGCGATCCTGCTGCACGACCGGGGGGCGTCGATCGACGACGCGGTGGAGCACCTGCACCGGTGGCTGCTGCTGCCGCGCGACCGGGCCGAGCAGATCGCCACCTTCCTGACCGACCCGCTGTGGCGGGCCTACTCGGTGACGTACATCGAGGGGGCCCGGCTGGTCGGCGGATGGCTCGCGGCCCGGCCGGCCGGCGAGCCGCTCGTCGCGCGGTACCGCACCCTGCTGACCGAGCAGCTACGTCCCGCGCAGCTCCGCGACGGCACCGTCCCCGCGGGCCCGCGTCCGGTGCCCGCCGCCGGCTGAGCGCCCGCGCCACCGACCGCCGCCCCACCCACCGGGCGGTGCCGTGCGCGGCCGGTCGATGCGCGGGCGGGGTTTCAGCGGGCGCGGGCCAGGTGCGCCTCCACCGCGTCGGCGGCCCGGGCCGCGCCGCCGGCCCGGCGGACGTGGCCCCGCATGGCCTCGACCCGGGCGATCAGCGCGGGGTCGGCCGCGACGGCCCCGACGGCGGCGAGCAGCGTGTCGCCGTCGGCCTTCTCCCCGGGCAGCACCGCGCCGAGGCCGAGCTGGTCGACGCGCCGGGCCATCGGCCGCACGTCGAAGGACTGCGGCACGACCACCAGCGGGCGCCCCCAGTACAGCGCCTCCATGAGGGTGCCCATGCCGCCGTGCGTCACGCAGACCGTCGCCTGTTCGAGCACCTTGACGTGCGGAACCCAGCGGTGCGCCTCGACGTTGGGCGGCAGGTCGCCGAGAGCCGCGGGGTCGACCTGGCCGCCCAGCGTCATCACCACGTGCCACGGCTGGCCGTCGAACGCCCGCGCGCAGTCGCGGAAGAAGCCGGGCCGGTCGTTGAAGGTGGTGCCGAGCGACACCAGCACCACCGGCAGGTCGTCGGCCGGGCGGCTCCACTCGCCGAGGAATCGCCGGTCGTCGAAGCACGGCCCGACGAAGACGAAGCGGTCGTCGAAGGTGTCGCCGGCGATCTGGAACGCCTTCGGGACGAAGACCAGGTTGAGCTCCTCCACGTGGTTCCAGCACTCCACGACCGACCGGGAAAGGCCGTGCTCGGCCAGCAGGTCCCGCAGGGTGTCGCGGAACACCGGCAGGTCGAGCGGGTCGATCGTGCCGGCCAGGGTGACCATGTCCTGGGAGAACGAGTAGTGCTCGTTCGACGCGAACGCCGCGCTGAGCCGGACGGCCGGCCGTCGCCAGCGGGCGGCCAGCAACTGCCCGGCGATGAACGGGAAGTCGTCGTAGAGGACCAGGTCCGGCACGTCGCCGTCGAGCGCCGCGGCGGTGGCCCGGAGCACCGAGACGTTCTCGCGCAGGTACATCAGGTGGGGACGGACGCCGAGGTCGTCCGAACCGAACACCTCGGCGGCGTCCGCGTCGATGATCTCCGACTGGTAGGGGACGACCGTCGCGCCGGCGGCGCGGACCGGCTCGGCGAACCCGCCGGCGGTGACGTAGCTGACCCGGTGCCCGCGCCGGACCAGCTCGGTGACCACGGTGAGGGTGGGCAGGATCAGGCCGTGGCTGGCGACGTTGACGATCAGGAGGTGGGCCATCGTCGACTCCGTCCGTGGTCGGGGTCCCGGGCGCGCCGGCGCGGGTCGGGTCAGGACATCCAGGCGTCCGGGGCGGCGCCGCCCCGGCCGAGCGGCGGGAACAGCTCGTCGAGCCGGGCGAGCTCGGCCGCGGACAGCGGCCGGTGCAGGGCCCGCAGGGCGCCGTCCAGGTGTTCGGGGGTACGCGGCCCGACGACCGCGGCGGTCACCGCCGGCCGGTGCAGCACCCAGGCCATGCCGACCTCCGCCGGGTCCCGGCCGGCCTCGGCGCAGAACGTCTCGTACGCGGCGAGGGTCGCGCGGTGGTGCTCGACCGCCTCGGCGGCCCGTCCCTGCGCGGACTTGACCGCGGTGCCGTCGGCCAGCTTCCGCAGCACGCCGCCGAGCAGCCCGCCGTGCAGCGGTGACCAGACGAGCACCCCGATGCCCTCGGCGGCGGCGGCCGGGAGCACCTCCAGCTCGACGTACCGGCTGACCAGGTTGTAGACGCACTGCTCGCTGGCCAGGCCGAGCAGCCGGTGCCGGCGCGCGGCCTCCTGGGCACTCACCAGGTCCCAGCCGGCGAAGTTCGAGGAGCCGACGTAGCGGACCTTGCCCTGCCGGACGAGCTGCTCCATGGCCTGCCAGATCTCGTCCCAGCCGACCTCCCGGTCGACGTGGTGCATCTGGTAGAGGTCGATGGTCTCGGTCTGGAGCCGGCGCAGCGACGCCTCGCAGGCCGCGACGACGTGTCGGGCCGACAGGCCCCGGGCGTTGGGGCCGTCCCCCATCGGGTTGCCGACCTTGGTCGCGAGGACCACCTCGTCCCGGCGGGCCGGGTCCTTGGCGAGCCAGCGCCCGATCATCTCCTCGGTCCAGCCCCGGTGCACCCGCCAGCCGTAGATGTCGGCGGTGTCGACCAGGTTGATCCCCTGCGCGACGGCGTGGTCGAGCAGCCGGTGGGCGTCGGCCTCGTCGACCCGGCCGCCGAAGTTGACGGTCCCGATCGCGACCCGGCTCACCCGCAGGCCGGTCCGCCCGAGCCGGACATGCAGCGACGACACCCCGGACCTCCCGTGCACCCGGTGCCGGACGCGGCGTCCGGCGACCCGTTGAAGATATACATTTCTCAACCTCTTCACCTCGCCGGTTGCAAGTTCCGCAATCAGGAAGAACGCCTGTCGGGCGATATCGACAGGGCTCCCTTGACGGCCCTCCGGGGGGACTTGAGAATCATGTGGCAACTAGCGAGAGGGGCGTCATGATCCCGCTGTCCAAGGTCGCCATGTCTCCGGACGTCGGCACCCGCGTCTCCGCCGTCCTGAGCAGTGGTCGGCTGGAGCACGGGCCGACCGTCGCCGAGTACGAGGCGGCCGTGGGCAGCCGCATCGGCAACCCCCGGGTGGTCTCGGTCAACTGCGGGACGGCCGGGCTCCACCTGGCCCTGAGCCTCGCCGCGCGGCCGGGGGCCGGCGAGCCGGAGCACGACGGCCCGGGCGAGGTGCTCACCACGCCGCTGACCTTCGAGGGCACGAACTGGCCCATTCTCGCCAACGGGCTGCGCATCCGGTGGGTGGACGTCGACCCGGCCACCCTCAACATGGACCTCGACGACCTGGCCGCGAAGATCTCGCCCGCCACCCGGGCCATCGTGGTGGTCCACTGGGTCGGCTACCCGGTGGATCTCAACCGGCTGCGCGCCGTCGTGGACCGGGCCACCGCGGGGTACGACCGCCGCCCGCTGGTCGTCGAGGACTGCGCGCAGGCGTGGGGCGCCACCTACCGGGGCGCGCCACTGGGCACGCACGGCAACGTCTGCGTGTACAGCACCGGCGCGATCAAGATCCTGACGACCGGCAGTGGCGGCTTCGTCGTGCTGCCCGACGACGACCTGTACGACCGGCTCCGGCTGCGCCGCTGGCTCGGCATCGAGCGGGCGTCGGACCGGATCACCGGCGACTACGACGTCGCCGAGTGGGGCTACCGGTTCATCCTCAACGAGATCGGCGGGGCGATCGGCCTGTCCAACCTGGAACGGGTCGACGAGCTGCTGCGCCGGCACCGGGAGAACGCCGCGTACTACGACAAGGAACTGGCCGGCATCGACGGCGTCGAGCAGACCGAGCGCGCCGACGACCGGGAGCCCGCCTTCTGGATGTACCCGCTGAAGGTCCGCGACCGTCCCGCCTTCATGCGCCGGCTGCGCGACGCCGGCATCGCCACCAGCGTCGTGTCGCGCCGCAACGACGCCCACAGCTGCGTCGCGTCGGCCCGTACCACCCTGCCCGGGCTGGACCGGGTGGCGGACCGCGTGGTCCACATCCCGGTGGGCTGGTGGCTCACCGAGGACGACCGGTCCCACGTCGTCGAAACGATCAAGTCCGGCTGGTGACTCCCCGCCGCAACCCCGAACAGAAGGGCTTCGACATGCGCGTGCTGTTCGTCTCCTCCCCCGGTATCGGCCACCTCTTCCCGCTGATCCAGCTCGCCTGGGGCTTCCGCACGGCCGGCCACGACGTGCTGATCGCGGTCGCCGAGCACGCCGACCGGGCCGCCGCCGCCGGCCTGGAGGTGATCGACGTGGCGCCCGACTTCAGCGCGGTCAAGGTCTTCGAGCAGGTGGCGAAGGACAACCCGCGCTTCGCCGAGACCGTCGCCACGCGTCCCGCGGTCGACCTGGAGGAGTGGGGGGTGCAGATCGCGGCGGTGAACCGCCCGCTGGTCGACGGGACCATAGCCCTGACCGACGACTTCCGGCCCGACCTGGTGGTCTACGAGCAGGGCGCCACCGTCGGGCTGCTGGCCGCCGACCGCGCCGGGGTGCCGGCCGTGCAGCGCAACCAGAGCGCCTGGCGGACCCGGGGCATGCACCGCTCGATCGCCTCCTTCCTGACCGACCTCATGGACAAGCACCAGGTCAGCCTGCCGGAGCCGGTGGCGACGATCGAGTCGTTCCCGCCGAGCCTGCTGCTGGAGGCGGAGCCCGAGGGCTGGTTCATGCGCTGGGTGCCGTACGGCGGTGGCGCCGTCCTCGGCGACCGGCTGCCGCCGGTGCCCGCCCGACCCGAGGTGGCGATCACCATGGGCACCATCGAGCTCCAGGCGTTCGGCATCGGCGCCGTGGAGCCCATCATCGCCGCCGCCGGCGAGGTGGACGCCGACTTCGTGCTCGCCCTCGGCGACCTCGACATCAGCCCGCTGGGCACGCTGCCGCGCAACGTCCGGTCGGTCGGCTGGACGCCGCTGCACACCCTGCTGCGTACGTGCACCGCGGTGGTGCACCACGGCGGCGGCGGCACGGTGATGACCGCCATCGACGCCGGCATCCCGCAGTTGCTCGCCCCGGACCCGCGCGACCAGTTCCAGCACACCGCCCGGGAGGCCGTCAGCCGGCGCGGCATCGGCCTGGTCAGCACGTCGGACAAGGTCGACGCGGACCTGCTGCGCCGGCTGATCGGGGACGAGTCGCTGCGCACCGCGGCCCGGGAGGTACGCGAGGAGATGGTCGCGCTGCCCACGCCCGCGGAGACGGTGCGGCGCATCGTCGAGCGCATCTCGGGTTGAGCCGGTCGCGCCGCCCGCCGCCGCCACCGTCGGCGGCGGGCGGCGCGAGGGAGCCACTGGAAGGGGCACCTCGTGCTGGTCGATGCCGTGACCGCGTTCGATCCCACCGACGCCGACGTCCGGCGTGACCCGTATCCGTCCTACCACTGGCTGCTGCGGCACGACCCGGTGCACCTCGGCGCCCACCGGGTCTGGTACGTCTCCCGCTTCGCCGACGTGCGCGACGTGCTCGGCGACGAACGCTTCGCCCGGACCGGCATCCGCCGGTTCTGGACCGACCTCGTCGGGCCCGGGCTGCTCGCCGAGATCGTCGGCGACATCATCCTGTTCCAGGACGAGCCCGACCACGGCCGGCTGCGCGGGGTGGTCGGCCCGGCCTTCTCGCCGTCCGCGCTGCGCCGGCTGGAACCGGTCATCGCCGACACCGTCGACGAGCTGCTGCTGCCCGCCCTGGCCCGGGGCGCGATGGACGCGGTCGACGAGTTGGCGTACCCGCTGGCGCTGCGCGCGGTCCTCGGCCTGCTCGGCCTGCCCGCCGCCGACTGGGAGCCGGTCGGGCGGTGGTCGCGCGACGTGGGGCGGACCCTGGACCGGGGCGCCAGCGCCGAGGACATGCATCGCGGCCACGCGGCGATCGCCGAGTTCGCCGACTACGTGGAGCGGGCCCTCGCGAGGCGGCGGCGCGAGGGCGGCGAGGACCTGCTGGCGCTGATGCTCGACGCCCACGACCGCGGCCTGATGAGCCGCAACGAGATCGTCAGCACGGTGGTCACGTTCATCTTCACCGGCCACGAGACGGTGGCCAGCCAGGTGGGCAACGCCGTGCTGAGCCTGCTGGCGCACCCCGACCAGCTCGACCTGCTCCGGCGTCGGCCGGACCTGCAGGCCCAGGCCGTCGAGGAGTGCCTGCGGTACGACCCGTCGGTGCAGTCCAACACCCGGCAGCTCGACGTCGACGTGGAGCTGCACGGCCGGCGGTTGCGCCGCGACGACGTGGTGGTCGTCCTGGCCGGCGCGGCGAACCGGGACCCGCGGCGGTACGACCGGCCCGACGAGTTCGACATCCGGCGGTACCCGGTCCCGTCGCTGTCCTTCGGCGCGGGGATGCGCTACTGCCTCGGGTCCTACCTCGCCCGTACGCAGCTGCGCGCCACGGTGGCGGCGCTGGCCCGCCTGCCGGGCCTGCGGCTGGGCTGCGCCGCGGACGGGCTGACCTATCAGCCGCGCACCATGTTCCGGGGTTTGGCCAGCCTGCCGATCGCGTTCACGCCAGGCGGTTGAGCGCCGCGTCGTCCCTGTCCGAGCAGGAGGAATCGTCGACCATGAGCCATCCCCAACCCGAGTACGACGTGATCGTCGTGGGCGGCGGCCCGGCCGGATCGAGCACGGCCGGTCTGCTCGCCCAGGAGGGCCACCGGGTCCTGCTGCTGGAGCGCGAGAAGTTCCCCCGCTACCACATCGGCGAGTCCCTGATCAGCGGCATCATCCCCACCCTGGACGCGCTCGGCGTGCGCGAGCGGATGGCGGAGATGCGCTTCCAGCGCAAGTACGGCGGCAGTCTGCTGTGGGGTGCCGACCAGACCAGCCCCTGGTCGTTCCGGTTCCGGGAGACCCGCGACGCCCAGTTCGAGTACTCGTGGCAGGTCCGGCGCGCCGAGTTCGACGCGATGCTGCTGGACCGGGCGCGGGAGCTGGGCGTGGTGGTGGTCGAGGGAGCCACCGTCCGGGGGCCGCTGACCGACGGCGACCGGATCGCGGGGGTCAGCTACCAGTTCCGGGGGGAAGCCGACGCCATCGACGCCCGGGCCGCGATCGTGGTCGACGCGTCGGGGCAGCAACGTTGGCTCGGCCGGCACTTCGGGCTGGTCTCCTGGCACGAGGACCTGCGCAACGTGGCGGCGTGGAGCTACTACGTCGGGGCGCTGCGCTACCCCGGTGACCACGAGGGCGACCTGCTCGCCGAGAGCCGTGCCACGGGCTGGCTCTGGTACGCGCCGCTGACCCCCACCCTGACCGGAATCGGGTACGTGACCCCGACGGCCCGGTTGGTCGAGTCCGGCCTACCCCCCGAGCAGTTGCTGGAAAAACAGATTGCCGAGTCCGTCGAGGTCTCCTGGCTCACCGCCGGCGCGCGGCGGGTCGACATCTACCGCACCGCGCGGGACTGGTCGTACGAGTGCAGCCAGTTCTCCGGGCCGGGCTGGGTGCTGGTCGGTGACGCGGCGGCCTTCATCGACCCCCTGATGTCCTCCGGGGTGACCCTCGCGATGCGCGGCGCGCTCAGCGCGGCCCGGGCGGTGCACGAGGCGTTGGCCGCGCCGGAGAAGGAGCGCCACCTCATGCAGGTGTACGAGGACCGCTACCGGGACTTCCTCGCCGCCCTGCTGGAGTTGGTCCGGTTCTTCTACGACGGCGCGCACGGACGCGACGAGCTGCACCTGCGCGCGCAGGCCATCGTGGACCCGGACCGGCTGATGCCGCCGAAGGTCTCCTTCGTCGACCTGATGTCGGGGCTGGCGCGAGGCGACGAGACGTTCGGCATCAGGACCGCGAACAGCCATTGACCCACCGTCTAGCGCTATATAATCTTAAAGCAAGTTGCCTCGATCACATTCAATCGCCGAGGAGACAAGCCGATGCGCACCACCGGGACGTACATCCGTGGGATCGGGGCCTACCTTCCTGAGACCGTCACCGTCGAGGAGGCCGTCGCCCAGGGCTGGTACCCGCAGGAGGACATCGAGACGCACGGGCTGGGCGGAGCGGCAATCGCCGGCGAGATGCCCGCCCCGGACATGGCGCTGCGCGCCGCCCAGGACGCCCTGAAGGAGAGCGAGCTGGGCCGCGGCGACATCGACCTGCTGCTCTACGCGGCCACCTGGCACCAGGGCCCGGAGGGCTGGCTGCCGCACGCCTACATCCAGCACTACCTGCTCGGCGGAGTGCCCCGGGCGAGCGAGATCCGGCAGGGCTGCAACGGCATGTTCACCATGCTGGAGCTAGCGGCCAGCTACCTGAAGGCCGCTCCGGAACGCAAGGCGGCGATGCTTGTCACCGCCGACAACTACGGCACGCCGCTGATGGACCGCTGGCGCACCAACCTCGGCTTCATCCTCGGTGACGCCGCCTCGGCCGTGGTGCTGAGCACCGAGAGCGGCTTCGTCGAGCTGCTGTCGGTCTGCTCCATCACCGTGCCCGAGGCCGAGGAGGTGCACCGCGGCGGCGAGCCGATGTTCCCGCCCGGCATGACCGTCGGCCGGGAACTCGACTTCGGCGCCCGGCTCTTCTACCACATCACCGAGCAGACCCCTGTGCTCGCCGTGCTCGGCGAGGCGCAGGAGACGATGACCACCGTCGCCGAGCAGGCGCTCGCCGAGGCCGGCATCGGCACGGCGGACCTGGCCAAGGTCTCCTTCATGAACTACTCCCGAGAGGTGGTCGAGCACCGCTGCATGGCGCCCCTGGGGCTGACGATGGAGAAGTCCACCTGGGACTTCGGGCGCATGATCGGGCACTGCGGGGCCAACGACCACCTGCTCGCCCTGCACCACTCGCTGCGGGCCGGCGAGGTCACCGCCGGAGACCACGTGCTCTGGCTCGCGATGGGCCCCGGCGTCGAGTTCACCGCCGCCGTCCTGCGCGTGCTGGACAACCCCTACGTCGACCGCTGACCGCCCCCGCCCGCGCCGCGACCCGACCAACGGAGGTACGACGATGACCCGGGACGATCCCGCCGACAACCCGTACCAGGTGGCCGTCATCGGCCTCGGTTGCCGGCTGCCCGGCGACGTCGACACCCCGGACGCCCTCTGGGAGCTGCTGCTCAAGGGCGGCCAGACCGCCGGGGAGATCCCGGCGCAGCGCTGGCGCGCCTACCGGGAGCGCGGCCCCGAGTACGAGGCGGTGCTGCGCGACACGGTCACCGCCGGCAGCTACCTGCGCGACGTCGCGGGCTTCGACCCGGAGTTCTTCGGTCTCTCGCCCCGGGAGGCGGCCGAGATGGACCCGCAGCAGCGGATCCTGCTCGAGGTCGGCTGGGAGGCCCTGGAGCACGCCGGCCTGCCGCCCACCCGGCTGGCCGGCACCGACACGGGCGTCTTCGTCGGGGTCAGCACCACCGACTACGGCGACCGGCTGCTGGAGGACCTGCCGACCGTCGAGGCGTACACCGGGATCGGCGCGGCCACCTGCGCCCTGGCCAACCGCATCTCCTACGCGCTGGACCTGCGCGGGCCGAGCGTCGCCGTCGACACGGCCTGCTCGGCGTCGCTGGTCGCGGTGCACCTGGCCTGCCAGAGCCTGCTGCTGCGGGAGAGCACCGTGGCCCTGGCCGGCGGGGTGAACCTGGTGCTCGCCCCCGGGCAGAACGCCTCCCTCCAGGCCGCCGGCACCCTCGCCCCCGACGGCGTGAGCAAGTCGTTCGACCGCGACGCCGACGGGTACGGCCGCGGCGAGGGGTGCGGCGTGCTGGTGCTCAAGCGGCTCGACGACGCCGAACGAGACGGCGACCGGATCCTCGCGGTGATCCGCGGCAGCGCCGTTAACCAGGACGGTCACACCGACGGCATCATGGCCCCGTCCGGCCCCGCGCAGCAGCACGTCGTCCGCCGCGCCTGCGACCGGGCGGGCGTCGCCCCGGCGAGCGTGGACTACGTGGAGGCGCACGGCACCGGCACCCAGCTCGGCGACCCCGTCGAGGCGACCGCGCTGGCCGCCGTCTACGGCACCGGCCGCCCCGGCGACCGGCCCTGCCTCATCGGCTCGATCAAGTCCAACGTCGGGCACCTGGAGGGCGCCGCCGGCGTCGCGGGGCTGATGAAGGCCATCCTCGCGCTGCACCACGGCCAGCTCCCCGGCACCCCGCTGCGCGGCGAGCCGATCGACGCCGTCGCCGACGGCACCGGGCTGCGCCTGGCGACCGGCACGCTGCCCTGGCCCGAGCGGGACGGTCCACGCCGCGCCGCCGTCTCCGGGTTCGGCTACGGCGGCACCATCGCCCACGTCGTCCTGGAGGAGGCGCCGCCCGTGCCCGCCGGGGCCGACGCGCCGGCCACCGACGACGCGGCCCGGCCACTGTTCCCGCTGTCGGCCCGGTCGGACGCCGCACTGCGTCAGCAGGCCGCCCGGCTCGCCGACCGGCTCCACGGCGACGACCGTCCGGACCTGGCCGACGTCGGCCACACGCTGGCGCGCCGCCGGGCCCACCTGACCCACCGGGCGGTGGTCACCGGGCAGGACCGCGACGAGGTGGTCGCCGCCCTGCGCCGGCTCGCCGCCGGGCAGCCGGACCCCGACACGGTGTCGGGGGTGGCGCCGGCCGGGCGGCCCGCCCACCCCGTCTGGGTCTTCTCGGGGCACGGTTCGCACTGGGCCGGCATGGGCCGTGACCTGCTCGTCCACGAGCCGGCGTTCGCTGCGGCCATCGACGAGATCGAACCCGTCGTCGCCGAGGAGGCCGGCTTCTCGCTGCGGCAGGCGCTCGCCGCTCCCGAACTGGCCGGGGTGGACCGGATCCAGACGCTGACCTTCGCCATGCACCTCGGCCTGGCGGCGGTCTGGCGGGCGTACGGGGTCCGCCCGGCGGCCGTCATCGGGCACTCCGTCGGCGAGGTCGCCGCCGCCGTGACCGCGGGCATCCTGACCCCGACCGACGGGGCCCGGCTGATCTGCCGCCGGTCGGCCCTGCTGCGGCGGGCCGCCGGCCGGGGCGCGATGGCCATGGTCACCCTGCCGTTCGCCGACGTCGCCGAGCGGCTCGCCGGCCGCGCCGACCTGGTCGCGGCGATCGCCTCCGCCCCCGCGTCCACCGTGGTCTCCGGCGACATCGCCGCCGTGGACGCCGTGATCGAGCAGTGGCCGGCGGAGCGGATCGCCGTCCGCCGCGTCCAGTCCGACGTGGCCTTCCACAGCCCGCACATGGACGACCTCGCCGACGAGCTGCGGGCCGCGGCGGCCGACCTGCGCACCGCGGCGGGCACCGTGCCGATGTACTCGACGGTGCTCGACGACCCGCGCGCCGCGGCCGCCTGCGACGGGGCGTACTGGGCGGCGAACCTGCGCCGGCCGGTCCGCCTGGTGGACGCGGTCGACGCGGCCCTGGCCGACGGGCACCGCACCTTCGTCGAGATCTCCGCCCACCCGGTGGTCGCCCACTCGCTGCGGGAGACGCTGGACCACGCCGGCATCGAGGACGGGTACGTCGGCACGACGCTGCGCCGCCACGTCCCCGGGCACCGCACCGCCCTCGCCGCCGTCGCCGAGGCGCACTGCCACGGCGTCGAGGTCGACTGGGCGCGGCTGCGGCCCGACGGCGGGCTCACCGACCTGCCCCGGTACGCCTGGCGGCACCAGGAGCTGTGGCGCGAGCCCACTCCCCCGGTGGCCGCCGGCGGGCACGACATCGGCTCGCACACCCTGCTCGGCACGGCGACCACCGTCGCCGGCACCGAGCTGCGGCTGTGGCACACGGTGCTCAGCGACGCGAGCCGTCCGTACCCGGGCAGCCACACCGTGCAGGGCGCGGAACTCGTGCCGGCCGCGGTGCTCGCCGCCACCTTCCTCGCCGCCGGCGCCCGCGACGGCGCGGCGGTGACCCTGCACGACCTGTCGATGCGGGTGCCGCTGGCCACGGCCGGACGCCAGGAGGTCCAGGTGGTGGACGACGGCGGAACGCTGCTGCTCGCCTCCCGCCCGGCCGGCGCGGACGCCGCGCCGTGGCTGACCCACGCCACCGCGCGCGTCACGCCGGACGACACCGCGGCGCCGCCGGCGCCGGCCGCCGGCACCCGGGGCCCCGGCGGCGTGGTCGCCGACCCGGGGCTCGTGCGGGACCGGCTGGCCCGGGTCGGCGTGCCCGAGACGGCATTCCCCTGGACGGTCGACCGCCTCACCACCGGCAACGGCGGGCTGCGGGCCCGGGTCCGCTTCCCCGAGCCGGCCGAGGACTGGGCGGCCGTCATCGACGCGGCGGTGTCCATCGCGCCGGCCGCGTTCCCCGGCGAGCCCCGGCTGCGCCTGGTCGACGCGATCGAGCGGATCTGGACGAACGGCACGGCGCCGGCAGTCGCCATCGTCGACGTCGTCCCGGACGACGCGCGGGAGGACACCGTCGACGTCACGGTCTCCGGGTCGGACGGCACGGTGGCCGCCCGGCTCAGCGGCCTGCACTACCCGGTGGTCCCCGACGCCCCGGCCGCCGACACCGACGGAACCGGACCGGACCGGCAGTCCCTGGCCGACCTCGACCCGGACGAGCTGCGCGAGCGCCTGATCGAGGAGGTGCGCGCGGCGGTCGCCGCCGAGATGAAGCTGGCCGTCGAGGCGCTCGACCCGCGCCTGCCACTGGTGCAGCAGGGCATGGACTCGGTCATGACGGTCATCGTGCGCCGGCGGCTGGAGAAGACCTACCGCCACGTGCTGCCGGCCTCGCTGTTCTGGCAGCAGCCCACCGTCACGGCGATCGCGGTGCACCTGGCCGAGCTGATCGCCGCGCCGTCGCCGGACGGGGCCGTCGCCGACGCCGTGGCCCGCTGACCCACCCGGCCGCGCCGAACCGGAGGAGCCCATGGAACTCACCACGACCGACGCCCGGCCCGGGCTGCGGCACCGGATGCAACAGCTGGTCTACGGGTTCTTCACGGCGCAGACGCTGCACGTGGCGGTCCGGCTGCGGATACCGGACCTGCTCGCCGACGGCGCGCGGGACGTCGTCGACCTCGCGACGGCCACCGGCGCGGACGCCCCATCGCTGCGCCGGCTGCTGCGGGCGCTGGTCTTCCTGGAGGTGCTCGACGAGCCCGCACCGGGCACCTTCGCCCTGACCGAGCAGGGCGAGGTGCTGCGGGCGGACGTGACCGGGTCGATGCGGGAGCTGGTGCTGCTGCTGTCCGGGCCGGAGAGCTGGGCCGCGTGGGGGCACCTCGAGCACAGCGTACGCACCGGTGAGGTGGCGTGGGACCACGTGCACGGCCAGAGCTGCTTCGACCACCTGATGGCGGACCCGCAGCGGCAGGCGGCGTTCAACGCGGCCATGGCCGAGGGCTCACGGGCCTTCGTACCCACGCTGCTGTCGGCGTACGACTTCGGCGACCTGCGCACGGTGGTGGACGTGGGCGGCGGCAGCGGCGCCCTGCTCGCCGGGGTGCTCGCGGCGCACCCGCACCTGCGCGGCACGGTCTTCGACACCCCCGACGGCGTGGCCGACGCGGCGCGCACCATCGCCGAGCAGGGCGTGGCCGACCGGTGCCGGGTGGAGGCCGGTGACTTCTTCGTCTCGGTGCCGCCGGGCGCGGACGCCTACGTGCTCAAGAGCGTGCTGCACGACTGGGACGACGGGCAGTGCGTCGAGGTGCTGCGGACCGTCCGCCGGGCGGTACGGCCCGACAGCCGGGTGGTGCTCATCGAGTCGCTGATGCCGACGACCGTCACGACGGCGCCGAGCGTCGCGCAGGTGGTCATGAACGACCTGAACATGATGGTCTGTCACGGCGGCCGCGAGCGCACCATCGCGGAGTTCCGCGAGCTGCTGCGGGCGGCCGGCTTCCGGCTGGAGTCCGTCACGCCCTGCCCGGCGCCGAGCGTCATCGGCATCCTGGAGGCGGCGCCGACCCCCGCCGGCGGGCCGGGCGGGAGCTGAGGCGATGGCGCGCATCGGCGACGGCCTGGCCGACCTGGACGGCGTCCGGCGGCCGACCGACCCCCGCCTCGGCCCCGACGCCGCCCGGCCCGCGCCGGAGGCGACCCCCGAGGACATGGTCCGGATCCCCGGCGGGACCTTCCTCCAGGGCTCGCCCGAGCGGACGCTGGACTGGCTGGAGAGCGAGGGCCAGGCGTTCCCCCGGGACTGGTTCACCGACGAGACACCGCAGGTGCCGGTCACCCTGCCCGACTACCTCATCGACCGGCACCAGGTGACCGTCGCCCAGTTCGCCGCCTTCGTCTCCCGCACCGGCTACGTCACGTCCGCCGAACGGGCCGGCGGCAGCATGGTCTACGGCGATCAGTACTGGGAGATCCGCGAGGGCGCCTGCTGGCACCGCCCGGCCGGGTACGGCAGCGGCGTCCGCAACCGCGACGACCACCCCGTGGTGCACATCTCCTTCGCCGACGCCGAGGCGTACGCGCGCTGGGTGGGCCGGCGGTTGCCCACCGAGCCGGAGTGGGAGCGGGCCGCCACCGGCCCGTCGTACCGGCTCTGGCCCTGGGGCGACACCTGGGACAGCCGGAACGCCAACACCGCCGAGCACACGGCCGGGGCGCTCGGCGACCTGGACGCCTGGCGGACCTGGTGGGGGGCCATCCACGCCGCGCAGGGGCCGATGCCGCAGACCACGCCGGTCGGCGCGTTCTCCCCGCGCGGCGACAGTGTCGACGGGTGCGCCGACATGACCGGCAACGTCTACGAGTGGACGTCCACGGTGGCGCACCTCTACTCGCCCACCACCCGGTGCGACCCGACGATCCACCTGGTGATGGGGCGTTTCCGGGTGGTCCGGGGCGGCTCCTGGATGAACTTCCGCTACCAGGTGCGGTGCGCGGAACGGTTGTACGGGGACCCGACCGGATGGTCCAACTTCGCTCTCGGCTTCCGTTGTGCGCGTGACGTCACGGCGGTCCCCGACGTCGACGACAACGGGAGGTAGCGATGGTCACGGTGTTGCTGTCGGCCGGCTGGGCCCACCGGGGGCAGAAGAGTTTCGAGTGCCGCGAGGGCACCGTGCGGGACGTCATCAGGGAGTTCGTCGAGACGTACCCCGTCTACCGCCGCCGGCTGCTCGACGACACGGGCGAGCCGCTGACCTACTACAACGTCTACCTCGACGGGGACCTCGTCGAGAAGGCGGACCGGTCCCGGGTGACCGCCCGGTCCGACAGCACGGTCGCCATCGTCCCGCCGCTGGCCGGGGGCTGACCCACCGGTCGGACGCCCGGTCCCGACCCGGCGTCCGGCCACCGGCGTCCCGCCGAGCGCGTCCCCGTCAGGGAGGAAGCATGCTCCTGCCGCACACCGACGCCCGACCCGGCCCCGGGCGGGCCGACCGTGACGACCTCGCTCGCCGGCTGGCCCGGTCGGCCCGGCACCGCCCCCGCCCGGCCGGCCGGCTGGCGGCCTGGCTCGCGCAGCGACAGCGGGCGAACCCGTTCGAGGTCACCGAGGTGCCGTTCGCCGACCTGACCGGCTGGCACTTCGCGCCCGACTCCGGCGACCTGGTGCACGAGAGCGGCCGGTTCTTCAGCGTCGAGGGCCTGCACGTGCGGACCGACCGCGGGCCGGTCGGCGAGTGGTGGCAGCCGATCATCCACCAGCCCGACCGGGCAATTCTCGGCATCCTGGCCCGGGAGATCGACGGGGTGCTGCACTTCCTCATGCAGGCCAAGATGGAGCCGGGCAACGTCAACGGCGTCCAGTTCTCCCCCACCGTGCAGTCCACCCCGAGCAACTACCAGCGCACGCACCGCGGCGCCCGGTCCCGCTACGTGGAGTACTTCCTGGAACCGGGGCGCGGCCGGGTCCTCGTGGACGTGCTCCAGTCGGAGCAGGGCTCCTGGTTCCGGGGCAAGCGCAACCGGAACATCATCGTCGAGGTCGCCGACGAGGTGGCACCGCACGAGGACTTCGTGTGGCTGACCCTCGGCCAGATCCACGACCTGCTGCACCGGCCGCACCTGATCAACATGGACGCCCGTACCGTGCTGTCCTGCCTGCCGGGACACGCCGTCGCCCGCGACGACGCCGCCGACGCCGGGACGATCGGCGCCGCGGTGGCGGAGTCCTCGCTGACCGACGGCGCGTGGCAGCCGCTGCTCGAGGTCCGCAACTGGCTGACCGCCAACAAGGCCGGTCCCACCCTGACGACCCGGCAGGTCCCGCTGCGCGAGGTGCGGGACTGGTACCGCACCGACGACGAGATCCGCCACCGCTCCGGCCGGTTCTTCCGCATCGTCGGCCGGCGGGTGCGGGCCAGCAACCGGGAGGTGGCGCAGTGGTGCCAGCCGTTGCTGGCGCCGTGCGGGACGGGTCTGGTGGCGTTCGTCGTCCGACGCATCGACGGCGTGCTGCACGCGCTCACCCACGCCGATCTGCGGCCCGGCTACCGGGACACCGTCGAGCTGGGGCCGACCGTGCAGTGCACCCCGGACAACTTCACCGGCCCGGCCTGGGACGGCCGCCCGGAGTACCTCGACCTGGTCCTCTCCGACGAGGTACGCGTGCACTACGACGTGCTGCAGTCGGAGGAGGGCGGGCGGTTCCACCACGCGGTGACCCGGCACATGGTGGTGGAGGTCGGCCCGGACTTCCCCACCGCGACGCCGCCGGACTACACCTGGCTGACCCTGGGCCAGCTGACCGCCGTGGCGGCCTTCAGCTACCAGGTCAACATCGAGGCGCGCAGCCTCCTGCTCTGCCTGCGGGCGCTGCGATGACCGGGCGCGACGACCGGCCCGACGGCGGCCGGCCGGTCCCACCCGGGCCGGCGGTCACGCCCGGACCGCCGGTCACGCCCGAGCAGGCGGTCACGCCCGAGCAGGCGGCGGCCGGGCCGGCTGTGGCGGCCGGGCCGGCCGGAGCCGGGAGCGCGGCCGGGATCGATGCGTTTCCGCTGCCTCGCCGGTGCCCGTTCGGCCCGCCGGCCGAGTACGCCCGGCTGCGGGCCGAACAGCCGGTCGCCCGGCTGCCCATGCTCGGCGGCAACACGGCCTGGGTGGTGTCCCGGTACGCCGACGTCAAGCAGGTGCTCGGCGACCCGCGGATGAGCGCGGACCGGCGCCGGGCCGGTTTCCCGCGGTTCGCGCCGACCACGGAGAGCCAGCGGCAGGCCTCGTTCGAGAACTTCCGCCCCCCGCTGAACTGGATGGACCCGCCGGAGCACACCGCGGCCCGCCGCCAGATCGTCGACGAGTTCGCCGCGCGGCGGGTGCGCCAGCTGCGGCCGCTGGTCGAGCGGGTGGTGGACGAGCACCTCGACGCCATGACGGCCGGGCGGTCGAGCGCCGACCTGGTGCCGTCGTTCAGCTATCCGGTGCCGTCGCGGGTGATCTGCGAGATGCTCGGCGTGCCGTACGGTGAACACGCGTTCTTCGAACGCCGGTCCACCCGGATGCTGAGTCGCGGCGCGCCCGCGGACGAGCGGGCCCGGTGCGCCCGCGAGATCCGCGACCTCCTCGACGGCGTGGTGACCGACAAGGAGCGGCACCCCGGTGACGACGTGCTCAGCCGGCTGCTCGCCGCGCAGCGCGCGGCCGGCGAGCCGGACCACGAGGCCGTGGTGAGCATGGCCTTCGTGCTGCTCGTCGCCGGGCACGTCACGACGTCGAACATGATCTCACTGAGCGTGCTGGCCCTGTTGACCCATCCGGAGCGGCTCGCCCGCCTGCGCGCCGAGCCGGGCCGGTTCCCCGCCGCCGTCGAGGAGTTGCTGCGGTACTTCACCGTCGTCGAGGCGGCGACCGCGCGCACCGCCACCGCCGACGTGACGATCGGTGGGGTGACCATCCGGGCCGGGGACGGGGTCGTGGCGCTGGGCCAGGCCGCGAACCGGGACCCGGCGGCGTTCGACCGCCCGGACGAGTTCGACCCGGACCGCGACGCCCGCCACCACCTTGCCTTCGGCTACGGACGCCACATCTGCCCCGGCCAGCACCTGGCCCGGCTGGAACTGGACGTCGCGCTGCGCCGGCTGGTCCGGCGGCTGCCCGGGCTGCGGCTGACCGTGGACGTGGACGACCTGCCGCTCAAGGAGGACGGCAACATCTTCGGCCTGTACGCGCTGCCGGTCGCCTGGTGAGTCGACGCACCCACGGCCCGGGGTGGGACCGCGCCCGGGGTCAGCGTCGCTGGGCGATCACCGTCGTCCACGCCTGGCTGATCCGCTCGGCCGACTCGGACGCGGCCGCCATGTCCTCGGGACCCGCCGTGGCGATCCAGTCGACCGCGCGGCCCTCGGGCAGCGTGCCGGCGAGGTAGTCGTCCAGCGCGACCAGGCTCATCTCCCAGCCGGCGCCGATGCCCCACGCCCCCGGCGCCGCGTTGGGGATGATCTCGGCCGGCACCGGCGCGTGCTCCAGCTCCAGGACGGTGGCGTCCCCCGCCGGCGTGAGCCGCAGCTCGACCTCGCTGCTGCCGTCACTCGACTCCCAGGTCAGGCCGATCGTGTTCGGCCGCTCGCACCGCAGGATCTCGCCGCTGGCGTTGCCCTCCAGTTGGAAGCGCCCGCCGACCCGCAGGTCACCGGAGATCGGCAGGAACCAGCGCACCAGGCGCTCGGGATCGGTGATGGCGTCCCACAGCTCCTCCGGTGAGGCGTCGTAGCTGCGCCGGACCACCAGGGCGTTCATGCCGCTGGGGTGATCGCGCAGCTCGCGCTCGGTGTCCCTGACGACGTCGGACGTCTTGTTCATGCCACATGGCCTTCCTGCTGGTGCGTGGTGCCAACGGAGCCGGTCGGGCCCGCACGCCGAGGACTTTAGCAGCCATGACTTACCTAACGTCCGATTTGTGCCCCCACAGGGGGGCGCGTCGTGCGCACACCACCCGATCGGGGCACGCGGAGGCGGCACGACCGCATGGTGGTCGACGAGGCGCTACCCCGCACGACAAGCACCCGCCCGGCCCGAGCGGGTGCGCCGGGCGGGCGGGTTGGAACGGGGTCGCGGGATCAGGCGACGTCGCGGTCGACGCGGGAGCGGCGCCGCGCCAGCAGCACGAGCACGGCGAGGAGCGCGAGGCCGTCGACGGCGAGCAGGGCGGCGCCGACCGGGTCGACCCCGTGGGCATGGGCCGGCGCCGGGGGCTCCGGCTGCGGGGCCGCCGCCCCGCCCGCCGCGCCCACCGTGAACCGGGCGATGCCGGAGGCGTCCCGGCCGTCGTCGGTGACCACGTGGTACGCGACGGCGACCTCACCGGACCCGGTGACCCGCACCGCCTGGGCCAGGCCGTCGCGACCGGCGGCCGTCAGCACCCCCTGGTTGAGCAGGGACCGGTCCGCGTCGTAGACGGAGATGTGGGATCCGGCGAGGACCGGCCGGCCGTCGACCCGGATCCGCACCGCGGCCGGCGCGCCCGACAGGACGGCGCCGTCGGCCGGCTCGAGCGAGACCACCTCGACCCTCGACGCGGCGGTGGACGGCGAGTCGATCCGGCCGGCGAGGGCGAGGACGGCCACCAGCGCCGCCACGGTGAGGGCGGCGCCGGCGTAGATCCGTCTCGTGCTCGACATGACGGCCGGGTCAGTCGGTGGCGGCCACGGGCTGGCGCCACGTCGGCGCACCGGCCCGGTGCACGCAGGAGCACGTCGCGGCGGCCCGCTCCGCGGCGTTCGGGCGCAGGTGCAGGTACATGGCGATCAGCATCGGGAGGAAGACCACCGAGTTGTAGAACAGGTGCAGCTCCACCCGGGGCACGATCAACTGGAGCAGGCTGGTCGGCTCGGCCGCGCCCGGCAGCCGGAAGGCGCTCTGGGCCTGCACGAGCAGCAGCGCGTGCTCGACGTGGTGCCAGAACTGCAGGGCCAGGGCCACCATCCACCAGGCCCGGGAGCGGCCGGTGAACCCGGACCGCAACAGGAACAGGCCGATCAGCATCACGATGGCGTAGCCGTAGTGCATCCACTCGGAACTGACCAGCCAGGGGAACGGCATCCCCAGCACGCCGCGCGCCTCCGGCCGCGGCCAGCCGAGCACCCAGATCTGGTACGCCTGCACCAGGTGCTCCGCCCAGTGCGCGACGACCACCGCCATGTACAGGGTGAGCGCCGTGCGGTGGAACCTGCCGTTGAGTGACGCCACCAGGCCGGGCGACGCGTTGCTCGCAGCGGTTGCCATGGATCCTCCAGACTCCACACCGGAAGGTGTCCCCCCCAACGCTAGAGGCGTGACGACCGCAGCGTGACTCTGAGCTTGCGCTGAGTACGCCGGCAGAGGCGGGGGCGTCGTGGATCGGGCCGGGATCCGGCGGGGGCGGACCGTCAGCGCAGCCGCGCGGTCACCGCGGCGAGCAGGCGTTCCTGCTCCGGCACCAGGTAGAAGTGGTCGCCGGGGAAGGTCTCCAGCGCGAAGCCGCCGGTGGTCAGCTCGGCCCAGGCGTTCACCGTCGCGGTGGTGCAGGTCGGGTCGTCGGTGCCCAGGTAGGCGGTGATCGGGGTGCGCACCTTCTCCGGATCCCGGGGCAGGTACCGGTAGAGCATCCGCAGGTCCGCCCGGAGCGCGGGCATGATCAGCTCGCGCAGCTTCGGTGACCGCAGCAGCACCGGGTCGACCTCGCCGAGTGCGCCGATCCGGCCCAGCAGGTACTCGTCGTCGGCCAGGTCCGGATCCAGCTCGACCCGGCTGACGTGCGGCGCGCCGTGGCCCGAGACGAACAGCATGCTCGGGGCGAAGCCGTGGCGGGACTCCAGCCGCCAGGCGACCTCGTACGCCACCGACGCGCCCATGCTGTGACCGAAGAACGCCAGCGGCCGGTCCAGGTACGGCAGGAGCACCTCGATGATCCGGTCGGCGAGCACGTCCATGTCGTCGACGCACGGCTCCAGCAGCCGGTCCTGCCGGCCCGGGTAGCAGACCGCCAGCAGGTCGGTGGCGCCGTCCAGCAGCCGCGCCCAGGGCTGGAACACGTTCGCGTTCCCCCCGGCGTGCGGGAAGCAGACCAGCCGCAGGTCGGACTGCTCGACCCGGCGGAAGACCCGCAGCCACCGGCCGCGCGCACCGGCCGCGCCCATGCGTACCCCCTCTCCCCCGGCCGAAGGCCGGCTCGACCCGCGCCGGCCTGTCCGGCGGTGACCACGCCGCGCGGACAGGCCGTGCCGGCCGGTCAGTCCGACATCGCCACCAGGATGCGGCGGTCCCCGGTGTAGGGCCGCCGGCCGTGCGCCACCAGCACGTTGTCGATCAGCAGCAGGTCGCCGACCCGCCAGTCGACGTCGATCGCGGCGTCCAGCCCGCGGTCGCGGATCTGGAACACGTATTCCTCGGGGATCGGGCTGCCGTCGGCGAAGGTGACCGACTGGGGCAGCTCGTCCTGCGTCATCACCTGGGTCATCACCCGGGCCACCTCGTCGTCCAGGCCCGCCGGGTGCCACTGGTCGGTCTGGTTGAACCAGACCTCCACCCCGGTCACCGGGTGCCGCGTGGTCGCCGGGCGCACCTGGCTGACCCGCAGGCCGTCGGCGGTCCACTTCCAGGTCGCCCCGGTCCCGGCGAGGAACTCCTCGACCACCGCGCGGTCCTCGGTCTCGAAGGTCTGCTGCCAGCTCTTGCCCAGCCCCAGGCCGTCGTGCAGGTTCTGCCGGTAGCACACCCCACCGGCGAAGGCGGCGCGGACCTCCGGGTCGAGGGATTCCAGCCAGAGCCGGGCGTCGACCACCGGGGTGGCGCCGCCGGTGCGGGCGGCGATCTCACAGTAGAAGAGCAGCCGGGCCGGCCAGTGCGCGGCGTACGACAGCTCGTTGTGCATGGAGATGGTGTACTGCGCCGGGTACTCCGTCGAGGTGTAGACGTTGCGGCCGACCTTGGTCCGGGGTGAGTTGCCGTGCACGTAGGCCAGCCGGTTCGGCAGTAGCAGGTCCATCACCTGGTCCAGGGTGCCCGGCTCGACGCCGAAGCCCCGGAACACCAGCGCCTTCTCGGCGGTGAGCAGCGCCGCCAGGTCCAGCTCGCGCAGCTGGCCGACCAGCCCGTCGACGGTGGGTGCGCAGCCGGCGCTGGTGGGCGTGATCTCGTACGGCTGCCAGGTGCCGTGCTCGGTCATCGGAAGGTCTCCTCCACGCGAAGGTCGGTCCACTGCCGCGAGCTTGGCGGCAGCAGCCATATTTCCTCGATATCGCGGGGTCAGCCGGCCGCGCGCGGGCCGGTCCCGGCCGGCCCGGCCGCCGCCCGCTCCGGCTCGGCCCCCCGGGCCGCCGCGCGGTCCGCCTCGGCCCGTTCCGCTTCCGCCCGCTCGGCCGCTGCCTCGGCCCGTTCCGCCTCGGCGGCGGCCCGGGTGCCGAAGGCGAGCACCGCGAACACCGCGATCACCACCATCGACGCGCCGACGACCGCCAGCGCCACCTCGATGCGTACGGCGTCCAACAGGAAGCCCGCGAGCAGCGCGCCGGCGGAGTTGGCGCCCGAGGCGAGCAGCGTGAAGATCGAGCCGGCGCGGCCGCGCAGCTCGTCGGGGGCCGTCTTGACCAGGTAGAGCATCCCGGCCACGTTGCCGATCCCGGCCCCGTAGTTGACCAGGGCGAGGATCGCGCTGACCGCGACCAGTCCGGGCGCCACCACCAGCAGCGGCATCAGCACCGCCCAGGCCACGTTGATGCCGATCATCATCCGCCGGATGCCCCAGCGGCGCAGATACGCGTTGCTGGTCATCGCGCCCACCATGCCGAAGACGCTGTTGACCACCAGCAGCAGGCCGACCGTGGACGGCGCGCCGCCGCGCTCCTTGACCAGCACCACCAGGCCGAGGCCGAGGATCTGGAACAGGATGTTGCTGGCCGCGAAGAGGCACAGCGCCCGGCGCAGGTAGACCATGCCCCAGACGAAGTCGAAGCCCTCCCTGATCTGCGCCAGCAGCCCGCCCGCCCGGTCCGCCGCCGACCGGGGCGCCCGCAGGTCCCGCCGGACGAACAGCAGGGTGACCAGCGATACCAGGTGCGCCACGGTGGCGAAGAGGAACGGCGCGAACCGGGCCGCGGAGTAGAGCAGGGTGCCCGTCGGTTGACCGAGGATGCTGGCCGCGTTGGCCCGCGACTCGTTGGCCGCCATCGCCGCGCCGAGCCGGTCGGCCCCCACCACGCTGCACACCGCCGCCCGTTCCGCCAGCGTGTAGCAGATGCCGAGGGTGGCCTCGACGAACGCGACCACCATCAGGTGCGGCAGCCACACCGCGTCGAGCAGCACCGCCGCCGCCACGCTGCCGACCCCGACGACCCGGCCGGTGGTGCAGACCAGCATCGTCGTACGCCGGTTCCACCGGTCGACCAGCGCGCCGGCCGGCAGTTGGGCGACCAGGTTCGGCAGCAGCGCGGCGAAGGTGACCAGGCTGGCCGCGGTGGCCGACCCGGTCGACCAGAAGACCAGCAGGGTGTAGCCGATCGAGGTGGCCCGGGAGCCGAGCGCGGAGACCCCCGAGCCGACCCAGAGCAGCAGGAAGTCCCGGTTGCCGGTCAGCGACGCGCGCTGCCGGCCGGCGGCGGCGCCCGGCTTCTCGGGCGCCGTCACCGTGCCGGCCCGCCCGCCGGGGCCTGGCACCAGTCGAGCACCGCCATCGCGCTGTAGAGCTTGTTCTCCGCCTGCTGGAAGGCGATGCTGGCGGGCCCGTCGAGCACCTCGGCGGTCACCTCCTCGCCGCGGTGCGCCGGCAGGTCGTGCAGGAACACCGCGTTCGGGCTGCGCCGCCAGAGGTCCTGCTCCACGCGGAACGGGGCGAAGACCCGGCGCCAGTGCGGGTCCGGCTTGCTGGTGCCGGTGGTCTGCCAGCGGGTGGTGTAGATGGCGTCGAGGTCACCGGGCAGGTCGGACATGTGGTGCCGCTCGACGATGCTCGCCCCGCAGGCCCGAGCCTGCCGGGTCGCGGTGTCCAGGACCTGCGCCGGCAGGGCGTACCCGGGCGGGGTGCGCAGTTCCAGCTCCACCCCCGGGAACCGGGTGATCGCCAGGGCGAGCGCGGTGGCCGTGTTGTTGGCCTCCCCCACGTAGAGCAGGCGCAGCCGCTCGATCCGGCCGAACTGCCGCAGCAGCGTGGTCAGGTCCGTCAGCGCCTGGGTGGGATGCTCCTCGGCGCTCATCGCGTTGACCACCGACATCCGGTCCTGGGCTGCCCAGGCGCGCAGCTCGGCCGGGTCGCCGGCGGTACGCGCCACCAGCACGTCGAGCATGCCCGACAGCACCCGGCCGGTGTCCGCGCTGGTCTCCCCGGTGTTCGTCTGCAGGTCCTGGGGCCCGTACTGGATCACGCCCGCGCCGAGCCGCAGGGCCGCCGCGGTGAAGGCGGTCCGGGTCCGGGTCGAGGTCTTGAGGAAGTACGCCCCGACCACCCGCCCGGCGAGCGGGGCGTCGCACTCCCCGACGGCGAACCTCGCTCCCCGGGCGACGACCGAGTACAGGTCCTCGTCGGACAGGTCGCTGATCGACACCAGGTGTCGGCTGCGTCGTCCGACCGGCGGCTCCGCGCCACGGCCGGCGCCGGTCGGTGCGGTCATCGTGCTCACTGGGTCTCCGATCCCTCGGTGGTGTCGGCGAGCCGGGCGATGACCTCGTCGCCCGCGTCACCGTTGGTCAACAGCACGACTCCACTGCCGGCGTGCATCCGGCCGACGGTGATCGCCCGGTACCCGGTCGACGTGCCGCGGTGGGTGACCTCCACCTCGGCGGCGTCGAGGTGGTCGACCGCGCAGCCGAGCCCCCACACCCCGCCCACGCCGGGGGCGACCATCTCGCGGGTCAGTCCGGGATCCAGCAGGACGGCTCGGCCGCCGCGGTGGGCGAGGTGCAGCTCCCGCTGGAGCCGGGCGAGGTCCGTCGCGGTGGTCCAGAGCCCGGCCGCGGCCGGGTCGGCCCGCACCTGCCAGCCGCCGTCGACCGGTTGGCCCGACCGGTCGTGGCCGAGCGCCACGGGCCGCCCGCAGCGCAGCGGGAAGTCCTGGTCGAACCCGCTGCCGGTCATGCCCAGCGGGTCGAGGACCAGTTCCGCCAGGAGCGCGGCGAACGGGGTGCCGGTCACGTCCTCGAGGAGCTGCTGGACGACCACGTAGTGGCTGTTGCGTTCCTCGGTGGCCGTGCCCGGCTCCCGGGTCACCCGCACCGGCGGGTGGGTGGCGCCGGCCTCGCCCCGCAGCAGGTCCAGCGGGGTGGGCACCGGGCCGCCGCGCGGATGGCCGGTGCTGCCGGTCGGGCTCAGCCCGGCGCTGTGCCCGAGCAGGTGCCGCAGGGTCACCGGCCGGTCGCCGGGCACCTGCCAGGACTTCAGGTAGCCGTTCACGTCGGTGTCGAGGTCGAGGTGCCCCTGGCGCACCAGCGCCAGGACGCCCACCGCCGTGACGTGCTTGCTGACCGAGCCGACCTGGAACACCGTCTCCGGCGTCACCGCCTCGCCGCCGTCGGCCCGGAGCCCGTACGCCCGCGCCTCGACCAGCTCGCCGTCGGCGAGCAGGGCCAGCGACGCGCCGGGCACCCGGTGCCGGGCGAGCGCCGGCGCCAGCGGCGGCGCCACCGCGCGGGCACGGACCGACGGCCGGTCCACCGGCAGGGCGGCGGCCAGGTCGGCCAACGGCCGGTCCAGCATGGCCTGTTGCAGGGTCAGCGGGATGCCGGCCTGCCGGGCGGCGGTGACCACGGGCACCACCAGCAGGGAGTGCCCGCCGAGGGCGAAGAACCGGTCGTGCCGGCCGATCCCCTCGACGCCGAGCACGTCGGCCCAGATCCCGGCGAGGGCCTGCTCGGTCGGGCCCTGCGGCGGGACGTGGTCCACCGAGGCGCGCAGCGGCACGGCCGGCAGCGCCCGCAGGTCCACCTTGCCGTTGGGGTTCAGCGGGATGGCGTCGACCGGGACGAAGGCCGCCGGGACCAGCGCGGCGGGCAGCCGCCGGGCACAGTGCCCGGCCAGGTCGTCCGCCTCGCCCACGTGGTACGCGACCAGTTGGTTCCCGCCGCCGGGGGCCGGTCGGGCGGTCACCACCGCGTCGCGGACGGCGGGGTGCGCGACGAGCACCGCGCGGATCTCGCCCGGCTCCACCCGGTGCCCACGGATCTTCACCTGGTCGTCGACCCGGCCGAGCAGGTCGAGCTGCCCGTCCGGCAGCCAGCGACCACGGTCGCCGGTGCGGTACAGCCGAGAACCCGCCGGCCCGTACGGGTCGGGCACGAACCGGTCGGCGGTCAGGTCGGGCCGGCCGGCGTACCCCCGGGCCAGGCCCGGCCCGCCGAGGTAGACCTCGCCGACCGCGCCGACCGGCACGGGGTGCAGCCGCGCGTCCAGCACGTAGGTGCGCATCCCGCCGAGCGGCCGGCCGACCGGCGCCACGTCCCCGGGCAGCGCCCCGGTGACCGGGTGCCGGCTGACCGCCACGGTCGCCTCGGTCGGCCCGTACTCGTTGAGCAGCACGGTCCGCGGCGCCAGCGCCTGCCAGCGTGCGCAGGTGCGCCGGGTGAGCGTCTCGCCGCCGAGCACCAGCACCGGGGTCAGCGCCGCCGCCTGCTCGGGCGTCAGTTGTCCGGCGAGCAGGTCCAGGTGGCTCGGGGTGAGCTTGACGAAACTGAACGGCCCGGCCTCGGCCAGCCGCGGGCCGAGTTCGTCCAGCCCGGCGTCGGCCGGCAGCAGCCACAGCCGCTCCCCGGCGACCAGCGGCGCCCAGATGGTGGTCACCACCATGTCGAAGGCGACCGAGGAGAACAGCGGCGCGCCGCCCGGCCGGTCGGCGACGAGTTCGCGGACCGCCCAGTCGAGGTAGCCGGCCAGGCTGCGGTGGCTGACCTGCACGCCGTTGGGCCGTCCGGTCGATCCGGACGTGAAGATCACGTACGCGAGCTGGTCCGGGTCGGTCCGGCCGGGGGGCCGCTCGTCGGGGTGGGCGGCGATCCGCTCCGCGTCGGCGTCGACCAGCACCCGCTCCACGTCGGGGAACCGGTCGGCGTAGCCGGTGCTGGTGACCACCACGGTGACGCCGGCGTCGGCCAGCATGGACGCGATCCGGGCGGCCGGGTAGGACGGGTCGAGCGGCAGGTACGCCCCGCCCGCCTTCCAGATGCCGAGCAGCGTGGTGACGAGGTCGACGCCCCGGTCGAGCAGCACCCCGACCACCCGCTCCGGCCCGACGCCCCGCTCCCGCAGGTGCCGGCCGAGCCGGTTCGCCGCCGCGTCGAGCCCGGCGTGGCTCAGCCCACCGACCGCCTCCGTGTCGCCCGCGGCGGCGGCCCGCGCCTGGATCAGGTCGGGCACCAGCCCCGGCCGCTCCGCCGCGCCCTCGTCGGCCGCCTCGGCCCAGCCCACCAGCACGTCGTGCCGTTCCCGCTCGGGCAGCCGGACCGCGCGGGGGTCGCCGTCCGGGTCGGCCACCATGGCCGCCAGGACGAGCCGGTACATCGCGGCCATCCGTTCGACCTCGGCCCGGTCCAGGTGGTCGCTGTCGCTGCTGAGGGCCAGGTGCCCGGCGACCGCGGAGACGGCCAGGGCGAACTCCGAGCTGGCGGCGGCGTACCGGGGGCCGGCCTCGACGCGTTCGCCGACCACCTCCTCGAAGTCGAGGTAGCTGAAGTAGACATCGACCAGGCGGGTGCCGGCGACTGTCGGCCGGATCGCCGGCGCCGGGTACCGCCGGTGCGGCCACATCTCCACCTCCCGGGCGTGCGTGCGGCGTACCAGCTCGATCCAGCTGGTGGCGTCGCGGTCGTGCGGGAACGGCAGCGTGTTCAGCGACATGGCGTAGACCCGCTCGCTGCCCGCCATGTCCGGCCTGGTGTGGCAGACCAGACCGCTGTAGAACCGCGGCTCGTCGGTGAGCTGGCCGAGCACCGTCAGGTGCGCCGCGTGCAGCACCGCCTTGAGCGAGACCCGCGCGGCGGAGGCCAGCGCGCGCAGGCCCGGCTCCAGGTCGTGGAACGGCACCCGCACGGTGTGGGCGGTACGCGCCTGCGGCGGCGACACGGGCCGCCACGCGGCGGGGAAGGTGAACTTGGCATACCGGTCCACCAGGTCCTGCCAGTGCTGCCGGTCCGCCGGGGACTCCAGGGCGCGGCGTTCCGCGGCGACGAAGTCGGCGAACCGCACCTCCGGCAGCGGCTCCGGCTCCGGCCGGCCGCCGGCGCGCAGCGTCCGGTAGCGGTCCAGGATCTCCACGACCAGCGCGTGCAGGCTCCAGCCCTCGACGATCACGTGGCAGATCGTGAGCATCAGCCGCCAGCTCCGGTCGGTCTCCTGGCACGCGAGGAACCGCAACATCGGCGCCTGCCCGACGTCGAACGGCGACTCGTACTCCACCGCGACCAGCCGGCGCAGCTCGGCCTGCCGGTCGTCCTCGCCGAGCCCGCGCAGGTCGCGCAGTGCCACCGGCACCCGCACGGCGGGGTGCACCAGCTGCATCGGCACCGAGTATCCGGTCGGCTCCACCGAGGAGCGCAGCACCTCGTGCCGGTTCACCACCTGCTCCACCGCGTCGCGCAGCGTCGGCAGGTCCACCGGGTCGTCCTCGCCGACGAGGAAGGAGGCCACGTTGTGGTAGTGGTTCCAGCCGTTGTCCGCCAGCATCTCGAGCAGCATGCCGAGCTGCACCTGGGACAGCGGGTACGCGTCGGCGAGGCCGGCCGGCAGCAGGGCGCGGTCCGGCGGGGAGACCAGCTCGAAGGGCCGGACGGGGCGCTCGACGTGCACCGGCCCGGTGCGCTGGGCCAGCGCGGCGCAGAGCCGGGCGACGGTCTGCAGGTCGATGACATCCGCGACCGACACGTCCAAGCCGGCCGCCCGCAGCGTGCTGGCCAGCACCAGCGCCTTGATCGAGTGCCCGCCCAGCTCGTAGAAGCCGTCCTCGACGCCCACCGCCGGCAGGCCCAGCACCTGCGCCCAGATCCCGGCGACCCGTGCCTCCAGCTCGGTACGCGGACCGACCGCGTCCCGCCCACCGCCGGGACCGCCGGCCTCCGGCGCGGGCAGCGCCCGCCGGTCCAGCTTGCCGCTGTTGTTGTGGGGCAGCCGGTCCAGCGTCACGAAGGCCGACGGAATCATGTACTCCGGCAGCGTCCGGGCCAGCGCGGGACGCAGCTCACCGGCCGTCGGCCGCTGCCCGGGCGCGCCGACCAGGTAGCCGACCAGTCGTGGGTCGCCCGGGGTGTCCTCGCGCAACACGACCACCGCCTCGGCGACCTGCGGCAGCGCGACCAGCGCCGACTCCACCTCGCCCAGCTCGATCCGGTAGCCGCGCAGCTTCACCTGGTCGTCGAGCCGGCCGAGGAACTCCACGCTGCCGTCGGGCAGCCGCGTCCCCAGGTCGCCCGTGCGGTACATCCGGGTGCCCGCGGGGCCGTACGGGTCGGGCAGGAACCGCTGGGCGGTCAGCGCCGGCTGGTTCAGGTAGCCCCGGGCGACGCCGTGACCGGCCAGGTGGATCTCGCCGGGCACGCCGAGCGGCGTCGGGTGCCCGTGCTGGTCGAGCACGTACATCCGCAGGCCGGGCAGCGGGCGGCCGATCCGGCTGCCCACGCCCGGGGCCAGGTCGGCCCGGGTGATGCGGTGGTAGGTGGAGTAGACCGTGGTCTCGGTGATCCCGTACATGTTGACCAGGGCGATCCGGGCCAGCCCCAGCCGGTCGACCCACGGGGTGAGCTCGGCGAAGTCGAGCCGTTCGCCGGCCAGGACCACCGCGCGCAGCGCCAGCCGCCGCAGCCGCGGGTCGCCGTCGGCGGCGAGTCGGACCAGGCCGCGGAACGCCGTCGGGGTCTGGGCCAGCAGGGTCACTTCCTGCTCGACCAGCAGGTCGAGCAGGTCTTCCGGCACCCGGGCCACCTCGCGGGGCACCACCACCAGCCGGCTGCCGTGCAGCAGCGCGCCCCACAGCTCCCAGACCGAGACGTCGAAGGCGTACGAGTGGAACAGCGCGACGGCGTCGGTCTCGTCGGTGGCGTAGTGCTCCTGGGCGCTGTCGAGCAGCCGCAGCACGTTGGCGTGGCTGACACTGACACCCTTCGGGCGGCCGGTCGAGCCGGAGGTGTAGATGACGTAGACCGGGTCGTCGGCGTCGTTCACCGGGACCGGGTCGGTCTCCGGGTAGCCGCCGAGGTCGGTGCGGTCGAGCAGCACCAGGTCCCCGTCGAAGCCGGCCAGCGCGCCGGCGTGGTCGCTGGTGGCGACCACCACCCGGGCTCCCGAGTCGGCGAGCAGGTACGCGATCCGCTCGGCCGGCTGCGCCGGGTCCAGCGGCAGGTACGCCGCGCCGGCCTTGAGGACGCCGAGCAGGGTGGGAACCAGGTCCGGTCCCCGGTCCAGGCAGACACCGACCACCGTGCCCCGGCCGCCACCGGCCGCCCGCAGGTGCCCGGCGAGCCGGTTGGCCCGCGCGTTGACCTGCGCGTACGTCGACCTGGTGGAGCCGGCGACCACCGCCACCGCGTCGGGCGCCGCGGCCACCCGGGCCTGGAACCGCTCGGCCACGGTGCCGGTCACCGGTTCCTCGACGCCGGTGTCGACCACGCCGAGCAACCGTTCCCGCTCGCCGCCGGGCAGGCAGACCGCCTGCGCGTCGCCGGCGGGGTCGCCGACCATCGCCGTCAGCACCGCCCGGTACATGCCGGCCAGCCGGTCCAGGTTGGCCTGGGAGAGCACGGTGCTGCGGCTGGAGAGCTCGTAGCTGCCCCGGTGCGCGAAGACCGACAGCTCGAACTCGGTCGCGCCGTCGCCGGCGCTGCCGACGACGACCGGCTCGCTGCCCGTCGCGGTCACGCCCTCCGCGGCCCGGGTGAAGTCCTGGTAGTTGAAGAGCACCCGCAGCAGCCGCTGCCCGCTGCCACGCTGGATCTCCGCCAGCGGGAACCGCCGGTGCGGCCAGAGCTCGACCTCCCGGTCGAAGACCGCGGTCACCAGGTCGCGCCAGGTGCGGGCGGTGCGCTGGTAGCCGAACGGGAGGGTGTTGAGGTACATGCCCTGCACCCGCTCGGCGCCGAGCAGCTCGGGCCGGGCGTCGCAGACCAGGCCGGTGTAGAAGCTCTCCTCGGTGGTGAGCTGGCTGAGCACCTTCAGGTGCACGGCGTGCAGCACCGCCTTGACCGACACGCCGGTGTCGGAGGCGAACCGCGCCACGGCCTCGTCCAGGTCGGCGAACTCGACGGTGGTCGAGGTCGCCTTCGGGTCGCCGGGCTCACCCCAGCCGGCCGGCAGGGCGAACGGACTGCTCCCGTCCACCGTCGACCGCCAGTAGTCCCGGTCCTCGGCGGAGGCGAGCGAGGCCAGCTCGGCGGCGATGAAGTCGGCGTACCGCACCGGCGGACGCTCGACCTCGGCCGGGGTCCGCCCGTCGGCCAGCTCGGCGTAGACGGCGAGCAGTTCGGCGCGCAGCTGCGCGGTGCTCCAGCCCTCGGTGACCGCGTGGCAGATGGTGAAGCTCAGCCACCAACTCTCGTCGGTGTCCCGGTGCGCGGCGATCCGCAGCAGCGGCGCGGCGGCCAGGTCGAAGCGGTTGGCCCGCTCGGCCGCGACGAACTCCTCGAAGAGCCGCACCTGCTGTTCCGCCGGCACGTCCCGGCCGTCCACCACGGTCACCTGCGGGGTCACCTCGACGTGCACGAGCTGCATCGGCACCGAGTAGCCGGTGAGGTCGAACGAGGTACGCAGGATCTCGTGCCGGGCGACGACCGTGGCGACGGCGGCCCGCAGCGCCTCGGCCGAGAACGGCCGTCCGTCGCTGACCCGGTGGGCGATGACGCTGTGGTAGGCCGCCCGGTCCCCGCTGGTGGCCAGTTCGACCAGCATGCCGAGCTGGGTCTGCGACGCGGGGTAGGCGTCGGTGAGGCCTGCCGGCAGGGCGGCCCGGTCGGCCTCGCTGACCAGGGCGAACGGGGCCACCGGAGTGAACGCCTCGACCGCGTCGGCACCGCCGAGAGCCGCGGCCAGACCGCGCACCGTACGGTGCGCGAACACGTCCCGCACGCTCGTGGGATAGCCGGCCGCGCGCAACGTCCCGACCAGCGTCACCGCCAACATCGAGTCACCACCGAGGTC
>NZ_JBIDCU010000026.1:0-72271 GCF_043204765.1 Micromonospora sp. NPDC047730 | reverse complement strand
GGGAACGCCGCGACGACATCCACGAAGCCTTCCTCGGCCTCGCCACCTGCATCATCACGTACCGACACGTCACCCGGCTTTGTTAGGACCTCTAAGAGTTCCTAACAAAATGATCTTCGGGTCTTTCGTCCCTTGTAGAGGGTGATCTACGATGTCGGGCCGTGAGGCGTGGCGAGCAGCCGCCGTGGATCGTGCCGGACGGGCTGTGGCAGCGCATCGAGCCGTTGCTGCCCAAACCTGAGCGCAACCCGCGGCACCCGGGACGCAAGCGGATCCCGGACCGGCAGGTACTTTGCGGGATCCTGTTCGTGCTACACACCGGCATCCAGTGGGAGTTCGGCGGTGATCCGTGGCGCTCCGTACGTGCCGTCGTGAGCGGTGTGCACCGCCCGGATCCGGCCCACCAGGGCCACGTCCGCGGCATCACGGGCGGTCCGCGCTTCCGCGGCCGAGCGCCAGTAGTAGAAGCTCGAGCGGGACACCCCGATGATCTGACACAACCGCTTCACGCCGAAGCGCTGCTGATGGTCGGCGACGAACTGGAAGCGGTTCACCAGCGCGTCTCCCCGGCGAAATACCGGGCCGCCTTCCGCAGAATGTCCCGTTCCTCCTCCAACTCCCGGACCCGCCGCCGCAACGCCGCGTTCTCGTCCTCCACGGAGCCGGCCGCCGGCGGCGCCGCCGGCCCGGCCGTCGCACCCCGACGCCGATCATCGGCGCGGACCCAACTGCGCAACGTCTCCCGATTGACCCCGAGATCGTCAGCGATCTGCGCGATCGTCGCCCCAGGCCGAGACCGGTACAACGCGACCGCGTCGGCCTTGAACTCGGCGGGGTAGTGCTTCATCACCATCTGTCAGGGACTCCTGATCTCCCCGGACCATCACGATCCAAGGTTCAAGTGTCCAGGACCAGGGGGCAACTCCCAGGGTCGCCGGAGGCGACGCCTTGGGTGAACGGGTTGTCCGCGAAGGGGGTCGGCCCAGGCCGGTGCCGAGGAGAGCCGGCGATGGCGGCCGCGCGATCTGCTCCGGCCGCGCCCGTGAGGCCACGGAATGCGCGTCGATGGAGACCGGGCATGCGACGGTCTCTTCAAGAGGATCCAAGATCACCTTGGATGCTTGGGACCGAGGTCGCCGCTGAGGGCCGTACGGCGGCCGTCGGCGCACGGGTGCACACATCAGATCCCGGCCGGCATCGCGACGGATCGGCGGGTCGGCCGCGTCAGAAGCCGAAGTGAGTTAACGATTTCCCGGGAGCGCCGACTTCTTCTGGCGCGGCCGACACCCGTACTCATCAGGCGATACGCCAACATGCCAGCGCGCGTGCTCGGGCCCGGTAGGGAAAGACGCCGACGGATCGGTCTTGATTCGGAAATCGATTGCTGGAACAGTGGCGCCATGAAGGTTGCGGCCGTCCTGGGCGTAGACATCGGCACATCGAGCAGCAAGGGTGTCCTCGTCGACGCCGGCGGCCGGGTTCTCCGCTCGGCGACCCGCGCGCACGAGGTGAGCCGCCCGCGACCGGGCTGGGTGGAGATGGACGCGGACGTCTGGTGGCAGGAGTTCGTCGCGCTCAGCCGTGAGCTCCTCGCACCCGGCGACGCCGACGTCGTCGGGGTGGGGGTGAGCGGCATGGGTCCGTGTGTGCTGCTCACGGACGCCGCGAACGCCCCGCTGCGCCCGGCCATCTTGTACGGCGTCGACACCCGCTCGACCCAGCAGATCGCGCGACTGACCGAGCGGTATGGCGCAGCGGAGATCCTCCGGCGGTGCGGCTCGGCACTGTCCAGCCAGGCGGCGGGCGCCAAGGTGGCCTGGGTGGCCGACAACGAACCGGAGCTCTTCGCCCGAGCCCGGCGGCTCTTTATGCCCAGTTCGTGGCTCGCGTGGAAGCTCACCGACCACTACGTGCTCGATCAGCACTCCGCGAGCCAGTGCACACCGCTCTACGACACAGAGGGCCAGGACTGGTACACGCCGTGGGCCACGGAGATCGCACCCGATCTGGTCCTGCCGCCGCTGCGCTGGCCCGGCGAGGTGGCCGGGACGGTGACGGCGCGCGCGGCGGCAGAGGCCGGCCTGCCGGCGGGCGTCCAGGTCGTCACGGGCACCATCGACGCCTGGTCGGAGGCGATCAGCGTGGGTGCCCAGGGTGTTGGCGACCTGATGCTGATGTACGGCACCACGATGTTCCTCATCCACACGGTCACCGCCCGCCTCACGAACCCGTCGCTGTGGGGCACGGTTGGCGCCTTGCCCGGGACGCGGAACCTTGCCGGCGGCCTGGCCACCTCGGGCGCGATCACGGCCTGGCTGCGCGAGCTGTTCGGCTCAACCGGCTATCCCGAGCTGCTCCGGCTGGCCGAGGTCTCCGGCCCGGGCGCGAAGGGGCTGCTCATGCTCCCGTACTTCGCGGGCGAGCGCACCCCCATCCTGGATCCGCGGGCCCGTGGCATCGTCGCCGGCCTCACCGTCTCGCACACCCGCGGTGACCTGTACCGCGCCGCGCTCGAGGCGACCGCTCTCGGCGTACGCCACAACATCGAGACGATCGAGGAGAGCGGTGGTGCCATCCGGCGGGTCGTGGCGGTCGGCGGCGGCACCCAGGGCGGACTGTGGACCCAGATCGTCTCCGACGTCACCGGACGTCCCCAGGTCATCCCGTCGCAGACCATCGGCGCGAGCTACGGAGCTGCGTTCCTCGCCGCGCGGACCGGGTGGCCCGTCTCGATTGAGGCGTGGAACCCCGTCAAGGAGATCCGGCAGCCCCGGGCGGAGCTGGCCGCCGACTACGACGAGCTCTACGGGCTGTACCGGGAGCTGTACACGAGTTCCAAGCGGGTCGCGCACGCACTCGCTGCACGTCAGGACCGTCTCCTGGCCGCCGGCCCGCTGGCGGCCAGCGCCACCCCACGCACCGAAGGAGTCGCCCCATGACCAGTTACCCGCTGCCCGTGCTGACCGACCCGCCCGCGGCGGCGCCCGGCACCGTCTACACCGTGGCCAGTGGCGACCTCCGACCCAGGGCGAACATCACATGCTGGCCCACCCAGCAGCAGCTCGAGGCCGACCTCACGACCGCGGTCAACGCGCTCGGCTGGAAGGTCGAGCGTGGCCACGCGTTCGACCCGGACAAGGGCCACGGTTTTCTCGACAGCCAGCGGGCCGGCATCGAGGTCTTCAAGCGCATCCCGGTCAACGCACCGCTCATCGTGGTCGAGGCGGTCTGGCAGTACAGCCACCACGTCCTGGCCGGGCTGCGCAGCCACCGAGGCCCGATCCTCATCGTGGCCAACTGGAGCGGCGAGTTCCCGGGCCTGGTCGGCCTGCTCAATCTCACGGCGAGCCTCACCAAGGCGGGCGTGCGGCACTCCGCGCTGTGGAGCCGGGACTTCACCGACGACTGGGCGGCCCACGGCCTGCGCACCTGGCTGGAGACCGGCGAGCTGCGCCACGACACCAGCCACGTGCGCGATCTGCCCGCCCTGCCGGACGACCCCGAGGTCGAGCTCGGCCGCGCCCTGGCTGCCCAGCTGGTCCGGGAGAAGGCCATCATCGGAGTGTTCGACGAGGGTTGCATGGGGATGTACAACGCGATCTTCGATGACGAGCTGATCAACCCGCTGGGCATCTACAAGGAACGGTTGTCGCAGAGCGCGCTGGTCGCCGAGATGTCACGGGTCCCCGACGGGGAGGCCCACGCGGTCCGCCGGTGGCTCGACGAGGCCGGGATGACCTTCCACACCGGCACCGACGAGGCGACCGAACTCACCGACGCCCAGCTGACGAGCCAGTTCAAGATGTACATCGCCGCCCTGCGCATCGCGGACGACTTCGGCCTGGACGCCGTCGGCATCCAGTACCAGCAGGGCCTGAAGGACACCGTCCCGGCTAGCGACCTCGCCGAAGGGCTGCTCAACAACGTCCAGCGGCCACCGGTGCTCAGCCGCGACGGCAGCCGGGAGCTCTACGCGGGCGCGCCGCTGCCGCACTTCAACGAGGTCGACGAGGGCGTCGCCGTCGACTCGCTCGTCACCAACCGCATCTGGACCGCCATGGGCCTCGACCCGGCCACCACCCTGCACGACATCCGGTGGGGGGAGCGGTACGGCGACGACTTCGTCTGGGTGTTCGAGATCTCCGGTTCGGTGCCGGCGTCCCACAACGGCGGGTACGACAAGTCGTACAGCATGCGGCAGCCGCCGATGTACTTCCCGCTCGGCGGCGGCACGCTGAGCGGGGTCTCCAAGCCGGGAGAGATCGTCTGGTCCCGGGTGTTCATCATGGACGGCGGGCTGCACGTCGACCTCGGCCGCGCGACCGTCGTCGAACTTCCGGAGGAGGAGACCCGGCGCCGGCTGAACGCCACGAACCCGCAGTGGCCGATCATGCATGCCGTGCTGCACGGGGTCGGCCGCGATCAGCTGATGGCCCGCCACAAGGCCAACCACGTCAACGTCGCCTACGCGCCGGACGCGGAGACCGCTGACCGGGCGCTGCGGGCGAAGGCCGCCATGTTCGCCGAACTCGGCGTACAGGTGCACCTCTGCGGCGACGTCAACCTCTGAGTACCCGCTTGGCGACCCGGCCGGTCGTGGGACCCGGCCAGGTCGCCGAGCCGGAGTGTGGCCACCCTTCGGCCGAGGCGCCGGGGTGGTGATGACGGGTCGGGGGAGCCTGAGGTTGGGGCAGGCTCCCCGGTTTCCCCGCGTCCGCGTATCGGCTAACGGTCAGCTCCGGCGGGTGGAACTGTCGCGTATCTGAAGCCCGGTGCTGAGCGTGACGGTCGACGGCGGCCGCGACGGGTTGGCGATCCGCTCGGTGAGCAGCACGGCGGCGGCGCGTCCGAGATCGTACGTCGGCTGGGAGACGGTGCTCAGCGACGGCCGGACCAGGTGTGCCCACGGGATGTCGTCGAATCCGACCACCCCGACCTCGTGCGGCACCCGGATGCCGCGGTCGACGAGACATTCGACGGCACCCACAGTCATCAGGTTGTTCGTGGCGAAGACGCTGTCGGGCGGGTTCTCGCTGTCGAGCAGCGAGGCCATCGCCCGGTAGCCGCCCTCCTCGCGGAAGTCCGCGTACCGCACGAGGGCATCGGTCACCTCCCGCCCGCGCGCCCGCAGCGCGCGCTGGTAGCCCCGGAGCCGCTGGGCCGCCGTGGAGATTCGGCGGGGGCCGGTGATGCAGGCGACCCGCTTGTAGCCGTTGTCGATCAGGTGCGTGGTCGCCAGCTCCGCCCCGTGCACGTTGTCGACGAGCACCGTGTCGATGGTGACGCCGCGCAGCTGGCGGTCGATCGCCACGACCGGGATACGGGCCTCGACGAGCCGGTTGATCACCGTCGAGCGGCCCGACGTGGAGATGATGACGCCGGCCATCCGCTCGCCGAGGGCCGCCGCGATGTACCGGGACTCCTTCTCCGGATCCTCGTCGGTGTTGCACAGGACCACGGAGTAGCCGGCGCTCTGCGCGACGTCCTCGACCCCGCGCACCATGGAGGTGAAGAAGGGGTTGCCGATGTCGGAGATGATGACCGCCCAGAGGCTGGTTTGGCTCAGGCGCAGGTTACGGGCGACGGCGTTGGGACGGTAGTCGAGGTCCCGCATCGCCTGGTGCACGCGCGCGGCCATGGCTGGATCGACGGTGGTACGCCCATTCAGCACCCGCGAGACCGTCGCGGGCGAGACCTGAGCCTGCCGTGCCACGTCGTAGATCGTCGCCATTCGCCTCCATCCGGTGAATTCCTATGATGACGAGCCCGAGAACGAGTGCGCGCTCCCGCACCGTCGCCGGTGCGGGGACTGGGCATCCTACGGACGAAAAATGACGGTATTGTCACGGGCTTTCCGTGCCGGCGCTCACCACGCGCCGTGACGAGCGCCGACACGTTCAGCCGTTGAGCATCACCTGGAGGGCGTCGCCCCGACCGACCACGACCTCGGCGGCCAAGGTAACGAGGAAACGCCCGTCCCGGCACGACCAGTCACGCACGGGCAGCGTGCTATTGCGCAGGCGTACCGTCACCCGTGCCGGGGAACGCGTCACCGCCAGAGCGACGCTGGACACCCGGAGGCGGCCGTACCGGACCTCGACCGTACCGGTGAGGTGCTCGCCGTGGCGCTCCTGCCGGAAGAGGCCCCATCCTTCCGCCGCGGTGAACGCGGCGGCGAACCTGTCGGGGCTGATCCGGGGCGCGAACCCGATGTGTCCGCGGGGGCCGTGGTACTCGAACCCGCAGGCCGCGAGGTAGACGCCGTGGCTGGCCATGGCCCGGGCGTAGTGGTCGCCGCACTCGATCTCGTTGTACGGGTTGCGCTTGCCGGCGGCGTACCGTTCGTGCAACGCCCGGGTGAGCGTAAGCCCTTCCTCGACCAGGCCCTCCTGGAGCATGTGCGCCGCGACCTGGTACTCCTGGCCGGTCCACACCTCGTTGAAGTACATCGCGGCCCAACTCGCCGGGGTCCCGGCCGCGCTGTCGGCGCCACCGCGCGGCCAGGTGGTCATCAGCATGCCGTACTCGTGGTCCATCGCGAACCAGCGGCCGCCCGGGATGACGCTGCCATCCCGGTAGGCGGCGTGGTCGGGGGTGAAGTTGTACCGGTAGAGGCTCTTCAGGGCGCTGACGGCTTGCTCCGCGGGTACGACACGGGGGAGCCCGAGCTGACCGGCGAGGCTCTGCCCGAAGAGTTGGTCGATGTGGCACCCCCGATTGCTGTTGATCACGTCGGCGTGGGCCGGATCGACCTCCTGGATGAAGTACTCGCCGTTGAAGAGTTCCGCGGACAGGTACCGGCTGCCGGAATCGGCGAGGGTCCGGCACCGGTCGGCGAACTCGGCCTGGCCCAGCTCGTCGGCCATCGCCGCGCCCGCTCGCAAGGCCGCGACGTACATGCCCGTGATCCAGGCGATGTGGCCGTACCAGGTGGTGTCGAGCGTGTTCGGCTGCGGACCGTCGAGCGTGCCGTCCGGGCCTGCGTCGTGTTCCATGATCCATTCCAGCGCGCGCCGCAGCCGGGACCAGTTCGCCCGAAGGTAGGTGCCGTCCGGCGCGGTCAGGTGTTCCCGATAGCAGCGCAGGATCGTCCCGCACTGACCGTCGGTGGCCCAGGCCATGTCTGCCTCGGCGCGGTTGCCGATCTGGCCCGTGTCCGGGTGGAAGCCGATGCCGAGATCCACCCTGCTGCGGGTGTCACGTTCCAGTTGGGGGAAGAGCCGGGCGATCGACTGGGCGTAGTTCCACACGTGTTCGCAGGTGCCCGGGCAGCAGTACACGCCCTCCCACCCGTAGAACCGTCCGTCGTCGAACAGGTAGCAGGTGTTGGTGGCGAGGGTCGAGGCGGGGGCCAGGGTGCGTTCCAGGAACCAGTGCGGCAGGGTGGCGTCGGCGTACCAGGTTTTCACCCAAGCGCGGGTGTCGGCCTCCAGCCGGTCGAGGTCCCGGGCGACGTGTTCCACCACGGCCCGGGCATCGGCGAACCGAGTCGCGTAGTGCCGGCGCAGGCTGTCCGAGCCGCGCAGGAAGCTGAGCGAGACACGGTCCGGCACGGGGAAGTGCCAGCCGAGCACGAATCGCACCGTGCGACTCTGGCCGGGCGCGAGCCGGACCGCGACGCTAACCGACCCGGTCTGCCCGGATAGTGAGCCGTCCACCTCCGCGGGGCCGGCCTCCGCCACGAACACGTCGTCGAGGGTATCCCACCAGGCCAGCGACGGACGCGCCACCGCCCGGCCGTCCAGCGCGGCGAGGACGAGCGTGCCGTTGTCGGGCACCTGGTCCAGCGGCCGCGCGTCCGTCGTCACGTCGCTGAACACGATCCGGTCGACGTTGACGTGCCCCCACCCGCCGGTGTCCGAGTCCACGATCTCGATGACCGCGGTGCGGCCCTGGTACGCGGACACGTTCATCGTGGCCACGCTGACCGGTTCCGCGTCGCGGCCGGCGACGCTGGCCTCCAACGCGCCATCCACCAGGAGGTTCACGCAGGTGCTGCCGCGGTGGCTCCCGCCGCCCACGGCCACGTTGACGTAGCGCCGCTCGACGGTGAACGGCCGGCTCGTCAGCTTGCCGGTGGCGGCATCGGCACGGCCCGAGTCCCCGCCGGACCCGCGGAAGTCGTGCGACGTCGCGAACCGCTGCCCCGACGCGCCGAGATCGCCGAACCGCTTCATGTAGTCCGGCACCTCGGAGACCAGCACCGGGCCGCTGCCGAACGCGGTGCCCTCGACGGTCCAGCCCTCGTAGGTGTCCCGCTCCCAGTCCTCGAACACGATGTCGGGCCGCGGCGCGGCGTCGGTGAAGACGATCCGGTCGCAGTTGAGGTGGCCCCAGGCCCCGCCGTGGTCGTCGACGATCTCGATGACGGCGGACCGCCCCTCGTGCGCGGCCACGTCCAGGAAGACGGGCCGCATCACCTCGGTGTCCTGCCCGGTGGCCGTGGCGACGACCGTCCCGTCGACCACCACGTTGACGCAGGTCTGTCCCGGGTGGTTGCCGCCACCCAGGGACAGCCGGATGGATTTGCGAGTGACGGTGAACGGGTCGCTGACGAGCCTGCCGGTGGGCGCGTCGGCTCGGCCGATGTCGCCGGCGGCGCCACGGAAGTCGTGTGACGTCACGAGCCGTTGCCCGGTCGCGTTGAGCGGGCCGCCGCGCTTCATGTAGTCCGGGATCTCGGAGACCAGCACCGGGCCGGTGCCGAAGGCGGTGCCCTCGACGGTCCAGCCGTCGTAGGTGTCCCGCTCCCAGTCCTCGAAGACGACGTCGGGGCGGTCGGGCGTCTCGGTCTGCTCCGCGGCCGAGAACCGGACACCGCGCAGCGACCGGTCGCCGAACGCCGTCGACCGCAGGGTGATGCCGCGCTGCGTCCTGGTGTCCAGGCAGGCGGGATTCTCGACGTAGCCGAGCAGGGTGGCGTCCACCGTTCGGTGCGACGTGTTGCGCAGCGTGTACGCCAGCACGGTCGCCGGCAGCGTCGAGTCCGCGACCGACAGCGGTACGAACGGTGAGAACGCCTCCAGGGTCACATCGACCGGGGTGTCGGCGGCTCGGTACCGGACCGTGCCGATGGGGTACTGCCCCGTGAAACGCACCTGGTCGAAGCCGGTCGCGTCGAGGGCGCGGGTCTGGACCCGTCCGGCCGACCGGGTCCGCAGCGCGAAGCCGTGCCGGACGGGTGAGGTGGGCTGTCGCGGGTTCGCGTACCCGACGTCCGTGGTGCCGGCCGCCGGCCGGTTGAAGATGTCCCAGTTCCACAGCCGCCCGTCGCCGCCGAGGTACAGCTGGCCGGTGGCGCCGCCGCCGACCGGCATGCCGAGCCAGCGGAGGTCGGTGCCCTCGTAGGTGGTCGGCTCGCCCCGGCCGTGCAGCGCCGTGGTCCAGTCGGATGGCAGCGCCTTGTCGACCGGTACGGCGATCAGCCGGTCCTCGGGTACGCCCAGGGCGGTGGCGGCTTCGGCCCGGGAGCCGGCGAGCACGGTGCCGGCGGCGACCCCGAGGGAGAGAGTGAGGAGTTGTCGGCGGTTCGGGCGGCAGGCGTTGCCGGGACAGCACTGGTCGTACGACTGGTCTGTCATGGGTGCTCCTGACGGTCAGGCCGGTGCGGCCGGGAGACGGTGCACGGGGCGGGGGTAGGACGGCGCGAAGGCGTTCGCCGGGCCGGGGCGGGCGGCGGCGCCGGCCGCGAGGTCGGCGTCGTAGGCGGCGGCCCGTACAAGGGATTCGAGGTCCTCCGGTGGGCAGGTGGCGCGGACGTTGACCAGCACGGTGGCGCGGGCCACCGGCGGCTCGTCCCGCCCGGTGGGCTCCTGCCGCGGCGGCTCACCGGCGGCCACGACGCTCATGCGGATCAACCCGGCGGGCGACTCGACCGCGATTTTGGCGTGACCGATGACGTCTCCCCGCCGGGCGCAGGCTGCGGAGAGCGATTCGAGGGCGACGTGTGCCCAGCGTCGCGTGGAGAACCCGCCGTCGGCCGAGACCTGCCATACCTGGTTGAGCCAGCTCAGTCGCGCCTCCGCCGCGGCGTAGCGGTCGTAGTCGACGTCCACGTCCACGTCCGGGACGCGCCGCGGCCCATTGATCCACCGCGCGACGAGCTCGTCGACGTGCTCGCCGAGACTCGCGCTGTAGCCGAGGACGTCGGCGTCGGGGTGGACGCGGCGGATCTGGTCGAGGAGCGCGTCGAACTCGACGCGGGGCAGGGTGTCGGACTTGTTGACCGCGATGAGGTTCGCCTCGGCGAGCTGGCGGTCGAACAGGTAGCCGAGGTCGCCGTCGAGCACGCCGACGCGCGCCGGATCGACGATCGTGGTGAGGGGAGCGAGTGTGAGGCGGTCGCCGTAGCGAGCCCGCAGGGGGCGGACGACCGTTGCCTGCAGGTCGGTGCAGCTGCCGACGGCCTCGGCCAGGATGGTGTCGGCCTGCCCGGTGTCGAGCAGGTTCGTCAGGAGGTCGGCGAGGCACTCGAAACGGCAGCAGAAGCAGCCGTCGGTCACCTCGCCGACGTCGGGCACCGCGTCCCGGGCCAGTTGGGTGTCGACCAGGTCGCTGCCCTGATCGTTGGTGATGATCGCGACCCGGCCGCCGCGTGCGGTGAGCAGCCGTCCGGCGGCCAGCATGGTGGTGGTCTTGCCGGCGCCGAGGAATCCGGTGAGGACAACGAGTCGGGGCACGGTTGCCCCCTCCCAGCGTGCCGCGGGGGCCGCGGTGCGCACTCGTGAACGAGAAATCGTTTGCTCGGTTCTGATCGAGGACCATAGAAGCGGCGGGTGAGGCTGTCAACGGCGGAGCCCCGCCGACCTCCTCGTCCACACCGAAGGATTGACCGTCGCGCATCGGCTGCCTAACCTGTTCGCAACTGCAGCGAGAAATCGATTCCTTGTCTGCCGCAGGCCCGCCCACCCACCGATGTGGAAGGCGACTCATGACACCACCCACCACTCGTGCACCACGTACCTCGCCCAGGCGGCTGCTCGGTGCCGCCGTCGCGGCGACCCTCATCGCCGGCTTGGCTGTCGTCGGTCTCACCGCATCGGCCTCGGCCTCCACCGGCCCGACCACAAACGGCCCCGTCGGCTGGGACGTCTACCGCCGACTCGACCGGCTCCCGGAACTCGCCGACGGATCCCGGGCCTACCAGTTCTCCAGCTTCGACCGCAGCGGCGGCAACGACGACGGCTTCTCCGGCCGGTACTCGTGCCTGCGCATCAGCGCCGAAGGCTGCGTCATCGCCGAGGCGACCGGCGCCGGCGAGATCGACTCCATCTGGTTCACACGCGACGAGGGTAACGTCTCCGCCACGGGCACCATCAAGGTCGTCCTCGATGGAAAGACCGTGCTCGAGGCCAAGCTCCAGGATGTCGTGGACGGCAAGCTCGGTGCTCCCTTCGTCTACCCGGTGGTCGCCAACGCGGCGCAGAGCTCCGGTGGCGTCTACATCAAGGCGCCCATGACGTACCGCAGCTCGATGCGGGTCACCACCGAGAAGAACCCGATCTTCTACCACGTCACCTACCGGAAGTTCACCACGCCGGACGGCGTCCGCACCTTCGACCCCACCGACCGGGCCGCGGACGTCATCGCGCAGCTCAAGGCCGCCGGCACCCGCGACCCCAAGCCCGCCCAGCCGGGCGCCACGACGGCCAAGCGCACCTTCGCCGTCCCTGCGGGCGATCGGGCGACCCTCGCCAGTGGCGTGGGCCCCGGCGCGATCACCGCACTCCAGCTGACCATCCCGCAGCTCGTCGGCGCGCCCGCGCCGATCGCCGACGACGGTCGCGCCTTCGGCGTTGGCGGCGGCAGCGAATTTACCGCCGCCGTCGACCCGGCCAACACCGGCGTACGGCTCACTCGCCGGCTCGACCCGCACGTCGGGCACCAGCGAGCGCGCATCCTGGTCGACGGCGTACCGGTCGCCGAGTGGCCCGCCAACGACCCAGTGCCGTTCGGCACCTGGCTAGACCAAACCGTCGAGCTGCCAGTGAGCGCCACGGCCGGCAAGACGAAGCTGACCATCCGCAACGAGTTCGTCTCATCCGACCTCGACGTCAACGAGTTCACGTACTGGGTCGACAGCCTCGTCTCCGGCACCGCGAAGCGCACCGACACGGTCGACCTGGGCGCGGCGCACACCGACGCCGAGGCAGCACACGGCTACCGGATCACCGCGCAGACCTGGCAGGGCAGCAACACCTTCTCCTACCCGGCCGACGACGAGCGCAAGGCGGCCGTCGCCGCGTCCGACGCGGTGCTGCGTGACACCCGCCTGCGCATCTCGTTCGACGGAAGAACCACAGTGGACGCCCCGCTCGGCGAGTTCTTCGGCACCGGCCTCGGGCTGCACTCCGTCCGGTCCCTGATGTTCGGCGTCGACCCGGCGACCGCGACGCTCTCGGCCTGGTGGCCGATGCCCTACCTGTCGCGCTGGACGATCGAGTTGCACAACGGGGCCGACGTGGCGATCAAGCCGTCGGTGGCCACGGTGACCACGGCGCCATCCGCCCGCTGGGCGGCGGCCCTGCGGCCGACCGGCGACACCGGCTACTTCCAGGCGACCGCGACCAGCGCCGACACCACGCCCGGAGCGGACCACCTCTTCCTCGACGTCGCGGCGCGGGGGAAGTTGGTGGGGGTCACCCACACCATGGAGGGGCACATCCGCGCCGGCAACCAGCGGAACTACCTGGAGGGTGACGAGCGCGTCTACGTGGACGGCGCGCAGAGCCCGAGCATCCACGGCACCGGCACTGAGGACTTCTACGAGAGCGGCTGGTACTTCAACCACGGCACGTTCTCCGCGCCGATGAACGGCAACCCTGCCCATGAGGTCGCCGACTACGGCTGCCAGTACGACTGCACAGGGGCGTACCGGCTCATGCTCGCGGAGTCGGTGGCGTTCTCGACCGGACTGCGGTTCGGCATCGAGCACGGCCCGGGCGACCAGGACCCGGCCCGGTACGGCTCCACCGCGTACTGGTACGGCCAGGACACCGTCGGGCAGCGCTGGACGGACACGGTCGACGTGGGCGACACCGCCAGCGAGGCGGCCCACCAGTACGCCTCGGGCGGTGACCGGACGGTGCTCACGGCGACCTTCGAGGGCGACGACGGCGCACCCCGACCGGTGACCGACGACGTCCGAGCCTCCGCCGACCCGATCCGGTTCCGGGTGGCCCTCGACGATGACAACACTGGCGCGGTCCTGCGCCGGGTCGGCGACCAGTCGGCCGGGTACCAGTCCGTGGCGGTCCAGGTCGACGGGCGCGACGCCGGCACCTGGTCGCAGCCGCTGGCCAACGCGTCGCACCGGTGGCTGGAGGACGAGTACCGGCTCCCGGCCGCGCTCACCCGGGGCAGGGACGCGGTGACCGTCACCCTGACGCCGACCGCCGGCGCCCCGGCCTGGTCCGCGGCCCGGTACGCGGCGCTCAGCCTGGTCACCCCGTTCACCGACCAGCAGCGGCCGGAGGCGGTCAGCGGGCTCACCGCGACCAGCGGCACGACCAACGCCGTGACGGTGGCCTGGCAGCCGGCCCGCGACGACGTCTATGCCCCCGGGTACGAGGTGTTCGCCTCCCGTGAGGCGGGCTTCACGCCCGGGCCGGGCAACCGGGTCGGCACCACGACCCGCCCGAGCTTCGAGCACGCGGGTCTGGGGCTGCGCGAGACCTGGTACTACCGGGTGCGCGCGGTGGACGCGGCCGGCAACGCGGGGCCGTACTCGCCGGCCGTCTCGGCCAGCACCGGCGACACGATGCGGATCGAGGGCGAATCGCTCCTGCCCGCGCTCAGCGCCGACGCGCCGGCGGACGTGCAGGGCGACTGCTGCGGCATCCACTGGTCGCAGAGCGCGCAGCTGTGGTTCCACGCGAATGGACCGAACCAGAGCGTCACCGTCAACTTCACCGTGCCCACCACCGGGACCTACGACCTGCGCCTCGTGCAGACGCTCGCCCGGGACTACGGCACCAACACGGTGGCGATCGACGGTGCCCAGGTCGGGCAGGCCTTCGACGCCTACCACTCGCCGGAGGTGGTGGTGAGCGACCCGCTCGACTACGGCCAGCGGGAGCTGACGGCGGGCCGGCACACGCTCACGCTCACCGTGACCGGCAAGGCCGCCGCGTCGGTCGGCTACCTGGCCGGGCTCGACTACGTCGAGGCGCGGCTCGTCTCGTGACCGACCGGAGCCGCCGGGTCCACATCGGACCCGGCGGCTCCGACCCCACCCGCAGCAGACCCGCAGACGACCCACGAGGTGCCGCATGACAGAAAGCCCGCTGGTCCGGATGACCGGCATCGGCAAGCGGTTCGGCGGTGTGCACGCCTGCCGCGACATCGACCTCACCGTCCGAGCGGGTGAGGTGCACGCGCTGCTCGGCGAGAACGGCGCCGGCAAGTCGACCCTGATCAACATGCTCTCCGGCGTGATCACCGAGTACGACGGCGCCATCGAGGTCGAGGGGCGGCGGGTGCGCTTCGGCGGCCCGGCTGACGCCCAACGCGCCGGCATCGCCACGATCCACCAGGAGCTCGACCTGGTGGCCGGGCTCTCCATCGCGGAGAACATGTTTCTCGGCCGCGAGCCGCGCACCCGGATGGGAACCGTCGACATCCGGCGGATGCGCCGCCAGGCCACGGACTATCTGCGCACGCTCGGCGCCGACCTCGACCCGCGGCGGCTCGTCGGGTCGTTGCGCGTCGGCGAGCAGCAACTGGTCGAGATCGGCCGGGCGCTGTCGCTGGACGCGCGGGTGCTGATCATGGACGAGCCGACCGCCGCGCTGGCGGACGCCGAGGTCGAACGCCTCTTCGCGACGATCGCGGAGCTGCGCCGGGCCGGCGTCGGCATCGTCTACATCTCGCACCGGATGGCGGAGATCGAGGTCGTGGCGGACCGGGTCACCGTGCTGCGCAACGGCAGCGTCGCGGGCAGCGTCGACCCGAAGACCGCCTCCCGCGACGACATCATCCAGCTGATGGTCGGCCGGTCGGTCGACGCGCTCTACGGGGAGGGGCGCAACGAGCCCGGGGACGTACTGCTCGACGTCCGCGGACTCGCCGTGACGCCACGCCGGCCGATACCCGGGCGGACCGAGCCGGCCGGGGTGGACCTCACGGTCCGCTCCGGCGAGATCGTCGGCCTCGCCGGTCTGATGGGCGCGGGCCGTACCGAACTGCTCGAGACGCTTTTCGGCGCCGGCGCCTCCGGCCCCCGCGACGGCCAGATGACGATCGACGGCCGCCCGTACCGCCCGCACGACCCACGGTCGGCCCTGGCGCGCGGGGTGGCGTTCGTCCCCGAGGACCGGCGTGGCGCCGGACTGATGCTCGAACACTCGGTGACCGACAACGTCGTGCTCTCCGCGTTGTCGTCGCTGACGACGCTCGGCCTCGTACGCCGGCAGGCGGTGAAGCGGACGGTAAACGGACAGCTCAGGGCCCTGGCGGTTAAGGCGGCCTCGCCCGCGGTCGCCACCGCCACGCTCTCGGGCGGCAACCAGCAGAAGGTCGTGTTCGCCAAGCAACTGCTGACGCGACCGCGGTTGCTGCTGCTCGACGAGCCGACCAGAGGCGTCGACATCGGGGCCAAGGCCGAGATCTACCGGCTGCTGCACCAACTCGCCGACACCGGCATGGCCATCCTGCTCGCCTCGTCCGAGCTGCCGGAGCTGCTCAGCCTCTGTGACCGGGTGGTCGTCCTGCACCGCGGTCGCACCGTGGCCGCGCTGCCCCGCGCGTCCGCCACCCAACAAGCGATCCTCGCCGCGGCCAACGGGGACGATGCCAAGGAGGCCCGATGAACCCGCCCAGCCCCACCGCCGTCGCCGAAGCGCCGCCCGAGACACCGCCCCGCCGCCGGCTGATCCGGCTGCCGCGGGACCGGCACGCGATCTTCGACAGCTTCTTCCGGTTCCAGAGCCTGTTCGGCCTGGTCGCCGTCTTCGTCATCGCGATCGCCGTGTCGCCCGTTCGCAACGGCGAGAACGTCTTCCTCAGTTCCGGGAACCTGGCCAACATCGTCCGGGCGGTCTCGGAGATCGGCATCATCGCGGTGGGGATGACGTTCGTGATCCTGATCGGCGGGATCGACCTCTCCGTCGGGGCGGTGCTCGGGCTCGCCGCGGTCGGGTCGGCCACCCTGATGGTCGACAGCGGCATGGGCATCCTGCCGACGGTCCTGATCGTGCTGTTCATCGGCGCCGCGTTCGGCGCAACCCAGGGGGCGATCGTCGCCCGGCTCGGCATCCAGTCGTTCATCGTCACCCTCGCCGGCCTCCAGGCGGCCCGGGGCATCGCCCGGATGTGGTCCGGCGGGCTGGGCATCCCCATCGCCTACGGCGACGGGCCGCAGGAGGCCCCGGAGGCGTTCTCGATGCTGAGCGGGTCGATCAACGGGATCCTCCCGGTGCCGGCGCTGCTGTTCCTCGCCATCGGCGTCGGCGCGCTGTTGGTGCTGCGCACCACGGCCTTCGCCCGCCACGTGTACGCCATCGGCGGCAACGAGAAAGCCGCCCGGCTCTCCGGCGTGCCGGTGCGCCGCGTCCGCATCACCGTCTTCGCGATCGCCGGCCTGCTCGCCGCGCTGGCCGGGATCATCCACGCCGGGCAGCTCAACCAGGGCAGCCCGAACGACGGCGCCGGCTACGAGCTGGACGCGATCGCGGCCGTGGTCATCGGCGGGACGAGCCTCGCCGGTGGCAGTGGATCCATGGGCGGCACCATCGCCGGCGCCCTGCTGCTCGGGATTCTCAACAACATCCTCGCTCTCAACAACATCGACGCGAACGTGCAGCTGGTCGTCAAGGGCCTGGTCATCGTGGCTGCCGCCGCGTTGCAGAAGCTGCGTCCCCGCATCGCCTGACCCACCACCAAACGGAGGAAACCATGCGTTACACCCGAAGAGCCGCCACGATCCTGGCACTGGCCGCGCTCGTCGCCACCTCGGCGTGCAGCGTCGAGGACGACCCGGGCAGCAGCTCCGACGCCTCGGCGAAGTGCGGCAGCGGCAAAGAATTCCTGATCGGCATGTCCCAGGCCAACAACGCCGAGCCGTACCGGCAGGTCATGAACGACGACGTCACCAACGCCGCGAAGTCCGTGCCCGGTTTCAAGGTGGTCGTCTCGGACGCGGCTCAGGACAACAGCAAGCAGGTGGCCGACGTGGAGAACTTCCTCTCTCAGAGCATCAACCTGCTGATCATCTCCCCGAACGAGGCGAAGCCGCTGACCGCGGTGGTCAAGAAGGCGTACGACCAGGGGATCCCGGTCATCGTTCTGGACCGCAAGGTCGAGGGTGACGTGTACACGGCCTTCATCGGTGGCGACAACGTCGCGATCGGCCGGGCGGCGGGGGAGTACTACGCGAAGACGCTGCTGCCGCAGGGCGGCAAGGTCGTGGAGATCTCCGGCCTGCCGGGCTCCACACCGGCGGCCGAGCGCGCCCAGGGCTTCCGGCAGGGCATCGCCAGCAACCCGAGGATCGAGATCGTGGCGAGCCAGACCGCCGAGTGGTTACGGGAGAAGGGCCAGAGCGTCATGGATGCGATGCTCAAGGCGAATCCCGACATCGACGCGGTGTACGCGCACAACGACCCGATGGCCGAGGGTGCCTACCTGGCGGCGAAGGCGGCCGGCAAGGAGACCGCGATCAAGTTCACCGGGATCGACGCGCTGCCCGTCCCATCGGGCGGCATCAAGGCCGTCGAGCAGGGCCGCCTCCAGGCGACGTTCCAGTACCCGACCGGTGGCCGTGAGGCAATCGACGTGGCCAAGAAGATCCTCGTCGACTGCGCGAAGGACGTCCCGAAGACGACCACGCTCGGCACCATGCAGATCACCAAGGAGAACGCCGCGGAGGCCTACACCACGCTCGGCGGCAAGCAGTAGAGCTTTGGCCCGGGTCCGCCGCCGCAGGCATGCGGCGGACCCGCGCCGGCCGCGCGCACGTCCGGGTCACCACCACGCCACCGTAGAGCTCTGGAGGAACGCATGCCCCGCCCACCGTCCCGCGTCGGCCGGCTGTCCGCGCTGCTCGCCCTCGCCCTGGGACTGATCGTGGCCCCGGCGCCGGCCCATGCCGCCGATACCGCCGAGCTGAGCAACCAGCCGTACGAGAACCAGTCCGTCCAGGTCACCGCCGGCGAGTTCGTTAACGTGTACGACCCCAGCGTCGGCGAGAACGAGCGCTGGTACTACAACGACCACACAATGGTGCGTGACCGCGCAACGGGTCTGTGGCACGTCTTCGCGATCACCCACGCCGAGCCGGCCAACCCGTTGGACGAGAAGTTCTTCGGCCATGCCACGGCGCCGTCGCCCCGTGGCCCCTGGACGAAGCATCCGTTCGCCCTTGAGGCCGACCCGAGCGCGGGGGAGACGCACATCTGGGCGCCGTATGTGCTGTTTCACGGCGGCACCTACTACATGTTCTACGCGGGCGGCACCGCCGACCACGAGGCGTACCGGATGCACCTCGCCACGTCGAAGGACCTGACGACCTGGACGCGGCACCCGGGCAACCCGCTCTTCACCGACGGCTTCGACGGTCGGGACCCAATGGTGACCTGGGTCGGCGACCAGTGGGTCATGTACTACACCGCCAACAGCACTCCGGCCGGTGGCCACCACATTGTCGCCTACCGCACGAGCCACGACCTCGTGCACTGGAGCGACCGGCGGACGGCCTTCGAGCACCCGGCCACCGGCACCTTCGGCGGGCCGACCGAGTCGCCGTTTGTGGTGCACCGCGGCGGTTCGTGGTATCTCTTCGTCTGCTGTGAGAGCGGCTACCAGGACACCCGCGTGTACCGTAGCGAGGACCCGTTCCACTTCACCGTCGACCAGTTCGCCGGCCGGATTGAGGCGCACGCCGCCGAGGTGGTCAAGGACGACTCCGGCACCGGCCAGTGGTACGTCACGGGCGCCGGCTGGGGTCAGGGCGGGCTCTGGCTGGCGCCGCTGAACTGGCGTACACCGGTGGTGACGAAGGGGCGGCTCGTCAGCACGCCCTACTACCGGGCGGTCGTGCAGACCGTGCCCGAGTCCCGGCTAGTCTCCTACGAGGCCGACCCGACCGGCCGAGGCGCGTACCGGCCCGTGACGGACTCGTCGTTCCGTTCCACAGCGCCCTACCTCGCGGTCGGGACCTTCGGGCCCACCGACACGGCGGGCGCCGCCCGGAACGTGACGGTGTCGGCCGACGGCACGGACGTTCTTCTGGCCGGCATCCCGCTCGGCGACGAGCCGGTGACCGTCGACTGGCGCTTCCGGTTCGCACGGACCACGATGGACGTCGACCTCGCCTGGCATGTGACCGGTCCGACCAGCGCGCCGGTCTGGGAAGCCGCCTGGAACGTCGACTCGACCCTGCCCCGGCTCGCGGACCCGGCCGGCGCCGATCGCGACGGGGACGCGGCGGGCTTCACCCGGTGGGCGCTCGCCACGGACGACACGACCACGCTGGCGGTCGCGTACCGGGACGGGTCGGCCTGGAGCGAGGACAACCGGTGGTTCAACCGGCCGAGCGGCTCGATCGCCTGGCAGCCCCTGTGGCAGCCGGGCGGGCGGTCACTGCTGGTCGGCGACCTCGCGGGCGGGACCTGGCGCATCGGCGTGAGCGGCGCGCCCGCCGACACCGGGTTCGCAGAGTCCCTGGCCGCCTCGCTCAACGGCGCGGCGTAGCCTCCGGTCACGCGGGCCGGCCACAGGAGGAGGTGGTCGGCCCCCAGGAGTCGGCACTATCGACGCCAAGGTCTGCACCATCGAGTCTCAAGGGGCGTCTCGGAGGCCGCCTACGTGATCCCCGGGCGGCTTCGACCAGTTGCAGGCGCGATCTGTCGCCGACAGCGCGTCGGAGACGACCGGATCTGCCGAAGAGCGGATGGCGCGTTATTCAGGCGCCGACGCCGAGGTTCTCGGTCAGGTATCGCCGTATGTGGTCGAGGCGAGAGGCGGGGTAACGCATCGCATGGTCGTCAAGCATGAACTGACACGCCCACGCACGGGCCGCCGGCGGGAGTTGCTCGAACCCGGCAGTGCGCGTCCAGCCCTGTAGCAGCGCCTTGTAGCGAGGCTCGGTTCGGAGCGGCAGAACTTCGGGGTCGAGAGTGAGGATCGACCAGGTGCGGGCCCGGTCCAGCACCGCCGGGCCCGCTGCGGCGTTGGCCCAGTCCAGAACGCCGCTGACGTCGCCAGCCTCGTTGACGAGCACGTTAAGCGGGTGCAGGTCCAGGTGAAGCAAGCAGGGGGTTGCGCTCGCCTCCGACGTGGGAACGGCTGACGCGGCGCGCAGTCCCGGCGGAGGTGACACCGTGGCCAGGGCGGCGTGTAGGTGCCCGCAAACCTCGCCCCACCAGCGTGCCCGGGCCGGTGAAACGTCGGCGAGGTCGGCAGCGGGACGTCCCGGTAACCGCGCCATGAGCAGAACCGCCCGGGGGTGTTGCTTGTCGTCGATGAACTCCGCTGTTGCCAGGATCTCGGGCACAGGCACGGCGCGGGAGGCGGCCCGCATTACCAGCACCTCTCGGCGTAAGTCCCCGGGGTTGCCGATACGCAGCACGTTGGTACCGCACGCCCAAGCAGACCCGGTGGTGCCGCCAAGCGATACGAGCGGTTCTCGTATCAACCCCAGCGTGGCAGCGGCCAGCCTGACCCCCACCGGCACGGCAGACGGCGAGGAACGTGGAGGACTCGACATGGTCAGCATGGTGGCAGAAAGCGCCGCGGGTGGCGGCGGCCTCCAGCGCATGCGGCGCGGCCCGGGCCATCCGCTATTGCCGCGAAGCGCTCGTCACCGAGGGGATGTCAGCGCCGGTCGCTGGCGTCCGGTCATGCCGAGATGAGTGCGACTCACGCTGGAGTGGCGACGTTGAGTGCTTGCGCGGTGGCGGTGTTGGTGATGCCTGCGACATGGCCTTGGTAGATGATCTGGCCGCCGTGCCTGCCGGCTCCTGGTCCGAGGTCGATAAGCCAGTCGGCTTGTCGTATGACGTCAAGATTGTGCTCGATGACGACGACGGTGTTGCCGTGGTCCACGAGGTTGTCGAGCGCGCGCAGCAGGATGTCGATGTCGCGAAGGTGGAGGCCGGTGGTGGGTTCGTCGAGGATGTAGAGCGTCGGGCTGGTCGGGTCGCCGAGCTCCTTGGCGATCTTGACGCGTTGACATTCGCCGCCGGAGAGCGTTGTCAGAGGCTGGCCGAGTCTCAGGTAACCAAGGCCGACGTCGTCGAGGTGGCGCAGGGCCTTCGTGATTGCCGGATCGGGGAGCCGGTGGATGGCATCAGTGATAGTGAGTTCGTCGACATCGGCGATGGACAGTCCGTCGACCGTGTGCCGCAGAACGTCAGGAGTGAAGCGTCGTCCCTGGCAGGTTTCGCAGACCGTTTCCTGGCTCTCCATGAAGGCGAGGTCGGTGTAGATGACGCCGAGGCCATTACAGTCGGGACAGGCGCCGTCGGAGTTGGCACTGAACAAGCTGGCTGGAACGTTGTTGCGGCGTGCGAACAGCTTCCGGATGGGTGTGGCGATGCCGGTGTACGTGATCGGGGTTGAGCGACGGTTAGTGGTGACCGGTTTCTGGTCGATCATGATGGCTTGGTGGCGGGCGGCGAGTTCGGTGGCGAGGCTGGATTTTCCCGAGCCCGCGACGCCGGTGAGCACGGTCATGACCTCGGTGGGGATGTTCACGGTCAGGTTCCTGAGGTTGTTGCGGGTGGCGTTGGTGACGGTGATGCTCCCGCGTGGTGTTCGTGGACGATCTTTGATGGGGCGATGCCGCGATAGTTCGGCCGCAGTCGGGGTGTCGGCTTGACGCAGCTGCGCGAATGTGCCCTGGAAGACGAGTGTGCCGCCCTGGTCGCCCGCTCCTGGCCCGATTTCGATGATCTGGTCGGCATCGGCCATGACTGCGGGGTCGTGCTCGACGACAAGGACGCTGTTGCCCTTGTCCCGCAGTTGCTGGAGCAGTCTCGTCATGGACGCGACATCGTGCGGGTGGAGGCCGACGGTGGGCTCGTCGAAGATGTAGAGCATCTCGACCAGGCTGCTACCCAGGTGCTTGACGGTCTTGATGCGCTGTGCCTCGCCGCCGGACAGGGTCGTGGTGGCGCGGCCGAGGTGGAGGTATCCCAGCCCGATGGTGATCAGGGCGTCCAGCCTTGCCTTCAGCGCGGCCACGACCGGCGCCACGTTCGCGTCGGTCACCGTCGTCACCAGTTCGACGAGTTCGTTGATCTCTAGGCGCGCCATCTCGCCAATGGTGAAGCCGAGCACGGTGGCCGTGCGGCTGGCCTCGTTGAGCCGATCACCGTTGCAGTCCGGGCATACGGTGGAGCGGGTGAATCGGGCAAGGGTTTCTCGCTTGCGGTCAGACATATTGTCAGAGGTCCGCAGGTAGATCCGTTCGAACCGTTCGACGACACCCTCGTAGCCCTTCGGAAATTTGGTGCCGAGGCGTGCGGCGTGTTCGCCGCCGAACAACAGCGCGTCGCGTTCGGTTTGGGCCCAGTCGCGCAAGGGTGTGTCAGCGTCGAATGTGCCGATGTCGGCGTACTGGGAGTACCAGTAGCCGCCGTTGCCGAAGCCGGGCAGCAGGATGGCTCCGTCTTTCAGCGACTTGTCCAGATCGAGAAAGCGGTCAACGGCACTGACGACGACTTCACCGAGGCCGGAGCATGTCGTGCACATGCCGGCGGGATCGTTGAAAGAGAAGTGGTTGGACTCACCGACCTGCGGCGTGCTCAGGCGGGAGAACAGAAGCCTGAGGTAGGTCCATGCATCGGTGATCGTACCGACCGTGGATCGTGCGTTCCCGCCGATGCGTCGCTGGTCGATTACCACCACCGGCGAGAGACCGTCGATCTGCTCGACCTCGGGCCGCGCCCACTTCGGCAGCCGGTTGCGGACGAATGGCGGAAACGTTTCATTGAGCTGGTAGCCGGCCTCAGCGGCGATCGTGTCGAACACCAACGACGACTTGCCCGACCCGGACACCCCCACGAACACCACCAACTGCCCGCGTGCCACTTCGACGTCGAGGGACTTCAGGTTGTTGGTCCGGGCTCCCCAGATTTCGATCTTGCGCTGTGACATGCGCGCAACACTACGAGCAGATCCGGTCAGGAAATGTCCGCGATTCCGGCGGATAATGTGCCCATGGCCGACGTCACCCAACGAGTCCTCGCCCTGCTGGCGGTGCTGCAGACGGGTCGGGCGTTCACCGGCGAAGAACTCGCGGCCCGCCTCCACGTCAGCCCGCGCACGCTACGCCGGGACGTCGATCGTCTCCGCGGCTACGGCTACCCCGTCGAGACCCAACCGGGACCAGGCGGCTACTACCGGCTCTCCGCCGGCAGCACCATGCCCCCACTTCTCCTAGAGGACGACGAAGCCATCGCGGCCCTCCTGGGACTGGCCACCCTCACCTCGATCGGCAGCGCCAGCGAGGGAAGCCTCGACGATGCGGCGACGCGCGCCTACGGCAAGGTCGACCAGTACCTACCCAAGCGTCTCCGCGCCCGAGCAGTGGCCCTCCGCGCCAGCCTCGAAACCACACAGGCCCTGGCTCCGAGCATCAGCGCCGGAACGTTGAGCGCCCTCGCCGACGCAATTCACCACCAACACCTCGTCACCTTCGACTACGCCGGCGCGACCAGACCTACCACGGCACGCAAAGTCGAACCGCACCGCCAGATCCACCAGCACCTGCGCTGGTACCTGCTGGCCTGGGACACCCGCAAGCGCGACTGGCGCGTCTTCCGTACCGACCGCATCACCAACCTGCGAAACACCGGCCGAGCCTTCAGCCCCCGCCCACTGCCCGCCGACACCGGCATTCAGTACCTCCGCGAGGGACTCAACAAGCACCAACACCGCGTCGTTCTGACTGTTGACGCTCCCATGACCGCGGTGGCGGACGCTCTGAAGTACCAGGACGTCGAACTTGAGCCCATCGCACCGCATCGAACCCGCGCCGTCCTCAGATCCGACTCATGGCAGTGGCTCCTGTTGAACCTGGCCTTCCTCGACGTGGACTTCACCATTCACGAACCCGCCGCCTTCCGGACGGCGTCTCGACGATTCGGTGTCCGACTCCGGCAGGCGTGACAGAACGCCCACTCAATCGGCTAGGACCGCCAACAAGGCTACGTGCACGGATTTGCCGCCGACCGTGCGCGCTGGTCTCCTACGCCTCGTCACCGTGGGTAAACGGACGGGCGAGGTAGGCAACCAGAGGCGTGGCGTTTGAGGTGGCGCCGGACTCGCGAACATCGAGACGGTGAGATGTCCTAGGTGCCGCGAGCGTGGGCGTAGTCGATGAGCGCCCGGCGGTACGGTTCGGGCACCTGCGGTGCCAGTTCGGTGAGCGTGTCCAGGTCGGCGGCCGATCCCGTCGAGCGGGCACGGTATGCGGCGGCGGCCGCCCGCATCGTGACGTCGTCCGGCTCGAGTTCCTCACCGCGAGTGGCCTGCGTGGCGGCCTCGGCGAAGTCGCCTTCCTCGGCGGCTAGATCGGCCAGATCGAGGTACAGCGACCAGTTGGCCGGGTCGAGCGCTAGGGCACGCCGAAAGGCAGCGGCCGCCTCGGCACGGTTGCCGACGTGACGCCAGGTGCCGGCGCGGACGACCTCGGTGAACATCACGCGCCGCACGGCGTCGGCCCGGTCGCACAGGGCGAACGATGCGTCGGTGCGGCCGCACACGCGCAGCAAGATCGCCATGCGGGCCATCGCGTCAGGGTCCGCATGGCGCTCGCAGACCGCCTCGATCGCCCGGAACCACGGGGCCAGGCACTCGCGGACAGCATCAGTGTCGAGGTCACGGTCGTAATCGCGGATACGCATCGTGGCCTCAGCGACGGCAGCCGGGGTTACCGCGCTGAGGAATCGCTCGTCGCCGAACCACGGCGCGGACGCCCACGGGACGTCGGGCTGGTAGCCGGTGACCGCGCCGAGCGACATCGCGGCCTCGTCCATGTCACCGCCCACGAAGGACAAGTAGGCGCGGGCTAGCATCGGTCCGATCGTGTTTGCCGCCGCGACGACGGCCGTGACCTCGGAGGGCAGCTCGCGCCGCAGGTTCTCCAGCGCCGAGTACAGCTCCAGATCGCGCGGATCGACGGCGACCGCTCGCGCGATGAAGCTCGTCGCTGCGGAGGGCGAGCCGCCGCAGTGGGCCATCACCTGGGCGAGGGCGAGCGCTCCCGTCGTCGACACGATCGACACTTTAGCGCCGGCCGGCAGCGCGAGCGACGAGGTCCGTACACCGCCAAAAGGGCGGTGCAGCCCCGGGCCAGGCGAACGCTGCGCAGGGCGGCTACGGCCAGAAGCCCGGCACTGTCGCAACGACTGCAGCCGTACAACGCCGTTGATCGGGTTCACTCATGTGCCGCGGAGCGGGCACTACGCAGCGCCACAGTCGTCTTCGCGACCGGCGCCCGGACGTGCCGATGTGCGCGCGTCGAGATGGACGGCAAGGCACGAGTTTGCCGATGACATGAGAATGGAGACCGGTTGGCCAGCCCGAGGCCCATTGACGCCCATGGTAGCGATCGGATGAGCCATGTAGGGCTGGCCACGATCGCTACGCGTGTGCTGCGGGGCAGAACGCCGCGTACAGTACCTGCATCTGGGCACCGATCACCCGTGTGGTGAGGGTGTCTCGGTTCTCGCCCCACACGGCAGCGGTGAGGCTGAGCTGACGCGAACCGTCGGCGGCGGTAAACGCTAGGCCGACGAAGCCGGGGCCGCCACCGCCGTGCCCGATGATCCGAACGCCGCAGTCAAGGGTGGCAATTTCGACGCCCAAGCCGAACCCGAACCCGGCGGGGTCGGTCATCTGCTGCAACTCGGTCGGGCGCAGCAGCCGGCCGGTGGTCAGGGTGTGGAAGAACCGGTTGAGGTCCGAGGTGGTCGAGATGACCTCGCCGGCGGCGCCGGCCATGGACGGGTTCATGATGGTCACGTCTACCGGTGGAGCGTCGACGGCGCCGGTGGCACCGACGTACACGTGCGCGTGCGGGCCGATGATGGACGGGAAAGTTCCCGGCATCGAGGTACCGCTCAGGCCAAGTGGTCCAATGATCCGCCGCTGGATCTCCTCGCCGTACGGGCGTCCGGTCACCTTGCCGATCACCATGCCCAGCAGAATGTAGTCGGTGTTGGAGTACTGCTGCTGACTGCCCGGCGTGAACTGCGACCCATGCGCGTTGGCGATGTCGACAAGCTGACGGGCAGTGAACGTGGTGAACCGGATGCCGAGCACCTGGTCGTCGCTTGGCAGCAGGTCCCAGGTGTAGTCGTAGACCCCGCTGGTGTGTCGGAGCAGGTCGCGTATCGTGACGGCCTGCCCGTTGGGCAGCACGCCCGGCAACCAGTGCTCGACCGGGTCGCTCAGCGCCATTCGGCCCTCACCGACCAATTGCAGGATCACGGTGGCCACGAACGTTTTCGTGACGCTTCCCGCCCGGTAGCGGCCGCCTGCCGGTGCCGGGACTTTGCCACCCAACTCGGTGGTGCCTGCGCTGAATCGCTCTACCGACGAGCCCTCGCGTAGTTCGGCGATCGCCGAAACGACGTCGACCTGTGCCATGGCCTCGAACTTCGCCCGCAGGGTCGACCACTTGGCCGACGATTGCGTCGGCGCCGCTGCGGACACCCCTGCCCACAACATGACTATCGCGGTCGCCAGGATGGCGACCTTCGTTGTTCTCCGCGTGTTCACACTGCTCCCCAGTTGGCAGATACCTGCGACATGCATGTACTTCGTTGTGATCATTCCGGCGAAGACCGGCCGGCACATCCAGGTGGCCAACTAAGGGTTCACACCCAACGGCAATCCACGCCTGCCACTGAGCGGTGTACGGTCGCTTGCGCCATCGTGTCGCCCGCAACTCTCGGTACCGATTCGCATCACGCCGCTTGGCGACACGTCCGGACTGATCAGAGCCCCTCTGTAGCAGGGCGTGCTCGACGAACCGCGACTGTTGCCAAGGCCGCGGCTGCAGCCTTGCCCGACGACCCATTCGCGTCAAAGGCACTGAGCCTGATCTCCACGTCGTTCCGCCACGCGCAGACGTTGCAGAATGCGACGCCAGCAAAGCAGCCTGCGGCCGGTCGGCCGGGCCGACCACATCACCATCGTCGATGACGAGCACGAGTAGCGCAACGACGCAAGGCTGGTCGGTCCGCGCTCCTGGCTAACGCATCCTCAAGTAGCCGCTGACCGAGCGGTCCGGTAGCCAGGCGTCATGAGCAGCCGCCGGCTTCAGGAGAGCATGCTAGAGCCCCCTCATGTTGGGCTGGCGAATACAGCAGGTAACGAATACCACGCACCGCCAGGCGCTTGGCCGGACATCCCGTGTACGACGTGCCGCTGCTGCTCGGCGAGGAGGAGAGCTACTTCGGTGAGGCGTGAGGGTAAACAGTCGCCGGTCCCGTGTGCCACGATCGGCCGCTGCGAGCAGACCACGAAGGCCACAGCCGACGTCGCCGGCTGCGAGGGCCAAGGTAGAGGGCCACGCACTGGCTCGGCATCCCGACGAGGTACGGGTGCCACGAGCGATGGCCAGCGTCCGCCTGGCGCGCTGGCTGAGCCGGCCGGTACCGACCGCTGACGACCTCGGCGAGTTGGCGGCTCGGCAGCGAGACGAGGACGCCTGGGCCGACCGAGCCGCCGCCGAGGCGTGGACCGGGGTGGACGACGAAACGCTCGCGCAGGGGCTTCGCGCTGTGCTCGAAGCGGCCCGGTTGCGGCGGGACGCCCACGACGAGGCGTTCGGCCGCGCGCTGGCAGCACAAGTTGAGCAGGATGCCCCGACCCCGGCCGGGCTGGTCCACCTGGAGGACCTCCTGCCCACGGTCGTGCTGCCGCTGACGCGGCAGCGGCCAGTGCTGCTGGTGGTGGCCGACGGGATGAGCCAGTCCGTCGCCACGGAGGTCATCGACGACGTCATCCGCCGCTACGACAGTTGGCTGGAATGCCTGCCGGGTGACCGGGACCGGCGTATAGCCGCCGTCGCCCCGCTGCCCTCACTCACCGCTGTGTGCCGGGCAAGCGCTTCGACGGACAACCACCTGCGTGGGGTCCGCCCGGGGCACGCGATCGGTTGATCGCGGAGGTGTCGGCGGACTGGTTCGGCGCCGAGTTGTTGCTGCGGTCAATCGGTGGTCGAACACTCGACGAAAATGGGCTCTCGATCCTGCTGAACGAGTTTGCCGGCAACATGTGGGTGATGATGCTTATGGAGTCGTGCAAGGAGATGGTGCGCCTGGCGTGCACGGACCCGAGCTCCCTGGGGCGGCCGCAGCAGAGTGGTCACCGGGGTTGGATGTACGGCGCCCGCAGAGACATGCTCTTTCACGGCATCCGCCTTGACCTGTGCGAAGCGTTCCCCGACGAGCCGGCGCAGCCCACCCTCGAAGAACTGATCCGTAGGGCCATGGCTTTCTTTGAGCTCAACTTTGGCGCCATGCTGGCCGGGTTGTCTCGGGCAGAGCGCACTTTGCGGTACGGTCCCCCCCTGCCGGGACTGGACATGCCCCTGCTCCAAACGCTCAATCCGCGCGCGGCCGACTGGTGGGATGCGCTGTTCCGTCCACTCGCGTCGGAACGTGCCCGGCAGTCCCCCTGGTTCGGATGGGCCACCAGAGAATTCGTCAACCGGGCCCGAGCCACTCACAACTCTCAACAACAGTCCGCAGAGCTCATCGGATACCTCGACCGGCTGGCACCGGACGAGGTCCCGCCCCCCGCCCGGCACCGACTCAAGTCGGGCCAGATCGACTGGTCGGGCATCCTGCCGCCCGAGCACCTGCCCCGTCGCTGAAGGGCAGCAGTCAGTGGCGTGACCAACATCGCCGCCACCAACCGTCACTACGCCCGAACCGTCATCGACTACTGGCCTCATTCGGCATCACCCAACGGCTTCGTCCGTCAGGCGGCCTGGCCGCCGACCACTCGCCATTGGCCGGCTATCCCGGATAAGGCCCTGTCGCTTCGTGGCCGGTGGGGGAGCAACCCCGGATTCCGCTGTACGAAGCGGCGGGCCTGGTCGCGAGCCGAGGATGAGCTCTTGCTGGCGCCGGGGCTCGGCTGGGTGGTGGGGTCGGCCAGTCCGCTCGGTTCGTGGGTCGGAGCGCCAGCGTTCTAGCCTGCCATCACGATGGTGCAACGCGTTGGCCTCAGTGACCACGTCGCGGATTTGTTTTGCGGCGCGGGTCGCCTGGTCGAAGTATGCGGCGCTGGGGAGCAGCGCCGCGTCTTGGGCGCCCGATCGCGGGGGAGAGCCCGTGGAGCATCTGCCGCTGCGCCCGCGATGGCTGTACCGTGTGCGGGCAGCCGTGGCCTTCGGCGCGGCGAAACTCGCTCTCCTCGCCGAGTGCCAGGACAACCGGACCCGTTCCTCTACCTGGCCGGATGTTTGCACGACGCGATTGACGATCTGCACGGCTCAACCCCGCTGAGACGGGCACCGCTGCTGTCATTTTCGACCGCTTCCTCGGCTGGCCCGCCCGCCCGCGACACCAACTCCTACGGCTTGACCATGGCCAGAGCCATCGAGGTCGAGGAAACGTGACATTCGGCGGCATCGGCCGCATCAACGCGAACGAGCCGGTTTCAGCGGTGCCGATAAGGGTCGCGACCAGGCCGCCAGCGCGGACGAGATCATCCCTCCGCCGGCGGGGGCAGCACCGCTCGTACTGTGCCTGCCGGCGGCCTCGGATCACCCCGCGTGTGCTGAGAACATGGCCGCTACGGGCTGGCTCCTAACTCGCTTGCACTTGCGTCGGAAGGTGGTCGTTGTACGTGCTCCTAGTTGTCACCGCCCGCAACTGGTCGACGGCTTCCTTCGTGTAGTTTCCCACCAGATCTAAGAGTTGAGCATCGTCGAGCGATTCGAGACTCACCACTACCGCAAGTCGCCGGAGTCTGCGGGCGGTGATGCGCAAGATGTCCGTCCGTGCGGCGCCGGCTCCCCCGGCTGTGATCAGGTGGCCGTGGGCTATGGCGCGGGCGACGCGTGGATGGGCACCGAGCGTTGGGCGCTCGAGGATTGCGACGGCCTCGTCCTCGTAGAGATGGGCTCCGAGGTCCTCGCCCAGGCTGTGAATGCGGGTCCATAGGCGTCGGAACACGTTACGGGGACGGCCGATGATGCGTTCGTATCCTGGCCGACGGAGCGGGTTGGGCCATCGCCAGAGCGCGACATCCGGCAGCAGGACCAGGCTGAGGAATGACCAGACCTCTTCGCTCGGCGCATCGGCGGGCACGATGGGGTCTGCCGGGGCCGGGGGTGGAAACTCAGGGCCAGACCCGACGTGGAGCGCGACCCCCGGCCCTGGTGCCCCTGCTGGCGCCCGTTGCCTCCGTTGCCCGGTGTCGGTGTGCCGGTGTGTGTTGCCGTTGCGCCCGACGCGGTTGTCGGCGGGTGGGGCACCGCGTTGTCCCACCCGGCCGGAATGCGGGTTTCCGTGCCGCCGGCCTGGGTGTCGAGGAGTGTGCCGAGGACGTCCGCCAGTCGTGAACCCTGTTGCGGCATCGGTGGTGGGCGCGGTCGCGTTGCCGGCCCGGCGGTCCCTGAAGATTCGGTCGATGCGCTGAAGTGCCTGGCTGACCGGGTTACGGGCGTACCGCTGCAGTTGCGCCAGCCTCGGCTGCCACCTGTCGTGCGTCAGTGGTTCGGCGCGGGCGAAATCTTCATCGAGTTCGGGGTCGGCGATGAACACGCCGCTGATGGCGTACCCGGTCGGAAGTGTGAGCGTGTAGCCGTTCGCGGCGTAGGTGGCGCAGTTGATGCGGGTGAGACGTCGCCGGGTGCGTTGGTGGAGCCAGCGTGAGCGGGCTTGGTGGCGACGGCGCAGACCGCGAGGGCGGCCATGACCAGCACGGCGGCTGCACCCACTTCACCCACCCAGCCCGCCGGTGTCCACCCTGGTCAGACAGCCAATGGCGGCTGCCGTACTATCGGCTATCTTCGGACCCATAACCTTCTGATCCGTAGGACTGTTTCGGCGACGACGCCGATGAGCGCGGCGAACTGGTATACGACGATGCTACGGCCGTATCCATCCTGGAAAACGGTCTCGGAGAGCGGCTCGTTGGCGAGAATCGCCTGGCGCAGCACGATGATGACGATCCAGCACGCGAGGGCCGGTATCAACGCGACCAATGCTGGGCGGACGACGATTGCCCACCTTGGCGCTGGCGCGCTCGCCGTTCGACAGACCAGTACCGCTCCGCCGACGAGGAAGAACGCGAAGGCGGCCATGTTGGTGGCGCTGGCGAGTGCGATGCCGGCGAGGGGACGGCCGGCGTAGAGCAGTAGCATCGCCCCGAGGACCAAAGCGCCAGTCACAGCGGATGGGATCCAGGGCCACCGCAGCCGGTCGGTCCGGGTGGGCCGGATCTCGATGTTCTCGGTCATACGGTCGACGCTAGCCAGCATCCCGCATGGTGCCGATCGCCGTTTGCCACGGTTCATGTACCGCGTTTGCGGTATGCCGGCTACGCCGGCGTACGGTTGTCGGCCGCCGAGGCGCTCACCCCCGGCGCTCACGCTGCCGTACTCCCGCGGCAGGATGACACGTCGGGGGTTCGGCGATGACCTGTACTTACTCCAGGTAGAGCGGCCTGTTCGGGCGAGCGGGCACGCGGCACCACGACAGCGGAGCGCGACTCCGGAACCGTGCACGTACGGGTCATTCGCTTCTGGGGGTGTCCCTATGGGTTTGGTCAAGTCCCAGAAGGGGGGCGACGTCAGCCGGTGGGCCTAGGCAGGTGGTGAGGTCGGCGGTGGTGGACATTTCGTAGTGGGTGCTGATGACAGTGCCTGTGCGATCTGGGCGATGTCAAGTTTGGCTTCGCCGCTGGTCCAGACGGTCAGCTGGGGCCTCGTGGTCGGTGGTGGTGCAGACAGACGATCCCGGCCGCTGACTCCGGGCGACACGCCGAGCCGCTGGTATCTCACTGGTCGCTGGTCGGCCGCGTACAACGAACTGGTCACATGATCGGCCCGGGCTACCACGGCACCCACACCCCCGGCGTGATCGTCCACCGGCAGCTACCGCCCTCTCCCGGTGCACTGGGCCCCGGCGTCGCGGCGTTACGTTGACCTCGGACGTCGAGGACCTCGACGTCCCAGCTGAGCCGGGGCCTCAGCGTTCACGCAGCCCGGTCAGTTTCTCCGGGTTGCCCAGATGGATGGCGTTGACCACGCCGTCCACCAAGTGCAGGCTGATCGCCGCCGCCGAGGCCCGCCCGGAACTGACAGCGATGCCCGGTCCGCCGTTGAGCTCGACGACCGGGTTGGTCGGATCCACCGGCATCCGGCCGGCGAAGGTGAGCAACGCCCGAGCGACCAGCTCCGCCCCGTGGATCGCCTTGCGCGGTGCCGGTGCCAGACCACCGCCGTCGCTGTTACGACATCTGCGGCAAGCGCCCTCAGCAGGCTGTCGAGATCGTCACAGGCACGGGCCGCCAGGCAACGAGACGGCCCTTCGTTGCATGCCGCCGGCTACCGCGTTCGTGGTACGTGGTCGCCCGGCCGGGTACGTACTGTTACGCCGTGCGGCGGTGGATGACGGAGGCCGGCATCGTGGTGATTACCGGTGCGGTGACGGTGTATCGGATCGGGGTGGCGGCGGTGGAGTCCGCCGACCGCGCGCCGGACGCGTGGGCGTACGGCCTCGGGCTGGCGATGGCGCTGGTCTTGCTGGCCCGACGGCGCTGGCCGGCCGCGACGCTGGCCACGGTGGGTGCCCTGTTCCTGGCCTACCACATGTCCCGGTATCCCGGTGGTGCGCCCGCCGCGCCGCTCTGGGTGGCGATGTACTCGGTGGCGGTCGCGTCCCGGCGTCGGTCCGGTCTGGTGGTGGCCGGGGTGTTCATCCTGTTGGACCTGCACGGGCGGATGTTGGTGGAGGGGGTGGGACCCCTGGACGCGACCCTGGACAGCTCGACGGTGGTCTTCGGGGCGACGCTGCTGCTCGGTGAGGCGGTCCGGGGCCGGCGGATCCGGCTGGAGTTGTTGGCCGCCGAGCGGGACCGTACGGCGGAGCAGCGGGTGATCGAGGAGCGGATCCGGATCGCCCGGGAGCTGCACGACGTCACGGCGCATACCCTGGCGGTGGTCGGTGTACAGGCCGGGGTCGCCGCCGAGGTGCTGGAGGACGACCCAGACCAGGCACGCGCCGCGCTGAACGTGGTCCGGCAGGCCGGCCGGGAGGCGATGGTGGAGCTGCGCGCCGCCGTCGGCGTGCTCCGAGACGGCCGCCGCGACCCCGGCCCCGAGCCGGGCGGCCCCGGCGGAAAGCTGGGCGACCTCCGCGACCCGCCGGGTGAGTTCAGCCCCGCGCCGCCGGCACCCGCGCTCGACCGGCTTCCCGCACTGACCGCCGCGACCGGCGCCGTGCTGCTCCACGACGGCGAGCCCCGGCCCATGCCCCGGGCTGTGGAGGCGACGGCGTACCGGATCGTCCAGGAGGCGGTGGCGAACGCGGTGCGGCACGCCGACGCCAACCGGATCGAGGTACGGCTCGGCTACCGTCCGGACGGACTGACGCTGACCGTCCAGGACGACGGGCGCGGCGCCGGCGGACCACCGGGCAACGGCCTGCGCGGCATGGCGGAACGGGCCACCGGCCTGGGCGGTTGGCTCCGGGCCGGCCCGGCCGAGGGCGGAGGCTTCCAGGTACAGGGGTGGCTGCCGGGATGACGATCCGAGTACTGCTGGCCGACGACCAGACGCTGGTCCGGGCTGGCTTCCGGGTGCTGCTGGAGCGGGTGCCGGACATCGAGGTCGTCGCCGAGGCCGCCGACGGGGACGAGGCGATCGGGCTGACCCGCGCACACCAGCCGGACGTCGTCCTGATGGACATCCGGATGCCCGGCACCGACGGGCTGACCGCTACCCGGCGGATCCTCGCCGACGAGCGGCTGCCCGGGGTACGGGTGGTCGTGCTGACCACCTTCGAACTCGACGAGTACGTCTACGCGGCGCTGCACGCTGGCGCGAGCGGTTTCCTGCTGAAGAACCTGGAACCGGACGAGTTGCGCCGGGCGGTCCGGGTGGTCGCCGCCGGCGACGCGCTGCTCGCGCCGGAGGTGACCCGTCGGCTGATCGCGGCGTTCGCCAGCGGACCGGAGGTGCCCGGCCTGCACGCGTTGACCGCGCGGGAGCGCGAGGTGGTGACGCTGATCGCGGACGGGCTCTCCAACGCGGAGATCGGTGCACGGCTCGGCATGAGCACCGCCACCGCGAAGACCCACGCCAACCGGGCGATGGCCAAGCTCGGTGCCCGGGACCGGGCCCAACTCGTGGTCTTCGCCTACCACGGCGGGCTGGCCGGGGTACGACGACCGCAGTAGTCCGCCGCCCACGCGGAGCGGATCCAGCGCCGCCCCGCCACCCATAGCGTCTGGTCCATGTTTCTCATCCTGGGAGCAACCCTGAACCTGCTCGCCTCCTTCTTCTGGGAGCCCGACTCGCAGGGCGTGACCGCCGGTACGCTCGTCGCGCTTTCCTGTTTCTGCTGGCTGGTCGGTCTGATCGGGCTTTATGACCGGCTGCGCGCCACGGCTCCCCGGTATGTGGCCGTCGCGCTGCCGGTGACGGTCTTCGCGGTCGTCGGCGGGGTGGCGTTCGGCGTGCAGAGCATCCACGAGGGCCTCGTCGACGTCTCGCATGCCCGGACGGTCGAGCTGCTCAACCAGTACCCCTTCGCCACGACCCTGTTCTGGATCGCCGGTCCACTCTTCCCGCTCACACTGTTCGCGCTGGGCCTGGTGCTCTGCCGGACCCGCACCGCGCCGCTGCCGGTCGGCGTACTGCTCTGCCTGGGCGCGATCGCCTTCCCGTTGAGCCGGATCACCCGCGAGGTGTCGATCGCCCATGTCGCCGACGTGCTGCTGTTGCTGCCGTTCCTGTACCTGGGTGCACGTGAGTTGGGGCTGTGGGGTCGGTCGAGGGGTTCCGCCCCGTTCGGTGCCGGCCGCATGCCTTCGGCGACGCCGGTCGGCGGCGGGCCGGACGCCTGACACCACCCGCGCGTCGGCCCCGCCACTCGTACCGTGGCGGGGCCGACGCTGCGGTTACAACGACGGGTACGCCTAGTGTTCTGAGTCGTTAATTCGCCGGCAGATAGTAGGCTGTCGGGATGGCTGGTCGTCCGCGTGGCGTGGTGGAACTGACTGATGACGAGCGTGCGTGTCTGACCCGGTGGGCACGGCGAGGTAAGTCGTCGCAGGCGTTGGCGTTGCGGTCGAAGATCGTGTTGCTGTGCGCCGATGGTCTGGTGAATACGCACGTCGCGGAGCGGTTGGGCGTGTCGCGGGACATGGTGGGCAAGTGGCGTAGCCGGTTCCTCGCGCGCCGGCTGGAGGGGCTCACCGACGAGCCGCGGCCTGGGGCGCCGCGTCGAATCACCGACGACCGCATTGAGGAAGTGATCGTCAAGACGCTGGAGCGCCAGCCGTCCAATCGGGACAGTCACTGGTCGACGCGGTCGATGGCGAAGGAGACCGGGCTGTCGCAGACCGCGGTGTCGCGGATCTGGCGGGCGTTCGGCCTCAAGCCGCACCTGGTGGACACGTGGAAGCTGTCGGCCGATCCGTTGTTCGTGGAGAAGGTCCGCGACGTGGTCGGCCTGTACCTCGATCCGTCGGTCAAGGCGATGGTCCTGTGCGTGGATGAGAAGTCGCAGATGCAGGCACTCGAGCGGACCCGGCCGATGCTGCCGATGATGCCCACGGTCCCCGCGAGGCAGACCCACGACTACGTCCGCCATGGCGTGGCGAGCCTGTTCGCCGCGTTCGACCCGGCGACGGGCGCTGTCATCGGTCAGGTCCACCGCCGGCACCGCCATCAGGAGTTCCTCAAGTTCCTGAAGGTCATCGACGCCAACACGCCCACCGGTATGGATCTACACCTGGTCCTGGACAACTACGCCACCCACAAGACCCCGGCGGTGCAGCGGTGGCTGGCCGCGCATCCCCGCTTCCACCTGCACTTCACACCGACCTCGGCATCCTGGCTCAACCTCGTCGAGCGGTGGTTCGCCGAACTGACCAACCGCAAGCTCCGCCGATCCAGCCACCGCAGCCTCGCCGAACTCGAAGCCGACGTCCGCACCTGGATCGACGCATGGAACGCCAACCCCAAGCCGTTTGTCTGGACCAGGACCGCCGACGACATCCTCAACAGCCTCGCCACATACTGCCGGCGAATTAACGACTCAGAACACTAGTACTTCAGCCGCACTCGCCTGATCTGGAGTTTCGGCAGCTCGCCACGAGCCGTGGCCGTCGGTTGCTCAGCCCGATGCGACAACGATTGAGGTCCGGCGCGCGGTACTTGCCGGACACAGACTGCGCATCCACTACGCGGCTGTGGACCAGACCCCGAGGTGGCGCACCGTGGACCCGATCGGCCTGGTCACCGTACGGGACCAGGGCTACTTGCTGGCCACAAGATCAGACGCGGACCGCACCTACCGGCTGTCCCGGATCTCGGCTGCCAGGCAACTCGCCGAACCCCGCACAGCGACCAGCCTGCGTCCAGAACCGGCCGGCGCCACTCGCTGCGCTGGTGGTGTCAGCGCGGGCTCCGCGCCCATCGTCGCACCGTTGCGATCCTCGCCCGGCCGGGGACCGGCGCAGCCCGAAGAGGCTCGGGCGGCACCTGCTGGTAGCTGGCCCGGTTGCGATCCTCGCCCGGTGCGGGGGCCGGGCGCAGCGCAGCCCCCGCCGCGCCCCCAGCGAGGTTGGTGGAAGAAGTCGATAGAGCACGCTCATGGGATCACGATGCTGGCATCGAGTGCTTCCACGATCAGGGGTTCGTCGTCGTTTGGTACTCCGACAGACCACACACGTGCTTTAGAGCCGATTGCGGGTATCTGGGTCTGGAGGAGAGTTGCGTCTGCGTTTTCCGGGTTGCTGCGGTACCAGCGTGCGCGGATGCGCGATGCCCCTTCGATGTCGACGGTGAGGGTAAAAGATGACACGCTCCCGTGCTCCATAAGGCTCACCGTGCGGTCGATGACGCGTCCCGCTGATGGTCGTGCGTGGTTCCGTGTCGCGTGCCACCGCTCGGCGAGCTGCGCCTCGCGGCGTGAGAGCTTTCTCGATTCCGTCAATGCCATTCCACACCCGGCCAAAAAGAAGGCCGGCAGGAGGGTGAAGATCAGATTGAACCACCACCCCGGCGAGTCGCTTATCCAGAGGAACACGACTAGGAGGCTTGTGCTGAGCGTGCCGGCGACCAGCAGGACCCAGAGAATGGCGAGAGCGGAAGGGCGCAGTCGTCTGCCGAACTGGATCTCCCTCGGTGCGGTCGCGTCGTCTCCAAAGGATCTGACCAGGTGCACGATGTGACTGATCGGTGTGTCGTCCGTCATTGCGCACCCGTCGGTGGCTTCCGAGGCGTTCCGAGGTTGTGGCGGGGCTTCACTTGCCTAGCTTGGCATATGTAGATGTGTCTGTCACGGAGCTGACTTCCGGTCGAGGGACTCCGGGTTGTCTCGATGCCGTCCCTATTTCCGCAGCGCGATGGCGAGCCCCGTGAGGAGGAGGCCACGCCGAGGATGGCGAGGCTGGTAGCCAGGATCGCGAGATCTGCCAGGCCGGATATGAAGAAGAGGAGCGCGGCGTTGAGACATGGTGGCCACGCCTTCGATCAGCCATTGAGCTGGCCTAGGAGTTGGCCGGTGCTTGGGACCCCGATGACGAGCAGTGGTTTGCTGACTGTCCAGTGGTGCTTGACTTCGCCGGGGAACACCTGGAAAGCAATCACCAGAAGCTCGACGACCTGTCGATCACGTGAAACTCGGTAGACCTGCCCTGGACGCCGACGTGGCCTACATCGGACGGATTCCGGCTGGTCTGGCGCGACGAGGTTCCCGCCGTGTTGGCGGCCCGGTGCGGGCAGCGGCTTGAGGCGGCGGAGCTTCTTGAATGGGCTGGCCGTCCGTCGAGACGGATCAACCTCAGTTCTGCTCTCTCGTCCCAGTTGTTCTGCTCGGTCGAGGGCCGTTTAGGCCCGCCCGTAGCTTCAGCGACAATCTTGCGGGTTGCGGTCGCAACAAGTGTGGTGGTCGGGGGCACAGGTCTTGCCTCGCCGGCAGGCGCGGAGGACCGGGTCCAGCCAGGTCAAGTTGTCACCTACGCGGATGCGGTTCCGGGTCTCGCGCCGTCTGATATCGGAGACCGCGCCCGGTACGTCGACGAGCAGGGCCGAGTGATCAATCCGGCGACGAACGGGCACCAGACGGCGGGATCGCGACGTCGGCGATCGGGTGTACGCCCATCAGCCTGCCTGATGATCCTCACTACTCAGCGCCGGATGTCTCTGGGCGCGGGCAGTGGGAAAAGGGTGACTGCACGGCGGACACGGCTCGTGTCCGTAACTGTCTCTACGAGCTTTCCACGGACGGCGCATGGCGCCGCAAGGCTTGATCGGCGACGGTTGCAACTCAAGCCCAAGTCGGTAAGCAACAACCGAACGACGGCGCGTCGACCCTGCGAATCGACAGGTCAACTGATCTCCTGGCGTAATCATGTCGACGTCGATGTCGACGGCCAGATTGATCCGTCGGACACTGCCTATCACCAGGCGAGTGTGCACTGCGTCGTCACCGCACCAGACCAGTAACGCACAGCTCATTCCCGCCTCGGACGGGCACCGGCGCGCCGGCAGAACCCACAGCAATGTCAGCTCGGCGAGCTGGCACCCCCAGTGATACCGGTTACTACTCCAACAGCAGCCTCACCTCCGGCAGCGGCCAGTACCACGACGACCACTACGGAGCATGAGTTCTGATTACCGCTAGTGACGGGTCCGGGGGATGGGCGCCCTCATCGTGGCTGGATGAGCGCACCTGATCTTGCCGGCTCCTGTGCCCATACCCCCGTCGCTGCCCGACCTGACCGCTCAACGTCGTGCACCGTCAGTTGCCGGCTTGGGGGCGCGGGGCTTGGCGCGTACGTGCATGCGCTCGCCTTGTCGGCCGAGGATGCTGAGGATCTCGACGGGGTGTTCCCCGGTGCTGCCGAACCAGTGCGGCAGCCGGGTGTCGAACTCGGCCGCCTCGCCGGCGCGGAGCACGAAGTCGTGCTCGGCCAGGACGAGGCGGAGCCGTCCGGAGAGCACATAGAGCCATTCGTAGCCCTCGTGGACGCGTAAGTCGGGCTCGGTCTGGTCTACGGGGATGATCACCTTCCAGGCCTGCAGCGAACCGGCTTGCCGGGTCAGCGGTAGCACCGTGCGGCCGTTCGCCCGGCGGGGGACCAGGCGCACCCGGGGGTCGCCGACCTCGGGTGCGCCGACGAATTCCTCCAGTGGCACCTGATGGGCATGGGCGATCGGCAGCAGGAGTTCCAGGCTGGGTCGGCGTTGGCCGCCCTCCAACCGGGACAGGGTGCTCTTGGAGATGCCGGTGGCCTCGGCCAGCGCGGTCAGGGTGACGCCGCGCTGGGTGCGCAGGCGTTTGAGGCGGGGGCCGACCTCGGTCAGGGCGGCGGCGATCGCGGGCGGGTGATTCATGGCCCCATTCCACCTCGCTCTTCCCGGAAATGGCAACAATAGTTGCCGCCTACGGACTCTCGGAGCAGCCTGGGCGCCATGAACGAGTATGACGTCGTGGTGGTGGGCGGCGGGCCCGCCGGATTGAACGCCGCCCTGGTGCTGGCCCGAGCCAGGCGCCGGGTCGCGGTCGTGGACGCCGGCCTGCCCCGCAACGCGCCTGCCACCCACCTGCACGGATTCCTGTCCCGCGACGGCATACCGCCGCACGATCTGCTTACCGCCGGTCGGGCCGAGGTCGCCGGGTACGGCGGTCGTTTCATCGACGACACCGTGGTCGGCATCGAACGCGGCTTCCGGGTCCACCTGGCCACCGCAGCAGCGCTGAGCGCCCGGCGCGTCCTCGTGGCCACCGGCCTACGCGACGACCTGCCCGCGATCCCGGGCCTGGCCGAGCGGTGGGGCCGGGACGTGCTGCACTGCCCGTACTGCCATGGCTACGAGGTCCGTGACCGGCCGCTTGGTGTGCTGGGCGGCACGGTGGACGCGGTGCAGCACGCGCTGCTGGTGCGGCAGTGGTCGCCCGACGTCGCCTTCTTCGCGCACACCCACGACCTAAGCCCGGACGAGCGGAAGCGGCTGACCGCCCGCGGTATCCGCATCGTCGAAGGCACGGTGGCGCGGCTCGTGATCGACCGTGACCGGCTCGCCGGCGTCGAACTGGACCGGGGAAGCGTTGTCGCCCCGGCGGCGATCTTCGTCCGGCCCCGGTTCGTGCCGAGCAACGGCCTGCTAACCGGCCTGGGCTGCCAGGTGGACGGCAACGGCTGGGTGGTCGTCGACGAGAGGGGCCGCACCAGCGTGCCCGGTGTCTGGGCTGCGGGCAACGCCGTCGACCCGCGCGCCCAGGTCATCACCGCTGCCGGCGCCGGATCGGCCGCCGCCATCGCCCTGCACGCCGACCTGGTCGAGCAGGACGTCCAGCGCGCCATCGCGGACGCCCGCCCGTTCTCGGCCGCACTGGAACGGCAAGTCACCGAGGCCGTCCTCGCCGACCGCCGTCACGGTCTCTGAACCCACAACCATCAAATACTGGAGGAGCACTCACCATGTCTGAGGACCCGATCGCCCGCCCGCCGATGCGCGCCGGGCCGCCGCCCCGCCATCACATGGCCCTGATGATCTGGCTGGCCGTCTTCCCCACGCTCACCGTCCTGCAACTGCTACTCGGCGACCTGCTCCGGGACACACCGACGGTGCTGCGCACCCTCGTCCTGGCCACCCTCGCGGTGCCGATCGTCATCTACGGCCTCCTGCCGCCACTGCAACGCCTGCGCATGTACGTGATCGGCCGGCGAGCCTGATCGAGTGGCCGTCCCGTCGTCACGAGCCCGACGCAACGCTCGGATCGCTGCTTGGTTCACCTACTCGGTGAATTACTGATCCGGCGTTCCCTCTGCGACGATCCGTCGCGCCGGTTCAGAACCGGTCCGCCTCTTCTCGCCAGGCGCCCGCAGGCCCCACCTCCTTACCACCTGCACCTGGCGAACGGTTGCTCTCGCGACGATTGACCCGGCCAGCCGAGGCGGCCGCCAACGACCGTGCACGTTCGGCGGCCGCCAATGGGCAGGAGGTAAAGCACGTAGCCCTACTCAGCGGCCTCGGCGCGGCGCTGCTCAGGCCGCTGCACACCGGTAGCAACGCCGGGTGCCGATCAACCTGTGGGAAGCCCGCCGCGCGGAGCGCGGACCTGTGACCTGTCGACGACCCGGACCGGCGATTGCGTGGCAGTTCGCGGGCTGACCTTGCGACCTGCTCGATCGGGGAGGCCGTCACCACGTATCGCGGGCCGGGCCGGGATCGCGCTGCGGAACTCGACCACCTGATCGAACAGGCCTGACCGACCTTCGGGGAGTACGAGACCCGATTGGTGCGGTTCCACGCTGGACTGGGCATCGCCGGTTGACGAGGTCAGGCGAGGGCGGTGGGGCTGGTCTCTGCCCGCTCGACTTGACGGCGGAGCCGGTCGGCCTGCTCTTTACGGCCGGAGGCCGCTTCCGGTTAACCCGGCCCGCCAGGGCCGGGCGCTGCGGTGAGCGGGAGTGGGGTGATCGGTCGGGGTCGACCGCAGTCCTACGCCGAGGGCCAGCTGAGCAGATCAGGGGTGAGGTGGTGTGCTGCCCTGCTCGTCCAGGATGGCCCACAGCGCTTCGCGCCTCTACTTGCGGCGGTAGCGCCCCTTTGGGCCTGTTGACTGCTCATCGGCGCGCTCCAGCATCCGACTGGGTAGGGCGTTGGCGGTGCTGTAGCCGAGCACTCTGGCGGCTTCCGCTTTGCCCACCAGTTCGTCCGGGGCCCCGGAGCGGTCGACGCTGTCACGCGCGCTGCGCCTGGCCTGTTCGCGTGGCAGTTCGAATTTGGCGATGTCCTGGCGGCGCCATGTGCGGCCGTCGGCCGCGCGCTCGGGGAAGCCGTTGCTGTCGCGCTCGCGGTAGAGCCGGTCGAGGTGGCTGACGGAGATGCTGAGCATCGCGGCTGCTTCAAGCTCCTCGCCGCCAACGGTGCCTGTGGCGGGCGCGCCATCGGCTGGGGCAGCAGGCGACACGGCTATTGCCTGCTGGCCCGCGACGGCAGGTGTGACCGCCTTCGGTCGCAGATCCAGGTCGACTGCGGGAATCTGGCCCGCAGTCAGCCTGTCCCCCTCACCCGGGGATCGGAAGGTTGGGCGTTCGATTCGAGTCCCTTCGGGCGCGCAAGATCATGAAGGGTCTGACCTGCCGAAATGCCGTCATCATCCGAATTGGACCGGATCGCGGGGCGGGCGGACGTCATCTAGGCTACGCACGTCCATCCCGGCTCTTCGAGGGAGTCGACCGTGACGCGTTCCGCCGGAAGCCGAACTGAGGAGGTCCCGCCCACCGGTGTGGACATCTCCGTACCGCATTCGGCTCGGGTCTACGACTGGTGGCTCGGTGGGAAGGACAATTTCGCTGTCGACCGGGCGGTGGGCGCCGCGTTGATCGAGGCGATCCCCACCCTGCGGATGATGGCCGCCGGGAACCGGCGGTTCGTCCACCGGGTGGCCCGCTACCTGGTGGCCGAGGCCGGAATCCGCCAGTTTCTCGACATCGGCACCGGCATCCCCACCCGGCCGAACCTGCATGAGGTCGCCCAGGCGCTGGCGCCCGAGACCCGGGTGGTGTACGTGGACAACGATCCCATCGTGTTGGCGCACGCCCGGGCGCTGATGATTAGCAGCGAGGAGGGGCGCAGTGAGTACATCCACGCCGACCTGCGCCGGCCGGAGACGATCCTCGCCGACCGCCTCACTGGCACGTTAGACCTGAGCCGGCCCGTGGCGCTTACGCTCATCGCGGTGCTCATGCTGTTGCGCGACGAGGACGAGCCGGGGGAGAGGCTGCGTACCATAACGCGGGCCTTGCCTTCTGGCAGCTACCTGGCCATCACCCATCCGACGCAGGACTTCAACCCCTCAGAGATGGGCGCGGCGGTGGCCGCCGCCAATCAGGGCCACATGACGCTGGTGCCGCGCACGCGCGCCGAGGTGGAGCGGTTCTTCGACGGGTGGGAGTTGATCGAGCCGGGCATCGTGCCCGTCATGGCGTGGCGGCGCGATGACGCCGGACCGGACGACCCGCGCGCGGCCTACTATTGGGCCGGCGTCGCCCGCAAGCCCTGACCCTCAGTGTCGGTGGACCCGTTCCGACCACCGTCCCTATCGGATCAGAAGGTTAGGGGTTCGAGTCCCTTCGGGCGCACAAGATCGTAAGGGGCCTGACCGACACCGTTGCGTTGTGGGATTGGCGGACGTATTGAACCCCGGTGTGGAGGTCTGCGGTCAGATCGCCCAAGCGAGTTCGGTGAATGCGGTAGCGACCCGCAGAGCGGGCGGGGCGTCGACGGCGAGTTCGTAGTGTCCGCGTCGGAGGTTCTGCATGAAGGCGTGGCCGGCGATGACGACCTGTGCTGTCTTGTCCGTTCGCAGCCCTCGCATCGGTCTCAACCGGTACCACCTGCCCGGTACTCCAGCAGGGCGATGAGCTCGGACTGCGTGAGGGCGTGGATCCTGCTCCACAGCCCGACATAGGCCCAGTTGGGCTCCTGTGCCTGCAGCGCAACCAGTCGCCCGATCACCTCCAGCGGGGTGCGATCGTTGCGCCCCAGCAGGAACTGGCGGTCCATCAGCGCCCTTCAGGGCCCGGAGGGAGAGTGTGGTCACGGCAGCCGCACCGAGACATTGCCCTGGTAGTAACCCTGCAGCAGGGAGAGGAACGCCTGCGGCACGTCCTCGATCCCGCCCTCGACGACTGTCTGCGGGTAGACGAAGCGGCCCTCGCCCAGCCAGCTGCTGAAGTGCTCGCGCCAGGCCGCGATCTGATCGGGCGTGTGGTAGCAGGAGAACGGCAGCAGCTCGACGCCCTTGGCCTCGGCCGCCGCGCGGTCGGGCTGCGGAAAGCGCTGCGCCGCGTCGCCGAGCTGGCTGGACAGTGAGCCGCAGAGGGCGAAGCGTGCTCCGGGCCGGGCCGCCTGGAGCGCGCCCTGGTACTGCTCGCCGCCCACGACGTCGAAGAAGACCGAGATGCCTTCGGGCGCGACTTCCTTGAGCCGGTCGGCCGTCGAGCCGTCGTGGTAGTCGAAGGCGGCGTCATAGCCAAGCTCGTTCACCAAGTAGTCGGCCTTCGCCGGGCTGCCGGCGCTGCCGATCACCCGCGCCGCGCCAAGGCACTTGGCGATCTGCCCGGCCAGCGAGCCGACCCCGCCCGCCGCGCCGGAGACGAAGACCACGTCGCCGTCGCCGACGGCCGCTACCTCGGCCATCCCGTAGTAGGCGGTCGGTCCCTGGCCGAGGTAGTAGCCGGGATCGGCGAAGAGCTCGCGGCTGAGCTTGAGGTACGAGCCGGCCGGGCCGGCCGAGTACTCGCTCCAGCCGGTCATCGACTGGACCAGGTCGCCGGCCTCGAGTTCGGGGCTGTCGGATCGGACCACGGTGCCGATGGCGGCCACCCCTACCCGCTGCCCCGGCTGCCAGGCCGGGACCGGAATGGTGCAGTCTGCCCGCATCAGCTCCAGGTAGGTCGCGGCGAGCCCGATCTGGTCGGTGCGTACCAGGACCTCGCCGTCCACCTCGGTCTTGGCGACGGTGAAATGTTCGAGCGTGGGGGTGCCGGTGATCTGGGCAGTCAGCTGGATCTCACGGGTGATCATCTTCTGTCCTTACCTCGGGTGTGACCGTCGAGATCGACTCTAGGGATAGTTCCGGCCAGTTTCTGACCGGAAGTCGAGGCAGGATGTCGCCATGGCGAACACCAGCTCACGGACCCTGAGACTGCTCTCGCTGCTGCAGACCCACCGGCACTGGTCCGGCCTGGAACTGGCCGACCGGCTCGGGGTCTCCGAGCGGACGCTGCGCCGCGATGTCGAGCGGCTGCGCGAGCTCGGCTACCCGGTCAGCGCGGCCCGCGGCACCGACGGTGGCTACCAGCTCGCGCCCGGCGCCGTCCTGCCGCCGCTGCTGCTGGACGACGAGGAGGCGGTGGCCCTCGCGGTGGGCATCGGCGACGCGGCGCAGAGCGGGATCGCGGGGATGGAGGAAGCATCTCTGCGCGCACTCACCAAGGTGGTGCGGGTCCTGCCGCCCCGGCTGCGGGCCAGGGTGGACGCCCTGCGGGCGATGACCCTCTCCGCTGTCGTGCCCGGGCCGGTCGTCGCGGCGGGGGTGCTCACCGCAGTCGCCCAGGCTTGCCGGGACGAGGAGCGGCTGCGGTTCGGCTACACGGCCAGGGGCTCCGCACCCACTGAGCGCGAGGTCGAGCCGCACCGCGTCGTCGCACTCGGCGGACGCTGGTACCTGGTGGCCTACGACCTGGGTCGGCACGACTGGCGCAGTTTCCGCCTCGACCGGCTGACCGAGCCGACGGCTACCGGCACGCGCTTCCGGCCGCGCCTGCTCCCGGCCGAGGACGCCGTGGCCCTCGTCCAGGCAGCGAGCGGGGCCCCGGCTCCGTACACGGTCGAGGTCCTTGTGCACGCGCCCTCCTCGCGGGTGCGGCAGGTGGTCGGCCGCTGGGGCACGATCGAGCCACTCGATCAGGACAGCTGCCAGCTCACCATGACCTCGACCTCCCTCGACTGGCCAACCCAGGCACTGGGCAACGTGGGCGCCGAGTTCAAGGTCCTGGGGCCGCCGGAGTTCGCCGCGCACGTCCAGGAGTGGGGCGCCCGCTTCATCCGGGCCACCCGCGCACCCGCATGACCTTCCTCGCCGTGGCGCCGCGACGGTAGCGCGACGTTCGTGGCAGCCGGCGAGGCAGTGGAAAGGCGTTCTGCCAGGCGTAGGAGGGCTTGAAAACCGGGTCCCACAGCGGTTCGGGCAGCCATGAAGTGCGGGCAGGGATAGACCTTCCCGAGCTCGAAATGACCGCCCGATCGCTGAATGGAATACCCTTCAGCGTAACTGTACACAATGCGCCCGGAAGCCATGTGACCTGTTGAGTTTGCGAGAACTGGAAGAAGCTCTCCCGGCGCTGTCGACTATCCGGACAGAGTTTTGCATCAGGTCCCTTCCCACACACAACGTTGCAGCCATCGGCATCGATATAGAGGGATGGTGATGCAGTGGTTCATGGGATTCGGCCACTCGCAACCTCTGTTACCTCAGCCGTGCGGGCGGGCTCGGCGGGTCGGGTGTTGCCGTTGCTGTATCTGCACGGGCTGTCGGCCGGCGACTTCGTACCCGTGCTGGAGTCGTTCCTGGGCTCGGCCGCCGGGCTGTCGTTGCCGGCAACTTGCTGTTCAGGAGTCGAAGGAGCGACGAGTGACCCAGCCGCGTTCAGACGCCTCCCAGCCGAGCTGCATGCGCGACGTCGACCCGGTGAAGTCCATGAGCGCCCTGAGGCGGCGCTGGACGCTACGGCCGCTCATCCCCAACTGCTTGCCGACCACTTCGTCGGTGAGACCACTGAGCATGAGCGAGAGGAGCGCGAGGTCGTCTGGGTCCGGGCCAGCAGCGGGGCCGTCCACGAGATCCTTCTCCGGGTCGAGGACTATGGGGATGCCTGCTGCCCAGACGGACTCGAACAGGGTCACCAGCGAGTGGACGAGGCTCGGGGCCCTGATGACCACGGCGGCCGCTGCGTAGCCCCGGACCGAGAGCGGGGCCATGGCCACGACCCCGTCGGTCACGAGCAACTTGGTGGGTACCTTGGGGACGGCGCGGATCAGGGCGTTCGCACCGAGTGCCTCCCGTGCCTCAGCAACCGTCGTGTCATCCTCGAAGGCCGCGCGTTCGATGACGACGCGAAACGTCACGCCGCGGTCGAGTGCCTGCGCTTCCGCCGTGTTCTCCTCGGGACTCACCGCGACAGGGCGGGCGTCGACGAAGGTGCAGACCTCCTCACGAGCGCTGAGCTCGAGCTGGAGGAACCGCCGACGGACCGCGTCAGCTCCCAGCACGACCTCGACCAGGTCGCCGACGTCGGCATGGTTGAGATCGCGGCGGAACATCTCGGTTAGCGCCACCACCGACGTCTCCGCCACCGACAAGGCGTGCCGACGCGAGTTGAGCAACCCCTGCAGCGCGACATCCGGGGCTGTCGGGAACCATCTGCGCACGTCGCCCTCGAATGTCGCCACCTCGACGAGCCCGAGGTCGCGCAGCGAGCCGAGGCCCCCGAGCACCTCGTCGACGGGGCGTTGCCACCGTGCCGCGAGCATGTCCACGGTGCCACCCCCGTCGACGACGAGGGATTGGTACTCCCGCTCCTGTGCAGCTGTCAGGCCAAGAGCGCTGAGATCGAGCTCCAGGGTCACCGACCACTCCCTTCAGACCTCCGCTCGGGTGCGACCATCGCGCATGCCGGCTGTCGAGAACACGACATGTCGATTCTTCGCCTGCCCGCCCAGGTTCCCCGAGGCGGGCCTCGGTCGGCACTCTGCTCCTTGGCGCCGGCCCCACCACCACCCAGGGGTCGGCAGCGGCGTGGACGCCCTACCGGTGCTGCGTCGTCCCACATCCGGGTTTCGTGCCCGCCTCGTTCCCACGGAGGCCCCATGCGCCGCACTTGGCGTCGTCGTACCCTCGCTTCCGCTGGCGTTCTCGCCATCGCGGCCGCACTCTCCCCATCAGTCCCCGCAGCATCGGCCGCAGGCGAGCCCCGGCCCATCGTCGGGTCGGCCGAGCACGCTCAGGCCCAGCAGTCGGCGACGGTGACGCTCATCTCCGGCGACCGGGTCCGGCTCACCCGCGCGGCGGACGGCCAGCCGATCGCCCAGATGCTGCCCGGAGACGACGGTACGGTCCCCGACCACGAGACGCTCCGCGACGGTGACAACCTCTACGTCTTCCCCGGCACCGCGGCGCAGGCTCTCGCGGCAGACCTCGTCGACCGCGAGCTCTTCAACGTGACCGGCCTCGTCGACCAGGGCTTCGACGACGCCCACGCCGACGCGATCCGGGTCATCGCCGAGTACGACGACGGCAGCCGGACGGTCACCGACTCGACGCCCACGCCGACCGGGGCCAGCGACAGCAGCGCTCTGACCTCGGTCAACTCGCTGTCGTACGCCGTTGACAAGTCGAACGTCCAGGCGGCCTGGGCGGAGTTGACCGACGCGAGCTCGGGCGCTGGCAACGGTCTGGCCAAGCTCTGGCTCGACCGCGCGTTGCGTGCGACACTCGCCGACTCGACCGCGCAGGTCGGCGCGCCCGTCGCCTGGCAGGCCGGACTCGACGGTGCGGGCAGCACCGTGGCCGTCCTCGACACCGGGGTCGACGCGGGTCACTCCGACCTCATCGGCCGCATCAAGGCGAGCAAGGACTTCACCGGGTCCGCGACCGGCACCGACGACCGCGTCGGGCACGGCACGCATGTCGCGTCCACGATCGCCGGCACCGGAGCTGCGAGTGGTGGCAAGGAGCGTGGTGTCGCCCCGGGTGCGGACCTGCTCATCGGCAAGGTCCTCAACGACTCGGGCGCCGGCTTCGAGTCCCAGATCATCGCTGGCATGCAGTGGGCCGTGGCGCACAACGCCGACGTCGTCTCCATGAGCCTGGGCAGCGTCCAGCCGACCACGACCTGTGACGACCCCATTTCCCAGGCCGTCAACGAGCTCTCCGGCTCCAGCCGCAGCCTGTTCGTCATCGCGGCGGGCAACATCGGCTCGTCCCAGAACACGGTCTCGAGCCCGGGCTGCGCCACGTCCGCGCTCACCGTCGGCGCCGTGGACTCCACGAACGCGACCGCGCAGTTCTCCAGCCGCGGCCCGGTGGGTGGCACCCATGTCCTGAAGCCGGAGATCGCCGCGCCCGGCGTGGGGATCCTGGCAGCCGCCGCCGGCGGTCGCGGCCTGTACGCCTACCGGGCGATGTCCGGTACGTCGATGGCCGCGCCGCACGTCGCCGGCGCTGCCGCCATCGCGAAGGAGGCAAACCCCACCCTCACCGGTGCGCAGCTGAAGGACCTGCTCACCTCCTCGGCGGACCCGACCGTCGCCGGAGCCGCACAGGAGGTCGGCGCGGGTCGTCTCGACATCGCGCGGATGCTCTCCCAGAAGATCACCGGGCAGTCCAGCGTCTACGGAGGGGCCTTCGCCTACCCGCAGACCAAGGCCTACGAGGCGAAGAGCCTGACGTACACCAACCGTGGGAACGCTCCCGTCGACCTGCGCCTCTCCGTCGAGCGGGTCACCGGTAACGACGGCCGACCGGTCAACACGCCCCTGCTCAAGCTGCCGCAGCACGTCGCCGTCCCGGCCCGGGCGAGCGTCGTGGTCCCGGTGACCGTCCAGCTCGGGGCGAACATCCCCGACAGCTCGCTCGGCGACATCACCGCCCGCATCGTCGCGACCGACGGTAGCCAGCGGGTCTCGACCGCCTTCAACCTCTACGCCACCGCCCCGTCGGTGACGGTCACGGTGTCCGTCATCGACCGCAACGGCAACCTCGCCGCCAGCTTGTCGTCGGTCGACCTGGTCAACACCGACACGTCCAAGGGGGAGCGGCGCTTCACCAGCGGAAAGGCGCAGACCTACACCGTCCGCCCGGGCCGTTACTTCCTCACGTCGTTCGCGGTGACGCCTACCCCTGGGGCGGCGAACCCGTCGGCTCCAGCGTCGGTGGCGTACCTCGCCCGTCCGGAGGTGACGATCGACAAGGACACCTCGTTCGTCCTCGACGCCCGCCAGGCGCACCCGCTCACGGTCTCGACCGAGCAGCCCAGCGAGCTTCGCTCGACGACGCTCACCTTCGAGCGGCAGTGGCCGAACAACTGGCTGCACGCGGGGACGATGACCACGGGTCCCGGAACGCGCGAGATCTACGCTCAGATCACCGGCAAGGTGGCCAACGGTGACGGATCGTTCGAGTTCGGGCACTGGAGCCGGAGGATCACCCCGCTCGTCTCGTCCATGACGACGTCCGGCGGGCTGGCCCTGCACCCGCTCTCGCCGCGCAGTGGGGTCGGCAACCTCGACGGGCAGGGCACTGCGGAGGCCGTCTCGGTCGGAGCAGGCACCGCCGCCGACTTCGCGGCCGTGAGCGTCGCGGGCAAGGTGGCCGTGGCTCACATTCCGGGCGGCAGCGACTTCCCAATCCAGACGAGGGCTGCGGCTGCAGGCGCCAAGGCACTGCTCGTCTACCGCGACGACCCCGGCACGTGGCTCCCAACCGCCGGCTTCGGCGCTACGCCACTGCCTGTCTACAGCCTGTCCGCCAGCGAGGGCGCCGCGCTCGGCGCTGAGCTCGCGGCAGGTCCGGTGACCATCACATGGTCGGCGCAGGCGAAAAGCCGGTACGCCTACACGCTGGGCTTCTTCTCCGACGGCCAGCTCGTCACGGCCCAGAAGCACGTCGTGGCCGACTCCTCCCTCGGTCGGATCAACGCGACGTACTCGAGCATGGGTGCCACGACCGACTTCGGTGACCTGACGGTGGCCAGGCGTCCGAGCACTGTCGCCTTCGGCATCGGTGGAAGCGACCCCCTCGCCGTGCCGAACACCCGGACGGAGTACCTCACCGCCGATGGCACCCAGTGGTACAAGTCCGTCATCTCGAGCTTTCCGTTCGGCGAGGTCATGAGCGACCGTTTCCGGACCTTCAGGCCCGGCCAGGAGGTCACCGACTCGTGGCACGGCGGGATCCTCGCACCGGGTGTCCGGAACAACAACGACGGCGTGCCGCAGATGATCGGTGAGCGGCAGGGTGAGCTCATCGGTGTCGCTCCGACGATCTGGGCCGACAGCGCAGGGCACTGGGCCGACGCCGGCAGCTTCGGCGACCTGGGCAAGCTCGAGCTCAAGCGCAACGGTGTCACCGTGGGCAAGAGCATCTACCCCTACGACGTCTTCAAGGTCCCGTCAGAGGACTCGACCTACGAGCTGACGTTGACCACGGAGAAGATCGGGGCGCCGGCGAAGTTCTGGAAGCGCTCGACGTTGATCCAGACGTCGTGGACGTTCGACTCGCACGAGGAACCCGACGTCTACAGCCGCCCGCTGCCGATGCTCCTTCCGCGTCTCGACCTGCCCACCGACGGCCTCAAGACGGTCGCCGCTGGGTTGGTGACGATCCCGGCCAGGGTCCAGGCGAACCCGGGCTACCCGGCGAGTGCCATCGAGTCCGCCAGGGTGTGGACCTCGACGGACGGCGGCATCACCTGGGTCCAGGGCACGACGCGCCTGACGTCCTCCGGGGCGGACCTCGTTGTGGACCACTCCGGTGACTCCGGCAAGCAGGTCAGCCTGCGCGTCGAGCTCACCGATGCGAAGGGAGCCAAGGTCTCCCAGACCATCACGCGCGCGTACGACGTGCGCTGACACGTCGAGTGATCGGGAGCCGCTGACCACCACGAGTCCGTCAGCGGCCCCGATCACCCGCGAACGTGGCAGGCGGTCGTGGCTGACGCTGACGTCATGTCGGGGCGCTGGCGTGTGGCGGACGCCGAGGAGTTGTTGGAGGTGGTACCGAGGGCGTTCCGACGCGTCCACCGTCCCCGCAAGGGCGAGCGGCGCAGCTTCGCCGAGACCGACTACTCGCCCTGCTCGATGCCGCTCACCAGTACCTCAAGGCGCCGATCGTGCTGATCTGGGACAACCTCAACACCCACGTCAGCGCCGCGATGCGCGAACTGGCCGCGGCCCGGGACTGGCTCCACGCGATCCAGCTGCCTGCCTATGCCCCTGACCTCAACCCGACCGAAGACGTCTGGTCACACGTCAAACGCAGCCTCGCAACCTCGCCGTGACCGGCGTGGACCAGCTCGCCGCTGTGGTGCAGAACCGGCTCAAGCGCATCCAGTACCGCCCCGACCTCCTGACCAGCTTTCTCGCTCACACCGGCCTGCCCCTCGACCCCGAACCGCCGTAACCCTGATCTTTCAACCTTCTGTAGGGACTGTAAAACGAACGGTGTAACTCCTGATCAAGGAGCAGCACTTGATGACGGATGTCGTGATCACCGAGGTCGATACTGACCAGGTGGCGAAGCGTGGACCGGCGCGGCCGGTGGGAGACGGGGTCGACGATCAGCTCGTCGCCCAGGTGGTGGAACAGGCTCGTGCGGCGGGTCTGCAGCTCACCGGTGAGGGCGGGCTGCTGCAGCAGCTGACCAAGCGGGTTCTGGAAGCCGCTCTGGACGGTGAGATCACCGATCACGTGGGCTATGACAAGGGCGACCCGGCAGGGAAGAACGGTGGAAAACTCTCGCAACGGGGTGCGGGGCAAGACGGTGCTGACCGAGGTCGGCCCGGTGCAGATCGAGGTGCCCCGCGACCGCGACGGCACGTTCGAACCGCAGATCGTGCGGAAGCGTCAGCGCCGGTTGTCCGGGGTCGAGGACATGGTGATTGCCTTGTCGGCAAAGGGATTGACGACCGGGGAGATCCAGGCCCACCTGTCCGAGGTGTATGGCACGGACGTGTCCCGGCAGACGATCTCCACGATCACCGACAAGGTCGTCGACGGGATGACCGAGTGGCAGAACCGGCCCCTCGACCCGGTCTACCCGGTGATCTTCCTCGACGCGGTGCACGTCAAGATCCGCGACGGCAAGGTCGCGAACAGGCCGATCTATGTGGCCTTGGCCGTCACGGTCGACGGCAACCGGGACATCCTCGGACCGTGGGCCGGCGACGGCGGTGAGGGCGCGAAGTTCTGGCTCAGCGTGCTCACCGAGTTGAAGAACCGGGGTGTCACCGACGCGTGCATGGTGGTCTGCGACGGGCTCAAGGGTCTGCCGGACGCGATCGGGCAGACCTGGCCCGAGGCGGTCGTGCAGACCTGCATCATCCACCTGCTGCGGGCGTCGTTCCGCTATGCCAGCCGGCAGCACTGGGACGCCATCGCCAAGGCGTTGAAACCGGTCTACACGGCAGCGACCGAGGCCGCCGCCCGGGAACGCTTCGCCGAGTTCGCGCAGGCGTGGGGCACAAAGTACCCGGCGATCATTCGACTGTGGGAGCAGGCGTGGGCGGAGTTCGTCCCGTTCCTGGCCTTCGACGCCGAGATCCGCACCGTCATCTGCTCCACCAACGCCATCGAGTCCGTCAACGCCCGCATCCGCCGAGCCGTCCGGGCCCGCGGCCACTTCCCGAACGAGGGCGCCGCCCTCAAATGCGTCTACCTCGCGGTGATGAGCCTCGACCCGACCGGGCAGGACCGCCGGCGGTGGACCATGCGCTGGAAACCCGCCCTGAACGCCTTCGAGATGACGTTCGAAGGCCGCCTGACCGCAGGCCGCAAGTAACTCTCAATAACCCGAGTTACACCGTTCGTTTGACAGACCCGGTTGCGTCACCCAAGGCGATGACCAGGCGGGTGTTCGCGTCGATCGCGACTTGCAGGTTGGTCGAGTATCGGTAGTTCTTGCTCTGTGCGGCCAGTCGGTGGTCGCGGGTCGGGATCAGGGTGCCGTCCACGATCGCGATCTGGTCTTTCGGCCGGCGGCGTACCGGTGCCAGCGCGAGCAAGGGTCCGGCCGTGTCGATGACCTGGTGGGCGGCGGAGTGCGAGACTCCGAACAATGGGCCGAGTTGACGCATGGTCAGGTTCGTGCGCCAGTGCACGGCGACCAGCAGAACCCGGTCCGGCAGCGGTCAGGGCCCAGGGGTGTACCGGGCGCCCGTCGGCTATCGCGTCCCCGCCACGGCGAGCGACCAGGCGCACCAGCCGGTGGATCTGCGCCGGGTGCAGCCCGGTTGAACGGATGAATCAACTCCGGGCGGGAAGCCGAGAACACCTGCATTCATCGATGATCCCGAAGTGCGGCTCAGGATGTCTCAGCAACGCCCGAGCCGGTGCCGGATTCTGGCGGCCACGTCAGCGCACAGGTCGCCGAGCCCGTAGACCTAGGGGTGTTGGTAAGGATCTTGCGACCAGGGGCCAAATAGTTGATCTTCGGTTGAGGGCTGTGTTGCAAGGTCGCTACCGCGATGATTGACCGTTGTGAGTCGATCTCCCCTCAACATCGGCGAGCTGGTTGAGCACTGGACGCTCGTGCCCGCCGAGCTGGATCTCGTGGTGGGCAAGCACGCCGAGACGCGCCTCGGGTTCGCGTTGCTGCTGCGGTTCTACGGCCGGTTCGGCAGGTTCCCGCGTGGCCGAGCTGACCTGCATCCGGAGGCGGTGGAGTTCGTTGCCCGCCAGATCAGGACGGAAGCGACTGACCTGGCGTTCTACGAGTGGGATGGCCGCACGATCAAGCGCCACCGCAGGCGTACCTGGAGCGAGAGAAGACCCGGTTCGAGCACCAGTGGGAGATCTGCGAGGTGTACGGGTTCACCGGCTACGCCGACTCGGAGGCGGCGTTACTGGAGTGGGTGGATCAGCAGGCGTGGACGACGGGTGATCAACCAAAGGTGTTGTTCTACGCGGCGGTGGCATGGCTGCGGACCCGGCGGGTGCTGCTGCCGGGTGTGACGACGCTGCGGGACCAGGTGGCCAGCGTGCGCCGGGCGGCGCGGATGCGTATGCACGCGATGCTGCACGCGGCGGTGGCCGGCGAGCAGGCGCATCTGCTGGACAAGATGCCCGTCTAACCCCCGGGAGGCCGCCCGGTTGGAGGGCTCGACCCTTCGCTCCACAATAGACTGTGCGCACGGCTGGCGCGGGCGTACCCTATGATCACCCGCGTGGCGACGCCCGCGACCTACGTGTTCACGTCCTTCGACGATGCCGATACACGCCTGGGCGGCGCGTTGTCCGCCGCGTTCGACGGCAACTACGGCGGCACGCTGTTCTTCGACGGCGACCTGACCCTCGACGGGGACTTCCTGGACGCCGTCCGCGAGATGTCCGCCGCGGACCGCGAGGACGCCGTCGAGCTGATCGTGGTCACCGGCGATCTGACGGTCACCGGGCGGATCGCGCTGTACGACGAGCACCCCGGGCTCTACGTCGCCGGTCGCACCGAGGCCGAGACCCTGGAGGGCGGCGGGTCGGAGATCTCCATCCACGACGGCGCCTTCACCCACTTCGTGTACGGCGAGCACAGCGAGGGTACTCTCCAGGCCGGTACCGTCGACACGCCGTGGGTGATCGAGCGTGACCACCCGGTCGTCGTGACCGCCCCGGGCGCGCGCCTGGTGGACAACTACGGCGACTCCGAGGACGCTGACTTCGCCGGGCAGGCCATCGTCGACGCCTTCGTGCCCGAGGTCGTGGACGCCGACGAGCAGGAGCTGATGCTCGACGTGTTCCTGGACCGGCTGCGGGCCGGGCTGCCGGTGCTGCGGCCCGGAGCCCGGATCGCGTCCGAACGGGCGCGCGACCACGTGTCCGGCGCGGTGGCCGACCGGGTCGAGCACCTCGACCTGACCGGGCGCGACCTGCGAAGGTTCCCCGCCGAGGTGCTGCGAATGCCGTGGCTGCGCACCCTGGTGCTGGACGGCAACCGGATCGGCGAACTGCCCGAGGCGATCGGCAAACTCATCCGGCTCGAGCACCTGTCGGTGTGCCACTGCGGGCTGACCGCCCTGCCCGACTCGATCGGCGACCTGGCTGCGCTCCGGGTGCTGCGGCTGGCCGGCAACAAGATCGGGGACGGGGACGCCCTCGCCCTGCCGGCGGCCGTCGGCCGGCTCGCCGGGCTGGAGGAGCTGGACATCTCCGCGATGTCGGGCGGCCCGGTGCGGTCGACCCCGTGGCGGAACGTGCCCGGGGTGGCGCCGCTGGTGCTGCCGGACTCCTTCGGTGGCCTGGTCGGGCTGCGGCGGCTGGTCGCCGACGGGACCAACCTCGTGTTCCCGGAGTCCGCGCACGGCCTGACCGGCATCGAGGAGGTGTCCATGGCGGCCGGCGGCGGCGGGTACCTGAAAATCTTCCCCGACGCCGTCACGACCTTCCCGAACCTGCGCCGCCTCGACCTGAGCCGCAACTACTTCGACGCGATCCCGGACAGGCTGCTCCGGCTGACCGGCCTCGAGGAGCTCGACCTCGGCGACAGCCTTGGCCTGGTCACGGTCCCGCTGCCGGACCTCGGCCAACTGCCCGCCCTGCGGGTGCTCGGCTTCAGCGGGCGGATCGGCCCGCACCCGGCGCAGCCGGCGCACTCCGTGCTGCGGCAGCTGTTCGGCATGACGCTGGGCGCGCTGAAGGAGCTGCGGATCGACCGGTGGGGCCCGGACAAGGACCGCGGCGAGCTGCGGGCCGAACACCTCGCCGGGATCGGGGCGTTCCGCCGGCTGCGCGTCGTGGACCTGTCCTTCAACAAGCTTGAGGACCTGCCAACGGAGTTCGACGAGCTGCCCGAGCTGGCGGCGGTCGACCTCGGATACAACCGGCTGCCCGAGGCGGTCCGGGACCGGATCACCGCCGCGCATCCGGCGGCCCGGTTCGACTTCCGCTCCTAGACCAGAGCCAACGCCGCCCTGATTCGGTCTCGCCTAGGACTTCTTGCGCAGGACACCCGTCGAGAGCCACTGCACCAGTAGCACGGCGAGGTGCACAGCGGCCTCCGCCTCGTCCTGGTTCTGCCGGCGCGACTTCGGCGCGCCGCCGTGCCGGGAGAGCTGGGCGTGCCACAGCGCCTCCATCATCGAGACGATTGGCCCAACCTCGCTCGGCTGGCCGTCCTTCCCTGGCAGCATCAGCTCCCACTTGTGCGGGGCGTTCTTGCCCAGCTCCCCGATGACCGTCCCGAGGGTGGCCGAGTTCGCCGCGGCCTTCTTCTGCTCGACGAACGGGCAGGCCACCTCCTCCACCGCCCGGATCGCCTCGTTGAAGACCTTGTCCGGGTCGGGGCTCAGGCCGTACGCCGCAGTCCACGCCGCACGTAGGTGATCTGCGGCAGAGGCGGAGGCGCTCTTGATCGCCGTGTCGACGGCAGCCTGCGTCGTGTCATCCACCCGGCGGACTAAGCAGTGCTGCTCGAAGTCGCATCGGTAGAGGGACCCGCCATCCTTCAGCAGAGGGTCCAGGGCAACGAGGGAGCCGACAACGTCCTCCCTCGTCATGCGGTGCTGGTCCCACAGCCGGTCTCCGTCCAACCCCCACGCCGGATGTAGCTGAAGCGCGGCGTCGATGATCGCCAGCAGGTCCTGGCTGGGATCCCTGATCAGCTGGTCCTTGTGCTTCTCGTAGTACCGGGAGTCCTGCCACAGATGAAGTCGGAGCATGACACGCTGCGCCATCGACTCGCTGATGCTTTGGTTCAACCATGCGCGGAGCGGCTGATCCAGCCAATCTGGCACTCCGTCGTGGAGGGTCGTGTCCAGAGGCTTCGGTCACGGGGCGAGGTTACTCCGTGGGGGCGACAGCCCGAACATGCGTTCGAGTGGCCCGTCTAGTAGTGCTTTGTTAGGTCGGTGTGTCGTTGGGGCGTCAGAGGGGTCCGGGTAGTTCGATGTTGCGGTGACTCCTGACGAGCTTTCGGTTGTGCGGCAGCGGCTTGAGGCGTTCGCGGCGGACGTGTTCACCCCGTTGGCTCGGTCGGATCAGCGGGCGAAGGGTGAGACGTATCTGCGGGGGCTGTTGCTGGATGGGCGGCGGAAGTCGATGCAGCCGAGAAGCGGACGTCGCGCTCGATGCCGTCGGCTCGCCGGGCCCGCGTGCCCTGCCGTCGTCGTGCACGACGGCGATCGGTACGACTAGCGCGCCTGCGGGATGTCGGAGCCGTAACGGGTCGGCCGCCGCCGACACGGCGGTCGATCCTTCAGGGCACCGAGCACCGTGACACACGACCGGGACACCGCAGGGCGCAACCTGTGTTGGAAGGGACAGCCGCCGGACGTCCGACGGTGCGCCCGAAGCCAGCGGCATGCCCACTCAACCCGCCCGAGGTGAGTTCCTCGCCTTATCCGGCCCCCCGGCGCTCCTGCTTCCGCGATTCGAGTATGCGGGCGCCGATCAGGTGCCGACGCGGCGTGTCTCGTAGGCCCACATGACGATCTCGACGCGGTTGCGGGCGTTGAGCTTGCGCATCAGGGCGGCGATGTGGGTCTTGACGGTGCTGAGGCTGATGGACAGCTCATCGCCGATCTCGCTGTTGGTCCGCCCGCGAGCGGCAGCCAGCAGGACCTGTTCCTCGCGAGCGGTCAGCGGCTCGACAGGCTCAGGCGGCACCGAGCGCGAGCGGCTGTTCGCGAAGGAGGACAGGAGCCTCGCGGTGATGTTCGGTGCGATCAGGGCGTCGCCGCGGGCGGCGGCATGGATGGCCTGGGTGAGCATCTCGGCGCCGGCGTCCTTGAGGAGGAAGCCTCGGGCGCCTGCCTTCAGCGCGCCGTAGACGTACTCGTCGAGGTCGAAAGTGGTGATGACGACGACGGCCAGAGGATCGGCGACGTCGGCCCCGGCGAGCTGGCGGGTGGCTTCGATCCCGTCGACCTCGGGCATGCGGATGTCCAGCAGGCACACGTCGGGACGCAGCGAACGGGCCATGGCGATCGCCCGGCGGCCGTCGGCGGCCTCGCCGACGACGGCGATGCCCGGTTGGGCGTCCAAGATCATGCAGAGCCCTGCCCTGACGATGTCCTGGTCGTCAGCGACCAGCACGCGGATGGTCATGACGCGCGCGCTGTCCGAGGCAGCGAGGCGTCGACGCTCCAGCCGCCGTCCGGGTCAGGTCCCGCTCGGAGGGTGCCGCCGAGCAGGCTCGCCCGCTCGGCCATGCCGCGCAGCCCGTAGCCGGCGTGCGGGGAGCTGGTCGTACTCGCCTCGCCGTCATCGCGCACTCGCAGGTGCACCTGGCTGCGGGATGCGGTGACGTCGACGGTGACGTGGGTGGCGCCGGAGGCGTGGCGGGTCGCGTTGGTGACCGCCTCGGCGGCGATCAGGTAGAGGGCGGTGCCGACTGCTGGCTCAACGGCCTCGACGTCACCGGAGACCTGCACGCGGACGCCCAGCACCTCTCCGCCGGGACGAGCGAGTCGTTCGACGTCCACCACCCCTCGCCGGGGGGCGAGATCGGCGTCTGTTCCGTCGCGCAGCACGCCCACGAGGGCTCGCATCTCCTTGAGCGTCCGGGACGCCTCTTCCTCGATGGTGACCAGGGTGGCCAGCGCGCGCTTCGGATCTGCGGCGGACAGCGCGCGACCTGCCTGTGCCTGGACGGCGATGGCCAAGACGCGGTGGCCGACCGTGTCGTGCAGCTCGCGGGCGAGTTCGTTGCGCTGGTGAAGCCGCACCTGCTCGATGTCGCGGTCGTGGCTTCTGGTGCGGTAGCGCACTGCCGCGCCGAGCGCGGCCGAGAACAGGAAGAAGCCGTAACCGGCGACCTTCTCCGCGGGTGAGGTCGGGTCCGCGATGAGGGTGACGGGTAGCCAGATGAGGATGATGCCGAGTCCGAGGGCAGCCTCGCGACCTGCTCCCCAGCGCAGCAGGGCGTAGGGCAACACAAGCAGCCCTGCGATGCCCAGCAGACCGGTGGCATCAATGACCGCGATCCTCGCGATGTCGAACGCGAGAACGGCTCCGAAGGCAACGGTGACTGCGGCCAGCGGCCGCGTGCGTCGCCACAGTAGGCACGCCGCGACCACGACGCTGACACCGACCAGCAGCGGCGCCCATGCCCTGTCGTCGCGCAGCAGTACCTCGACGAGCGAGATCGCGACAAGAGCCGAGGACAGCGCCCAGTCCCGCCAGACCCGCACCGGCGGGCGTGCGGGGCGAGGCTCAGCCCAGATCCCAGCAAGCATGCTTCCCCCTCCCGGACAACGTAAGGGGCCCGCCGCTTGGGCGGATCAGTCGAAAGTACTGCGGATGTCCCGTGCCTGCGGCCAGGACAGCTCGAGCCCGCAAGCGGAGGTGGTGCCCGTCAACGCTGGTCATGGTTAAGACATCGAGTGAGCCGACCTGGCTGACGCCAGCACACAGGAGACGTGATGACCAGAAACGACAGACCAGTCGGTGCGCTCCAGGAAGCGCACATCCCGGTCCAGGCGAAGCTCGCCGCGGCCTGGGCCAGCTTCATGTTCCTCTACATCTACGTCGACTACCTCGCCCTGTACAAGCCCGGCTTCATCGACGACATCCTGGTCGGCGTCGTTCATGAGTTCGACACCGGCCCTACCTTTGTCGCCCTTGCGCTCACGCTCGTGGCCATCCCGATCCTCATGATCTTGCTCTCCACGACACTCCCCGCCCGTGTCAACCGCGCCACCAACCTCGTCGTGGCAACGCTCTACGTCCCCGTCTCGGTGTACAACGCGGAGGGCGAGTCCTGGACCTACTTCTACTTCTACGGCCTCTCCGTCGGACTCGAGCTGCTGCTCCTGGCCTTCATCCTGCGCGCCGCATGGACCTGGCCCCGGACCATTCGAGCCACCGCCGGCCGCGACCTCGCCCAGGCCGGGGTGTGACGCTCGAGGCAGGCCCGGTGTGCGGGGTCGGTGACAGCGGCTCCGGCAACAGCGACCGCGAGCAGCAGCACGATCCAGAGCGGGACGGCGCCGACGTCGCGCAGCACCACTGAGTCGCCCGCCCCGTCGGTGAACAGCAGCGTGAGCACGAACAGCACGGCGCCGAGGACGGCCTCGGCCGCCCTCGGCCAGCGCGTGAACGGGCCTCGGTGCACTGGATCAACGTAGGCGCGTCCGGGGCTGCCGTCGCCGTCCCGCACGGGGACGTCGGTCCCCGTTACCTAATGAGCCTCGGACGGCCCGCCGTAGTCCATGGGATGCCTGCCCGTTACCTGGCCTCTGAAGGTCTCCAAAAGATCGGCAGCGTGGGCTCGGCGAGCCGTTCAGGTGGTGGTCCGGCTCACCGAGGACATGCCTGCACACCTCTGGACCGCGGCAGGTCTCGTGCAAGACGGGCGGATCTCGGTGGTGCCGGACCACCTCACGGCCTTGGGCAAGATGTTGATCGTGGTTGCAGCCCGCCCGCACGGCGAACACCTCGCATACCGGGAGCCGACGAGCTCTGACTGCGAAGACCGGGACCGTGCGGGTCGCTGGGATCGCGAACGGCTCATCGGAGGGTAGGCCACAGAGCCTCGTCATTAGGGCGCCACGCGTTTCCGCCAGGGTTGCGCACCTGTACTGACAGATGAGGAGGAGTTGGAGTTGACGGTGTACTGCGGCATCGACTGGGCGGAACGGCATCACGACATCGCTCTGGTCGACGAGCACGGTCACCTGGTCGCCAAGGGCCGTATCGGCGATGACCTGGGACGGATTCACCACGCTGGTGGAGATGCTGGCCGCCGCCGGTGACAGCGCCGACCATCCGATCCCGGTGGCGATCGAGACGCCGCGCGGGCTGCTGGTCGCGGCGCTACGCGCGAGCGGACGGCGGGTGTACTCGATCAACCCGATGGCGGTGGCCCGCTACCGGGAGCGGTACTCGGTGTCACGCAAGAAATCCGACCACGCCGACGCGGTGGTGCTGGCCAACATCCTGCATACTGACGCCCATGCCCACCGGTCGCTGCCGCACGACAGCGAACTGGTCCAGGCCGTTGCCGTGCTGGCCCGGGCCCACCAGGACGCCGTCTCGCGGCGAACCCGGGCCTCGAACGAGCTGCGGTCGCTGCTGCGGGAGTACTTCCCCACGTTCCTTGCCGCGTTCAACGGCAGGAAGGGCAACCTGACCAGTGCGGACGCCCGGGCTGTGCTGGCCATCGCACCCACACCGGCAGCTGCTGCAAAGCTGTCCACGCCGCGGATCGCTGCCGCGCTGCGTCGCGGCGGCCGCCGACGCGGCGTCGAGGACCTGGCCGCCGAACTGCAGCAGGCGCTACGCCGTCCGCAACTGCGCCAGCCGGCCGTCGTGGAGGCAGCGATGGGCACCCAGACGCTGGCACTGCTGGCGACACTGAACGTCGAGTGCTCCAGTGTCGACCAGCTTGCCGAGGCCGCCAGCGAAGCGTTCCGCCAGCACCCAGACCACGCGATCGTGACCAGCTTTCCCGGCCTGGCCGACGTGACCGGCGCCCGCGTCCTGGCCGAGATCGGCGACGATCGCGCCCGGTTCGCCGATGCCCGCGCGTTGAAGGCCTACGCCGGCGCGGCCCCGGTCACCCGCGCGTCCGGGCGCAGCATCTCCATCACCCACCGCAAGGTCAAAAACGATCGGCTCGCCGCTGCCGGCTACCTGTGGGCCTTCGTCGCCGCCACCCACGCCGAACCCGCCAAGCAGCACTACCAACGCCGCCGCGACCATGGCGACCGGCACCCCGCGGCGCTACGAAACCTGTTCAACCGGCTCCTGGGCCGCCTCCACCACTGCCTGGCAACCGGTCAGCGATACGACCCTGCCAAGGCATTCGGGGCGCGGAAAGACACCGCTACCGCGTGAATCACGACCAGCTCTGTGCCTTTCGCCACGTCACGTACTCATCGAAGATCTTAGCCAGACCGCCATGCTCTGTTCGTCGCTGCAGATACTCGTCAAGCAGCCGAAACAGCGCTTCGACCGCCACCCGGTTGAGCTCAGCCTCCGCCTCAAGCTGCTCGCGTTGCGGCGGCCCATCCGGGAACGCCTGGTGCAGCACCAGCGCCTCCCAGATCAGATTGTCTCCGCGCCCACAGCGGGCCACCAGCCACTCCCGGAAGCCTGCAAGCAGCTGCCAGTCGTTGCCGGCCTCGCAGCCTCGGATGAAGACCGTGAAGTCGTGAAACGAGCCGTCCAGCGTGAACATCCCCGGGCGTCGATGCACGTCCGCAAAGAGCTTTCGGTAGTCCATTCCGCCATCCAACCAACCCCGCCACTTGACCCTTGAGGAGATCGGAGGTCTTTTTGATCGTCCCCAGCCGGGGACTGCTCGGTCGCCCGGCCCGGTATGACTTACTTCCCCTGTCGTACGCATGATCCGGGGGGTGTTGTCGCCGGGTCGGGTGGCGTCGACGGACCGCTGATAGGGACACGGCCACCTGCGGTGTTGGGGTAGGTCTCTTCGTAACGTGGCTGCCGGCAGTCCGACGCCTGGACCAGCGGCCCGGGGCCACGGACGATGCGTGGAGGCGGGTCTGGTGCGCGACGGATATGGCGTGTCGATGACCATTCCCGAATGGCGACCCGACCACGTCCCTGGCGACGAAGCTTGGGTCGAAGAGGTCCTGCGGCTGCTCTCCGGCGTGCCGGTCGGACTCGATGTCGCTGTCAAGCGGCTCAGCCCTGGCAGCGGTGTCTACGCCTGGTGGGCTGCTCCCTCTGTCTTTCCCGACCTCCCCGGGCCGCCGAATGAGAACGCCCCGTCGCTACGACTGCTGTACCTCGGACGAGCGACCAGCCTGCGCGGGCGTATCCTGCGCAACCATCTGAGGCGTTCGGGCAGCTCGACGCTGCGCCGTACCTTGGCCGGGCTTCTGCTCGCCGAGGGCTACCGGACAACCTGGACCGACCGTGTCGTCCTGGTTGCTGAGGATGAGGCACGGCTGACCGCGTGGATGCACACGCACCTGCGCTTGACCTGGGCGGAAGACGCGGAGCCGGCGACCGTCGAGGCCGAACTTGTCCGGCGTGTGCACCCGCCGCTCAACGTGCACGGTGTCGACCCCGAGCACCTTCAGCCGGCCGTGGTCGCCGCCAAGAACTCATACAACGCCAGCAGCCGTCCCGCCGAGCCCTCGCGAACGCCGTAACTGGTTACGCGGCATGCGTACACGTGCGTGCTTCGGCGAGCCCGAGAGCGTCAGCACCCAAGACCCCGCTTCGCAGGCCGGCAACGTCCGCTCATCCAGCGTAGGCAGCCGAATTGAGAGCGACAGCCCGGGCGCCTCAACCGAAGCCTGGCCGGGCCACGGTCGCAGGTCAATGAAACAAGTAGCCGAATTGCGAACGCCACCAAGGCGGTGTTGCCTGCTGATCCTCTGGCTTCGCTGCGGGCATCTTCATGGGACCGTCGATCATCTGGTGCCACTGATCCCTTGTTGCGGGTTCGTCGACCCTGCCGCAATGAGCGCGGCGAGCAAGGCAGCACCAGAGCCGAGGATCATGAGTACCGACGGCGACGTTGCGTCGACCACGACGCCGCCGAGGATCGCGCCGAATGCGATGGTGGCCTGGAACGACGATGTGAACAGTACGGACGCGGCCTCGGTCGCGCCCGCAGCCGTGAACCAGGACTGCGAGCAGATCGGCACGGCTCCGTAAGCGACGCCCCACAGAGCGAGCAGCATCATCGCGCCGATCGTTGTGGCGCCGAACTCGGGCAGCAGCGCAGTGGCCGAGGCGAGTGCGGCGGCGCCGGTGATCAGGGTGGCCCGCAGCCGTCGCCGCACGCTCGCGCCAGCCACGAAGTTGCCCACGACGCCGCCGAGGCCGTATATCAACAGAAACGGGGTCACCGAGCCGACGCCCGTGACCTGTTGCAGGAACGGGGTCAGATAGGTGTAGGTGCCGAAGTGCGCAGTCACGACGAGGACCGTCAGGATCACTGCGGTGCGGCCGGTGCGACCGGACACCAGGTCCAGCAGCGCGGTGAACCTGACCGGTAGCTCCGCTGGCAGCGGGGGCAGAACCGCCATCAACGCCACCAGCACGATCACACTCAACGCGCCGAGCACGACGAATGCGGTGCGCCAGCCACCGTACTGGGCGATGAAGGTCCCCGCCGGAAGGCCGAAGACCGATCCCACCGGCACGGCCGAAAAGATCACCGCAGTTGCCACACCCACCTGCTCGGGCCGCACCAGCCGTACGGCAAGACCGGCACTGATCGACCAGAAGCCACCGATCACGATTCCGACGAGCGCTCGGGACGTCACCATGACGGGATAGGAGGTCGCGGTGGCAGCCAGCAGGTTCGCGACAGCCAGCAGGAGCATCAGGCCGCACAGCAGAAGCCGCCGGTCGAGCCGGCCGACGGCGACGGCGACCGTGGGTGCCGACAGCGCCGCCAGCACGCCCGGCATGGTCATTGTTAGACCAGCCGTGCCGTCGGAGACACCGAACGTGGACCCGATCGAGGTCAACAGGCCGATCGGCAGAATCTCGGCGGTGACGATGGCGAAGATGCCGATCGCCACCCAGACGACGCCCAACCAGCCGAGCAGAGGCGGCCTGTGATCGGTACGACGCGCACTGGCGGTCGAAGATGTAGTGAAGATCGACATTCACCAAGTCAACGATGAGCGACGAGCGGTTGCTGGCGGCTTTCAGCCGCGACCGTCGACGGGTGACCTGCGTCGCCGTGACCGCATGGTCGCGGCGCGGGCCGGCGCCCTCATCTGATGCACGATGGAAGTCGCCGGTTCTGCCGCCGTCCGGCTGTCGCCCTGAGGCCTGTCGACGCCAAGCACGAGGGCAGGCCGCATCGATGTGTGGCTCTGGTTGTCGTCGTGGTGGCGGCGGTCTGGACCCCGCGAGCTGAGACCCGAATCCCACCCGGCAAACCTGTGAGCAGGGTTTCCTGAACGGTGACCTCTTCGGCGCGTCCGAAGGCGTCAGCATTGGTGACTCCTGCTTGTCAGCCGGGCGACGTCCGCACATGCCGATGAGCGCGACTCGCCGCAGTGTGGCGCGTCCTGGGAAGGCTGGTCGGGAACGCGAAAACTGTCACCGACTGTAAGATCATCGATGGCTAGAATGTGCCGTCCTGTACAGGCGGGCGGCGGGGGTGCTGTGGTCGAGATTCCTGATGCGGTATTGGCGGATTTGTCGGGTCCGGTCGCCGCTGCGTTGCCGTTCATCGTTGCCCGTGTTCCGACAGCACCGGCGGCCGAGCTCGGCCGGCTGCGGGCACTCGCTGACGGCGAAACCTGGCCGATCCGGGGATCGGCCGTCCGGCACCCGGCGGTGGCCCAGTTCCGCTCCGGCGTGGCCGGATCGGGCAGTTCGCCGGTGCGAGAAGCGCTCGGCTCGCTGCCTCCCTTGCTGATCGAACGCCTGCTCGGCGCACTGGAACTGACCGTGCGGGAACTGGACCTGGCCGGTGCCCCGGACCTGACCGGTCTCCTGGGCGAGCCGTGCACCGGCACGTTCGGCATCGCGAGCATGAGCGGGCAGAGCGAGGCGGTTACCGGCGTAGCCGTGCTGGAGCAAATCCGGCCCGGCGCGGTGCCACTGGTCGCCGCGCTGGCCCGCCGGCTGGCCTCTCACGCGCGAGTGGCCCCCCTGCTGGCGGTGGCGCCTGCAATCACCGACGAGCGGGGGATCGCCGCAGCGCACGGCGCGGCACAGCTCGCGCTGGCCGTGACTACCACCGTCGCCGTCCTGCACCGGGTGGGCATCCACCCCTGGGCCATCGAACCACCGGCGGTGCTCGGCGTCGCGATCGGCACCGCAGTCTTGCTGCTACGCGAAGCCCCGATGCCCGCCGGTTACGCCGCTGCGGTCCTCGACCGGGCCCGGGCGGAGTACCTGCTGCCCCGCCAGACCAGCGGGTCGGCACCAGTGTTCGGGCACCGGTTCGCGCTGCTGGAGGACGCTGGCGTCCCAGAGGCCGACTTCGGCGGCAACGGGCTGGTCGCGGTCGTGCCGGGCGGTGCGGTGATCCGCACCGGCGTCGAGACCGGGCACGTCCGCATCGGGTTGCGGATCCTGGACGGGCCACCGCCGGACGTCGCGACCGGATGGGAGGAAATCGTCGAGGTCAGCTGGCGGGCGGCCGTCGGCGGCGCCTCGGTGGTCGGACCTCACACGAGCGACTCGCACCTGCGCCGGGTCACCCCACCCTGGCCGGGCGACTACCGGCTGCGCGTGCACGCCCGCGGTAGGGACGACACCGACGAACGCGACGCCGAGTACTACGAGCTGGTGGTGTGGCAGGCGCCCGCCGCGCCCGAGATCGTGTATTCCCGTAGAGACCGGCTCGGCCATCGGCTGCGCGGCGAGCCGGAGCCGGCGCGGCCCGACCAGCCCGAAACCGCCTACCGATGGCTGCGCCACAGCACCCTCGGGGAGGCCGCGACGGTCACGGTGGTGACCGGGACGAACGTCGCGGACGTACTGCGCGCCTTCGGCGCGGACCCGGCCCGACCGGAGTCGATGCGGGCCATCAACGATGACCTGATGCGCCGGCAGTCGATCGATCCGTGGGTAGCGATGCTGGACGTCGGCGACGCCGTGCTCGCCGTCGAGTACAACGGTTGGCAGGGTTCGACCGCGCCCGTGCTGACCCGCGTGTCCGCCGGCGGGCGGGCCGCCAGCATGTTCTGGAACATCAACGCCGTGACCCGGCTGTCGTTCGCCGAACGCGGCGAGGTGCTGCTGCGGGTGGAACCGTTCGGCGACGTCGACGCGCCACCACCGGTCACCGCGACGCTCGCCGACCTCGACTTCGCCGACCACTACCGCAACAAGCGGCTGATGGGCCTGGTCGCGGTACAGCGATTCACCGGCCACGGCATCACTGCCGAAGACCTGGCCCGGATCGAGGCCGCCGACATCGGTTTCCGGATCGTGCCGGACCTGCCCACGCTGTACCCGCGCCGGCCGAAACCCGGCGGCAAACGCCTCGGCCCCGCCTTGCCCGAGGTCACCGCGCCGGGGATTCCCGCCGAAGCGCTGACCGCCCTACCCGAACCCGAACTGCGGGACCTCACCTGGTGGATCGCCGCGGAGGCAGCCCGCTACGCAGGCCTCGGCGACGACCCGGACATCGCCGCCAGCATCGCCGCCCGCACCCTGACCCCGGACGCGCACCTACGCGCCCGCCGATCCCAACTCGACGACGGCGAACACCGGTGGGTCTGGCTCGCCCTCCACCGCGCGACCAACCCGGACCCCGTCGCGGCGGCCACGGACACCATGCACGCGGCCCGCTACGCCGCCGGCCCGCATGCGGCGAACCTGGTCGCCAACGCCCAGGCCTGGACCATCAGACCCACTGCACAATGACGGCCCAGCCGCCGCCCGGATCTGCCGCTCCGGACCAGCGGGCCCATCCTGCGCAACACCCTCGGCGTACGGATTGACAGACACGCCGCCACCCGCCGGCTCAAGCACCTTGCTCAGGCCGCAGGCATCGTCGGGGGCTTTCCGGCACGGTACGCATCGGCGCGTATCCGAGCGCTGTGCGTACCGTTTGCGCCTGCCCTGGTCGCGCTGGCCCGCGACCATCCCGGGCTCGACCTGGTGGTCACCGAACTGGACATCGCGGCGCTGCGCCACACCGGCCGCGACCACGGCGACGAACAGGCAGGTACGCCGGGCTGTGATCGATCGGCGAGCTCAGGCCGCAGGGCATCCGGATGCCGAGGATGCACCCTCACATGCTGCGCCACACGTTTGTGACGACGATGCTCGACGCCGGCGTCAGCCGGCGTGACGTGCGGATCGCCGCCCGCCACGCCGACCCGTGAACCACCATGCGCTCTGACCGAATCCGCAAGAACCTCGACCGGCACCTCAACTACATCCTGGCCGCGTACATGGCCTCCGGGACATAGCCAGCGCTCGCGGCTTTGTCGATGAGCGGACGTGCTGTTCGACTGGTACGTCAAGCCTCACCTCGACTCCCCGTCCTTCCCAAACCGCGACGAGGCATGGGCGGACCGGCTTGCGGCGAGCGTGGACTTCCCGCTCTACCTGCTCGACGACGACTCCGCGATCCGGGTCCGCGGCGACAAGGTGGACGTCGTCTCGACCGGGCGCTGGCGGCTGGTCGGGCGACGGTGCCGAGCCTGTCGCGCGAAAATCGGAGGACACCCGCGGTCGCCGACGGGAGGATGGCGGCATGACGATGCACGCCGACCAGCTCCACGTCGACGCGCAGACCGTCCGCCAGCTGGTCGAGGTGCAGTTCCCTCAGTGGCGCGGACTGCCGGTCACCGAGCTGCGCACGCCTGGGACCGTGAACGCGATCTTCCGGATCGGCGACGACCTGGCCGCCCGCTTCCCGCTGGTCGGTCACGACCCGGCGCAGGCCCGCGGGTCGCTGGCGGCCGAGGCCGAGGCCGCGCGTGAACTGGCCGACGCCGCCACCGTGCCCACCCCGGAGCCGGTGGCGCTCGGGGAGCCGGGCGCGGGCTATCCGCTGCCGTGGAGCGTCCAGACCTGGCTGTCCGGCCACGACGCGACGGTCGAGGACCCTGCAGGGTCGAACGCGTTCGCCCATGACCTGGCCGAGCTCATCGCCGGGATGCGCGCCGCCGACACCCGTGGGCGACGCTTCGACGGCGTCGGTCGCGGCGGGCACCTCCCGGACCACGACGAATGGCTCGAGACATGCTTCCGGCAGAGCGAGGACCTGCTCGACGTACCCCTCCTGCGGCGGATCTGGGCAGAGCTTCGGACGCTGCCCGAGGTCGACGAGGACACGATGTGCCACCGCGACCTCATCCCGCCCAACGTCCTCGTCGAAGACGGCCGTCTCGTCGGCGTCCTGGACGGCGGCGGCTTCGGCCCGGCGGACCCGGCGCTCGACCTCGTGGCGGCCTGGCACCTCCTCGACGAGCACCAGCGCGGCATCCTCCGCCGCGAGCTCGGATGCGGCGACGTCCAGTGGCGGCGCGGGATGGCTTGGGCGTTCCAGCAGGCGATGGGGCTGGTCTGGTACTACCTCGACTCCAACCCGACGATGAGCCGGTGGGGCAGGCGCACCCTGGACCGCATCGTCGATGCCTGGGCTGCCCGAGCGAGGACGATTCCCCTCCTAGAGTCTGACCGAGTGCGGTGAGCGTGAACGCACTCATCTGCCGCGAGGTGCGCGTTGGGCCGCTCGCCGATGTCGGCTAATCCTCGAAGTCGAACGCGAAGGTGCCCGCCTCGATGCGGTCGATGAGCTCGCCGACATCATCGGCTTGCCGGATGGCGTTGTCCCATCCGCTGCTGGTGATGTCGACCAGCAGTACCGGTGCGGGGTCGCTGCGCAGGTCGAGCACGAGTTGTTCGCGGGATCCGTCACCGCCGATGATCGCGATGCCGGGGTACGCGTCGGTGCTCTCGTCCCATACGTGGTGCAGTTCAAGCATCTCGCGTGGCGTGTTGAGCCAAACATAGGTTCCGCCTGTCATCCACCCTCGCCGGAACCACGACGCACCTTGCAGGTAGGCCCGCCACGCGGCCGGTAGTGCTCTGCCCAGCGCGTGGTGGGCGTCGGTGAACTCCTGGTCGCCCACGGGACCGCGGTAGTCGGCTTCCTCGATGATCGCCCCGACGATGTGGGCGTTGAGGTCGGCAAGCTCCTCTGCGGGGATCCAGTACTCCAGCACGTCGCGGCCACCGACCTGATGAACCTCGTAACGGTTCAGGTACGCACGCTGGACCTCGAACCGGGTCACGTAGCCGATGCCACCGGCAGGGACATTCCACTCGCGTGCGATCTTTGTGGCGTACCAGCGGTTGAGTACCGGATAGAAAATCGGCTGGTCCGGCAGGCGTGGTGGCCAAGCGCGCCATCCGGACGCCGCGACAAGGTCGAGTTCGGCCTGTCCGGTGGGCCGCCACAGGGTGATCGTGTCGGAGGCGTCGATGGGTCTGCTCCCTGCAACCATGGTTATCGCGTGACGTGGCGAGCCACGCCTGAAACTTTCTGATGCTGGCGGCCCCGGACGTTACCGCGGTCAGTTCGATCAGGTCGATGGCACATGGAACCCAGGTGCACGGATCTGCCGCGAGCGGGCGTCAGGGGGCCGCACCTGCGAGACCGACACCGTCAGGCGACCGCTCGTGCCGAGATCAGCGCAGCCGATCATTCCAATGTTCGTAGGCGTCCCGCTGAGAATCTTGTGCGCGGCATGGCCGACCACAGCCCACGCCGAGGCGATGATGTCGTACGTCTTTGCCGCCCAAACCGCGATGCGCAACTTCGCACGCGCCCAGCGTCGAGGTTAGGTGCGCCTGTTCATGGCGGCCTGGATCTTCAGCCATGAGGGGTCGCTGTCTGACGCGTCGGTGACCGTTTCCAGCTCGCCGGGCTGCCAGGTCCGGTTTCCGTCGGTGAGATCAAGTTGGTCCATGTCGATGACCGAAGCCTCAGAGGTGCCGGCAAGGAACTCGGCCACTGCGGCAGTTGACGCCTCGGTGGGGCCGGCCCGTTCCCCCGAAAGCACCAGAAGCGTGCCGTCGCGGCCGGCAACGATCAGTTCGCCTGGGGCGGTGGCCGCCAGGGCGGTCACCATCGAACCGGGCAGCACCTCATACTCGGCCACCTGTTTCCCGTCGATCTCGAACTCGATGACGGCACCGTCCGGCGTACCGATCCAGAGAACACCCGGAGATGGCCCGAACGCAACGTTGTGGCGCGACCAGGCACGCATTCTGTCCAGCCACTCCTGCGGGTACGGGTACCCCGGACTTGGGTCCCCGAGTGTCAGGCCGAGAACGCGGCGCAGCGAAGGAAACTCGAACACCTCCAGCGAGTTGTCGTAGGCGTTGCCCCGCACCGCGAAATGCCGCCCGTCCGGGCTAAAGATAGGTGTCTCGTAGCCGTCGCAGTCGAGGACCAACGCCCGGCGCATTGGCCGCAGCACCGGCTCGGTGTCTCGAGAGAAGAGCACCAGCGTGGCACCCTGATCGCTTTGCAGAGTGGCCAAGAGGCCACCGCCCGGATACGCCGCGACACCGGTGTCCCAACGAGGGCCGACTGCGGTTGTGCCGGAAGCGAGGTGGAGCGTGATGGAGGACTCCCAGCCTTCCTCTCCGCCGCCGGGCGACAACCAGAGCGTCTGACCGTCCGGACTGAACGCCACTTCCCGTTGGTACTCGGTCGGCGGAACACCATCGATCGCGGTGATGCCCGAAGGAGTCCAGCAGGCCGTGCTGTGGCCGTCCGCTATGACCAGCTGCGGCTCACCCGGATGCCAAGCGGCAGAGGGTGTCCGCTTGAACCGGTCATAGCCGATGGCGTCGTAGACGGCCGAATCCGTACCGACACCGCCAATCTCACGCAGCTGCCCGACCGCGTACTCCCAGATCCGGATCGCCGGGCGTTCGGTGTCCCAACCGGCTATCAACGGCAGCCTGGGGTGGCAGAGCAACCGCTCGAGCGTCGCTTCGGACCGCATCTGTGCCAAGGTTTCCACCGCCACACCGTATGAGAAGCGCCCACAGACGGGCATGCCGGGCTGGCGGCTATAACCTCGAACTCGCCGATCTGCCGCAGCTATCCGGATCTGCCGCGAAGCGCTCGTCACCGAGGGGGATGTCGGCGCCGGTCGCCGGCGTCCGGTCATGTCGATGATCGGATGCCATTCGCTCATCGGCATAGCGCACCGGCCGTCCACCGGCGACGTGCCGGTTCGGACGCGAGTGCAGCGGTTCACGCTGTCAGACACGTTGGTAGGCACCGACGCCGATATGACCTTCAGCGCCGACCCCCGCCCACCAGTTGCATCAAGCGTCCGGATGGTAGGCGAGGTTGACGGTGAGTGCGGCCAGAGCGAGTCCGAAGAAAAGTGCCCAGGCGCCGAGTCGGAA
>NZ_JBIDCU010000025.1:0-73151 GCF_043204765.1 Micromonospora sp. NPDC047730 | reverse complement strand
GCCCGGTTACATTCCGAACCCGGAAGCTAAGCCCTCCAGCGCCGATGGTACTGCACTCGGGAGGGTGTGGGAGAGTAGGACACCGCCGGACAATCATTCCAGTCGAGGGCCGCCCCATCCGGGTCGGCCCTCGACTGCGTAGCGCCATAGGTGGCGCAATGAGGAAGGATGTACCTGTGAGTTCAGGATCGCAGGGCGGAGATCGTCCCCGTCGTTACGACGACCGGCCGGGCGGGCGCGAGGGCGCCCCGCGCCGTGACGACCGGCCGTCTTACCGGGATGACCGGGGCGGTCAGCGCGGCGGATACGCCGGCGGCGACCGCCGCGAAGGCGGGTACCGGTCTGGTTCCCGTGATGGCGACTCCCGCGCGGCCGGCGCCCCCCGTCGTGACGGCGCCGAGCGCCAGGGTGGTTTCCGGAGCGACCGTGGCGGCGAGCGCCGTGAGGGCGGGTTCCGTTCGGGCCCGCCGCGCGAGGGTGGCTTCCGCCGTGACGCTGGCGACCGTGAGGGTGGCTTCCGCGGTGGTGAGCGCCGTGAGGGTGGTTTCCGTGGCGGCGACCGCCGTGAGGGTGGCGACAGGCCCGGCGGTGGCTTCCGCGGCGGTGACCGCGAGGGCGGGTACCGCGGTGGCGAGCGCCGTGAGGGCGGCTTCCGTGGCGGTGACCGCGACGGTGGCTTCCGCGGTGGTGAACGCCGTGAGGGTGGTTTCCGTGGCGGCGACCGCCGTGAGGGTGGCGACAGGCCCGGCGGTGGCTTCCGCGGCGGTGACCGCGACGGTGGCTTCCGCGGTGGTGAGCGCCGTGAGGGCGGCTTCCGTGGCGGCGACCGCCGTGAGGGTGGCGACAGGCCCGGCGGTGGCTTCCGGGGTGGTGACCGCGAGGGCGGTTTCCGTGGCGGTGAGCGTCGCGAGGGTGGCTTCCGTGGCGGTGACCGCGACGGTGGCTTCCGCGGTGGTGACCGCGAGGGCGGTCTCCGTGGCGGTGAGCGTCGCGAGGGTGGCTTCCGCGGCGGTGACCGTGAGGGCGGCTTCCGCGGTGGTGAGCGCCGTGAGGGTGGCTTCCGTGGCGGTGACCGTGAGGGCGGCTTCCGCGGTGGCGAACGCCGCGAGGGTGGCTTCCGTGGCGGTGAGCGCCGCGAGGGCGGCTTCCGCGGCGGTGACCGCGACGGTGGCTTCCGCGGTGGTGAGCGCCGTGAGGGCGGCTTCCGTGGCGGCGACCGCCGTGAGGGTGGCGACAGGCCCGGCGGTGGCTTCCGGGGTGGTGACCGCGAGGGCGGTTTCCGCGGCGGTGAGCGTCGCGAGGGTGGCTTCCGTGGCGGTGACCGCGACGGTGGTTTCCGCGGTGGTGAGCGCCGTGAGGGTGGCTTCCGCGGTGGTGAGCGTCGCGAGGGTGGTTTCCGTGGCGGCGACCGCCGTGAGGGTGGCGACAGGCCCGGCGGTGGCTACCGGGGTGGTGACCGCGAGGGTGGCTTCCGCGGCGGTGACCGTGAGGGCTTCCGCGGTGGAGAGCGCCGCGACGGTGGGTTCCGTCGTGAGGGCGGCGAGCGCCAGGGCGGCGGCTTCCGGGGCGGTGACCGTGAGGGCGGCTTCCGTGGCGGTGAGCGCCGTGAGGGCGGCTTCCGTGGCGGTGAGCGCCGTGAGGGCGGCTACCGGGGCGGCGACCGTGAGGGCGGCTTCCGTGGCGGTGAGCGCCGTGAGGGCGGCTTCCGTGGCGGTGAGCGCCGCGACGAGCGGCGGGAGCGTCCGGAGGCGGAGGGGGAGCGCACCCAGGCTCCCACGCTGCCCGACGAGATCGTTGCCACCGACCTCGACAAGGACGTCCGGGCTGAGCTGCTGTCGCTGGCCAAGCCGGTCGCCGAGACGGTCGCCCGACACCTGGTGGCCACGGGTCAGCTGATCGACGAGGACCCGGCGGAGGCGTTGGCGCACGCGCTGGCCGCCCGTCGGCTGGCGTCCCGGATCGCCGCCGTCCGCGAGGCGGTAGGCCTGGCCGCGTACCACGCGGGGGAGTGGCAGACCGCGATCGCGGAGTTGCGCACGTACCACCGGATGACCGGGCTGCAGAGCCACCTGGCGGTGCTCGCGGACTGCGAGCGGGCGCTGGGCCGGGCGGAGCGGGCGATCGACCTGTTCCGTGGTGCGGACCGGGAGAAGCTGGACCAGGCCGTGGCGATCGAGCTGCTGATCGTGGCGGCCGGCGCACGCGGCGACCTCGGCCAGAAGGACGCCGCGGTGGCCATGCTCCAGGTTCCCGAGCTGACCGTCGAGGCAGCCGAGCCGTGGACGGCCCGGCTGCGCTACGCGTACGCCGACGCGCTGCTCGCGGTCGGTCGTCGCGAGGAGGCCCGCGAGTGGTTCTCTCGGGCGGCCGACGTGGACACCGAGGGCGAGACCGACGCCGCCGAGCGCCTGCTGGAGCTCGACGGTGTGGTGATCGAGGGGGACGAGGAGGACGAGGAGTCCGCCGAGGCGATCGCCGCCGGTCCCGGCGCCCCGGGTGCGGTGCCGGCCCGTCCGGATGCCGACCTCACCGGCGACGCCGAGCGCGACGACGACGGGCGACGGGACGAGGCCGGCCCGACCGCCGGCGAGCGGGACGAGGCCGGGAGCGCGGACGTGCCGACGGACGACCTGGCCGACGACGAGCTGACCGACGACGAGGCGCACGCTGTCGCGGTCGGTCCCACCGCCGACGGCACCGGGACCGACGCCACCGACGCCGCCGCCCGTGGCGAGTCGGCCGGCACCGGCGAGTCGGACGCCCCGCAGCGATGACGGCGGACGCCGGGGAGCGGCTGGTCGATGGGTACGCCCTGGTCGTGTTCGACCTGGACGGGGTGATCTACCTGATCGACCGGCCGATCCCCGGCGCCGTCGAGGCGGTCGGGCGGCTGCACGCCGAGGGGCGGGGCGTCGCGTACGCGACCAACAACGCCTCGCGCCGTTCCAGCGAGGTGGCCGCCCTGCTCACCGGGATGGGCGTTCCCGCCCGGCCGGAGGAGGTGCTCACCTCCGCGGCGGCCGCCGCCGAGCTGCTCCGCGACCGGCTGCCCCCCGGCGCCGCGGTGCTGGTGGTCGGCGCCGAGGCACTGCGGGCCGAGGTCCGCGCCGCCGGGCTGACGCCGGTGTCCCGGGCCGACGAGTCGCCGGTCGCCGTCGTGCAGGGGTACGGGCCGCAGGTCGGCTGGGTGGACCTGGCCGAGGCGTCGGTGGCCGTACGCGGCGGGGCGACCTGGATCGCCACCAACACCGACCGGACGCTGCCCAGCGGTCGGGGACCGCTACCGGGCAACGGCGCGCTGGTCGCCGCGCTGCGGACCGCGCTCGGGCGGGATCCCGACGTGGTCGTCGGCAAGCCCGAGCCGGCGCTGTTCGCCACCGCGGCCCGCCGCGCCGGCGAGGGCCGGGCGCTGGTGGTCGGCGACCGGCTGGACACCGACATCGAGGGCGCCCGGCGGGCGGGCCTGGACAGCCTGCTGGTGCTCACCGGCGTCAGCGACGTGGCCGAGCTGCTCGCCGCCCCGCCGGAGCACCGGCCGACGTACGTTGCGATGGACCTCGCCGGGCTCTTCGACCCGGCGGCGGTGGTGCGGGTCCCGGGCCCGGCGGACGGGTGGTCGGTGGCGTCGCGGGACGGCGCGCTGGAGCTGTCCGGGGCGGGCGGCCCGCTGGACGCCCTGGCGGCGTTGTGCGCGGCCGCCTGGACCGGGGACGCGACGCGGGTGCGTGCCGGGTCGGCGGCGGCCGGGCAGGCGCTGACCGCGTTCGGCCTGTCCGCCTGAACGGTCCCGCCCTCCCCGGCCCGAACGCCCCGGCCCGGTCTCATCCCGGTGGTCGGGCCGCCCCGGCCAGGGTTCGGAGCAGGCTGCCTCGGCCGCGGCTCAGAGCAGCTTGCGCAGCTTCATCAGGTCGAGCGGGTTCGCCTTGATCGACACTCGCCGGGACGTGACCGCCCGGGTGATGTCGAGTTCACCGCGGACCAACGCGAGCAGGTCGTCGCTGCTCGTGCTCAGCGCGATCTTCGCCTTCGGGTCGTCTCCGTCGGCCAGGTCGACCAGGCGGCCGTCGGCGAGCCGGCCGTGGAAGGCGGTGTCCAGGTCCGTGATCCGGCAGGCCAGCGTGCGGTCCAGGTCGATCCGTTCCCGCACCGTCTCCGCGTTGCGGTCCAGCCGGGCGGCCAGCTCCTGCAACGCCTGCCGGCACTCGTCCACGCTGGCCACTGTCGCCCCCTCGCCGTTCGCCACGCCGTCCCCGGCACCGTACCGCACAGGGGGTTGCGGGGTGCCCGGTAGCGTGACACCTGCACACCCCCGCCCCGCGGAAGGACTCAGGCATGCAGGACGCGTGGCGCGCCTACCTCGAGCTGGCCATGGGCCTGACGGAGGCGCCCCGGAAGAAGGCCCAGGACGCGGTGCGCCGCCTCGTCGGCTCGGGCGGGGCGACCGCCGGCCAGTTGCAGGCGCTCGCCGAGGAACTCGTCTCCACCGGCGCGGCGAACCGGGAGGCGCTGACCAAGCTGGTCCGGTTCGAGGTCGACCGGGCCCTCGGCGCGGTGGGGCTCGCCACCGCCGACGAGGTCGCCGAGCTGACCCGCCGGGTGCACGAGTTGGAGCGCCAGCTCCGGGAGGCCAGGACGACCCCCGCGGCCCCCGCCACCCCGCCGGTGGCCCCGGGCGCTGCCGAGCCGGCCGCGCCCCCCACGGTCGGGCCGGGCGCGCCCGGCCCGACGCAGGCGGTGGCCAAGAAGGCGGTCGCGAAGAAGGCCGTGGCCAAGAAGGCGGTGGCAAAGAAGGCCGTGGCGAAGCGGGCGCCGTCGGCCGTCGCCCCGGCCGAGGGCAGCCACGGCGAGCAGGTCCAGTCGGCGAAGGCCCAGGGTGCGGACGTCGAGCAGGTCCAGCCGGAGAAGGCCCAGGGCGTCGACGCCGGGCCGGCCCGGCCGGTGAGGAAGGCGTCCGCCCGCAGGCAGCAGCCGGGCGGCGAGGCGTGATCCGCCCCGCGGCCGGGAGCGGATCGTGACCGGCCCCCACCGTCCCGGCTCGCCGCCGGGTGCCCGTCCCGGGCCGCCGCCCGCTGCCCGGCCGGGCCCCATGCCCGGACCGCGCCCCGGGCCGCCGCGCCCCGAGCCGCTCGACGACCTCGACGAGGCGCGCCACCCCGCCGTCGACGCCGCCGTGCGCGCGATGGCCAACGCCGCGACGCTCGCCCCGGCCGACCAGATCGCGCAGTACGAGGCGGCGTACGAGACGCTGCGGGAAACCCTCGCCACCATCGACCAGGCCTGACCGGACCGGAGAAGAACCACGCATGGCACGTCGTAACCGGCTGGACGCCGAACTCGTCCGCCGCGGCCTGGCCCGCTCCCGGGAGCAGGCCGCCGCGCTGGTGGAGGCCGGCCGGGTCCAGCTGCGTGGGGTGCCCGCCCGCAAGCCCGCCGCGATGGTCGACCCCGCCGACCCGCTGCTGGTCACGGGCGAGGACCCCAGCTCGGAGTACGTCTCCCGGGGCGGGCACAAGCTGGCCGGCGCGCTGACCGCCTTCGCCCCCGGCGGGCTGCGGGTGGCCGGCCGGCGCTGCCTGGACGCGGGCGCCTCCACCGGCGGCTTCACGGACGTGCTGCTGCGCGCCGACGCGGCCGAGGTGGTGGCCGTCGACGTCGGCTACGGGCAGCTCGCCTGGCCGCTGCGCAACGATCCCCGGGTGCGGGTCTTCGAGCGCACCAACGTCCGTACGCTCACTCCGGAGGCCATCGGGGGGCCGGTCGACCTCACGGTCGCCGACCTGTCGTTCATCTCGCTGCGGCTGGTGCTGCCGGCGCTGGCCGGCTGCACCCGGCCCGACGGCGACCTCGCGCTGATGGTGAAGCCGCAGTTCGAGGTCGGCAAGGAGCGGGTCGGCGCCGGCGGGGTGGTCCGCGATCCGGCGCTGCGCGCCGAGGCGGTGCTCGACGTCGCCGCCGCGGCGGCGCGGCTCGACCTCGGTCTGGCCGACGTGGCCGCGAGCCCGCTGCCGGGGCCCAGCGGCAACGTCGAGTTCTTCGTATGGTTACGCCGGGACGCACCACCGGCCGACCCGGATCGGGTGCGTGCCGTGGTGACCGCCGGGCCGCAGGGCCCGGTGCCGTCCGGCGACCTGCCGGACACGGCGACGGAGGAGGTGGCCGGGTGAGCGAGCAGGCGAGCCCCGCAGTCGTGGCTGGGCCGTGCGGGTGCCGGGCGGGCGCGACGGGACGGCCGTCCCGGTGAGCCGCACGGCCCTGCTGGTGACCCACACCGGCCGCCGCCGCAGCACCGAGCACGCGCGGGCGGTGGCCGCCGACCTCATCGCGGCCGGTTTCGAGGTACGGGTCGTCGCCGAGGAGGCCGACGACCTCGACCTGCCCGGCGTGGTGCCGGTGACCGGCCTGGAGGCGGCCGAGGGCGCGGAGATCGTCTTCGCGCTCGGCGGGGACGGCACGTTCCTGCGCGCGGCCGAGCTGGCCCGGCCGGCGAAGGCGCCGCTGCTCGGCATCAACCTCGGCAAGGTCGGCTTCCTCGCCGAGGCGGAGATCGACGACCTGGACAGCGCGGTGCGGGACGTGGTGGGCCGCAACTACACCGTGGACGAGCGGCTCACGCTGGACGTGACCGCCGAGTTCGACGGCGGCCCGACCATCGAGTCCTGGGCGCTCAACGAGATCAGCGTCGAGAAGGGCGAGCGCGCCCAGATGCTGGAGTTGCTCGTCGACGTGGACGGCCGCCCGCTGTCCCGCTACGGCTGCGACGGTGTGGTCTGCGCGACCCCCACCGGCTCGACGGCGTACGCGTTCTCCGGCGGCGGGCCGGTGGTGTGGCCCGAGGTGGAGGCCCTGCTGCTGGTGCCGATCAGCGCGCACGCGCTGTTCAGCCGGCCGCTGGTCACCGCGCCCACCTCCACGTTCGTCATCACCGTCGACCCGTTCACCACCCTCGCGGTGTTGTCCTGCGACGGCCGGCGCGTCTACGACCTGCCGCCCGGGGCCCGGGTCACGGTGCGGCGCGGCGCGCTGCCCGTGCGCATCGTGCGGCTGCGGGACCGCCCGTTCACCGACCGGCTGGTGGCGAAGTTCGACCTGCCCGTGCACGGCTGGCGCGGCAACCGCCGCTGACGGCGCGCCCGTGGCGCGTGTCCGCACCGGCGGTGACCGGTCTCACCGGGGCGCCCCGGCCGGTGGTGGGGCGGGGCGCGACGCCCCGGTACGCCCGCGCCGGCTGGTCAACTGTCGGGGGCCGCGTCTACTGTCGGTTGCTGTGCTGGAAGAGCTGCGCATCACCGGACTGGGCGTCATCGAGGACACCACGCTGCCGTTGACCGGCGGCATGAACGTCATCACCGGCGAGACCGGTGCGGGCAAGACGATGGTGGTCACCGGCCTCGGCCTGCTCTTCGGTGGCCGTGCCGACGCGGGGCGGGTCCGGGCCCAGCCCGGCCGGGCGGTGGTCGAGGGGCGGCTGCGGCTCGACGGCCGGGTCGCCGCCGCCGTGCACACCCGGGTCGTCGACGCCGGCGGCGAGCCCGACGAGGACGGTTCGGTGCTGCTCAGCCGCACGGTCACGGTGGAGGGCCGGTCCCGGGCGCACCTGGGCGGGCGCAGCATGCCGGTGGCCATGCTCGGCGAGGTGGGCGAGCAGGTGGTCGCCGTGCACGGCCAGTCCGACCAGCTGCGGCTGCTGCGTCCGGCCGAGCAGCGGGCCGCGCTGGACCGGTTCGCCGGCCCGGAGCACGAGAAGCTGCTCGACGCGCTGCGCGAGGCGTACGCCCGCTGGCGCGCCGTGGTCGACGACCTGGCCGACCGGCGGCGCAACGCCCGCGAGCGCAGCCAGGAGGCCGACCTGCTGCGGCTCGGCCTGGACGAGATCACCCGGGTCGACCCGCAGCCCGGCGAGGACGACGAGCTGAAGGCGGAGGCGCAGCGGCTGGAGCACGCCGAGGGGCTGCGCACCGCGGCGCAGCTGGCCCACCAGTGCGTGGCCGGCGGCGTGGAGGCGGCCGACGAGACCCCTGACGCCACGGCGCTGCTCGGCACCGCCCGGCGCACCCTCGAGGCGCAGGCCGGCACGGATCCGGCGCTCGGCGAGCTGGCGGGGCGGCTGGAGGAGGCGGCGACGCTGGTGGCGGACGTCTCCGCCGAGCTGTCGGCCTACCTCGCCGCGCTCGACGCCGACCCGGCCCGGTTGCAGGCCCTCTACGAGCGCCGGGCGGCGCTGCGCGCCCTGACCCGGAAGTACGCCGACGACGTCGACGGCGTGATCGCCTGGGCGGAACGGGCCCGCACCCGGCTGTCCGACCTGGACACCTCCGACGAGCTCCTCGACGAGCTGGAGCGGGAGTCGGCGCGGCTGGCCGGCGAGGTGGCCGACCTGGCCGGCCGGGTGTCGACGTCCCGGCAGGAGGCGGCGACCCGCTTCGCGGAGCAGGTCACCGTCGAGCTGGCCGGCCTGGCCATGCCGCACGCCCGGATCGAGGTGGCGGTGCTGCCGCGGCCGGCCGGCCGGGCGGAGCCGAGCCTGCCGGTCAACGGCGCCGAGGTCGGCGTCGGCCCGGACGGCGGCGACGAGGTCGAGCTGCGCCTGCTGGCCCACCCCGGCGCGCCCGCGCTGCCGCTGCAGCGCGGTGCCTCCGGCGGTGAGCTGTCCCGGGTGATGCTCGCCATCGAGGTCGTCTTCGCCGGCTCGGGCGGGCCGCCCACGCTGGTCTTCGACGAGGTGGACGCCGGGGTCGGTGGCCAGGCGGCGGTGGAGATCGGGCGTCGGCTGGCCCGGCTGGCCCGCAGTCACCAGGTGCTCGTGGTCACCCACCTGCCGCAGGTCGCCGCGTTCGCCGACCGGCATCTGGTGGTGGCGAAGGACACGGGCGGAGCGGTCACCACGAGCGGGGTCCGCGTGGTGGAGGACACGGAGCGGGCCCGGGAGCTGGCCCGGATGCTCGCGGGTTTGCCCGATTCCGACCTGGGTATCGCCCATGCCGAGGAGCTTCTCGCCGTGGCGGCCCGGGAAAGGCGTCCGTGAGGGCGGCGATTGTGAGCACAGGCACACCGGCCTGCGCGCTAGTGTGCTTCCCTGGGTAGGCGGCCCTGCTCAGGCATGTCGCGACAGAAATGCCTGCCTCACATGCCAGGATGGTCACGATGCGTCTACCCACGTTGCGCCGGACCCGGAACGCGGAACCGGGCAGAATCCTCGGCACCGCGCGCCTGGACCGCCGGACGAAGCGCCTGGTCGGCCGGCTCCGCCCCGGTGACATCGCGGTCATCGACCACGTCGACGTGGACCGGGTCGCCGCCGACTCGCTCGTCGCGGTCGGTGTCGCCGCCGTGCTCAACGCGAAGCCGTCGGTCTCCGGTCGCTACCCCAACCTCGGGCCGGAGGTGCTGATCGGCGCCGGCATCCCGCTCCTCGACGACCTGGGGGAGGGGATCTTCGAGCGGATCCGTGAGGGCGACACGGTCCGGATCGAGGGCAACACCGTCTACGTCGGCGACGAGCCGGTGGCGCACGGCAGCCTCCAGGACGCCGAGACGGTGGCCAAGGCGATGGCCGACGCCCGGGAGGGCCTGTCGGTCCAGCTCGAGGCGTTCGCCGCCAACACGATGGACTACCTCAAGCAGGAGCGCGCCCTGCTCCTCGACGGCGTCGGCGTGCCGGAGATCCAGACCGAGATCCAGGGGCGGCACTGCCTGATCGTGGTGCGCGGCTACGACTACAAGGCCGACCTGGACGTGCTGCGCCCCTACATCCGCGAGTTCAAGCCGGTGCTGATCGGCGTCGACGGCGGCGCGGACGCGCTGGTGGAGGCCGGCTACACGCCGGACATGATCATCGGTGACATGGATTCGGTCACCGACGACGTGTTGCGCTGCGGCGCCGAGGTGATCGTGCACGCCTACCCGGACGGGCGGGCGCCCGGCCTGGCCCGGGTCACCGGGCTCGGCGTACCGGCGGTGACCTTCCCGGCCGCGGCCACCAGCGAGGACCTGGCCATGCTGCTGGCCGACGAGAAGGGCGCCTCGCTGCTGGTCGCCGTCGGCACCCACGCCACGCTGGTGGAGTTCCTGGACAAGGGCCGCGGCGGCATGGCCTCCACGTTCCTGACCCGGCTCAAGGTCGGCGGCAAGCTCGTCGACGCCAAGGGTGTGAGCCGCCTCTACCGGCAGAGCATCTCCGGGTCCTCGCTGCTGCTGCTGGTGCTCTCCGCGATCGCGGCGATGGCCTCCGCCGTGGCGGTCTCCACCGTCGGCAAGGCGTATTTGGGTGTGGTTTCCGAGTGGTGGAACAATTTCGTGTTCCAGCTTGAACAGCTTTTCTAGCGTCCGACCGATCAAGAGGCTGCAGGTGTGATCAACTTCCGGTACCACGTGGTGTCCCTGACCGCGGTCTTCCTCGCGTTGGCGATCGGTCTGGTGGTCGGCACCGCCGCCCTGAACGGCCCGGTCGCCGACTCGCTCAAGGAGAACGTCAACGGGCTGCGCAAGGACAACCAGCTGATGCGCCAGCAGGTCCAGAGCATGGAGAAGGAACTGGAGCTGGAGGAGGACTTCGCGGCCCAGATGGCGGAGTTGTTCCTGCCGGGCAAGCTCGCCGGCAAGCGGGTGGTGGTGGTCACCCTGCCCACCGGGCGGGACCACACCGAGGGCGTGGTCAAGATGCTCCAGCTCGGCGGGGCCGAGATGACGGGTCGCATCGACCTGCAGGACAAGTTCATCAATCCGGACAACAACAACGACCTGCTGGAACTGGCGGTCACCGCCGCGCGCCCCACCAGCGCGCCGACCGCCGACCTGCCGGGCAACGGCAACGGGGTGGAGACGTCCAGCGCGCTGCTGGCCAGCGTCCTGCTGGACCGGGCGCCCGGCGCCACCCCGGTCACCGAGGCCGACCGGCGGGCGGTGCTGGCCGCGTACACCAACGCCAACTACCTGACCACCGAGGAGCGGGTCAGCGCGTCGGCGGAGGCCGTCGTCGTGGTCAGCGGGCAGCCGTACGTGGACAAGGACTCGGCGAAGAAGGACGAGTCGGTGCTCAAGGTCGCCGAGCAGTTCGACCGCGCCGGGACGATCGTCGTCGCCGGCAACGGCTCGACCGGCGGCAACCTGGTCGCGGCCGTCCGCAGCGACCCGGTGCTGGTGCAGAGCATCTCCACCGTCGACAACGCCAACACCGTCCAGGGCCAGCTCGTCACCGCCCTCGCGATGGTGCAGCAGGTGACCGAGAAGAAGGCCGGGCAGTACGGCGTCGGCGACAACGCCACCCTGCTGCCTAGACTGCCCCAGTGAGCGAGCGACGTACCCCGGTGTCCGGATCCAGCCGCACGCACGAGCGGGAGGGGGCCGCGTGAGTCTGCTCGGTCGACTGTTGATCGCCGGGGCGGGCGCCGCCGCCGCCCGGTACGCGCTGCGCGAGGTGCGCACCTCGCCGGCCGGCCCCGCCCTGGACCGGACGAACTTCCGCGGCCGCACGGTGACCCTGGCCGCCGGGCCGGCGCTCGCCGCCGGGGCCGCCGGGGCGGGCGCGTTCGGCGCCTCCAGCGCGTCCTCGGGGGCCGCGGCCCTGGTCGCCGGGGTGGGCGCCGGGGCCGTCGGGCTCTACGACGACGTGGTGGGGGCGCGGCCGGAGCAGAAGGCGGCCAAGGGCTTCGCCGGTCACCTGGCCGCGCTGCGCGAGGGCCGGGTCACCGCCGGGCTCGTCAAGGTCGTCGGGGTGGGCGCGGCAGGGCTCGGCGCCGCCGCGCTGCTCGCCGCCGACCCCCGGGTCGCCGGGCACCGCCGCCGCCAGCGGCAGGGCACGCTGGGCCGGGGCGTCGACGTGCTGCTCGGCGCGGGCGTCATCGCCGGCACCGCGAACCTGCTGAACCTGCTGGACCTGCGACCCGGCCGGGCGCTGAAGTCCGGCATCCTGCTCGGCGCCCCGCTGGCCGGCGGCCCGCACGGCGGGATCGCCGCGGGCGCGGTCGGCGCCGCCGCCGGGCTGCTCCCCGACGACCTCGGCGAGGACGTGATGCTCGGCGACAGCGGCGCGAACGCGCTCGGCGCGCTGCTGGGTGTGGCGCTGGCCGCGCGTACCGGGCCGGTCGGGCGGGCCGGGCTACTCGCCGTGCTCGCCGGTCTCACCGCGGCCAGCGAGAAGGTCAGCTTCACCCAGGTCATCCAGCGCACCCCCGGGCTGCGCGAACTCGACGCGCTGGGCCGTCGCGCCGACTGACGTGACGACCCCGGCACCCCTCGCCGGCGCCGGCCGCGTCGCCGGAGCAGCCGCGCTCATCGCCGTCCTCACCGTGCTCAGCCGGCTCGCCGGGTTCGGCCGCACCGCCGTCTTCACCTGGGTCGTGCAGAAGAGCGACCTCGGCGGCATGTACGTGATCGCCAACACGGTCCCGAACATCATCTTCGAGATCGTCGCGGGCGGCGCGCTGGCGAGTCTGGTCGTACCGCTGCTGGCCGGGCCGGTCGCGGCCGGGGACCGGCGCGCGGTGGCCGCCACCACCGGCGCCCTGCTCACCTGGACGGTCACCCTGCTGGTGCCGCTGGCCGTGCTGGTCGCGGTGGCGGCCGACCCGGTCGTGTCGCTGATCAGCGAGGGGCGCTCCGAGGCGGAGGTGGCCGCCGGCGCGCGGATGCTGCGGGTCTTCGCCCCGCAGTTGCCGCTCTACGGCATCGGCATCGTGCTGACCGGCGTGCTCCAGGCGCACCGCCGGTTCGCCTGGCCGGTGATCGCGCCGCTGCTGTCCAGCCTCACCGTGATCGTGGTCTACCTCGCCTTCGGCGGCGCCGAAGGACGTGGCGCGAGCGTGGCGCAGGTGAGCCGCGGCGGCGAGCTGATCCTGTCGGGCGGCACCACGGCGGGCGTGGTGGTGCTGTCGCTGTCGCTGCTGATCCCGCTGCGCCGGCTGGGGCTGCGGCTGCGCCCCGGGTACGCGTTCCCCGCCGACGCCCGGGCGCGGGTGAAGGGGCTGGCGCTGGCCGGCGCCGTCACCGTCACCGCCCAGCAGATCGCGCTGCTGGTGCTGCTCAACCGGGTCTCCGGCGGCCCGACCGGCTCGCCGCAGGTGTTCAACCTGGCCCAGACCATGTACCTGCTGCCCTGGGCGGTGCTGGCGGTGCCGCTGGCCGTGGCGGCGTACCCGACGCTGGCGACCGCGGCGGCCGCCGGGGACGACGGGGACTACCGGCGCACGCTCTCCTCGACCGCGCGCGGCGTGCTGCTGTTCAGCTGCCTCGGCGCGGCGGCCCTGGTCGGCACCGCCGCGCCGGTCGCCTCGTTCTTCTACCCGGACGATCCCGGGTCCACGGCCGCCGGGATCGCCGGCTTCGCCCCGGGGCTGCTCGGTTACGGCCTCTTCGCGGTGCTCTCCCGGGCCCTCTACGCCCGCGGCGACACCCGCCCCGCCACCGTGGCGATCACCGCCGGCTGGCTGGCCGTACCGGTGGCGGCGGTGCCGCTGGCGGCCCTGCTCCCGGTGGCGGACCGGGTGCTGGCGGTCACCCTGGCGAACTCGGCCGGGATGCTGCTGCTCGGCGGCCTGCTGCTCGCCGCCGTGCGGCGCTCGGCCGGGGCCGCCGCGCTCGCCGGCGTCGGCCGGGCCGGCGCCGCCGGGCTGCTCGCCGGTGCCCTGGCGGCGCTCGCCGGGGCGGCCGCCGCCCGCTGGCTGGACGCGGCCGGCGACGGCACCCCGACGACACCGGCCGCACTCGTGCAGGGCATGCTGTCCGGAGTCCTGGTCGGCGTCGTGTTCCTCGCCGTCGTCTGGCTGATCGACCGGCGGGACGTGCGACCGCTGCTGGCCGGGGTGCTCCGGCGGCTGAGCCGGGGCCGGCGCGGGCCGGCGGCCCCCGCCGAACGGACGGGTGAGGGCGAGATCCCCCCGGAACGGGGTGACGGGAAGGAGACGGTGTCCCGGTGAGCGGGTGCAGGACGGGTGACCGGCCGGCGGCGACCGACGAGCGGGGGTGGTCCCGGTGACGGAACCGACACCGGACACCAACTGGCGCGGCACCGTGGCCCTGCTGCTCGCCTCCAGCACCGGCGGGGTCGGGCAGCACGTCCGCTCCCTCGCCCAGGGGCTGACCGCCGCGGGCGCCGCCGTGCTGGTCTGCGGGCCCGCCGCGACGCAGGAGCAGTTCGACTTCACCGGCGTCGGCGCCCGGTTCCGGCCGGTGGAGATCCCGGCCAGCCCGACCCCTGCCGACGCCCGTGCCGTGGGCGCGCTGCGCCGGGCCCTCGCCGCCGAGCCGGTCGACGTGCTGCACGCCCACGGGCTGCGGGCCGGGCTGGTCGCCGTCCTCGCCCGGCCGGCCGTGCCACTCGTGGTCACCTGGCACAACGCGGTGCTCGCCGGCGGGTTGCGCGGCGGCGTGTCCCGCCTCGTCGAGCGGGTCGTCGCCCGGGGCGCCCGGGTGGCCCTCGGCGCCTCCGCCGACCTCGTCGAGCGGGCCGCCGCGCTGGGCGCGGCGGACGCCCGGCTCGCCCCGGTCGCCGCGCCGGCGCTGCCCGCGCCGCGCCGCCGCCGGGCCGCCGTCCGCGCCGAGTTCGGCGTCGGCCCGGGCCAGCCGCTGATCCTCTCGGTCGGCCGGCTGCACCCGCAGAAGCGGTACGACGTGCTGGTCGACGCGGCCGCCCGGTGGCGTACCCGGACCCCGGCGCCGGTCGTGGTGATCGCCGGCAGCGGCCCGGCCTACCTGCCGCTGGCCGCCCGGATCTCCGCCGCCCGGGCCCCGGTGACCCTGCTCGGGCACCGCACCGACGTGGCCGACCTGCTCGCCGGGGCCGACCTGGCGCTGGTGACCAGCGACTGGGAGGCCCGCCAGCTCTTCGCGCAGGAGGCGATGCGGGCCGGCGTACCACTGGTGGCGACCGCCGTCGGCGGCCTGCCGGAGCTGGTCGGCGACGCCGCGGCGCTGGTGCCGCCCGGGGACGTGGACGCGGTCGACGCGGCCGTGCGCGCCCTGCTCGACGACGAGGCCGGTCGGGCCGAGCTGGGCCGGCGGGGCGCCGCCCGGGCCGCGACCTGGCCCACCGAGGCGGACACCCTCGCCCAGCTCGCGGCGCTCTACGCCGAGCTGGCCCCGGACGCGGCAGGATCCGCGGCCCCCGGCGCCGACGGCGGGCCCGCCGAACCCGGACGTGACGGTCACGCCCCGTCGACGGGACGCCGGTGATGTTGCGCAGACTCGCCCCGGCCCTGCTGACCCTGGTCGTGGTGGCGCTCGGCATCGCGGCGCTGACCGCCCGGCCGGACCGGGAGGCGCCGGAGCGCACCGCCGACTTCGTCGTGCTCGCCGGGGTGGCCGGGCTGCGCTGGGAGGACGTCGACCCGCAGACCACCCCGACGCTGTGGCGGATGGCCCGCGACGGCTCCATCGGCTCCCTCTCGGTGCGCTCCGCGCACCGGCCGACCTGCCCCGTGGACGGCTGGCTGACCCTCGGGGCGGGCAGCTTCGCCGCCTGGAACGGCAGCCGGCAGGTCGGGGGTTGCCCCCCGACGGCGGTGACCGTGGAGCAACCCGACGGTATCGGCGCGAACCTGCCCGACCAGGAGAGCGTCGTCCTGCACAACCAGGAGCGGCTGCCGTGGGGCGCGGTGCCCGGCGCGCTGTCGGAGTCGGTGCGCTGCTCGGTGGCGGTCGGGCCCGGTGCGGCGGTGGCCGCCGCCCGGCCGTTCGGCCGGGTCGACCGGTACGCCGCCGCCCTGCCCGAGGACCCCGCCGAGCTGCTCGGCTCGTGCGTGCTGAGCATCGTCGACCTCGGCACGGTCGCCGGCGAGGACCCGGCGGCCCGGGCCGCGGCGGCCCGGGAGGCCGACGCCCGGCTGGCCCGGGTGCTCGCCGCCCGGCCGCCCCGCTCGCTGGTGATCGTCGCCGGGGTGTCCGACACCGAGGTGCCGTCCCGGCTGCACGTGGCCGTCGCCGACGGGCCGGGCTGGGAGCGCGGGTGGCTCACCTCGGCCAGCACCGGCCGGGAGGGCTACCTGCAACTGGTCGACCTCGCACCGACCGCGCTCACCGCGCTGGGCCGGCCGATGCCCGAGCGGCTCTTCCTCGGTCGGCCGGCCGAATCGGTCGCCGGGCGGCCGGCGGACCTGGCCACCGCGATCGCACAGCCCGCCGACGCCGACCGGGAGGCGGCCGCCCAACGGCGGGTGGCGGACTGGTTCTTCGCACTGCTCGCCGGCGTCCAGGTGGTCCTGGCGGTGGCGGTGCTGCCGTTGCTGCGCCGGGCCCGCCGGCACGCCGGCCCGTACGGCCCGGAGCCGGTGTCGCGGCGGGTCGTGTCGGTCGTCGAGCTGCTGCTGATCGGGGCCGCCCTGGCCGTGCCGGCGGCCCTGCTCGCCGACGCGGTGCCGTGGTGGCGCGGCGACCACGCCGGCGTCTACTTCGCCGGGGTGACCGTGCTGCTGCTGGTCGCCGCGACCGCGGTGGTCCGGCTGGCGCCGGGGTACGCGAGCACCCTCGGCCCGCTCGGCGCGGTGGCGGGGCTGACCGCGCTGGCCGTCGGGGTGGACGTGCTCACCGGCGCCCGCCTCCAGCTCAACGGGGTGGTCGGCTACTCGGCCCTGGAGGGCGGCCGGTACGCCGGGCTGGGCACCGTCGGGCTCGGCGTGTTCCTGGCCGGCGCCCTGCTGAGCGCGGGGTGGCTGGCCCAGCGGGTCCGCCGGTCCTGGCGGCCGACCGTCATGGTGGTCGTCGGCGGCGCGGCCGTGGTGGTCGTCGGCAGCCCGTACCTGGGGTCCGACCCGGTCGGCGCGATCGCGCTGACCGCCGGGCTGAGCGTCGCCGCCGCGATCAGCGCCGGCGGCTGGCTGACGATCAGCCGGCTGGCCTGGGCGACCATGGCCGGGCTGGCGCTGACCATCGGCTTCGCGGTGCTGGACCTGCGCCGCCCCGCCGCCGAGCGGGGCAGCCTCGGCCGCTTCCTGGCCGCCGTCGGCGACGGCACCGGCGGGCTCACCGTGCACCGCTCCAGCACCGCCAACTTCGACACCCTGGTCAACAGCCCGCTGACCGTGCTGGCCCTGGCCGGCGCCCTGCTGGTCTGGTTCGCCCTGCTCCAGCCGTGGGGCGGGCTGATGCGGCTGTTCGGCATCTACCCGGCGATGCGGGCGGCGATGGCCGGCACCGCCGTCGCCGCGGTGATCGGCGGGGTGCTGGGCGGCGACGCCCTGGACGTGGCCGGCGCGGCCGGCGCCCTGGTGGTGCCGATGGCGGCGCTGGCCGCGTTGCGGGTGCTCGACCACTCGACCGACCGCACCCAGCCCGACGCGGCCCGCCAGAGCGACGGCGGGCCGGGCGGGGCCGGCGACGGGCCGGGCGGCGGCGGGGGATCGGACGACGGCGGCCCGGACGGCCCGGGGGCGGCGGGCGCCGGGGCGAGCACCGCGGATCCGGTCGCCGGGCCGGACGCGCCGGCCGGCCGGCCATCGACCGAGGTCACGGCCTCCTGAGCGGGCCGGCGACACCCGGACGGCCGGTACGGGTGCGCCGGGCGGCGGGGTCGGGTGAGGTGTTACCGTGGAATCCCGTGGATCGCGTGATCACTTTGCTGATCGGCACGGCGGTCTGCACGACCGCGACAGACGACACGGGAGCAGGCCTTGGCCCCTTCAGCACGGACGACCAGGCACATTTTCGTCACCGGGGGCGTCGCCTCCTCGCTGGGTAAGGGCCTCACCGCCTCCAGCCTCGGCAACCTGCTCACCGCGCGCGGCCTGCGCGTGGTCATGCAGAAGCTCGACCCCTACCTCAACGTCGACCCGGGGACGATGAACCCGTTCCAGCACGGTGAGGTCTTCGTGACCGAGGACGGCGCCGAGACCGACCTCGACGTCGGGCACTACGAGCGCTTCCTGGACCGGGCACTCTCCGGGAAGGCGAACGTCACCACCGGCCAGATCTACTCGGACGTGATCGCGAAGGAGCGGCGCGGCGAGTACCTGGGCGACACCGTCCAGGTCATCCCGCACATCACCAACGAGATCAAGTCGCGGATCCTGGCCATGGCCGACCCGGACGACGACGGCCAGGTGCCGGACGTCGTGATCACCGAGGTCGGCGGCACGGTCGGCGACATCGAGTCGCTGCCGTTCCTGGAGGCGATCCGGCAGGTCCGCCACGACCTGGGCCGCGACAACTGCTTCTACCTGCACGTCTCGCTGGTGCCGTACCTGGCGCCGTCGGGGGAGCTGAAGACCAAGCCGACCCAGCACTCGGTGGCCCAGCTGCGCAGCATCGGCATCCAGCCCGACGCGCTGGTGCTGCGCTGCGACCGGGAGATCCCCGACAAGGTCAAGCAGAAGCTGTCGCTCTACTGCGACGTCGACCGCGAGGCGGTCACCGCCGCCCCGGACGCGCCGAGCATCTACGACATCCCCAAGGTGCTGCACCGGGAGGGCCTCGACGCGTACGTGGTGCGCCGGCTCGGCCTCTCCTTCCGCGACGTGGACTGGGCCAGCTGGGACGACCTGCTGGACCGGGTGCACCAGCCCCGGCACACCGTCACCGTCGCCGTGGTCGGCAAGTACGTCGACCTGCCCGACGCGTACCTGTCGGTGAGCGAGGCGATCCGGGCCGCCGGCTTCGGTCACCGGGCCCGGGTGCAGCTGCGCTGGGTGCCCAGCGACGAGTGCGTCACCCCGACCGGCGCCGCGGCCGCCCTGGCCGGCGTCGACGGCATCGTCATCCCGGGCGGCTTCGGGGTGCGCGGCATCGAGGGCAAGATCGGCACCGCCCGGTACGCCCGGGAGAACGGCATCCCCCTGCTCGGCCTCTGCCTCGGCCTGCAGTGCATGACCATCGAGGTGGCCCGGCACCTGGCCGGCCTGGAGGGCGCCAACTCGCTGGAGTTCGACGAGGAGGCGAAGCACCCGGTCATCGCCACCATGGCCGACCAGGAGGACATCGTCGCCGGCAGGGGCGACCTGGGCGGCACGATGCGGCTCGGGGCGTACCCGGCGAAGCTGGCCGAGGGCTCGCTGGTCGCCGAGGCGTACGGCAGCACCGAGATCAGCGAGCGGCACCGGCACCGGTACGAGGTGAACAACGCCTACCGGGACCAGCTCACCAAGGCGGGCCTGCGCTTCTCCGGCACCTCGCCGGACGGCCGGCTGGTCGAGTTCATCGAGCTGGACCGCGGCCTGCACCCGTTCTTCGTGGCCACCCAGGCGCACCCGGAGCTGAAGAGCCGCCCGACCCGGCCGCACCCGCTGTTCGCCTCCTTCGTCAAGGCGGCCGTGGCGTACTCCGAGGCCGACCAGCTCCCGGTGGACCTGGAGGCGGCGGAGAACGCGGCGGCGAAGAAGGCCGCCCGCAACGGCGGCGCCGCCGCGAAGGCGGCGTCGGCCTCGTGAGCGAGCGGAGCGAGCAGGCCACCGGGCACAGCAGCGCCGTCGAGCACCGCTACGAGGTGCGCTCCCGCACCGAGCGCTACCGCGGCCGGATCTTCGACGTGGTCAGCGAGGAGGTGACCATGCCGGGCGGCGGGACGGGAGTCCGGGACTTCGTCCGGCACGTCGGCGCGGTGGCCGTGGTGGCGCTCGACTCCGCCGGCCAGGTGGTGCTGATCCGCCAGTACCGCCACCCCGTCGGGCGGCACCTGTGGGAGCTGCCCGCCGGGCTGACCGACGTCTCCGGCGAGGACTTGGCCGCCGCCGCGGCCCGGGAGCTGGCCGAGGAGGTCGACCTCGTCGCGGGACAGCTCGACGTCCTGGTCGACCTGCACAGCTCGCCGGGTTTCACCAACGAGCTGGTCCGGGTGTTCCTGGCCCGGGAGCTGACCGACGTGCCGGCCGAGCGGCGCCACGAGCGCAGCGAGGAGGAGGCCGACCTCCAGGTCGTCCGGATCGACCTGGACGAGGCGGTCGGCATGGTCCTCGCGGGGGAGATCACCAACGCGTCCTGCGTGGCCGGGCTGCTCGCCGCCGCCAGGGGCCGCGACGCCGGCTGGTCGGCGCTGCGTCGGGCGGACACGCCAGCGCCGCGCTGAGCCGGCCGTGCCGGACGACGTGGTACACGGGAAGGGGCCGTGCGGTTCGCCGCACGGCCCCTTCGTCGTTCCGGTCGGGTCAGTCGCGCAGCGGCCGGCCCTGCCCGTCGACGCCGCCGTTGACGAGGATCAGGATGCCGTCGATGAGGCCCCAGATGCTGCCGAAGCCGCAGGTCACAAGGCTCACCACGAGCTGGAGGACACCGGTCTTGGTGTCGCCCATGTAGAACCGGCCGGCACCGAAGCCGCCCAGGAAGATGCCGAGGAGACCGGCGACGAGCTTGCTCTTGTCGGAAACGCCCGTCGGGTACCCGGGCTGGTAAGGAGGTGTGGTCATGAGGCGACACCCTAGTGATCCACTCTCGTCGTGTCCGCAGCGGGACCCACTGGATGGGACGATAATGGACGAACACTGTCCTGACGGCTGAGGTGGCGTCCCACCGTCGGCCGGGTCGACGCCTGACACTTCGTCAGGGTGGGCGGGCACCGGATGTCACTGTGCTGGCTCATTTCGGGCGGCGGCGCGCCTAGACTGCCGCCGACGGGACCGGTGGACCGCGGCGGCAAAGGGGCCGTCGTGGCGCCGAGCAGTCGGGGGAGCGCAGCCCCGGAGAGAGGTGTCTGCATCGTGAAGGTCGGAATCCCCCGCGAGGTCAAGAACCACGAGTACCGCGTGGCGATCACGCCGGCGGGCATCAACGAGTTCGTCCGCAGCGGTCACCAGGTCTTCGTCGAGGCCGGTGCCGGGGTCGGGTCCAGCATCAGCGACGACGACTTCGCCGCCGCCGGGGCCAAGATCCTGGCCACCGCCGACGAGGTGTGGGACACCGCCGAGCTGGTGCTCAAGGTCAAGGAGCCGGTCGCCGAGGAGTACCACCGGATGCGCGCGGGGCAGGTGCTCTTCACCTACCTGCACCTGGCCGCGTCCAAGGAATGCACCGATGCGCTGCTCGACCGCAAGGTGACCGGCATCGCCTACGAGACGGTGGAGCTGCCGGACCGGTCGCTGCCCCTGCTCGCCCCGATGTCCGAGGTGGCGGGCCGGCTCGCCCCGCAGGTCGGCGCGTACCACCTGCAAGCGCAGGGCGGCGGGCGGGGCATCCTGATGGGCGGCGTCTCCGGCGTGTACGCCGCGAAGACCGTGGTCATCGGCGCCGGCGTCTCCGGCATGAACGCGGCCGCGATCGCGCTCGGCCTGCAGGCCGAGGTGCTGCTGCTGGACAAGAACGTCGCGCGGCTGCGCCAGGCCGACGCCATCTACCGCGGCCACCTCCAGACGGTCGCCTCCAACGCGTACGAGATCGAGCGGGCCGTGCTCGACGCGGACCTGGTCATCGGCGCGGTGCTGGTGCCCGGCGCGAAGGCCCCGACCCTGATCTCCAACGAGTTGGTCTCCCGGATGAAGCCGGGCAGCGTGCTGGTCGACATCTCCATCGACCAGGGCGGCTGCTTCGAGGACTCGCGTCCCACCACGCACGCCGACCCGACCTACAAGGTCCACGAGTCGATCTTCTACTGCGTGGCGAACATGCCGGGCGCCGTGCCGCACACCAGCACCTACGCGCTGACCAACGTCACCCTGCCGTACGCCCTGGAGCTGGCCAACCACGGCTGGCGGGAGGCGCTGCGCCGCGACCCGGCGCTGGCGCTGGGCCTGAACACCCACGACGGCCAGGTCACCTACGGCCCGGTCGCCGAGGCGCACGGCATGCGGGCCCTGCCGCTGGCCGACGCGCTGGCCTGAGGGGCGGCGGGCTGACCGGCACACCGGACGGGGCCGGCGCGGGCGCGGAGCCCGCGCCGGCCCTGCGCCGTGCCGTCCGCGGCTACCTGGACCACCTCACCGTCGAACGGGGACTGTCGGCGAACACGCTCTCGTCGTACCGCCGGGACCTGGAGCGCTACCTGGCCACCCTGGCGGCGGCCGGGGTGCCGGACCTGGCGGCGGTCGGCCCCGGCCAGGTCGAGGAGCACCTGTCCCGGCTGCGGGCCGGCGACGACGCGCACCCGCCGCTGGCGGTCTCGTCCGCGGCGCGGGCGGCCAGCGCGGTGCGCGGGCTGCACCGCTTCGCGCTGCGCGAGGGGCTGGCCGGCGGCGACCCCAGCCGCGACGTCCGGCCGCCCACCCCGCCGCGCCGGCTGCCCCGCGCGCTGCCGGTGGACGACGTGGTCCGGCTGCTGGAGACCGCCGGCGCCGTGACCGCCACCGGCGACGGGGCGCCGCTCGCGCTGCGCGACCGGGCGCTGCTGGAGTTCCTGTACGGCACCGGGGCGCGGATCTCCGAGGCGGTCGGCGCGGCCGTCGACGACCTCGACGTCGGCGAGGGCACCGTCGTCCTGCGCGGCAAGGGCGGCCGCACCCGGCTGGTCCCCATCGGCGGGTACGCGGTCGAGGCGCTGCGCGCCTGGCTGGTGCGGGCCCGGCCCGGGCTGGCCGCCGCCGGCCGGGGCACCCCGGCGGTGTTCCTCAACGCCCGCGGCGGCGCGCTGTCCCGCCAGGGGGCCTGGACCATTTTGCGCCGCGCCGCCCAGCGGGCCGGCCTGCCGGTGGACGGGTCGCAGGCGGTCTCCCCGCACACCCTGCGTCACTCCTACGCCACCCACCTGCTCGACGGCGGCGCGGACGTGCGGGTGGTGCAGGAGCTGCTCGGCCACGCCTCGGTGACCACCACCCAGGTCTACACGCTGGTCACCGTGGAACGGCTGCGCGAGGTGTACGCCACCGCCCATCCCCGGGCCCGCGGCTGACCCGTCGACCGTCCGGCCGGTGGGCGTCGGCCGGTCCGCCGGGGGTGGCCTGGTCGGCGGGGCGGCGACACGCCGAGCGGGTGCGACCGGCCCGTCGGCCGGTGGCGTACAGTCGGCATCGGCGCGGACCTCCTGGGGCGAGGCAGACGGGGTGCGCAGCGGCGCCGCGCAGGACGTCGGACGGCTCCGACGCCGGGTGGTCGTCGGGAGGGGGCAACGAGGACATGGCTGGCAACGGTGACCGTGCCGAGACCTGGACGTCGGAGCTCCGCGAGCAGCAGGCCACGCTCGGGGCGGATCTCGGCCCGGCGGATCCGGCGGCCTACACGATGCGCAAGCCGATCCCCGAGCCGATGCCGACCGACCGGCACGGCCCGGCCCGGATCATCGCGATGGCCAACCAGAAGGGCGGCGTCGGCAAGACCACCACGACCATCAACCTGGGCGCCGCGCTGGCCGAATACGGCCGCAAGGTGCTGCTGGTCGACTTCGACCCGCAGGGCGCTCTCTCGGTCGGGCTGGGGGTCAACCCGCACAACCTCGACCTGTCGGTCTACAACCTCCTCATGCAGGACGACGTCACCGCCGAGGACGTCCTGATCAAGACCGACGTGGCGGGGCTGCACCTGCTGCCGGCCAACATCGACCTCTCCGCGGCCGAGATCCAGCTGGTCAACGAGGTCGCCCGGGAGATGGCCCTGGCCCGGGTGCTCCGGTCGATCCGCAAGGAGTACGACTACATCCTGATCGACTGCCAGCCCTCGCTGGGCCTGCTGGCGATCAACGCGCTCACCGTCGCGCACGGCGTGCTCATCCCGCTGGAGTGCGAGTTCTTCAGCCTGCGCGGTGTCGCCCTGCTGCTGGACACCATCGACAAGGTGCGCGAGCGGCTCAACTTCGACCTGGAGCTCGAGGGCATCCTCGCCACCATGTACGACAGCCGCACCACCCACTGCCGACAGGTGCTCCAGCGGGTGGTGGAGGCGTTCGGCGACAAGGTCTACCAGACGGTGATCACCAAGACCGTCAAGTTCCCCGAGTCCACCGTCGCCGGTGCCCCGATCACCACGCTCGACCCGGCCTCGTCCGGCGCCCGCAACTACCGCCAGCTCGCCCGCGAGGTGATCGCCGCCCAGGCGGAGCGGTAGGCCCGGGGTGCACCTTCGCGCCGAGGCGTCCGGGGCGTGGACTACGGTCTTCCGGTGACCGCGCCACCCCTCGATCCGCCCGCGACGCCGGAGCAGCCGCCCGTGCCGGCCGCCGAGGTGCCGACGGGTCCCGGGGGCGTGCCCGAGGCGGCGGAGAGCGGCGGTTTCACCGTCCGGCTGGCCAACTTCACCGGCCCGTTCGACCTGCTGCTCCAGTTGATCGGCAAGCACAAGCTCGACGTCACCGAGGTGGCGCTGCACCGGGTCACCGACGAGTTCATCGCGTACATCCGGGCCATGGGCGACCAGTGGGACCTGGACGAGGCCAGCGAGTTCCTGCTCATCGCCGCCACCCTGCTCGACCTCAAGGCCGCCCGGCTGCTGCCCGCCGCCGAGGTCGAGGACGAGGAGGACCTCGCCCTGCTGGAGGCGCGGGACCTGCTCTTCGCCCGGCTGCTGCAGTACAAGGCGTACAAGGAGGCGGCGGCGCACATCGCCGCGCTGGAGGAGGTCGGCGGCCGGCGCTACCCCCGGGCGGTCACCCTGGAGCCCCGGTACGCCGAGGCCCTGCCGGACCTGGTGCTCGGCATCGGCCCGGAGCGGCTGCTGAAGCTGGCGATCAGGGCGATGACGCCGAAGCCGGTGCCGGAGGTGTCGATCGCCCACGTGCACATGGTCCGGGTCAGCGTCCGGGAGCACGCGGCGATCATCACCGAGCGGCTGCGCCGGGCCGGCACCGCCACCTTCTCGCTGCTCTGCGCCGACTGCGACGCCACCCTGGAGGTGGTGGCCCGGTTCCTGGCGCTGCTGGAGCTCTACCGGGAGGGCCTGGTCGCCTTCGTCCAGGAGCAGGCCCTGGAGGAGCTGACCGTACGCTGGACCGGCCCCGCCGAGGGCGGCCCGGACCTGCACATCGACGAGTACGCCGGCACCCCCGCCGAACCGGCGGACCAGACGTCGCCCGCGGGCCCGCCGGTCGCCGACGCGAGTGCGGCGGGGCCGGTCCACGAGGCCGGGGCGGGCGCGGCGGCGGGCGGGGACGGGACGGCGACGACGACGGAGGAGCAGACCGGATGAGCAGCGAGGAGCGCCGGGACTCCCTGGCGGACCAGGCCGCCGCCTGGATCCCACCCTGGCAGCGCCCCACCCCGCCGGCCGAGTCGCCTTCGGGTGATCCTGGCAACGACCTGCCCCCGGAGGTGCCGGATCCCTCCGACGTCCCCGCCGCGCCGGTCGGCGGCACGGGGGAGACCCTCGGGGACGCCGCGGGGGAGGGCACCGAGCAGGGCGAGACGGCGGAACGAGGCGCGGAGCGGACAGCCGCGGCGGAGCAGGGCGCCGAACAGGGCGAGACGGCGGTACAGGGCGCGGAGCGGCCTGACCCGGCGGCACAGGGCGCCGGGCAGGCGGAGACCGCGGCACGGGACGCGGCTGCGGGCGTACCGACGAAGCAGCCGGCCGGGCGGCGGCGGTCGGCGCCGGCACCCGCGCCGGCGCCGGAACTCGACGACGCGGAGCTGCGCGGGGCGCTGGAGGCGATCCTGCTGGTCGTCGACGAGCCGGTCAGCGAGCTGACGCTCGCCCAGGTGCTGGAGCAGCCCGCCGAGCGGATCGGGCCGATGCTCGACGAGATCGCCGCGGGCTACACCGCCGCCGGGCACGGCTTCGAACTGCGCCGGGCCGCGGGTGGCTGGCGTCTCTACACCCGCCCGGAATACGCGACCTACGTGGAACGGTTCGTGCTGGACGGGCAGTCCGTGCGGCTGACCCAGGCCGCGTTGGAGACACTCGCCGTGGTCGCCTACAAGCAGCCGGTGACCCGGTCGCGGATCTCCGCCATCCGGGGTGTCAACTGCGACGGGGTGATCCGTACCCTGGTCTCCCGCGGGCTGGTGGAGGAGTGCGGCGCCGAACCGGACAGCGGGGCGTTCCTCTACCGGACCACCACGATGTTCCTGGAGAAGCTCGGGCTGAACAGCGTCGACGACCTCCCGCCGCTGGCCCCGTTCCTTCCCGACGACGTAGAAGAGCTTGCCGATGCCACGCGATGACCGCACCCCCCGCCCCGACACGCCCGTCTTCGAGGGGGCCGAGCGTCTCCAGAAGGTGCTGGCCGCCGCCGGCGTGGGCTCCCGGCGCGCCTGCGAGGACCTAATCTTCCGCCGCCGGGTCACCGTCAACGGGCGGGTCGCCCAGCTCGGCGACAAGGTCGATCCGGCCACCGCCGTCATCCACGTCGACGGCGAGCGCCTCGTCGCCGACACCCGCCTGGTCTACCTGGCCATGAACAAGCCGCGCGGGGTCGTCTCCACCATGGCCGACGAGAAGGGGCGGACGGCGCTCGCCGACTTCCTCGGCAACCGGGTGGAGCAGCGGGTCTACCACGTCGGGCGGCTCGACGCCGACAGCGAGGGCCTGCTGCTGCTCACCAACGACGGCACTCTCGCGCACAAGCTGATGCACCCGTCGTACGGGGTGCAGAAGACCTACCTCTGCGAGGTGTCCGGGCCGATCCCGCGCAACCTCGGCAAGCGGCTGACGGCCGGCGTGGAGCTGGAGGACGGCCCGGCGAAGGTCGACTCCTTCCGGGTGGTGGACACCCTGGGCAGGACCGCCCAGGTGGAGCTGAGCCTGCACGAGGGGCGCAAGCACATCGTCCGGCGGCTGCTCGCCGAGGTGGGCCACCCGGTGAGCCGGCTGGTGCGTACCGCCATCGGGCCGATCCGGCTGGGTGACCTGCGCGCCGGACGCACCCGGCGGCTGACCAACGCGGAGGTCGCCGCCCTGTTCAAGGCCGTGGGTGACTGACCGGCCGGCTCGCGGGTACGGCTGCCGGTAGGCTCCGTGGCGGCCCGGCGGCCGGCGGCGACCTCGCGCGCCGCCGGGCATGATTGAGGACGTGTGGAAACCGCTCGCGGGACGCGGTGGGCGTTTCGTGGGGTACGGGCTGAGGAGGACAACGGTGGAGGAAAACGTACGGGCCGGGCGCTGCGTGGTCGCTGTGGACGGGCCGTCCGGTTCGGGTAAGTCCACCGTCTCGCGGCGGCTCGCCGTCGGCCTCGGTGCTCGCTACCTCGACACCGGCGCCATGTACCGGGCCATCACCTGGGCCGTGCTGCGCTCCGGTGTCGACCTGACCGACACCGAGTCGGTGGCCAAGGTCGCCGGCGAGGTGGACCTGCGCATCGGCACCGACCCCACGGGGTACGGCGTGACCGCCGACGGCGTGACCGTCGACGCCGAGATCCGCGGCCCGGAGGTCACCGGGGCGGTCTCCGCCGTGGCCGCCGTGCCGGCGGTGCGCGCGCTGCTGGTCACCCGGCAGCGCGAGATGATCGCCCACGCCGGCCGGATCGTGGTCGAGGGCCGCGACATCGGGTCCGTGGTGGCGCCGGACGCCGACCTGAAGGTCTACCTCACCGCCTCCGAGGCGGCCCGGGCCGCCCGGCGCAGCGCCGAGGACGCCACCGACGTGGCGGCCACCGCGGCCGACCTGGCCCGGCGGGACCGGCTCGACTCGACCCGCAAGGCCGACCCGCTGGCGCAGGCCGCCGACGCCGTGATGCTGGACACGACCGAGTTGGGCATCGACGAGGTCGTCGCGCGGCTGCGTGACCTGCTGACCGAGCGGGGAGTGGCATGACCGACGCAGACGGTTGGGTGGAGCTGCGGGAGCCGGACGTCGACACCGAGGAAGTGACCGGCCCGCAGCCGGTCGTGGCCGTGGTCGGCCGTCCCAACGTGGGCAAGTCGACCCTGGTCAACCGGATCATCGGCCGCCGGCAGGCGGTCGTCGAGGACATCCCCGGGGTGACCCGGGACCGCGTCCCGTACGACGCGCAGTGGGCGGGCCGGCAGTTCACCGTGGTGGACACCGGCGGGTGGGAGCCCGACGCCAAGGACCGGGCGGCCGCGATCGCGGCGCAGGCCGAGGCGGCGGTTGCCACGGCCGACGTGGTGCTCTTCGTCGTCGACGCGATGGTCGGCTCGACCGATGTGGACGAGGCGGCGGTACGCATGCTGCGCCGCAGCGCCAAGCCGGTGATCCTGGTCGCGAACAAGGCCGACAACACCTCCATCGAGATGGAGGCGACCTCGCTGTGGTCGCTCGGCCTCGGCGAGCCGTACGCGGTGTCGGCGCTGCACGGCCGCGGCTCGGGCGATCTGCTCGACGCCATCATGGACGCGCTGCCGGAGGCCCCGAAGATCGTCGAGCACCGCCCGCGCGGCCCGCGTCGGGTGGCCCTCGTCGGCCGGCCGAACGTCGGCAAGTCCAGCCTGCTGAACCGCTTCTCGGGCGAGGAGCGGGCGGTCGTGGACTCGGTGGCGGGCACCACGGTGGACCCGGTGGACAGCCTCGTCGAGATCGGCGGGGAGACCTGGCAGCTGGTGGACACGGCGGGCCTGCGCAAGCGGGTGGGCAAGGCCAGCGGCACCGAGTACTACGCCAGCCTGCGGACCGCGTCGGCGATCGAGGCCGCCGAGGTCGCGGTGGTGCTGCTCGACTCCAGCGAGGTCATCAGCGAGCAGGACCAGCGGATCCTGTCCATGGTCACCGAGGCCGGCCGGGCGCTGGTGATCGCCTTCAACAAGTGGGACCTGGTCGACGCCGACCGCCGGTACTACCTGGACAAGGAGATCGAGCGCGAGCTGCGCCGGATCCCGTGGGCGATCCGGCTCAACCTGTCGGCGCGGACCGGCCGGGCGGTCGACAAGCTCGCGCCGGCGCTGCGCAAGGCCCTGGCGAGCTGGGAGACCCGGGTGCCGACGGCGCAGCTCAACTCGTGGCTGACCGCCCTGGTGCAGGCCACCCCGCACCCGGTGCGCGGCGGTCGGGCGCCGAAGATCCTCTTCGCCACCCAGGCCGGTGTGGCCCCGCCGCGCTTCGTGCTGTTCACCACCGGTCCGCTGGACGCGGGCTACCAGCGCTTCGTCGAGCGCAAGCTGCGCGAGGAGTTCGGCTTCGAGGGCAGCCCGATCGAGATCTCGGTACGCCCCCGCAAGAAGCTAGGCCCAGGTGGCCGCGGTAAGGCGCACGGCTGACCCTGGCCGGACCTTGATGCCGGATGGGAGCACCGCTCCCATCCGGCATTTTCCGCTCCCATTTTCTGACCTATCCTCCTAGGATGCTCTGCGGGTGGTGAGGTGGGCGACGCGGCTCGGGGGCGGGAGGGGCCAGTGCGGACGACGGGATGATCGTGCGCTAAGCTGTACCGGCTGTCGCGGGGAGATCCGCGCGGGGGCATCGGGACGTGGCGCAGCTTGGTAGCGCACTTGACTGGGGGTCAAGGGGTCGTCGGTTCGAATCCGGCCGTCCCGACAGCGAGAGGGTTTCCGCAGGTCAGAGACTTGCGGAAACCCTCTTTTCATTGCTTGGCATGGATGCCTGGTCTAGCACGCCGCTGTTGGACTCCTTGACTCGGGCAGGTTGCGATGCCACTCCTCGATCTTCAGAAGCTCACCGTCGGATTGTCCCGGACCTGGGCCGGGTTCCTTCGGGACTGGGATCGGTCGCTGCGGGCCGGGAACTACCCGGAGACCACCCGCTACAACTACCTTCTCGCTGGGGCGCAGTTGGGTCGGTATCTGGGGGAGTCGTCCCCGGATCCGGACGCCGATGATGCGGCTGACGACCCGTGCGTGGTGACGCGGGCGCACGTGGAGGCGTTCCAGGCCTGGATGATCGACACCCGGTCCGCGTCGACCGCGCTGAACAAGCACAAGGGGCTGCAGCAGTTCTTCAAGTGGCTGCTCGTCGACGAGCAGGCCATCGACCGCTCGCCGATGGAGCGGGTTCGGCAGCCGAAGACACCCCGGAAGCTGATCCCGGTTCTGCGCGACGAGGACACCGGCAAGCTCCTCGATGCGTGCAAGGGCAAGGGCTTCGTCAACTTGCGCGACGAGGCGCTGATTCGGCTGTACTGCAACACCGGTGCTCGGCTGTCCGAGGTGGGCAACCTCCTCGTGGCCGATGTCGACCTGAACACCGAGTCGGTGCACTTCCATGGCAAGGGTGCCAAGGACCGCCGGGTACGGTTCGGACCCAAGACCGCCAGGGCTCTCAGTCGCTATCTACGGGCCCGGGGCAAGCACAAGGGCGCCGCACTGCCTCAGCTGTGGTTGGCCGAGCGCGGCGCGGCCCCCTTGACTCCGAATGGCATCAAGATCCTCCTCAAGCGGCTGGGTAAGGCGGCCGGAGTGCCGGACGTGCACGCGCACCGGTGGCGCCACACCTTTGCCCACGAGTGGAAGCGTGCCGGGGGAGACACCGGCGATCTCATGCTGCTGCTCGGCTGGGCATCCGATGACATGCCCCGTCACTACGGTGCGAGTGCGGCGGCCGAGCGGGCGCAGGAGACGCAGGCCCGGCTGGGAATCGGCGAGCGAGTGTAGTTCGCTGGCTGACGCGATCACGCACGGCAGGGCCGTGCGTGATCGCGTCGTTACCGGTAGGCTGCGGCGGTTTCGGGGAGGGCGGCGATGACGCGGTACGCAATCGACGAGAGTCGCAGTGAGCTGTTGGCGATCTGGGAGACCGGCTACGGGTCTGTCGCGATTCGGGTCGCATCGCTGGCGGCGAGTATCGAGCCGAGACAGCGGCTGGCGCTGGCGGCCGAGTTGTCGGGCCTGTCCGAGGCGCTCTGGCGCTGCTATACGCATCCAGCGAGCGCCGCCGACAGCTTGGAGATCAATACCGAGGGGTGGCGGCGAGAGCAGACCCGGAACGAGTTCGCTTCCGTGGCCGCTCGTATCAGGAAGCCGAGCTTGCCTGACAGCAACGGGATGTTGATGGTGTCGTACGACCCGGTGGAGGAACGCGCCCATCGAGTGGGCCGTTGCCTGCACGCTGCCGCGGACGCGGATCTCACTGCTGCGGTGGTTGCCGATGTCGAGGCAGAGTTCGCGGCGGTGGAGGGTGCCGAACTGGGGGACCTGTCGGGACGCTCGGCGCAGGCCGTGCAACTGACGCGCCAAGCTGCCTCGCCGGTCCAGGTCGCCGCTGCCGACCGGATTCTGATGAATGACCCGCTTGGCGGAGAAGAGTTGTTTCTGGAGCTTGATCCGACCTCGGCGTGCGTGGCGGCGGCGCACTGGCTGCAGGCAGCCGCCGACGTGGCGGCGGAGGCCTCCAAAGGTGCCGCAAGCGACGTCCTGGTAGAGGCCGACGACATCGAAGCGCTGCCGCACGCGACACCCACGGCGCTCCTGGAGCGGATGGAGATCGGCCTGTCGCCGACAGACGTGGTGACCAGGATGATCTGCGAGGCCATGGCGGTCGCTGAGGGCGAGGCACCCGACATCGATGACCTACGAGAGAAGATCGAGGAAGCCGACGAAGAAGCCGAGCAGGTCAGGGCGGGCGGAGGCGAAGCGGTTGGCGAGATCACGACGATTCGGCTGACCACTCTGGACCCGCTGCGTCCCGCCCGCGACATGCTCGAGGACCTACTGTCCGGCATTCGCGGATGCTGGCTTCTCTACCGCGAGTACGCCGTCTCCTCAACCGACCTCGAGGACCACGTGTCCGACGACGAACTGGACGACGAGATCGACGAAGCATTCCGTAACGAAGTGCGCGCCCAAGCCGCTGCTGACAGGCACCGACTCGATCTCGAGGACCGCAAGTAAGCAGCAGGCCGCCCAGGTGGCGTCATCAGCCGCGTCGGCGTCCCGCAGATGCGCCCGGCCACCGCGCCGGGCGAGGATCGCAACCGCACCTCAGCAGGCGTCTGGGAGGGGGTGACCGGGGGGCTGCGCCCGGCCACCGCGCCGGGCGAGGATCGCAACGGCACGAACGCGCCGGTGCGCAAACTTGTCACCCGAGCGCTGCGTCCGGCCACTGCGTCGGGCGAGGATTGCAACACCCGGGTGTCCGGGGCGACCCAGAACAGCGACGCCTGCGGCCGGTCCCCGCGCCGGGCGAGGAGCGCAACCGCGACTCGCTCGGCCTGAGCGTTGCCGGTCTGCGCGTGCTGCGCCCAGCCACCGCGCCGGGCGAGGAACGCAACGACCGCGCGCTGGTCGGCCTCGTGGCGCTGCGCGAGGCTGCGCCCGGCGACCGCGCCGGGCGAGGATCGCAACACCCCGACCCACATCACCGACGCAGGTAGGGACGGCGGCTGCGCCCGGCCATCGCGCCGGGCGAGGATCGCAACCAGGGCGACCCGGAGCAGGCGGTGACGTGCACATCGAGCTGCGCCCGGCACCGCGCCGGGCGAGGATCGCAGCCTAAGATCGCGAGCTGATAGGCGCAGTGTGCTCGAGCTGCGCCCGGCCACCGCGTCGGGCGAGGATCGCAACCGCTGCCTGGAGGAGCACAATCACCGGGCCCTCGGCCACGCTGCGCCCGGCCACCGCGCCGGGCGTGGATCGCAACGTCGGCGACGACGAGGAGGCCGCCGAGGTCTACAACGCGCTGCGCCCGGCCACCGCGTCGGGCGAGGATCGCAACGGTGAGGTCCGCATCACCCGGAGAGACCCCGACGTCGGCTGCGCCCGGCCACAGCGTCGGGCGAGGATCGCAACGTGCTGTAGCGCAGCCGGGTGGCCTGGCTGTCCTGGGTGCTGCGCCCGGCCACCGCGCCGGGTGTGGATCGCAACATGGCGATCTGCCGCTGGCACGGCGTGCCGAGCTCGGACGCTGCGCCCGGTCTCCGCGCCGGGCGAGGATCGTAACTACGAGGCGCTGGTGCGCGTCGACGGATGGCAGCGGCTGCGCCCGGCCACCGCGCCGGGTGAGGATCGCAACGGGGTTCCTCCCTGCTCGGCCGCCCGTCGGCCTCGCAAGGCTGCGCCCGGCCACCGCGCCGGGCGAGGATCGCAACACCGTCCGCACCACGGTCGAATCCCCCCTCGGACACTCCCGCGTAGCATTCGTGCGACGTTTTGCGGACCGGTGGTTGAGGGACTTCAACCACCCTCGTTCACTCTCTGTAAGCCCATGGCGGCCCCGTTTACGGGATGGTGGGCGGCGTGAGTAACCAGGCTGTCTCCGCCGTCATCCCGGCTGTGGTTCTGCCAGGTCAGCTGAGCGCTGGCCGCGGAAAATCCGCCGGGGGCGCAGTCAAACGACCGCCCTTGCCGCTGGCGAGACTCGTCTCCCATCGCGCTGCGAGCACCGTCTATGGCCTGGTCACCCTCGACTCCCGTGGACGCGTTGCCGACCGGACCGCGATGAAGGCTCTCGGGTGGATGCCTGGCCGTCGACTCGACATTCGGGAACATCGCGGGCTGATCATCGTGGCCGCCGATCAGCAGGGCGTGTTCGCCGTAACCAAGGAAGGGCACCTGCGACTGCCGGCTGTGGTCCGGCAGTGGTGTGGGCTCACCGCCGGCGACCGCGTGTTCCTGGCGGCCGACCTGGACGCCTCCCGGCTCGTGGTGCACCCACCGGCTGCGCTGGACGCGATGATCGCCCAGGCCCACGCCGCGGCCCCTTGGCGGTGATCGCGTATGAGCGACACGCCGGCGGGGCGAGCGGAGTTGGATGCCGCCCGGTTGTTGCTGGCGCGGATGGGTATCTCGCCGGCTGATCTTGTTCAGGCGGCATCAGCGCGGCCACCGGCGCCGACGTTCGCCGAGTACGTGCCGGTCGTGTCGGCGGCCGTCACCGCGGGCACGAGGCGGGCGTATGGCTCGTACTGGAATCGGGTCCTGGACCACTGGGGACAGCGGCGGCTGGGTGAGCCGACACCGTCGGAGATCGAGCAGTTGGCGGAGTACGTCAAGACGCACGTGGTGGCCCGGCGTAACGCCCGTGGTGGACGCAGTGCGGCGGAGCATCTGATCGCGGCGTTGCGGTGTCTGTGCAAGCGGGCGGTCGCGGACGGGTTCATCGCGGCGGCGGACAATCCCGCGCTGAAGGTGGCCAAGCCGCGGCGGTTGCCGAGCACCCGGCGGGCAGTGGCGGACACCCGGTTGGCGGAGATCAACGCCGTGGCGGCCAGCACCGGCGATGATCCGGCGTTGGACAGTTTGCTGCTGCGGCTGCATACCGAGACGGCGTGCCGCCGTGGCGGTGCGCTGGCGTTGCGGCCGGTCGACCTCGACCCGGACCAGTGCCTGATTCTGCTCCGGGAGAAGGGGGACACGGTGCGGTGGCAGCCGGTGTCACCGACACTGATGAGACACCTGCAGCGGCATGCCGAAGAGCGGCACGCCACGGGAACGGGCCAATTGCTGCGGTACCGGAACGGGCACCCGATCGCGTACCGACGCTATGACCACCTGTGGGTTCGCGTCGGTGAGCACCTGCCGTGGGTGTACGTGCAGCAGATCAGCACGCACTGGCTGCGGCACACGACGCTGACGTGGGTGGAGCGTAACTTCGGCTACGCCGTCGCCCGCGCCTACGCCGGCCACTCCGACAGCTGCGGCGACGTAGGCACGACCACGACCTACGTGCGGGCGAGCCTCCAGGAGGTCGCTGCCGCGCTTACAGCCCTCACCAACGAACCCCATCCCCTGGCGTAGCTACCGCAGAGGTAGGTTGCATGGCCGCGCGGCTGCTGGCTCAGAATGCCGCAGTAGCCGCCCTCGGCCATGACCGGTCCCGTCGAAGATCGGCAGTTGCCTGTACGTTCTGGCCGTCTGTGGGCGGGCAGCGCGGTTGCCGACGCCAACCGGCCCGATTGCCGTCAGACGGTGACTGCTTCGCGTCACCTCGGCCCACTGGACAACCAGCAACCATCGATACCATCAAGGGCTCCGGTGTCAAATCCCCATTGATTGGTGAGGCATTCCAACGACGTTCGAAGGACGATTCGGTGTCTGATGTGAGTACTCTCTGGGCGCACAGCCCTGGTCCTGGCCGCAGTCGGTGGCATGATCTTGCTGATCATCTTCGTAGTACCGCCGAGCTCGCGCGACGGTTCACCGTCCCGTTCGGTGGGGGTGACGTGGCGTACTGGCTTGGTGCGCTGCATGACGTGGGGAAGGCGGCCTGCGCCTGGCAGGACAAACTTGCTGCTGTCGCGGCCACGGGCGGTCCCGTCGGCATCGACCATAAGTCACTCGGTACCCGGGTCGCGTATGAGCGTGGACTTGGCGGGTTCGCCGATGCGATCTTCGGCCACCATGGTGGACTGATCGATACGCCTAGTCTGCGTGAGGCGTTCCGGAGGAGACTTGCTGACGCGCCCAGCAACGCGGCGTCCGCTGAGCGGGAACTGCCCGGGCTGTTGCCGGACCTGCCGGAGCAGTTCGACCACTTGGTGCCGGCGGACTGGCGGGCAGATCCGCTGGTGGGGGAGATGGCGCTGCGTCTGTGCTACAGCGCTCTGGTCGACGCGGACAGCCTGGACACCAGCGCGCATTTTCAGGGATTGGCCAGTCCACGGGTGCGTCCAGACGTCGACTTCGGTCATCTCTACAAGCTCTTCGAGCAGCGGCGGTGTGACGCACTCGCCGGACGCGGCGGTACTTTGATCGGCAGTCTGCGGGAGCAGGTCTACACGGACTGCCTCGCGGCGGCTGAGCGGGATCGTGGGGTGTTCCGGCTCGGTGCGCCGACCGGGGCCGGGAAGACCCTTGCGGGCGGTGGCTTCGCGCTGCGGCACGCGGAGAAGCATGGCTTGCGTCGGGTGATCGTCGCGGTTCCGTTCCTCACTATCACCGAGCAGAACGCCGCCGTCTATCGTAGGTTGCTCGACGAGGACGGCGCTGAGTCGGTTGTTCTCGAACACCACAGTCAGGCTGACTTCGACGACTCGAGCGCCGGTCGGTGGGCGCGGCTGGCGGCGGAGAACTGGGACGCGCCGTTCGTCGTCACTACCTTCGTCCGGCTCTTTGAAGCGTTGTACGCTCGCAAGCCGTCGGCGATGCGCCGGGTGCACCGGTTGGCCAACTCGGTGATCGTGCTGGACGAGGTGCAGGCGTTGCCGCACGCGATGCTCGCGCCGATCCTCGACGGACTTCGGTTGCTCGTGCGGCACTTCGGCGCGACCGTGCTGCTCTCCTCGGCGACACAGCCGAGTTTCTGGGCGCTGGATGAGTTCAAGGGCGTGCCCTGCACCGACCTGATCCACGACACGCCGAAGCTGGTTAGTGATCTGCGCCGGGTGCGGTACGAGTGGCAGCTCGACCCGAAGCCAACGCTGGCCGGCATCGCCGACCAGGCCGCGTCGGAGCCTGCGGCGCTGGTCGTGGTCAATACGACCGCGGACGCCAAGGCGGTGTTCGATTGGTGGCGGGATGCCGAGCTGGATGGTGTGGCCTGGCACCTGTCCACCCGGATGTGCCCGGACCACCGGCGGCGGGTGCTGGAGACGGTACGGGTACGCCTTGGCCGGGGCGAGCGCGTCTTGCTTGTGGCCACCCAACTGATCGAGGCTGGGGTGGACGTCGACTTCCCGTTGGTTTTCCGGGCTATGGCGCCGGCTGACTCGCTGCTGCAGGCAGCGGGGCGAGCGAACCGCGAGGGGCGGATGACCGAGGGCGGCCGGGTTGTTGTGTTCGCGCCGGAGGACGGCGGGCAGCCGCCCACGTACAAGACACTGGTCGGCTGCACCGGGCGCCAGTTCGGACCGGACAAAGCCGACCCGGACGACCTGGCGGCGCTCGGACGCTACTACCGCAACGTGTACGACCTGCTCAATCTCGCCGACGGCCAGCACGTCGGGCAGCGCATCCAGCAGGCCCGACGGCGGTGGGAGTTCGAGACCGTCGCCGAGGGACCGATGGACGCGAGCACCAAGCGGCGGGATCGGAAGCTGGCGTTCCGGATGATCAACGATGACGGAATCAGCGTGGTGACTCCACAGGGTGCCGAAACACCTGAACGGCAACATGAACTGGAGCAACTGGTCGAGGAGTTGCGCCAGGCGCCTGTCCCGGACTTGGCGAAGCTGCGACGGTTGCAGCCGTACACGACGAACGTCCACCCCAGTGCCCTGCGCCAACCCGGCGTGATGGCACTGATGCGGCCGATCCTCGGCGGCAACGAGGTGCGCCGCGGCGTGTTGGTCGAGTGGGTGGGTGAGTATGACGACGCCACCGGCATCAACCTCGACCCGAACCTGGAACAGTTCGTTCTCTGACAGCCAGATGCCATCGTGGTCCTGAATGGTTGCCTGGACGCGCGTCTGCACTTCTCGCCCGACTGGCGACTTGAGGCTTCATTCCATGAGGCGATCTAGTGCCAGAACCGCGAGAAGGCCGACTGTTATCCCGGTGGTCACGCCTTCTCTGGGCGCTACTGCGATCGCTAGTTGGATCGCCACGGCCAAGATCAATACGATCCTTGGTGGTAGTCGATTGGCGGGAGGGGCCGCTTGTTGGGCACGGGGTGCCGATGCGGCTTTTTGATCATTGCCCATGCATCTTCCTTGACTCGATCAACTGGCTGATCGGGATGTCCTCTTGGGTCAACGGCGAGAAGCGTGGCATGGATGGTCGGCGGTGGCAAACATTTGGGAGGCGGCCTGCGGCGCCTGCAACGAAGCTGCGCTATTGTCGGGGTCAATGCTCCGGAACGCGGCACACTGAGCGACTCCGAAGGAAGTTCGTATTAGCTCCAATCGCTCTCGGTCCTTGACCGTCAGGTTGTCCGCGCTTTTGGCTGCAGTGCCTGTGAGCACTGAGGATCGAAACGTTGCTGGCGCGGCATGCGCCGGTCCGAGCCTGCGTGCCGTCTTGAGTCGAGCGATGCGAGTCTTTCGACGGCGGACGGCTGGGCCGCCCCTGCTCTTGCCGAGGTCGCAGTCCGACCGGTAATAGATGATCTATCTGTCGCCTGAAGGTGAAAAGTGTCGTACCGCTGAGGCATGCTCGCACTCGCTGTGCGAGGGATGCGTTGATCCCGTGGTTAGGTGAATTCTCGATCGTATGTTCGATTGCCTCTGGTTTGAGGTGGAGGGATTTGTTCTGTGACGACGGATGTGGTTAACGGGCTGACGCTGAGGCGTAGCCCGGAGGGTGATCTCCCGGTGGTTGTGCAGGTCAGTGGTGAGGCGGCGCTGTTCTCGCGGCCGGAGCTGAAGGTGGAGCGGGTCAGCTATCCGGTGATGACTCCGTCGGCTGCGGTGGGCGTACTCGAGTCGATCTTCTGGAAGCCGGAGATGCGGTACCAGGTTGTCGCGATCGAGGTGCTCAAGCCGGTGAAGCAGTTCTCGGTGCGGCGTAACGAGACCTCCGATGTCGCGCCGCTGTCTGAGGCGATCAAGGGCATCCGCCGGGTGGATACCGCTGCCCACCGCGATCAGCGCAACGCCGTCTGCTTGCGCGACGTGGCGTACCGGATTCACGCGCACATCGAGTTGGCTGCGCACGCGGACAAGCCGGTCGCGGCGTATCGGGATCAGCTTCGTCGTCGGGTCCGCAAGGGAGCGTGCTTCCAGCAGCCGTATCTCGGCACTCGCGAGTTCAGCGCCGAGTTCGGCTGGCCGGATGACACCCGGCGCGCGGAGGTCAACGAGGAGATCGGCATCATGCTGCACTCCATCCACCGGGACGGAAGGTCCGCCCAGCCGAGGATGGAGTGGTTCGCGGCTCGGGTCGTCGACGGTGTGCTCTACGTGCCCGAGCGTGGGATCGAGTTGGCGCTGCCGGTGGAAGGCCAGGTGGCCTAGTGCTGCTGCAACGTCTGGTGGAGTACGCCGACACCAGCGCCGACGTCATCCCTGCGTTCTACGCTCGGAAGCCCGTGCGGTGGAGCCTGGAGATCGACGCGAACGGCGTACCCCGGGGAGACCTTGTCAGCACCGCCGACAAGGACGACCCGCAGCGCCGGTTCGGCGCGCAGCGGCTGGTGCCGGCGGTGACCCGAACGGTTGGGATCTCGCCCGCGCTCGCTGTCGACAACGGCGAGTACGTCTTCGGCTGGATCTCGGAGGGTGCCAAGCCGGAGCGGGTTGCGAAGCAGTATGACGCCTTCCGCGCCCTGATCAGCGACTGGGCCGCCGCCGAACCGGACGGCCCGGGCCCGGCCATCGCCGCCTTCTACCGGGACGGGCACGCCAGCGAGCTCCAACCGCCGGCCGATTGGAGCAGGGGTGACCTGATCGGCTTCTGGGTCGACGGGGTCTACGCGGCGGACACCGGTGCGGCGCGGCGGTTCTGGGCCGGGGTGGCCGGCGACCGGAAGGGTTCGGGCCGGTCCGGCCTGTGTCTGGTCTGCGGGCAGGTGCAGCCGTTGCTCAAGACTGTGCCTCAGCAGATTCCTCGGCGGTGGCTGCCCGGCGCCACCCAAAGCGCCTCGCTGGTCAGCATGAACGAGGCCACGCACGGCTACGAGCTGCAGAAGTTCCTCACCAACACCCCGATCTGCACCGACTGCGGCCTCAAGTTCATGACCGCGCTGACCGGTCTGCTCTCCGATCCGCTGCACAGCACCGCACTGTCCGGGCAGAACGCCCGGCTCGCCTGGTGGGTGCTGGGCGGCTCGACGTTTGACCCGTGGGCGACCGTGGAGCAGCTGGACCCGGCCCAGATTCAGAGCCTGATCGCGAGTCCCGCCAGCGGCAAGGAAGCGGCGGTCGATGATCTGTCCCGGTACTGCTCGGTGACCGTGGGCGGCAACGTGGCCCGGGTGGTCGTACGGGACTGGGTTGAGCAGCCGATTCGCCAGGTGAAGGACAACGTCCGGGCCTGGTTCGGCGACCACAAGATCGTTGACGCCTGGACCGGTGAGGTGGTGGAGGTCAAGGTCTCCCAGTTGGCCCGGGCGGCGGGGCGGTTCGAGGCCGGACGCAACGGTGGCCCCGGGACCTGGACCAGGTTCGGGGCTTCCGGCGAGCACCGACCGCCCGACGTGTTCCACCGGCTGCTCGGCGCCGCGCTGCTCAAGCGGCCGTTGCCGCCGAAGCTGCTCAACCATGTCATCAACCGGATCCGTATCGACGGCCGGCTCGACGCGGCCCGGGCCGCACTGATCCGGCTTGCCCTTCGCCGTCATCCGAACCTGCCCGCGCATGAACGAGAGAGGCTGACACCGACCTTGAATGTGGAGCACAAGCAGCCGGCCTACGTATCCGGCCGCATCTTCGCCGTCATGGACGACCTGCAACGGACCGTGTTCCGGGTCGCCGACCAGAAGCTGAACACCACCTTTGCCGAACGCTACTTCGGCCGGGCTATCGACAACCCACAGGTCGTCATCGTTTCCGGCCGCCGCAATGTGCAGGCGTGGCTCAAACGGCTGCGCGGGCCCCTGCGCCGGCCGAACTGGTCCGAGGCGTACGAACGTCGACTCGACGACCTGTTCGTCCAGCTCGGCGTCGCGATTCCCAACGGCGCGGTGCTGACCGACAAGGCCCAGTTCATCCTTGGCTACCACCAGCAGCGGGCCGAGATGCGCACCGAACGACTCGCGGCCGCCGCGAACAAGAAGAAGACCGACCTGCCTCCGGAGCCCGCCGACGCGGCGCCGACCAGCAACGACGAAGGAGACAACGCATGACCGCCGCACACCTCGACCCCACCCGCCGCCACGACGCCGTCCTGCTGTTCGACGTCAGCGACGGAAACCCCAACGGCGACCCGGACGCCGGCAACCAGCCGCGTACCGACGACGAGAGCGGACAGGGCCTGGTCACCGACGTGGCGATCAAGCGCAAGATCCGCGACACGGTGTCGCTGTTGCGCGGCGACGACCCGCGCTACGGCATCTTCGTCGAGGCCGGCTTCGCCCTGAACACCCGGATCGAGGCGGCGTTGAAGGCCAACCCGGGCAAGGCCGACGAGGCGCAACGCTGGATGTGCCAGCACTACTTCGACATCCGCATGTTCGGCGGCGTGCTCAGCACCGGCAAGGGCGGCGGCGCCGGGCAGGTCCGCGGCCCGCTCCAGCTCACCTTCGCCCGCAGCATCGATCCGATCCTGCCCACCGACCACACCATCACCCGGGTCACGCAGACCCGGCAGGAGGACATCGACAAGGGGGAGCGCACGGAGATCGGCTCCAAGTGGACCGTCCCGTACGGCCTGTACCGGGCGCACGCGTTCTACTCCGCGCCGCGCGCGGTGAAGACCGGCGTGACCAGCGATGACCTGGCCGCTCTGTGGCAGGCCATCACGGTCATGTTCGACCACGACCGGGCCGCCACCCGGGGCGAGATGAAGCTGTGCGGGCTCTACGTGTTCAGCCACCCTGACGCGTTCGGGGTCGCCCCGTCGGCCGCCCTCACCCAGCGCATCACGCTCAAGCGCAAAAACGACGACAAGGCAGCGCGGGCACACACCGACTACACCCGCACCATGGACGAGTCGGGACTGCCGAACGGTGTCGAGCTGACCAAGCTGGTCGACCTCTGGCCGTGACCAGCGACCACCCGACGGACAGCGGCACCGACCTGCGGGAGGTGCCGCTGTCCGCGCTGGAGCACTACGCCTACTGCCACCGGCAGACCGCGCTGATCCACGTCGAAGGCATCTGGGCGGAAAGCGCCGAGACGGTACGCGGCGACCTCAGCCACACCACCGTCGACCTGCCCGGCATCCACCGCCGGCGGGGCCTCACCGTGATCCGGTCACTACCGGTGTGGAGCCACACCCACGGCCTACGCGGCATCTGCGACATCGTCGAGTTCGAGAAGGTTACGGCCACACCCGTCGAATACAAGGTCGGACGGTACAAAGCCGGCGGGCCCGCCGAGCTGCAACTCGGCGGGCAGGCGCTTTGCCTCCTCGAAGCCGGCTTCGACGTGCCAACCGGCTACATCTACTCGGTCGCCGAACGGCGCCGACACGCGATACCCATCGACGCCAACCTGCTCGACCGGGTCGTGGCCGCGACCGCGGCCGTACGCCGGATGTTGGACACCCCGGCATTGCCCGCGGCACGCAACGACGCCCGCTGCCGGCGATGCTCACTGCGCGAGAACTGCCTGCCCGAGCTGACCGACGGCCGGAGGCAGGCCACACCCGACCTGTTGACCCCACGACCGTTGGGACAGTGGCGTGACTGAGCTGCTCAACACCCTCTACGTGCAAACCCCCGGCACCAGCCTGCACCTCGACGGTGACACCGTCCGGGTGTACCACCCCGACCAGCCCGGACGCCGGCTGCTGCCGCTCGTCCGGCTCGACCACCTGGTCCTGTTCAGCGGTGTGACACCCAGCGACGATCTGCTGCTGCGATGCGCCGACGACGGCCGCTCGGTCAGCTGGCTCACGGGCAGCGGACGGTTCCGGGCTGGCCTGGTCGGCCCCACCCACGGCAATCCGCTGCTCCGCCAAGCCCAGCACCGGGCCGCCGACTCACCGGACCGGCAACTGCCAATCGCGATCGCCGTCGTCGCCGGCAAGATACACAACGCGCGCCAAGTGCTGCTCCGCACCGCGCGGGACAGCAGCGGGCATCGGCAGACCGCGCTGCGGGCGAGCGCCGAACTGCTGGCCGGGCGGCTTGAACTGCTCGCCACCGCAGCCAACACCAACGAAGTACTCGGTGTCGAGGGCATCGCCGCACGCGACTACTTCGCCGCCATGCCGTACCTGCTCAGCGAGAGTAAGGACTGGAAGGCGTCCGGGCGGAACAAGCGACCACCCACCGATCCGCTGAACTGCCTGCTCTCTTTCCTGTACGGCATGCTCCGCGTCGCCGTGCAGGGCGCACTCGACCAGGTCGGACTCGACCCGTACATCGGCTTCCTACACGCCGTCCGGCCAGGCAAGCCCGCTCTCGCCCTGGACATGATGGAAGAGTTCCGGCCATTACTGGCCGACCGGCTCGCGCTCACCATGCTCAACCGGCGCGAGCTGACCCCCACCGACTTTGAGGAACTGCCAAACAAGGCGTACCGGCTCACAGACGGTGGACGCAAGACCGTGCTGGCCGCCTGGCAGCAGAGCAGGCAGCGTAACTGGCCCCACGCGCAGCTCGGCCGGGAGGTGCCCGCCGCACTGCTGCCGCTCGTGCAGGCCCGGCTGCTCGCACGCCACCTCCGCGGAGACGTGGTTACGTACCAGCCATGGACGGTGAACTGAGCCATGGACCTGCTCGTCACGTACGACGTCGAGACAGTCACCCCACAGGGGCAACGCCGACTGCGCAAGGTCGCCAAAATCTGTGAAGCGTACGGCCACCGCGTGCAGAAATCAGTGTTCGAAGTCGTCTGCCGCGAAACCGACAAGGTGCGCTTCGTCGCCGCCCTCCAAGAGGCCATCGACCCGACCCAGGACAGCATCCGGATCTACCGGCTGCCGGCCCACGCACTCGACGATGTCGAACACCTCGGCAAGCCACGGCCGATCGACCCACGGGGGCCGTTGGTGATCTAGGAACCCCAAGTGGACGCGGAAACCCCAGGGATTCCGAGTCGATAGACATGGACAAGATGAACAAATCGGACCGCGGGCGGGTCAAACGTGCATCGTCAGACCGCTATCTTTGCTGCTCGCGAGCCGCTGCGCCCGGCCACCGCGCCGGGCGAGGATCGCAACGGCCTGAAGCCCTACCGCCCCGCCCAGGCCGGCGAGGACGGCTGCGCCCGGCCACCGCGCCGGGCGAGGATCGCAACCGCACGCAGTACGCGCATGTCTTCGAGGCGAGCGATGCGCTGCGCCCGGCCACCGCGCCGGGCGAGGATCGCAACGCGGCATGAAGGGCATCATCCGTCGCTGCGACGGCGTCGCTGCGCCCGGCCACCGCGCCGGGCGAGGATCGCAACGCCTGGTATCCGCGCGGTACGCCGTCGCGGTCGCGGCTGCGCCCGGCCACCGCGCCGGGCGAGGATCGCAACAATCCGAGTGTCACCCGTGTGCGGCTGACGTCGGGGGTGCTGCGCCCGGCCACCGCGCCGGGCGAGGATCGCAACATCCTCGCCGACGGCGTATGGCGGCCCGACAAACTCGAGCTGCGCCCGGCCACCGCGCCGGGCGAGGATCGCAACACAATACGAAGCGGCCCCCGGCGGGGGCTGGATCCCGGCTGCGCCCGGCCACCGCGCCGGGCGAGGATCGCAACCTCGTCGGTCAGCTCGTCCTCGTCCGGCAGCAGCAGCGGCTGCGCCCGGCCACCGCGCCGGGCGAGGATCGCAACAGGTGGGTGAAGTCGATGACCGGGTCGCCGGGCTCGCCCGGCTGCGCCCGGCCACCGCGCCGGGCGAGGATCGCAACACCGGCCGTACCCCAGGTGCCCGTACGGTCCGCCCTCGCTGCGCCCGGCCACCGCGCCGGGCGAGGATCGCAACCGGTACCGACGCCCGACCGACTGTCGGTCGGGAACCACGGCTGCGCCCGGCCACCGCGCCGGGCGAGGATCGCAACGCGAGAGGACGCCCGGCGGGCGTCCCTCCGGGGGCGGCTGCGCCCGGCCACCGCGCCGGGCGAGGATCGCAACGACCTGACCGACTACTTGAAGCCGGATCCGGTCGCGCGCTGCGCCCGGCCACCGCGCCGGGCGAGGATCGCAACTCACGTCTGGTGGGCAAGTGACGCGCCGAAGATCGGCCGCTGCGCCCGGCCACCGCGCCGGGCGAGGATCGCAACGACGATCTTTGTTGAGCCGTCACACAGTCAGTCGCGGTAGCTGCGCCCGGCCACCGCGCCGGGCGAGGATCGCAACCCCCGTTCGGGCGTGGGTCACAACGCAAAACCGTCCGGCTGCGCCCGGCCACCGCGCCGGGCGAGGATCGCAACGCCCAGACGGCGCAGACGAACCTCGTGTGCGATGTGGAGCTGCGCCCGGCCACCGCGCCGGGCGAGGATCGCAACCGGCCAGAGGGAGAGCTCGAGGAACGCGCCGCCGGAAAAGCTGCGCCCGGCCACCGCGCCGGGCGAGGATCGCAACTCGGCCCAGTAGCCGGGGTTGATGTGCTTGCCTCGGAAGCTGCGCCCGGCCACCGCGCCGGGCGAGGATCGCAACGCCGCGCCGAGCAGCTCGTCGGCGGCGTCGGCCGCGTCGCTGCGCCCGGCCACCGCGCCGGGCGAGGATCGCAACACGAGGCTGTCCGTCCAGTTGAGGGCCGGCGGGGCCGGCTGCGCCCGGCCACCGCGCCGGGCGAGGATCGCAACCGCCGACCGGCCGCCGTTGGCGCCGTGGGGAGCTGCGGGCTGCGCCCGGCCACCGCGCCGGGCGAGGATCGCAACTCGTCCACGGGACGCATCTTGTCACGGAGGCGGTAAGGGCTGCGCCCGGCCACCGCGCCGGGCGAGGATCGCAACGACTCGTCCGGCTCGGACCTGGCGCAGGCGCTCGAACAGCTGCGCCCGGCCACCGCGCCGGGCGAGGATCGCAACGCCCGGGCAGACGGTGGTCGCGGCGCTGCTGGCCGGTGCTGCGCCCGGCCACCGCGCCGGGCGAGGATCGCAACTTCAGCGAGCCGTCCACGCAGGTCGACCAGTGGCGGCAGCTGCGCCCGGCCACCGCGCCGGGCGAGGATCGCAACAACTCGGCGAAGGGCCGGGAGAACGAGAAGGCCCTGGCTGCGCCCGGCCACCGCGCCGGGCGAGGATCGCAACCTGCTCGGTCCACTGCGGCTCGTCGTGCCGGACGAGCTGCGCCCGGCCACCGCGCCGGGCGAGGATCGCAACCTCGCCGAGGTCCTGCAGCCCGCGGCCGGCGAGGGGCTGCGCCCGGCCACCGCGCCGGGCGAGGATCGCAACTCCCCGTGGACGGTCTACACCCGGGGCATCTACCGCCGGCTGCGCCCGGCCACCGCGCCGGGCGAGGATCGCAACAGCGAGTCGACGAACACCACGTCGGCGCCGTGCTGCTGCTGCGCCCGGCCACCGCGCCGGGCGAGGATCGCAACGGTGCCGCTGCATCGGCCCCTGACGTTGCAGCCGGATGCTGCGCCCGGCCACCGCGCCGGGCGAGGATCGCAACTCCGGCACCTGGCGGAAGGTCGGCGAGCTGGGCGTCGCTGCGCCCGGCCACCGCGCCGGGCGAGGATCGCAACACCGCCGCCGCTGCGGCGACCTGGGGCCGCATGGTCGCTGCGCCCGGCCACCGCGCCGGGCGAGGATCGCAACCTCAACATGTCCGGCGGCGTGCTCGCCCTTGTTGTGGCGCTGCGCCCGGCCACCGCGCCGGGCGAGGATCGCAACAGGTAGAACCGTCGCGCCTTTTCCGGCGGGGTGTTTGGGGCTGCGCCCGGCCACCGCGCCGGGCGAGGATCGCAACGATTCTCGGCCGCTCCACGAACGCCACAGGCGCTTCGGGCTGCGCCCGGCCACCGCGCCGGGCGAGGATCGCAACTCCTACTGACCATCCCATCCCGGGGCCGCTGCGTGAACGCTGCGCCCGGCCACCGCGCCGGGCGAGGATCGCAACTTTGCACGTCGTCGACCCGGCCGCCGAACCGTCCGGGCTGCGCCCGGCCACCGCGCCGGGCGAGGATCGCAACGAGGAGATCTGCGACAGCAACACCCGAGAGACCTCAGGCTGCGCCCGGCCACCGCGCCGGGCGAGGATCGCAACCCGGGGTCGACGCGCGGCGTCGGCAACGCGCGTACGGGCTGCGCCCGGCCACCGCGCCGGGCGAGGATCGCAACATGCGGTGGGTGCGGGAGAACGTGCGGATCGACTACGGCTGCGCCCGGCCACCGCGCCGGGCGAGGATCGCAACATCTCAGGTGACACCCCGGACGAGATGAAGGCTTCCGCAGCTGCGCCCGGCCACCGCGCCGGGCGAGGATCGCAACACCAAGTTCCGGTTGCTGAAGACCCCTGAGTCTCCCAGGCTGCGCCCGGCCACCGCGCCGGGCGAGGATCGCAACACGTCCTACGACGAAAATGACGACCGGATCGATGACTAGCTGCGCCCGGCCACCGCGCCGGGCGAGGATCGCAACGTGAGGCCGAAAGCTACCTCCGTATGTGCCGAATGGTGCTGCGCCCGGCCACCGCGCCGGGCGAGGATCGCAACGGCGCCTGGTCGACGCGATCGACCCGGCCGCCGACGTGCTGCGCCCGGCCACCGCGCCGGGCGAGGATCGCAACAACCGGTGTGGCCCGGACAAGCACGTCGAACCCAAGCGCTGCGCCCGGCCACCGCGCCGGGCGAGGATCGCAACCACCGTGCTGGTCACCGCCACCGTCGCCGACGACAAGCGCTGCGCCCGGCCACCGCGCCGGGCGAGGATCGCAACGTCGTGGCGCTGCTCGATCAGCCCACGGTCGGCGAGCTGCGCCCGGCCACCGCGCCGGGCGAGGATCGCAACGCTGGTGATCTATCCGGCGCACGAGCGGGTCGGCCGGCTGCGCCCGGCCACCGCGCCGGGCGAGGATCGCAACTCGTAGAACTTGATCGTGGTCGGGCTGAGGCCGGACAGCTGCGCCCGGCCACCGCGCCGGGCGAGGATCGCAACGGTGCCCAGGCCGGCACCAACCCGCCGAACAGGTCGAGCTGCGCCCGGCCACCGCGCCGGGCGAGGATCGCAACCCCGAGTTGCGCCGGAGCCCGCGCCGGAGCCGCCCAGGCTGCGCCCGGCCACCGCGCCGGGCGAGGATCACAACTGCCTGAACCTCACCAGCTACATGGGCGAGCGGATGGGCTGCGCCCGGCCACCGCGCCGGGCGAGGATCGCAACTACCGCTGGGCGGTGGAGGAGAACGAAGTCGACAGCGAGCTGCGCCCGGCCACCGCGCCGGGCGAGGATCGCAACAGCCGGTACGGCGCCGCGCGCCGGGAAGGTATGGGCTGGCTGCGCCCGGCGACCGCGCCGGGCGAGGATCGCAACATGCCCTCCCACAGGTCGAAGTCGGTCATGCGGCCACGCTGCGCCCGGCCACCGCGCCGGGCGAGGATCGCAACGCGTTGAGGACGTCGAGGACGTGCCAGCCGTCGGCGGCTGCGCCCGGCCACCGCGCCGGGCGAGGATCGCAACCAGTCGCAGCGTCATCGACTCGGTCGGGTTGGACTGCCGGCTGCGCCCGGCCACCGCGCCGGGCGAGGATCGCAACCGGCGGTCGGCCGGGCCACCGTGGCCGGAATGGAAGGCTGCGCCCGGCCACCGCGCCGGGCGAGGATCGCAACGGATGGATGGACCCCAACAGCGGCGACATGAAGGGGGCTGCGCCCGGCCACCGCGCCGGGCGAGGATCGCAACGCTGAGGGTGTGCGGGTCGTGCTCGCGGTCCTCGGGAAGGCTGCGCCCGGCCACCGCGCCGGGCGAGGATCGCAACCACGCTTCGGCGCTGACGACCGCCACGCCCTCGCCGAGCTGCGCCCGGCCACCGCGCCGGGCGAGGATCGCAACCGCAGATGGTGAGGCGTTTGCCGTACTCGTTGTAGGCGCTGCGCCCGGCCACCGCGCCGGGCGAGGATCGCAACCCAGCGTTTCGGCCGCTGCTGCTCGGCGGGGCTGTTGCTGCGCCCGGCCACCGCGCCGGGCGAGGATCGCAACCGCCGGCGCCGAGGCGGCAGCGGCAGCGGCGGCAGCGCTGCGCCCGGCCACCGCGCCGGGCGAGGATCGCAACGTCGTGAGCCTCACCCGACCCGGCCGCCACGGGGGCAGGCTGCGCCCGGCCACCGCGCCGGGCGAGGATCGCAACCTGACCATGGGGGTCTCGGGCGCGGGCAAGTCCAAGGGGCTGCGCCCGGCCACCGCGCCGGGCGAGGATCGCAACCAGGGGCCACCACGCGATCGGCGGCGGGGACGCGGTGGCTGCGCCCGGCCACCGCGCCGGGCGAGGATCGCAACGTCGGCTCCGTCGGCGTGACCGCGATCCTCTGCGGCTGCTGCGCCCGGCCACCGCGCCGGGCGAGGATCGCAACGTCATCGCTCCTGCTGCGATCTTGGCGACCTTGCCCGCTGCGCCCGGCCACCGCGCCGGGCGAGGATCGCAACGTCTATGTCCTGACGCCGGGTGGTCGGGTCAGTATCGGGCTGCGCCCGGCCACCGCGCCGGGCGAGGATCGCAACATCGCCCACGCCCGCCAGGACATCCCCGCCCTGCTCGCTGCGCCCGGCCACCGCGCCGGGCGAGGATCGCAACAGCAGGGCGCGAAGCCGCTCGACTCCGCGTTGTACCGGCTGCGCCCGGCCACCGCGCCGGGCGAGGATCGCAACACCAGCGTCAGCGACACATACTCGGCCACGGCCGCGCGCTGCGCCCGGCCACCGCGCCGGGCGAGGATCGCAACGCGGTGGGGTTGTGGTCGGCCTCGCCGGTGTACCACCGGCTGCGCCCGGCCACCGCGCCGGGCGAGGATCGCAACGACCGCCAGTGCCAGGATGACGGCCAGTGCGACCCGGGCTGCGCCCGGCCACCGCGCCGGGCGAGGATCGCAACATCGCCCAGGAGAAGGAGCCGCCGTACCTGGTGACGGTGGCTGCGCCCGGCCACCGCGCCGGGCGAGGATCGCAACGGCGCCGCGTCGGGCTCGGGTGCTCATGTCGGGGTCGGCTGCGCCCGGCCACCGCGCCGGGCGAGGATCGCAACCCAGGGGGCGGCGTTAATCCGGCCGCCGTCGAGGGCTGCGCCCGGCCACCGCGCCGGGCGAGGATCGCAACACCCGCGGGTCCTGGCCGCGAGATACAGCCTCTCGGCTGCGCCCGGCCACCGCGCCGGGCGAGGATCGCAACACAGCGGGCGCCAGGTCACCGCCGTCGTCCTCGGCCAGCTGCGCCCGGCCACCGCGCCGGGCGAGGATCGCAACCCCCTGGGGGGGGGTCTCTAGGTGCTTTGGCTTCGCGGCTGCGCCCGGCCACCGCGCCGGGCGAGGATCGCAACGGCGGTGGCAGCCGCGAGGGCGGTGGCGTACGCGTAGCTGCGCCCGGCCACCGCGCCGGGCGAGGATCGCAACTTCGCCAGCGCGGTCACCTCGCCCCAGCGGACGCCGGTGCTGCGCCCGGCCACCGCGCCGGGCGAGGATCGCAACGGCACCAAGGCCGAGGACTTACAGGGCGCCCTGGCGGGGCTGCGCCCGGCCACCGCGCCGGGCGAGGATCGCAACCGGGCCGTCCCCTGGACGTCCGACGGGATCACCAAGGCTGCGCCCGGCCACCGCGCCGGGCGAGGATCGCAACGTCTCGCGGATCGCCTTGACCTCGCGGCGCAGCTCGGGCTGCGCCCGGCCACCGCGCCGGGCGAGGATCGCAACTGTCTGTTCAACCGGGTGAGGCCGTCGGCGCGGTCGACGCTGCGCCCGGCCACCGCGCCGGGCGAGGATCGCAACGTCGCGGCCTCGTCCTCGCGCGCAACGGTGACGGCCGGCTGCGCCCGGCCACCGCGCCGGGCGAGGATCGCAACCGCCGGCCCGCCGGCGAGCCGGGCGGGAACACCCGCCGCTGCGCCCGGCCACCGCGCCGGGCGAGGATCGCAACGTCGCCTACAAGAACAAGACCACCGGCCACGTGCACGCTGCGCCCGGCCACCGCGCCGGGCGAGGATCGCAACGCCGCGATGGCCGCGAACGTCTCTGCGTTACTGCCCGCTGCGCCCGGCCACCGCGCCGGGCGAGGATCGCAACGCCGTGGCCGGCGGTGACGTGGGCTTTGGTGATGGCGGCGCTGCGCCCGGCCACCGCGCCGGGCGAGGATCGCAACTGGCCGGCCGCTACCGCGAACGTGCGGGACGCCGTGGCTGCGCCCGGCCACCGCGCCGGGCGAGGATCGCAACCCCGAGCACTCGGGGGATGCCCCAGGCCGGCGGCGGCTGCGCCCGGCCACCGCGCCGGGCGAGGATCGCAACAGCATGCTGGCACGGCTGACCAGGGCTGTGCTCGTCGCGCTGCGCCCGGCCACCGCGCCGGGCGAGGATCGCAACACCCACAAGCCGGGCTACGAGACGCGACTCGGCTAGGCTGCGCCCGGCCACCGCGCCGGGCGAGGATCGCAACCGTCGCTGACGGCCCGCACAGACCGCCCCGCCCCCCGGCTGCGCCCGGCCACCGCGCCGGGCGAGGATCGCAACCGGCAGTGGGCCGGGCCACCGTGGCCGGCCTCGAAGGCTGCGCCCGGCCACCGCGCCGGGCGAGGATCGCAACACTCGTCACCAACACCCTCGACGACCCGCACGCCGCGGAGATGCTGCGCCCGGCCACCGCGCCTGGCGAGGATCGCAACGAAGCCGTAGCTTGCGGCGAGGGCCGCGCCCGTGGTGGCTGCGCCCGGCCACCGCGCCGGGCGAGGATCGCAACCGAGGTATCGCGCGCATTCGGCCATGCTGGCACCTAGCTGCGCCCGGCCACCGCGCCGGGCGAGGATCGCAACGGTCGTGAGCCCGCGCTGGTCATCGGTGCCATCGGCTCGCTGCGCCCGGCCACCGCGCCGGGCGAGGATCGCAACGCCTTGGCGTACGTCGGCCCAGGTGCGGATGGGGGCGGGCTGCGCCCGGCCACCGCGCCGGGCGAGGATCGCAACACGCTGAGGGCGACGTTGACGAACCCCTTGGACACGATGCTGCGCCCGGCCACCGCGCCGGGCGAGGATCGCAACGACTGGTTGATCAGGGTCTGCAACTCGCGGGAGCTGGCGCTGCGCCCGGCCACCGCGCCGGGCGAGGATCGCAACCCGGGTCACGCCGCCGTGAACAGCTCCAACTGCCCCAGCTGCGCCCGGCCACCGCGCCGGGCGAGGATCGCAACTGGCCGGCCGCTACCGCGAACGTGCGGGACGCCGTGGCTGCGCCCGGCCACCGCGCCGGGCGAGGATCGCAACTCCCTGCTGCCGGGCACGGTGAACTGGGCCGGCAAGGCTGCGCCCGGCCACCGCGCCGGGCGAGGATCGCAACTCGGTGGGGATGGCGAACATGGCCTGGATGGCCTTCACGCTGCGCCCGGCCACCGCGCCGGGCGAGGATCGCAACAACACCACGAGCTGCCAACGGACGTACGTGCCGCCCGGGCTGCGCCCGGCCACCGCGCCGGGCGAGGATCGCAACAACACCACGAGCTGCCAACGGACGTACGTGCCGCCCGGGCTGCGCCCGGCCACCGCGCCGGGCGAGGATCGCAACACCATTCCTCCCACAGCCTTAGCCGCTTTCCCGACGGGCTGCGCCCGGCCACCGCGCCGGGCGAGGATCGCAACGTCGACAACCCGGCCGCCGCCCTGGTGGTGAAGCGGGCGCTGCGCCCGGCCACCGCGCCGGGCGAGGATCGCAACAGGCAGCGGACCTGGACGAGACGCTCACCGGAGACGCGGCTGCGCCCGGCCACCGCGCCGGGCGAGGATCGCAACCTTGATCATCTCGACTAGGTCCCCCATGGCGATCCCGGGCTGCGCCCGGCCACCGCGCCGGGCGAGGATCGCAACGCCGACAAGCTGAAGATCGTGCAGGCCACAGGCATCGCGCTGCGCCCGGCCACCGCGCCGGGCGAGGATCGCAACCTCGCCGTCGTCCTCGGGCCAGTCGAAGTCGCACGCACGCTGCGCCCGGCCACCGCGCCGGGCGAGGATCGCAACACCACGATCATGGCGGCGAACCACAACAGCTACAAGAGCTGCGCCCGGCCACCGCGCCGGGCGAGGATCGCAACCCGGAAGGACCCCCGGCACACCGTGCCCGATCACAGGGAGGCTGCGCCCGGCCACCGCGCCGGGCGAGGATCGCAACCTCGGTGGGTGGGGAGGGGTTCCAGGCCTTCTCCCCGTGCTGCGCCCGGCCACCGCGCCGGGCGAGGATCGCAACACCTCGACGCCGAGCAGCTCGGCGGCGGCGCGGACCTGGCTGCGCCCGGCCACCGCGCCGGGCGAGGATCGCAACTCGGACCAGTAGGTCGGGTTGATGCGGCGCTCGCTGCCGGCTGCGCCCGGCCACCGCGCCGGGCGAGGATCGCAACCCGGTAGGCCGGTGGCGGTGCACCGCCACCGGCCCTGGGCTGCGCCCGGCCACCGCGCCGGGCGAGGATCGCAACGCCGACCACCAGACCGCGCTGGCCATCCAGCTCGGCGGGCTGCGCCCGGCCACCGCGCCGGGCGAGGATCGCAACTGCTGGGCGACCTGGACGGCGGCCGCGACCTCGGCGAGGCTGCGCCCGGCCACCGCGCCGGGCGAGGATCGCAACCGGGCGTGGAATGCGTCGGGGTCGGCGGTGCTCGCGTGCTGCGCCCGGCCACCGCGCCGGGCGAGGATCGCAACGGCTCGGACGGCTGCGCGGACGACCTGGCGCTGTGGCGCTGCGCCCGGCCACCGCGCCGGGCGAGGATCGCAACGTGGTGGCCTCCAGGCCGCGTGCGGCCCGGGTGCCGGCCGGCTGCGCCCGGCCACCGCGCCGGGCGAGGATCGCAACGCCGCCCGCGCCCGCCAGCTGGACGACGAGCAGCGCAGCTGCGCCCGGCCACCGCGCCGGGCGAGGATCGCAACAACCCGTGGACCGTGCAGGCCCGGGTCGACCAGTCGGCTGCGCCCGGCCACCGCGCCGGGCGAGGATCGCAACCAGCGCTCGACCTCCTCGCCGGGAACCCAGAGCGACGGCTGCGCCCGGCCACCGCGCCGGGCGAGGATCGCAACATCGGAGATTCGCGATCAAGCCTCCGGTAAGACAAGGAGCTGCGCCCGGCCACCGCGCCGGGCGAGGATCGCAACCGGTGGATGCAGGGCGGCCGGGCCTATGCCACGGAACGCTGCGCCCGGCCACCGCGCCGGGCGAGGATCGCAACGCCCGCGACCTTCGGCGCCTGGTCGACGCGATCGACCGCTGCGCCCGGCCACCGCGCCGGGCGAGGATCGCAACCCGCATCCGGCAGTCCAGGGCGCCGTTCGTCTGCTTGCTGCGCCCGGCCACCGCGCCGGGCGAGGATCGCAACGACCGGTAGTCGTACACCGTGCCCGGGTTGCAGCGGCGGCTGCGCCCGGCCACCCCCGGGCGAGGATCGCAACGCCAGGCTGGCCGGGCTACCGACCGGGCTCTTCGCGTGCTGCGCCCGGCCACCGCGCCGGGCGAGGATCGCAACCGCATGTGAAGCTCGGGCCGGGCCGGGCCGGCGGCCGGCTGCGCCCGGCCACCGCGCCGGGCGAGGATCGCAACGCCCGGAGGGACCCGCCCGTGAACCGCTCGCCCCGCTTGCTGCGCCCGGCCACCGCGCCGGGCGAGGATCGCAACTTTTCACCACCGGTCGGGCTCCACCCCGGCCGGTGGTGCTGCGCCCGGCCACCGCGCCGGGCGAGGATCGCAACGTCATGACTGATGTCGTGCGCGGGGCGTAAATGGAGCTGCGCCCGGCCACCGCGCCGGGCGAGGATCGCAACGCCGGCCGGGATCTGGTCGACGAACAGCAGCTCGCGGAGCTGCGCCCGGCCACCGCGCCGGGCGAGGATCGCAACCGCCGGCAGCTCGGCGAGGTCGACGACAAGCCCGTCAAGCTGCGCCCGGCCACCGCGCCGGGCGAGGATCGCAACGACGTGATACCGAACTGTTGGCGGCGGGCCGGGCCGAGGGCTGCGCCCGGCCACCGCGCCGGGCGAGGATCGCAACCGGGGGCGGCGGCCCGTCGTCCCCGACCCCGGCGGCGGCGCTGCGCCCGGCCACCGCGCCGGGCGAGGATCGCAACGGCCACGACGCGTACCGGCCGCCGCAGTGCGGGGCGGCTGCGCCCGGCCACCGCGCCGGGCGAGGATCGCAACCTCTACGCCCGGTCAGGGCCACGCAAGCCCCTACCTGCTGCGCCCGGCCACCGCGCCGGGCGAGGATCGCAACCTTCAGGGCCGCGACCTTTTCGGCCAGCGCGGACGCCGCTGCGCCCGGCCACCGCGCCGGGCGAGGATCGCAACGAGTGGCTGTACGACCGGGAGACCGCCGAGCAGGCGCTGCGCCCGGCCACCGCGCCGGGCGAGGATCGCAACCTCCCACTCAATGAAGGGATCGCCGTAGTCGAATGCGTGCTGCGCCCGGCCACCGCGCCGGGCGAGGATCGCAACTGCGTCCGGGGTCGGGACGCGGGCCGGGGGGGACGCGGGGCTGCGCCCGGCCACCGCGCCGGGCGAGGATCGCAACCGCGACGAGGCCGGCGTACCGCGCGGATACCAGGCCCGCTGCGCCCGGCCACCGCGCCGGGCGAGGATCGCAACATCTCGTGCCGGTAGAGACCAGCTCGGATGCTGCCGAGGCTGCGCCGGCCACCGCGCCGGGCGAGGATCGCAACGCGATGGTGAAGGCCACCGCGGCTGACACGTACGAGCTGCGCCCGGCCACCGCGCCGGGCGAGGATCGCAACGCCGGCGGCGGCGAGCGGCTGCCCGTCCGGGGCGACCGGCTGCGCCCGGCCACCGCGCCGGGCGAGGATCGCAACGCCTCAGCGAATGGGATGGCACCCGCGGCAGCGATTGCTGCGCCCGGCCACCGCGCCGGGCGAGGATCGCAACATCTACAGCGGCGAGGCCGTCGATGCTGGCAACTGTAAGGCTGCGCCCGGCCACCGCGCCGGGCGAGGATCGCAACTCCAGCAGGAGGGAGTGGTACCACGAGGGGACCACGACCGCTGCGCCCGGCCACCGCGCCGGGCGAGGATCGCAACAGTCTGCCGGCATCCGCGCCGGGGTCGCTGAGGCCGCCGCTGCGCCCGGCCACCGCGCCGGGCGAGGATCGCAACGACAACCCGCAGGGGCTGTCGCAGCGACAGAACAAGTCGATTGTCCTGCTGCTCTAGCTGTTTCCCTCGGACTTCCGTGGTGGGCTCTGTGTACTCCTGTCGCCCTCGCGTGCTGCTTCCTCGACCCGTAGGAGGTTGTCGATGATCACGGCGATGCCCTCTTGTGCGGCGGGCGACAGCTTGGTGATGGCACGGGCCATGACCCGGACGCGCCGGTTTTGCTCTTCTGGTTCCTCCTGGTCTCCGAGCAGATAGCCAGCAGGCACGTCGAAGAACTGGGCAAGCGCGCGGAGTGTGGATGCCTTCGGGTTGATGCGGGGCCCACGGAGCAGGTTCCGTATGCCTTCCGGAGTGATGCGGTGGCCGCCGTTGGTCAGCGCTCTGGCCACCTCGGCCTCCGTGTACGGGGGCCGTCCCTCCCCTTTGGCCTCGAAGAGTGCGCGGAGTCTGGCTTGGATGAGGGCGGAGGCTGCTGCCTCTGCCTGGTCGGTTGGCTTGTCGGTCATGGGATCCCCCAACTGCAACCACAGTTGGTCGCAAGCCGAACTGTAGTTGACGCCTCTCTGTGACGTGTGCTTAGCTCGCGGTGTCGCTTCGGCAACTGTGGTTCGGATCCTTCCGAACTGAAGTTCGGTTGGAGCGTAGCGGATCAGGCTGTCTCCATCCAGATAGCTGCTGATCCGGGCGGCGGCCACCAGAGGGAGGGTCTGCCGCTGTAGGCCTGCTCGTCTGGTCAGCGTCCAGGTCGTGACAGTAACGGGGGACCGACATGCGTCGAGACATCGGCGCTGTCAGTGCTGTACGGCATGCCTTACGGGGAGGCGGACGTGCTGAGTTCATCGGACGAGCAGCCCGAACCGCTCGCTGCCCGCGCGCCCGGAACGGGCGGGCGGGGTGGCGAGCGGGGGGAGCCGGCGGGCGGGAGGAGGGCCCTCCCGCCGGCTCCTCGCCCCGAGGAGATCGCCGCGCGAGCCTTGGGCTCCGCCCCTGCACGACCAAGAGGTGGGGGAGAGCCGGGGGTGCGGGAGATCCCGCGCGAGTTCGGGGCTGGCACGCGGGTGGAGACGCTGTGGTGGCGTGCGGCGTCGCTGCGGGCGGGATGTCCGCTGGTGTGTGTGTCGTCTGCGGACGGTGGTGTGGGCCGCTCGGCGCTCACGGCTGCCTTGGGCGGTCTGCTCGCGCTGGCTGTTCCTGACCCGCTGGTAGCGGTCGACGCGACCCTGCGGCCGTGGGGCGGTCTGGAGCATCGGGTGGCGCGGCGCAGCGCCTTCACCGTGTGGGACGCCGTGATCGCCGACACGGGACTGGCCGGCGGTGACGCGGCGGAGCGGCTCATGCAGGTCGGCCCTACGGGGCTGCGGGTGCTGGTCGGCGAGAGCAAGTTGCTGGCGCAGCGGCGCCCACCGACCTGGCCTGAGCTGTTCGGCGTGATCGGTCATCTGCGCTCGGTCTACCGCCTGGCGCTGCTCGATCTGCCGACGGCGGACACCACGCCGACCTGGCGAGCGCTGGGCTGGTCGACGGTGCCGGTGCTGGTGTCGAGAGCGACGGTCGACGCGGTGCAGCACACCCTGCGGCTGCTGACTCACATGCGCTCGGCCGGTTTGAGCCATGTGGCGGACCACGCGGTGGTGGTGGTCATGGCGAACTCACCGTCGACCGCCAGGGAAGTGCGGGCGGCAGAGCATCTGGCGAGGCAGACCGCCGCTGCGCTGGTGCGGGTGCCGTATGACCCGATGCTCGCGCGGGCGGATCCGCTTGACCCGCGGGCGTTGAGCAAGGCCACTCGGTCGGCGTTGACGGAGATCGCCGCGGCGGTGATCGACCGGTGCCCGGTGGACCCTGCGGCTGCCTCGGCGACTGATTCGCCGGCCTCAAACGGGGAGGACTAATCATGTTGGTGCATTGGATTGCGGCGGTGGTAACGGTGCGGGCTCCGGCAGCGGCGGCGCTTCTGGCGCCGACCCCGACACCGGAGCCGTCGGGTGGGGGCTTCGACTTCAGCCGGATCAGTCCGGATCCCGCGGCCGTGCCGCGGTCGGACCTGTTTTACAAGCTAGCCAACGCCGCGCTGTTCCTCGGGGTGGTGTCGGCGGTGGCCGGGCTCGCGGCGGGGGCAATCGCGTTCGGCATCGGTCCGATCTTCGGCGCCCACATCATCAGCGATCGCGGGAAGTCGATGATGTGGAAGGCCGGGCTGGTGGCGATCGTGGTGGGGTCCGCCACGTCGATCATCGCGTTCCTGCTCACCGAGATCTAGCGGGTGGTGGGCATGCGTAGAGCGGAGTTCAAGCCGGCCGCTGGCCGCCGGACGTCCGTCGTGGCCGTCGTGCTGGCGCTGGTGCTGCTCGCAGGCGCGGCGTTGTTCGCCGTCGGACGCGCAAGCGCCCCGGGGCAGCAGGTGATCGTGCGGTACGCCGAGCGGGTGCAGGCCGGAGTGCCGGTGGGGTTCCCGGGCACGCCTCGCGGCGGCGGGGATGCGGCGGCGGCCTACACGCAGGTGCTGGCCGCCGCTGGTGCGCGGCCTGCGGCGACCCGGCAGGCGGTGACGGACCTGATCGTGGCTGAGGGGGCTACGTCGGCGGTGGAGCCGCTGGTGGGTCCGGCGGCGGGCGGGGCGACGATCTCTCAGACGGTTGTGGCGCGGGTCTGGGTGCCGGATGCCGATCTCGACACGGTGGTGCCCGAGGACCGTCAGGTGTCGGTGCGGATGCTTGTTTGCACCCTGAGTGGCACCGCCATGACCGGCGACACCACAGACCCGATTACCGGGTTGGCGGGCGGCTGGTACGTGCAGTCGGCGACGGTGCGGTGGTCCCAGGGCCGGTGGCGGCTGGTGACGGCGGAGCGTCCGGTGCCGGTGCCACCGCCGGATCAGCGCGGTGCGCGGCGTGATGGTGGACCGCGGGACATGCAGCCCCTGGTCGACGTGCTCAGCGCTCGGTCGTGGGCGCCGGGGACGGTGTGACCGATGGCCGCTGCGCCCGTGATGCTTCGGCTGCTGCTGGTGGCGTTGTCGCTGTTGACCGTGGGGATGGTGGCCCCGGGGCGGGCTGTGGCGGCACCGACGCCTGCCCCGGCGCCGTCGGCTTCGGCCTGCCTGTCTCCGCCGGTCGATGTCCGGCCCGGTAGCGGTGCGGAGCCGTTGATGCAGCCGCAGGTGAACTGGTGCCTGCCGTGGGTGCGGTGGCAGCCGGGCGAGGGCTGGACGACGGTGTGCAGCGCGGCGGCGAGCGCCGCCGATCAGGAACGCTGCGACGCGGTGGCGCTGACGGTGCAGTCCCCGCCCCCGGACGGCACGCCGTCGGTGCTCGATGAACGGCTGCCGGCCGCCGGTGAGCAGCCGGTGCGCTGCGAGCGATTGGACGCGAGAGCCACGCAGGACAAGGCCAACGCTGAGCGGTGGACGGCGAAAGCGGACCGCTGCCGGGCGCTGCGCACGTCTCTGGTGGCGTACTCGTCGCTGAAGGCGTCGTCGGAGTGCGGGCCGTTGGATGTCGCGTGCCAGGTGAGCGCGCAGGTCAAGGATGTCGCACGCACCGGTTTCGAGGGCCTCGCGGATGTCGCCGTCGCTGGGTTCGCATGGGCGCTGGGCAAGCTGGCCGAAATCGTATTCACGCAGTCCTCCACCGTTGCCGACGAGCCGTTCTACGGCGTCTACAACGACATCAGCGGGGTGCTGATCGTCATGGTGCTGGTGGTCTTCGTGATCTCCACGGCGGTCAACGGGCTGCGGCTGAGCGGCCCCGGGCCGCTGTCCAGCCTGGGCGGGCTGGTCCGCGCGATGTTCGGCATCGCGTTCGCCGGCGGCATCGCCTACCTGCTGATGGCGGCGTGGGACGAGGCGACGGTCGCGCTGATCGCCCGCAACCAGCAGCGGGACTGGCAGCCGAGCATGTGGGTCGACGCGCTCAACTCGCTGACCGCGGACAGCGGCACGATCCTGCTGGCTTTCGTCGTCGCGGTCGTCGGCGTGATCGGGCTGGTGCTGGTGTTCGTGATGCTGCTGTTCCGGTCGCTGCTGGCCGCCGGGGCGGCGCTGTTCGGGGCGATGGCGATGACCGGTCAGGTGATGGCCGAGACCCGCGCGTGGGGCCGTAAATGGTTCTGGACCTGCAACGCGCTGGCCAGCTCGAAGTTCTTCATCGCCGCGTTGTGGATCTACGGCACCCGCACCACGTACGAGAGCGACAACGTCGTCAACGTGCTGCGGGGCCTGTTCATCATCGTGCTGATGGTCCTCGCGCCGTGGATTCTGCTGCGGTTGACGAGCATGTGGGACGGCTACCTCGCCGACGTCGACGCCCGGAGTTTCCTTTCCTCGGCAGCCGGGGCGGTCGGGCTGGACGTCGCGTCGCGGCGCATGGCCGGGCTGCTGCGCGGCGGTGGTGGGGATACGGACGCGGCGTCGTTGATGCAGGGCAACTCCGAGGCCATCCCCACCAGCCCGACCTCTCCCGGCGGGCCCGCCGCTGCGCTTGCCGGGCTACCCGACGCGGTCGAGGCCCTGCACGGCCGAGGGGACAGCAACGAGTTCGGCGAGCATGCAGGGGAGAAGGGCGGCGAACAGACCGGGGGTGAGAACGCCGACGAGGCCGCCGGTGTGGAACGGGACTCCCGCACCGCCCAGGGCGACGTGACACGTGGGCAGTTGACGGTGCCCGGTGACGCAACGGGTGAGCAGGGCGCGTTGCCGGTGACGCCGAAGGCTGCGCGCGAGCAGGCGTCCGCGCTGACCTGCCCGGACTCCGGCCCGGACTCCGGCCGGGACGCGGCGGGCACCGGCGCGTCACCTGCCGGTGACGGTGGTTCCGGCGCGGGCAGCCATTCGTCCGGACCGGAAGCGGGGACGCCGGGTTCCGGCGGTACGGCGCTGCCTCCGCCCGACGAAGACAGCGCCGCCGGGCGGGCGAACGGCGGGGCGGCTGGCCGGGCCGGCGGAGCGGCCGGTGGGCAGAGCGCCGCAGCTGGCGGGGCCGCCGAGATCCCGATCGTGCCGGTCTAAACGGGAGAGGGGGAGGACATGACCCAGTTCCACTTTCCACCGCGGTCCACCCGCGGGTCGATGCTGGGCTTCTCGTGGGGGCAGATCGGCACGGCGGTTGCCGGGGTGATCTGCCTGGTCATCGCCGCGAACCTGCTGGCGGTGGGCCGGCAGGCCGCCGCCGGGTGCCTGCTGCTGGCAGCGGTGCTGCTGATCACCGTGGGGTTGCTGCGGATCCGGGGTCGGCGGGTCACCGAGTGGACGCCGATCGTCGCGGGGGCGCTAGCGCAGCGGGCGGCCAGGCAGGACCGCTACCGCGGTGCGGTGTGGGCGGCGAACCCAGGAACCGCGCATCTGCACCTGCCGGGCCCGGCGGCGGGCTATCAGTGGCTGCCGGCCGTGGCTGCGGACGGGTTGACCGAGGTGGGGCTGCTGCACCACCGGCGGGAGGGCACGGTGACCGCGGCGCTGGCGTGCGCGGGCAGCAACCTCGTCCTGGCGGACACGTCGGTGCAGCATCAGCGGCTCACCTCGTGGGCGGACGTGCTGAACCTGCTCGGCACCGAGTACGCCGACAGCGGCCTGGCGCGCTGGTCGTTGACCGCGCGTGCGGTGCCGGACCTCAGCAACCGGTCGCAGCGGTACCTCGCGCAGCGGGCGGTCGACACGAGCACGGCGGCGTACCGGTCGCTGGCGGAGCTGACCGCAGCGGCCGGGCCGGGAACGCAGCGCCACGACGTGTTCCTGACCGTGGTGTTCGACGTGCGGAAACTGTCGGCGGAGATCGCGGACGCGGGCGGCACGGACGCGGCCATCGCCACGGTCGTGCTGGACAAGCTCACCGGCGTGCAGGCGGCGGTACGCGAAGCCGGAATCGACACCGGCGGCTGGCTGACGCCCCGGCAGTACGCGGCGGTGCTACGTAGTCAGTTCGACCCGGAGGACACCGAGGCGGAGGTGGCGCCGCACACGGCGGGGCCGGTCGCGGCAGAGACGGTGGGCTGGTCGTCGTACCGGCACGACTCCGGTTTCTCGCAAACGCTGTGGGTGTACGAGATGCCGCGCCAGCCGGTGCCGATGACGTGGCTGACGCCGCTGTTCACCCGTACCGTCGGGCGGCGCGCGGTGACGGTGGTGGCCGAGCCGGTGCCGGCGCAGTTGGCGCAACTGGCGACGCGGCGGGACAAGGTCGCCCGCGCCGGTGACGAGGTGACCAAGCGGCGGATGCGGCTGGTGCGCACCGCACGGGAGGACGAGGAGGCCCGCGCGGTCGAGCAGGTCGACCGGGAGCAGGCCGCCGGGCACGTCCGCTACCGGTACGCGGTGCTGGTCACCGTCACCGCCGACAGCCCGGAGCAACTACGCCACGACGTGCGCGCCGTCAGGAGGGTGCTGGGCCGGTGCGGCTGCCAGGCGGTGGTGCTCTACGGCGAGCAGGACCAAGCATTCGTAGCCGGGGCGCTGCCCCTGGCGCGCGGTCTCAAGCCGATGCGGGGGTGGTTCGCATGACCCGCACACGCAGGAACGCGACGCCCCGGGTACGCCGAGAAGGGTCATGGTCGCAACGCCTTGCTGATTCCGCCGCCCGGCGCGACCTCGCGGCGGCGCAGGCGGACCTCGCACGGGAGCAGCGGGCCCTGCGACGGCTGACCGGGCAGCTGCTGGGCCCGCCCTCCGTGGACGGGCGGGGGGCCTTTGGACGGGCCGCGGGTCGGGTGTTCTGGCGGTTGCGGCTGCCGCCGCTGGTCACCACCAGCGCGCAGTTGTGCAGCGTGTACCCGTTCGTCGCCGACCCGGGCCTGGGTGTGGACGGGCCGCTGATCGGGCAGGAGGTGTACTCCCGCGCCGGCTTCGTGTTCTCTGTGCACGAGCTGTATCGGGCGGGCGTGCTCAGCGCCCCCAACATGGTGGTCACCGGGGAGATCGGGTCGGCGAAGTCGTCGCTGCTCAAGACCATCGCGTTCCGGGGTGTGCCGTTCGGGGTGCGGTTCTACATCGTCGACGTCAAGGGCGAGTACGACACCCTCGCCGACGCAGCCGGCATCCAGCCGATGCGGGTCGGCCCCGGCTCCGGGGTGGTGATGAACCCCCTGGCCGGCATCCGCCGCCTGCCCGATCAGGGGGAGGCGGAGTGGTTGCAGATCCAGCGGGCACGCAGGTTACTGCTGCTGGAAGGCTTGTTGGAAATCCAGCTCGGTGGACCGCTCAGCGAGGCGGAACGTTCCCTGATCGAATACGCCCTCGACGCAGTCACCCGCGCCGACGACGGCACCAGCCCGGACCGGATGGACACCCCGACCCTGTCCCGGGTGCTCGCGACCATGGGCGATCCGCCGCGGTGGGCGCACCGGCTGGCCGGGGTGCACTACGACGTCGACCAGTTCACCGCCGACAGCCGCCGCGTCCGGCTGGCCCTGGAACGGCTGATCACCGGCGCGCTCGGCGGGATCTTCGACGCACCGGACGCGTCGACGCTGTCGATCGACTTCGACCAGCCGGGCGCAATCCTCGACCTGAGGGCGGTCCGCGCGTCGGACCAGATGACGGCGATGGCGATGACCTGCGCGCAGTCCTGGCTGGAGGCGGAGCTGACCCGCCCGAACGCGCCGACCCGGGTCTGCCTGTACGACGAGTTCGCGCTGGTGAGCCGCCACCTGGGGCTGATGCGGCGGATGCGGGAGCAACTCAAGCTCGCCCGCGCGCTGGGTACGGCCAACATTCTCGCGTTCCACCGGTTCTCGGACCTGGCCGCTAGCGGCGGCGCTGACTCCGAGCAGGTCCGCATCGCCCGAGGGCTCATCGAGGACACCGGTGTGCGGGTGTCCTACCGGCAGGCGCCCGGCTCCCTGGACGCGGCACGGGAGTTCCTGGGCACCACGGACGTGGAGACCAACCTGCTGCTGCACCTGCGCCGCGGCGTCGGGCTGTGGAAGGTGGGGCTGCGCTCCTACGTCGTGAAGCACCAGCTTTCGGCGATCGAACGCGCGTTGGTCGACACCGACAGTCGGATGCGGCAGACCCCTGAGGAAGCGGCCGCGCCGAAGGGGGAGTTGGCCGAGGCAGGACAGGTGCGGTGATGGCCGGCTCACTGATGTCCCCTGGGCACCGGCTGCCCCGCCGTGGGCTGGCCCGCGCCGACGTCCTGGCCCGGCTGACCCTGGCGGCCATCGTGGTCCTGCTGGTTTTGGCGGGGACGGTTTCCCTGTGGCTGGCCGGGCAGGTGGGTGGGTTGCTCACCCATGCCACTTGGCCGGACACCACGCCCGCCGACGTTCCAGGCGTCACCGTCCGGTTCATCGCTGAGCCGGGCGATCCGACGCGGGCATGGCCTGCCGCGGCCCGTAAAGATTTGCCGCCCGTCCCGCTGCTGTATGGGCTGTGGGCCGTCCTGTTCAGCGCATCCCTCGTCGGAGTCGGCGCGCCGACGGTGCGGGTCGCGCGCCGATGGGCACGGCGGCGCGGGTTCGCCGGCCGCCGGGACCTCGACCGGGTGGTGACCGCCGAGGCGGTGCTGCGCCGTGTTGACGTGCTGCGGCCGGGCCTGACCATCCGCGACACCGACCCGCCCCAGACCATCGCGTTGAAGGAACGGCGGCGGGCTGACCCGCTGGAGGTGGCCAGGATGCTCGGCCGGCACGCGCTGACAGGCGAGCCGCTGTACCTCGCCAACGAGTACACCGAACTCCTGGCCGGCGCGGCGCGGTTCGCCAACAAGACCAGCCGCTACATCATCCCGAGGGTCGCCGACGCTCGCGGCGCGGTCATCTCCACCTCCACCCGCCTCGACGTCGCATCCGTCACCTACGACCTGCGCGCGCAGATCGGCCCGACGTGGATCTTCGAACCGCAGGGACAGGTACCTGGGGTGCCGCGGCTGCGGTGGTCACCGATCGACGGCGCGGAGGACCCGGACATCGCGGCGCTGCGCGCCAAGGGCTTCGCCGCGGGCGCCGGCCTCAAGGGTAATGTCGACAACGGCCAATACTTTCAGGACCAGGCGGCGTCGATCATCCGTGGACTGCTGCACGCCGCCGCCCTGGACGAGCGCGCGACGATGACCGACGTGGCGAGCTGGGCGGCCAACCCCGCCGACCCGCGCGCCGAGCGGATCCTGCGCCACCACGGGCAAACGGTGTGGGCCGACCGGCTGGCATTCCACCGCGAGACCACCGGCCGCAGCCGCGACGCCATCCAGTCGGTGGTGTTCGGCGCGCTCGACGCGTTCAGCAACCCCCGGATCCTGCACGCCTGCTCACCGCCCCGCGGCCAGCAGTTCCACCCCGAGCAGTGGCTCGACGAATCCGGCACCCTCTACCTGGTCGGCACCCGCAGCGGGCAGGCGCTGATCGCGCCGCTGTTCGCCGCCATCGCCGAGGACATCATCTACCGCACCCTGCAACGGTCGTTCCTCGCACCCGGCGGCCGGGTCGAGCCCTGCCTGTACCTGATCGGCGACGAGATCACCAACATCGCACCGTTGCCATCGCTGCCCGCGCTGGCATCCGAGGGCGGCGGCGCCGGCATCGCCCTGTCAATCGCCTGCCAGAACACCCACCAACTTGAGGAGCGGTGGGGTCGCGACGGCGGCCAGGCCCTGCGCGACGGCGCGAACGCCCGTTTCGTCATGGGCGGCACCCAGGACGTCACCGCGCTCAAGGACGCCCAAGCCCTGCTCGGCCAGGTGCAGGAGCTGTCCTCGGCGGCGTCCTGGGGCGGTGGCCGCGCCAGCGTGCAGGAGAACACCCGCCGGGAACACCTGGTCGACTTGGCGGAACTGCGCACCCTGCCGACCGGGCACGCCCTGGTGCTGCTGGGCAACATGCCGCCGGTCGAGGTGGTGCAGCCGGCCTGGTGGGAACGCCCGGACGCCGACCGCTTCCACACGGCGCAGGAAGCCTTCACCGCCCGACTGTCGGGAGCAGGCTGATGCCGGACCGCACCTTCCTGTTCGACATCCCGGAACAGGCGTCGCCGCAGAAGCGCGCCACCGCCGAGCTGGCCGGGCTGATCGACACCCTGCGCGGCGCGGTGGAACAGCTCGCCGAGGCACACGTGGCACTGTCCGACCGCGTCGACGCCCTGGACGCCTCCACCGCGTTCGTGCCGGCCCGGCATTGCTGGCGGGACCTTCACCGCGAGGACGCCCGCGAGCTGTGGGCGTGGCTGATCACCTGGACCCACTGGCTGTCCGACCGGTACGGGCTGGCACAGGACCTCGGCACGTGCTGGCCAGCCCACCCGGCCCTGGTGGAGGAGTTGACCGCCCTGGTGGTGTCGTGGCATCACGCCTACTCCGCCAAGGCGGACCCCGACGCGCCGCTGCGGTGGCACGAGGCGCTGCACCGCGCACGGACCCGGTGGCAGCACTGGGACACCAACCGATGCCGGCACGGGCAGCACACTCCCCGCAGCCCGGACACCGTCTGGGAGCAGCCCTGGCCTGACATCGCCGAGCGGGCGGTCAGCGAGGACATCCGCACACGGTCGGCGCCTGCGGTGGCGGCCGAGGAAACAGGGGGCAGCAGATGACACACCCAGCCGAGGTCACCAGCGTCTGGGACTGGCAACGGTTCGAGGCCGCGCTGGCAGGCCTGCGCACCGGGATCGACACCCTCGATGACTTCATCGCCGGCATCCACGAGGCACGCGACACCGGACGCGACGACGAAGAGAGACAGCAGTGGACAAACATCGACGAGCAGACACGACGGGACACGGAGCTGGACTGGGCCAGCGACGGGCACCTCGACGGCGACTACACCCGCGACGTCGACGAGTGAGCACCAGCGACTCCTTCGATGCACCACTCACCGCCATTAGCAACATGCTCACCCAACTACGCGTCGACGTCGTAGCCCTCATCGACACGGCGACCCGGCATCCCACCGCCCAGCGACGCGCGGCGCTGGTCGACGTCCACCACCAGCTGCGTCTACTCGGGCAACGCGTCAACGCCGCACTCGGCACCCCGCTGGCCCAGGACGCGCCGGCCCACGAGCCTGCGGAGCCGACATGAACCACACCAGAAGCGCAGGAACAAGCTTGGCGCTCGCCGTGTTCCTGGTCGCCGGCTGCAGCCCCACCACCCGGGCTCCCGCCGCACCAGACACCAGCGCTCCGGCTGCACCAGCGGTGACCGGCCTGCTCCCGGACCCGGACGGTGTCCAGCCCACCCCCTCCACCGCCGAGGAACCCGCAGCCGTGGCCACGGCGACAAAGTTCGCCGCCCGGTGGGCCCGCCCACGCGTGCCGGCCGCCCGGTGGCGCGCCGAGGTACGCCCCTACGCCGTGCCCGCCTACGCGGACCTGCTCGACACCGTCGACCCGGCCAACGTGCCCGCCACCCGGGTCACCGCACCCGGCCGCGTCGTCACCGCCACCCCAGACCGGACGGAGGTTGACGTCGGCACGGACGCGGGCGTGCTGCGGGTGGTGTGTGTACGCAACGGCACGCGGTGGCTGGTCGCCACCCTCAGCATGCCGAAGGACACCCGGCGATGAACGGGCAGCGGGCCGGTGTCGGCGTCGCTGTGGTGGCTGCGCTGCTCCTGGTGTGTGGTCTCCCGCTGGCGTCGGTGATCACCGAAGCGCCGGCCGCAGCCTGCGCTCCCGAGGCCGCTGAGGCCACGAGCAGCGCGGGCACGCACGGCGGGGTCGGCCGGTGGAACAGCGAGCAGGTCACCAACGCGGCCACGATCGTCACCGTGGGCCAGCAGCGGGGGATACCGGCCCGAGGATGGGTCATCGCGGTGGCCACGGCCATGGTCGAGTCCAGCCTGCGGAACCTGCGCGGCGGCGACCGCGACTCGGTTGGCCTGTTCCAGCAACGGCCCAGCCAGGGATGGGGCACCCCGGCGCAGATCCTCGACCCGGTCTATGCCGCCGGGAAGTTCTACGACAAGCTGCTGCGCATCCCCGACTGGCAGCAGCTGCCGCTGACCGTCGCCGCGCAACGGGTCCAGGTCTCGGCGTTCCCCGACAAGTACGGCGAATACGAGCAGGACGCCGAGCAGGTCGTCGCGGCCGTGACCGGCGTCGCCACGATCAGCGACCTACCCGGGGCCAGCCTCGCCGTGTGCGGCAGCGCCCCGAACGTGGCCGCGTCGGGATGGACCCTGCCCGTGCAGGCCGCCGTGGGTAGTGGCTACGGGCCGCGCGCCGGGCGGCTGCACGCTGGCGTGGACCTGATCGCCGCCCGCAACACCATCATCCGCGCGGCCAGCGCCGGCGAGGTGGTGTGGTCCGGCTGCGACCCGGGCACCGGCAACTGCGACATCGACGGCAGCCGGAGTACCCGCGGATGCGGCTGGTATGTGGACCTGGTGCACGCCGGCGGCTACGGCACGCGGTATTGCCACATGGTTCGCCGCCCCGACGTACGCGTTGGCGAAACCGTTCAGGCGGGCCAGCCGATCGGACTGGTCGGCACCAGCGGCCATTCCTCCGGCCCGCACCTGCACTTCGAAACCCACCAGGCGGTCTGCACAGGGTCGCGCTGCGACCTCAGCAACGCCAACTCCACCGACCCGGTGCCGTTCATGCGCGAACGCGGCGCCCCGCTCGACGAGAGCAGGTGAGGCCGACCTCGAACCACGACACCACAACCGACAGCGCACACATCACGGGGGGTGAAACATGCGCACCGACCAGAACCAGCATCCATGCCTGTCCACACCTGAACCGCCGCCATCGGCCGACTGCGCCGGCAGCAAGGGCCAACATCGCAACCGGCACACCCTGCGCCGACCGCGACACCTGCGGAGGCCACGATGAGCGCCTCCACACGGCGGCAGATCGCAGGGATCTACCGCCCACCCGTCAACTCTCGACCAGCCCCGCCGCCGCGCCCGGACGCAGTGGCGCAGCTATGCCGCACCGCGAACACCGTCCGCGCGCATCTCGAACGCACGGTGCTGCGCGAGGCGGGCATGACCTGGACCAGCTACGACGTGCTGGTGCTCATCTGCGCCCGCCGCGTGGTCGAGCCCCGCGCCATCACCGTGGAGGTGGGCATCGCCAAAGCCACCCTCACCAACACGCTCAGCATGCTCGTCGACCGGGACCTCGTGCGCCGCCAGCTACACGAGCGTGACCGCCGGCGCGTCGTTGTCAGACCCACGCAGGCCGGCCTGGACCTTGCACGGGAGCTGCAACGCCTCGTGCACGCCCGGCAAGCGGAGCTGTTCGCCGGCCCAGGGATGCCGCCAAGAGACAACATCGCCCACGTGCTGCGCGTGGTGGCCGCCCGCTCCCGCCCAGATGACGCCACCCCAACTGGGGAGGACGCCCGGTGACCGGCAACATCGGTGTGGCACGAGGAACCGCCCTATGTATCGGCGCGGTCCTCGGCCCCGGAGCCCTGGTCCTGCCGGCACTGGCCGTCCGCGCCGCAGGACCGGCGTCGCTGCTGACCTGGGCAGCGCTAATGGCCGTCTCGGTGCTCATCGCCGCCTCGTTTGCCACCCTCGGCATCCGGTACGCGGACGACGGAGGAGTAGCGATATTCACTAGCCGGGCCTTTGGCGCCCCAGCCGCCGCCGTCGTCGGCTGCTGGCTGTACGCGGCGGTGCCGGTAGGGGTGGTAGCGGGCGCGATCGCCGGTGCCCGCTACACCGCAGCCGCGCTCGACGCCTCACCCACCACGGTCGCCGGCATCTCCGCAGTGCTCCTCGCCGCGGTGTACGGGGCGAATCTCATGGGGCCACGCCTGTCCGGCCGGCTGCACCTAGCGCTGACCGCAACCCTGGTGGCGTTGCTCATCGCGGTCATCGCCGTGGCCGGACCCCGCGTCGACGCCGAACGACTCACGCCGTTCGCGCCCCACGGAGTCGCCGGCGTCGGAAGTGCCGTCGCCGTGCTGTTCGCCGCCATCTGCGGCTTGGAGGCCACCGCCAACCTGTCAGCGGAGTTCACCCACTCCCGGCAGGTGCGACGGGCCGCAGTCGCGAGCCTGAGCGTCGTCATCGTGCTCTACACCGGGTTGGCGATCTGCACCATCGGGGTTCTCGGCGACACCGCCGGTGGCACACCGGTGCCGCTAATACACCTGCTCGGCGCAACCGGAAAGCCGTGGGCGACCGGAACAATCGCCGTGTTGGCGGTACTGCTCACCTTCGGCGCCAGCTTCACGTTCGTCGCCGCCGGCGCCCGGGCCGGAGTGTCCCTGGCCCGTCACCAGGTCCTACCTCCTCGCATCGCGGTGACTCGTCAGGGTGTCCCTCGGCGCAGCGTCGCCGTGCAGGCCGCCGCCGGAGCCGTCGTCGCAGTGATCGCGGCGGTCGCTCCTGGCATAGTCACCGTGGATCTGCTGGTGCGCGTGTTCGCCGCCTTGCTCGCCTGCGTCACAGTGGTCGGCCTCGCTGCGGCAGTGCGGCTGCTGCCGGTAGCGCGTTCGCGCGTCCGCGCGGCGGTGGCCGCTCTGGCGGTCGCGGTCATTGTCGCGATGAGCGGGCCATTCCTGTTCGCTCCTGCCGCCGTCGCCGTCGTCGTGCTGGCGCGGCTGCATCGAGCTATCAGCCCTGCGGCCGCCACGCGGGCCCCCGCCGTGGCGATTGATCGCCGCGCGCCTATCGGCGGCGTCCGCGCCCGTCGGACAGCGGCGAAGGTGGGGATCCGATGAGCCGGCAGACGACCATGCTGACCGAAGAGGCCGTTCCCCGTAGCGAAGTGCCCATCGCCCCCGGACCCGGATGGCGGCTGGGCATCCTCTACGGGCCTGCTGTCTACGGCGTCAGCGTCGCCGCCGTTGCGCTCCCGGACGCAGCACAGCATCTCCATGCCAGCGGCCCAGCGCTCGCGTGGATCCTCATCGCGTACGCCGTGGGCATCGGCGTCGGCGCGGTCACCGCCGGACGCATCACCGATCTGTGGGGCAGCCGCCCGGTCCTCCTGATCGCCGTCACACTGCTCACCACCGGAGCGCTGGCATGCGCGGTCGCCCCCAACCTGGCCGCCGTCGTCACCGGTCGAATCCTGCTGGCGGTGGGCTCCGGCGCGGTCAAAGCCACCGCGCTCGCGACGGCCGCCCACCTGCCGGAATCGCACCGCCCGGCGGCATTGGCCCGGTTCGGCGCCTGCCTAGCCGCATTCAATGCCACCGCGCCACTGGTCGGAGCAGTGACGGTGGCCTGGTCGTGGCGGGTGGCACTCGCCCTGCCCGTGCTGTCCATCGCCGCAATCCCGCTCTACTGGCCCCTGACCACTCCACGCCGGCACCGGGAGCCGCTGGACTGGCCCGGAGCGGCACTGCTCGCGGTCGTCGCCGCCGGACTCCTCCTGACCGCCCAAACCGCGGCCCAACAGACCAGTGCGGTCACCATCACGGCGACGGCTACCGCCACCGCAGCTACCGCGCTTATCCTCGCCATCCGCAGCCGACGCCACCCCGGCGGGTTCGTCCTGGACGGCGTCCTGTCGGCCGCATGGTTCCGGCGCGCGGCGCTCACCGGTGCGGGCGTCTACGCCGGCCTGTTCGCCATCCTCTACGCGGCACCCCACCTGCTGACGAAGCTCGGCTACGGCACCACGCACATCGGGCTGCTCCTGCTGCCCGGCGCCGCAGTCGGTGCCGCGCTGGCCCGAGGCGCCGCAGCCGCCGCCCGCCGCATGCCTGCCCGGTACGTCCTGTCGGCGGCGAGCCTGCTGTTCGCGGGCACGTTAAGCTACGCCGCCGTCGACCACGGGCCGATCGGCGTCGCGGCAGCCGCCACGGCCGCGTTCGCAGCCTCGGCGATCGCGCAGATGCTGCTCACGGCAGAAGCCACCAAACACGCACCGCCACCTTGCCGCGGCGGAGCGATCGGACTGCTCACCCTGGCCACCTTCGTGGGCGGTGGTGGAGGCACCGCGCTCTGCGCCGCACTGTGGCAGCCATGGGGACCAGCGGCCGCGTTGGCCATCACCGCACTGCTGCCCGCCGCAGCCGCCGCAGCGGCCTGGCGACTGCACTCCTGACGGCGAGAATGTACGAGAGGATCTTCTCGGCCCGGTCTGACCCTACGCCTGACTGGCTCCGGGTCTTCAACGCGATTTGTCTACCGGGCTGGGAGGACTGCTCGTGCACTCACCGGACGACGCCTGGCAGTGCAGGATCCGCGATGAGCCCTCACTCGATCATTGCCGGCAGGCACGCCCACGGCGTCTCATTCCGTCGGGACGCAAACCTGCAACGCCGCCGCTCAGAGGTAATCACTTCATCCGCCTCTTTACCGGCCGCCCAGGGCCAGGTTTGGCCGATGTGACGAGAGGTACAGGCACAAGACGGAGGTTGATCCGCTGGAATGGATCGCCGAGGGCGTGCAGCTCGAAATCCATCCGCTCGCTATTGAACCTGGGAGCGGGAGATGCCCGGTTTGATAATTTTTGCACCTCTGTAGCGGCCTCCTGTATGGCCGTGGTGACGCCTTGAATGGTGATCAACGGCATAATTACGATGTTCGTGTCTCGCCAAGTTGTATAGCTGAGCAGTTGCTGGAGGGCTTGAGCAAAATCCTTCCGGCCGCTCCAATATTTGAGTTCAATGATGAGTTTTGTGTCATCGCCGAGCTGGACGAGGATATCTGTTTTCCCGCGACCGTTTAGTGTCTCTGCTGTTGCCCGGCCTAGGTTCGCTGCGTTGAGGCCGGTGACGATCGCTGTGCGTATGGTCTCTTCCGCCAACGCAGCCCAGATTCCTGGCGCAGACGACATGGATGCGGCGAACACCGTGAGATACGCGATCACTTGCTCGTCCGGATGATCTGCTTGAGTGGAGGGCGGATGTCTAGACGTCTTTGATGCGATCCGTTCAATGGTCTGCAGCAGATCCCGAGGCGTTACGGACCGGGAGCCAGACATGGCTCCGAGTAGTTGGACGTTGAGCGCAGACCAAACCATGTCTGCCGCGTCCATGCCCAAGCCAAGTCGTTGCAGTATGGGTGCCACGTGCTGTCTGGAACCTACATTGCCGATGTATTCGCGGCTCGGGACGCCGCTCTCGATGGTGAGGACCGACAAAAATCGCGCGATTTGTGCCCTTAGCTCTTCGGCCGAATTCGCCTGGCTTGCGGTGTAGGTGTTGTATGCGTGGCGCTCATTGAGATCATCTACGATGCCCGCGGCAATGGCAGCCGCGGCTTCCTGCTGGTTTAATTGCTGGCCTGAGAGCTGCTGCTGGCGAGGCTCACTCATGGCACCTTGCGGGCGGCGAGCGATCGTCGCGTTGGTTATCAGCCGACAGCTTGCCGTCTCATTCGCTGCACGCCAGCTCCTGAAGAGCTCCGCCAGGCCGTGGGACCCAAGAAGGCGGACACCTGCTATCGGCCGATGGGAGGGTTCCCAATGGATGCACGAAACGATTTCCGCTTGCCCGTGACGAAGGAGGACCCAGTCACCGAAGAATTCGCAGATGATTTTGTCATCGGACGGCTCCGCAAGGTTGCCATGTTCAGCGAGGACGCGGCTCAACGCCTTCAGTCCGTCGATCGTGGCTAGGGCTGCTTGCCACATGTAGCGGCTCTGGGTCTCGGCCCCGAAGTTCTCGGGCGGGGGTTTCAACGGCTGTCCATGACAGTTCAAGAATTCCAGGCTGAGGGATTGCTTCTGTGCGTCAATATACATCAACCAGTGTGTGGATGCGTCGGTGCCAGCCGAATCGGGCGGCGGTCTCGGCACCCCGCATCGTCCAGTTGTGCAGTCGAAACGACCAGCGCGACCGCCTCTGCGCGAGGCGCTCTGGCAGTACGAACGCCAGTCGACGCCACATCGGCACTGCGGTGACTGGCTGCCCGGGATGCTAGTACTCCAACGTCACTTGCCTTCGGCGTTGGGCGTGGCGTGGGCATGAGGACGGCCACCGCGTTGATCATCGATGGTTTGTGAGGACAACCGA
>NZ_JBIDCU010000024.1:0-75805 GCF_043204765.1 Micromonospora sp. NPDC047730 | reverse complement strand
CACGGCGGCTGCTCACCACGCCTCACGGCCCGACATCGTAGATCACCCTCTACAAGGGACGAAAGACCCGAAGATCATTTTGTTAGGAACTCTAAATAATCTTGAACAACGTCCGTACCGTTCCTGCCGTTCATCTGCTGCAACGCACCAACACGCGGTCATGCCAGATCGTGCGTTCCTCACCGTCACTTGGCCGAACCTTCGGGCCGGTGGCCTCCGAGCGCCCGACGAGGCTGCGTAGCACCGGACGGCGTACGACCCCGAGTCGCCGACCTCTCACCGTCCAGTGGCACCGTCGACAAGCTCCCGCAGGATGTCGGCGTGACCGGCATGCCGGACGGTCTCACTCGTCATGTGGGCAAGCACCCAGCGAAGCGTACGAGGCGCGTCACCGACCGGCTGCGCGGTGAGAACGTCGAGGCCAGCGGCTGCGCTGATGCGGGCATCGCTTTCGGCGATCGCAGCCCGGTAGCCGGCGATGATCTGGTCCTGGGATCGGTCCGGCTCGACCACCATGTCGAAGTCGACGTCGGCGTAGCGCGGGTCGCCGGCGAACGTGTAGCCGAACCAGTACCGTTCGGCGTCCGTCAGATGTTGGACCAGGCCCAGCAGTGTGGTGTCGGAGACGACGAGGCGCCGCCGCAACTGCTCCTCAGTCAAGCCCGCGACTTTCTTCAGCACACATGATCGAGCGAAGGACAAGAACGCGAGGGCGGTGTCGAGCTCGCCACCGTCGTTGCGCGGCACGGCTTCGCGTTGGGATTCGATCATGGGGCGACTCTACGCCCTTGTCCTGACGGAAGGCAGGCGCGGAGGTCGTCCGAGCGGTTCCGGCCAGAACGCCCGCTCATCGGCACGTCCGGATGCATACACCCGTGAGCCGGTTACCTTGACGCCCAGCCAACAGCAGGTCAAGCGTGACCAGCACGGCCTGGGGCACCCGACCTCTGGCGGGTTGGGCAACTCGCGTTCTGTCGGGCTCCGCCTCTGGACCGGCCCTGACCGGCGTGACCATCGCCGGTCAGGGCTCTCGTTCACGACACGCCGTGCGGTTCGGTTACACCCGGCCGCACAGGGCGTTCTGGATCAGCGTGTCGGCACCGCGTTGCTGCTGGAGGAGGCTGTCCAGCGAATCGCCGAGCGAGGCGGACATGGACACCACGGCGCTGCGCCGGCCGTCGTCGGTGACGCCGGTGACCGTGATGTAGCCGCCGTCGCCGCCGTCGTGGCCCCAGTAGACGCCGCCGCAGGGCAGCGGGCGGCTGACCAGGCCGAGCCCGTAGAGACCGCCCGGCCAGATCGCGTTGACGTCCTCGTTGATCTCGACCGTCCGCTTCATCTCGGCCAGTTGTGCGGGGCGCAGCAGCCGGCCGCCCAGCAGCGCACGGAAGAACCGGTCGAGGTCCCGGGTGCTGGAGGCCATGGAGTCCGGGTCCACCAGAACCTGCTCGGTGACGTCCACCAGCTCACCGGTCTCGAACAGTTGGTATGCCTGGGCGTGCGGCTGGGGTAGGAACGGCGAGGTCCCGGGCCAGGTGGTGTGGTGCAGCCCGAGCGGACCGACGATCCGGTCGGTGACCTCCTGTTGCAGAGAACGGCCGGTGACCCGCTCGACGATCATCCCGACCAGGACGAAGCCGGTGTTGGAGTAGGCCCAGCCCGCTTCGGGTTCGAAGTCCGGCCGGTGGTTCATCGCCCGCGCCACGAGTTGCTCGCGGGTGTACACGTCGTATCGCTGCTGGAGGTACTCCTCGGGCGTGGTGTAGCCGGGCAGGTCGTCGTGGATGCCGCTGGTGTTCCGCAGGAGGTGACGCACGGTGATCCGGCGGCCGTCGTTGTCGTTGCCGCGGACCACGCCGGGTAGCCACCGCTCGACGGTGTCGTCGAGGGACAGTCGGTGTTCCTCGACCAGTTGCAGGACGACGGTGGCTTCGAACGCCTTGCGGGTACTCGCGATCCGGAAGCGTCCGTTGGGTGGCACCGGGCGCCCGGTGACCCGGTCGGCGACGCCGCTGGTGGCGACGAGGTGCCGGCCGTCGGAGGTGGTCACCCGGGCTTGAACGCCGGTCACCCCGAGGGCGTGGATCGCGTCGGTGTCCCGTTGCAACCGGCCGCCGGCGTGGCCCGAACCGGTCACCGATCCTTCGGCCGGTTCGAGCCCGGTGACCGTGAACGTGAGGGCGACAAGTCCCGCCGCCGCACCCAGCGCGACCCGCCGCCTCGATGGTTTCCTGCTGTTCAATCTCATGCCGTCGACGTTAGGAGCCGCGCCGACGCGGACCGATACCTCGTACCACCGGATATGTGGTACAGCTGGCTGTAGTGCCGCCGGCGTCACTCGCGTACGCCAATCGCGTCGACCGGCTGCGACCGCATGGCGATCCGAGTCGAGCTCATGATGGCGGCCCAGCCGAGCAGCGCGGCGACCGCGACGATTCCCAGGTAGATGAGCGGTGGAATGGACGGAACCAGCGTCCTGGTCAGTCCGATTCTCGTGCCGATCAATGACGGGATCGCGGCCAGGGTACCGATGAGCGCGGCCGCGACGACGATGATCCTCGTCTCGCTGCGCATCATCGCGAACACCTGGCGACGGGTGGCGCCGACCAGTTGGAGCAGGGCGAATTCGCGGAAGCGTGCGGCGGTCGCCATCACCAGGGTGTTCACCACGGCGATCGCGAGGTAGCCGAGCAGGACCGCGTTGAGGATGAGGCCGACCGCCGACTCGCCGGCGGCCGCAGCGCTCTGCGCGGCGACGAACGACTCGCGGTTGTTGACCTGGACGGTCGGGAGGTGTCGGACGGCGGATCGCAACGCATCGCCGAGTGCCCCGACGCCGGTTCCCGTGGCCGCCGTGACCAGCACCGCGAAGTCCAGGCGGTCGGTGGTGTGTTCGAGGACGAGGTCGTGCGGCAGCGTGACGTCGCCGAGGCCGAGTCCTCTCTCGTAGAGCGCGACCACGGTGGGTCTGATCGGCGTGCCGTCACCGAGACGGAGGTCGACGGTGTCGCCGAGAGCAGCGCCGAGGCTGCCCGCCGCGATCCGGCTCAACGCCACCGTGTTGCCCTGCACATCCGCGACATCGCCCTCGAGAACGGCGAGATCCATGGTCTCGGCGAGCTGGTCACCGGTGACCCCCTGGGCCGAGTAGGTCCTGATCTGAGGGCTGTCCCTCGAGCCGAAGGTCGCCAGCGTCCGCGTACGGACGACCGGGGTCACCGCCGAGACGCCGGGCACGTCCCGGAGCACGTCCGCTACCTCGGGCGACACGCCGGCGGACGTGGACGTGACGACGTAGTCCGCGCGCAGTCCGTCTGCGGCCTGATCCCGCGCGGCCGAACTCGCGGTCGTCCCGCTGAAGAGCTGCGCGGTGGCCAGGGTGATACCCATGATCAGAGGAGTGGTCGCCGCGGCGAGCCGCCGCGAGTTGGCGTGCGCGTTCGCGGTCGCGAGGAACCCGCTGGCGCCCGACCTGCGGTTCAGCCCGGGGCCCAGCACGGTGACGGCACCGCCGAGCAACCGCGGCCCCAGCAGCACGACGGCGAAGACGAGCAGGAACGCCGAGAAGGCCGCGCTTTCAGCGGCCCCTTCACCGGGTAGCACCCACGGCAGCACGACCGCCATGGCGATACCGGCGGGGACCAGCAGCAAACCGACGGTCAACCGGAGCCAGCCGAGTTTGGGTGGCTCCACCGCGGCCTCGCCGAGCGCGTCCACCGGCCTGAGCTTGGCCGCGCGCCGGGCGGCTATCCAGCCGCCCAAACGGGCGCCGATCAGGCACAGCACCATCGCCGCGAGTACCGGCAGCGGGCTGATCGACAGTTCGAAGTCGTCCGGAACCGCGCCGACCAGGGTGAAGGTTTCGCGGAAGAGGAAGCTCAGCCCGACGCCCGGAATCACCCCGAGCACTGCTCCGAGCGTGCCCACCACCATGGTCTCGGCAGCGATCATGCCGAGCACCTGCTTCGGGGTCGCGCCGATCGCCCTCAGCAGCGCCAGTTCCCGCAGCCGCTGCCGAACGGAGAGCGCGAGTGTGCTCGCCACGACGATCATGATCACCAGAACCATGCTGCCGCCGAACGCCAGGGAGAGCCCGCTGATGAACGAACGCGTGCTGCCGATGTCGAGGAACTCGGCCTCGCTCCGGTCACTGCCGGTGTAGACGACCACATCGGTGACTGCCGCCTCGATGGCGCTTGCCAGCTCGTCGGCACTGACACCGGGTGCGGCCAGCACGCCGATCGCGTCCACCCGGTCCGGTTGGCCGGTCAGTTCCCGGGCCCGGTCATCGGTGAAGAACAGTGCGGACTGCCGGGCGAGTTTGCCTCCTGGCAGACTCACGATGCCTGTCACCCGGTAGGTCGACGTGTTTGAGCCGACCGCGAGTCGAACCGACGCGCCGACGGTGACGCTGGCCCGCTCGGCCAACGCGGAGTCCAGCACCACGTCGTCCGGCCCGGTCGGGGCCTGGCCGGCGCTCGTGGTGAACGGGCCGAGCGCGGCCGACTGCCAGCCATGCCCGAGCGCGGGGGTGCTGTCCGGCCCGGCGAGCACGTCGGCGTCCGCCGTCACGAGACTGACCGGGACGTTGACGTCGGCGATCGCCGCGCGGACGCCGGGAACTCGCGCGATGTCGCCGACCCGGCCGGCCGGCAGGGTGGCCCGCTCGCCGAACCGGGGATCCACGTCGTCGGCCATCGGCAGTGTCTGCGGGGCGCCCACCACCAGGTCGGCAGCTTGGTAGCGCTCGGTGGGCACGCCCGAGCGTTCGCTGCTCTCCAACAGGATCCCGCAGGCCGTGATCACCGCCGAGCCGAACAGCACCGCGACGAATGCCGCGACGAACCCGCCCTTGCGTCCCTTGACCGTGCTCCAGGCCAGCGCCAGCATGCGCTTCGACATCACGCGGCGGTTCACGGCTCCCCCAGGTGGGTCATCCGCTCGGCGATCTGCTCGGCGGACGGTCGGGTCATCTCGCCGGCCAATCGGCCGTCGGCGAGGAACACCACGGTGTCGGCCTGCGCGGCCGCGACCGGATCGTGCGTGACCATCAGCACGGTCTGTCCCAGGTCGTCGACGATCTTCCTGAGCAGTGCCAGGACCTGGCGGCCGCTGCGGCTGTCCAGCGCGCCGGTCGGCTCGTCGGCGCACACCAGGTCGGGCCGGTTGATGAGCGCCCGGGCGATCGCCACCCGCTGCTGCTGGCCACCGGAGAGCTGGCTCGGTCGGCGGTCGTGATGCTCGGCGAGCCCGACCGCGGCGAGGACACTCGCCAGTTGCTCGGGATCGACCGGTCTCTCGGCCAACCGGACAGGCAACGTGACGTTGTCCGCCACGGTCAGCGCACCGAGCAGGTTGTACGCCTGGAAGACGAACCCGATCCGGTCCCGCCGGAGCTCGGTCAACTCGGTCTCCGACAGGCTGGACAGCTCCGTGTCACCCAGCACGGTCCGGCCCGATGTCGGCCGGTCCAGACCGGCCGCACAGTTCAGGAAGGTGCTCTTGCCGGACCCGGACGGGCCCATGACGGCGGTGAACGTACCGCGCGGGAACCCGGCTGTCACCCGGTCGAGAGCGCGTACCGTGGTCTTCCCCGACCCGTACTCCTTCGACACCGAATCCAGTTGCACTGCGTACGACTGTGTCGCAAATGTCGGCATTGCACCCCGGTGCAGCGAGTTGGTCGCGGTGGCCTCGACCGGCGCAACGCGTCGTCTCAATGGGTTTCTGCTGGTCAACCTCATGCGTTCGACGCTAGATTTCCGCGTCGTCGGATAGCGATACCGCGTACCGCCGGATGCGAGGTACAGCTGGCTGTAGTGCCGCGGGCGGCGGCCACCGGGCAGACTCGACGCCGTGCCGGGAACGCGAAGGGACGCTGCCCTCAAGGAGGGTACGCAGAAAGGGCATCCTGTGACGTCGGGTCGACGGTGGGTACAGGCGTGGCGGGGCGGGGCCTACCTCCTGGGATCGCTGGCCACCGGGATCGCCACGCTGCTCGCGCTGCCGCTGCTGTGCCATCCGAGGCTCGCCCGGCGTTGGGCGAACTGGCACCGTGACCGCGCCGGCCGGCTGCTCGGGACGCCGTTGGCATCGCGCCCTGCCCTGCGCACGACGGGACGCCGCCCATGGGCCGATCCGGCCACCCCCCGCGACCTGCTCTGGCTGCCGGTGAACGCCATCACCGGGGTAGCGCTCGGCCTGCTCACGCTGCTGTGCGTGGGCAACCTCCTGCCCGCCGCGGTCGCCACGCCACTGTGGTGGGCGTTCGCACCGGAGGATCGACCCCGGCTGTTCATCGACATTCCGGTGACCGGCTGGGCGACAGCCCTCACCCTCGGTCCACTGCAGATTCTCCTGCTCACCGCGCTGGCGTACCTGGCCTTCCCGCCGATCGCTCGCGCACACGCCCGGATCTGCCTGGTAGTGCTGTCGCACTCGACGGCCGAACGGCTCGCCGACCGGGTCGCCGTGTTGACCCGCACCCGGGCAGACGTGCTCGACGCACACGGCGCAGAGCTGCGCCGGATCGAACGCGACCTGCACGACGGCACCCAGGCCCGGCTGGTGGCCATCGCGATGCGGCTGGCCGTGGCCCGGCAGGCGTTAACCAACAATCCGCGAAACGAGCAGTTCCTGGAAGACCTTCTTCGGGACGCACACGAAGGAACCGAAGAGGCGATGACCGAACTCCGCGAGGTGATCCGGACCGTCTACCCGCCGATCCTCGCCGACCGCGGCCTCACCGGCGCACTGACCGCGGTGACGGCCCGCTGCGGCGTGCCAACCCGACTGGAGATCGGCAACCTCGAAAAGGTACCGGCGGCCGTGGAGGCCGTCGTCTACTTCGCCGTCGCCGAGGCACTCACCAACGTCGCCAAGCACAGCCAGGCGACCACGGCCGGCGTACGGGTGAGCCGAACGGCAGACCGGTTGTCGGTGGCGATCACCGACAACGGCACCGGCGGCGCCGACGATCGGCGGGGCACCGGCCTTGCCGGGATCCGTCGCCGGGTGCTCGCGCTCGACGGCACCATCGACATCGACAGCCCGGCCGGCGGGCCGACGAAGATCACCATGGAGCTGCCGTGCGGGTGGTAATCGCCGAAGACAACGTCCTGCTGGCCAGCGGACTGGAACTCCTGCTCAACAGCATGGGGTTCGACATCGCCGCCATCGCGGGCGACGCGGCGGGCTTCCTCACCGCCGTCCGGGACCATCGGCCCGACGTCACCATCGTCGATGTCCGGCTGCCGCCGTCATTTCGCGACGAGGGCATCCGAGCCGCCCTGCGGGCCCGTCGAGAGCACCCTGGCCTACCGGTCCTGGTGCTGTCACAGTACGTCGAGCAGCAGTACGCCGCCGAACTACTCGCCACCACCGGCGGCGGCGTCGGCTACCTCCTCAAGGATCGCGTCAGCCGGGTGGATGAGTTCGTCGACGCGCTGCGCCGAGTGGCCGCCGGTGGCACCGCCATGGACACCGAGGTCATCGCCCAACTCCTCGCCCACCGCAGGGACCCGATCGCCGTCCTCACCCCCCGCGAACGCGAGGTACTCGCGCTGATGGCCCAGGGACACGACAACAACACCATCGCTGACCGGCTTGTCATCACCGACAACGCCGTACACAAGCACATCGGCAACATCTTCAACAAGCTGGGCCTCGCCGTCACCGACAGCGGCCACCGCCGCGTCCTCGCCGTTCTCACCTACCTCAACGGCGCGGGCCAGATCGGCGGCGACTGAGTACGCCGGTGACTCGGTCAACCGCGGCGACCGCCAACGACGTCCGCCCGACGCCGGCCAGGACGTCACCACCGAGGAGACACCCGGACAGCGTCGGGGCAGTGACGAACGCCCGGCAGGGCGCACCCGCTCGGCGACAGATCCGGATCTCTGATCGAGGTGTATCGGTGTTCAGCCGGCACTGGCCTGCGAGCAGTAGGTCACGTGTGGGGATGGCCGGTGATGCCGTCCAGGATGGCGGTCAGGTTGTGGTGGAAGGTTTCCTCGGCGTTGAGGTGGGCGCCGTCGATGACGAGCCGGGCGACGGTGGGGTAGCGGCCCGTTTCGAGCATGCGTGTCAGGTAGGGCCCGAGGGCGGCCTGCCAAGCGGACACGTCGGTGCCGGTTGAACGGGCGGTGCGTCGCTCGGTGATCTCCCTGCGGAGTGCCCCGACGATGAACGCGTTGAGGGCACCCACGGCCCGCTGAAGATCGTCGATGCCGCGCACGCCGGGGGCCTGGCTGAGCGCCGCCGCGGTCGATTCGCCCACGGCAAGCGCGTGCGGTCCTAGGTGTGGCCTTCCGCCGAGCAGGTCGGCGAACCACTCATGGTCAAGGGCGGCTTCGCGGGTCGCCTGGGCGAGGGCCAGCACCGTGGCGCGCCACTCGGCGTGCTGGCCGGCCTCGGCGATCTGGGCATACACGGTGTCGACCATCAGATCGAGCAGTTCGGATCTGTTGCTCACGTAGTCGTAGAGCCGCATCGGACCGACGCCGAGTTCTTTGGCGATCTTGCGTACCGACAGCCCCTCGAGGCCGTGCGCGTCGGCGAGCCGGATCGCCGTGGCGGCGATCTTCGCTCGGCTCAGCGCCACCGGCGCCGCCCGCGGCTGGGGCTCGGGCCGTTCCCAGACGGGCACCGGTGCGTTACCGTACGGCGTATCCATGAGGTACAGCGTACGGTAACGGAGATGATGATGATGATGCGAATCGCGATCGCCGGCGGCGGCCTCGGCGGCCTGACGCTGGCCCGAATCCTGCACCGGCACGGCATCGACGCGGTGGTGTACGAACGCGAGGCCAGCCGATCCGCGCGATCACCGGGCGGATCGCTCGACCTGCACCCGGAGTCCGGGCAACGGGCCCTGGCCGCTGCGGGCCTCGCCGGCCGATTCCGGTCCGAGGCGCGGCCGGAGGGCGAGGAGCATCGCATCCTCGACCCGGCCGGACGCACCCTCGTGCACCACAAGCCACAACCCGGCTCATTCTCCGGACGCCCCGAGATCGACCGCAGCGCACTGCGTGATCTTCTGCTCGATTCACTCCCCGCCGACACTGTTGTGTGGCAGCACCGGCTCGTCGCGGCGACGCCACGACCCGACGGAGGCTTCGGGCTGACGTTCGAGGGCGGCCACAGCGCCGACTGCGACGTCCTCATCGGCGCGGACGGCGCACGCTCGGTCGTCCGGTCGCTGCTGACCGACGCGGCACTGTCCTCCGTGGCCACCCTGGTCGAACTCACCATCGGCGACGCCGACCGGCGTCACCCGGATCTCGCCGATCTGGTCGGCCCCGGAAACCTCTGGTGCATCGGCGTGAACCAGATCCTGGCAGCACAACGCCTCGGCGACGGCAGCATCCGAGTCGGCATCTCCCTACCCGCGGACGACCGCCACCTGGACGCCTACCGCAGCAAGCGCGCTCTGCTGGACATGTTCGATGGCTGGAACCCCAGCCTCACCGCACTCATCGAAGCCGGCGACAGCCCGCCGACCCCACGCAGGATCGAGGCGATGCCCACCGGTACACGCTGGGCCCACCAACCGGGCATCACCCTCATCGGTGACGCCGCGCACCTCATGCCGCCGGTCGGCGAGGGCGCCAACCAAGCCATGCTCGACGCCGCCGAACTCGCCGCCGAACTCGCCACCAACCCCGCCGACCCCGACTCGGCGATCCAGACGTACGAGGAGGCGATGTTCACCAGAACCCACCCGATCGCCGAAATGTCCGCACGAGTCCAGGCAATGATGCTGTCCCCCACCGCAGCCGACGACATCATCCGCTTCTTCACGCCACGGCCCACCGAGCCGGCACCCGCAGCTTGACGACACGCGACGCAGCCGGCCCCGCCCTGGCAGACGCTCCTGCCCTGGAAGAGGATGCGCCGCGCGGGGGGTGCGGGCTCGTCAGGAGCCGCCGTCGAACCCGGTTCCGGTGCCCGTCAGCGGCTCCGGTCGACCTCGATCCGGGCCTCGTCGGCCAGGCGGTAGCCGACACCGTGGACGGTGGTCACCAGCGGCGTGTCGGCGCCAAACTTGGCGCGCAGCCGGCGGACGTGCACGTCGACGGTGCGGGCCACCGCGTGTTCGTAGCCCCAGACGTTGGCGAGCAACTGGAGGCGGGTGAAGACCTGGCGGGGCCGCTCGGCCAGGAACAGCAGCAGGTCGTACTCGATGCGGGTCAGCGCCACGGCCTGGGAACCGTGGTGGACGACCCGGGGCCCGGCGAGGATCCGGACCCCGTCGGGACGCCCGGCGTCCGGGGCCGGGCCGGGGTCCGCGACGGCCGCGGCTCCGCCGGGGTGCGCGACGGCCTGGGCCGGGCGGGGCGCCGCCGGCGGGCCCTCGGCGGCGGCCGGGCGCACGCGCCCCTCCCCCGACTCGGCGAGTTCGCCGATCAGCTCCAGCAGCCGGGCCAGGCGGGGGCTCAGCGGCCCGGGAGCGACGTCGAGGGTGATGGTGAGGGTCGGTGCGGAGCGCGGGCGGACCGGCCCGGGACGGCCGGCCGGCTGGGGCCGGGGGGTGAGGGCGACGACGGACATGGAGCCTCCTGGGGACGGCGGTGCCGCCACGCCCGGTGGGGCGGGACGGTCAGGACGGCGCCCGGCCGGCGGTCACCGGGGGCGCGGGAGTGGACGGACGGGGTGGCGGGGTGGGGCCGAGGACGGGCAGGCCGGCGAGCCGCCAGGCGACGAAGCCGCCGACCACGTCCGTGGCGCGGTGCAGCCCGAGGTCCTGCAGGGCGGCGGCGGCCAGCGAGGAGGTGTAGCCCTCCTGGCAGATGACCACCACCGGCAGGTCGTAGCCGACAGCCTGCGGCAGCCGCGCGGGACAGCGCGGGTCGAAGCGCCACTCCAGCACGTTGCGTTCGACCACCAGCGAGCCCGGCACGGTGCCGTGCGCGGCCCGCTGGGCGGCCGGGCGGATGTCGACCAGCAGCGCTCCGCCACGACAGGCCAGGTGCGCCCGCTCGGGATCCAGCCGGTCGAGCCGCGCGCGGGCGGCGGCCAGGATCTCGTCGATGCCCCGGGAGCCCGGCGGCGCCGGGGCCGGACAGGCGTGCGGGTCGGTCTGCGGCATGGTCGTTTCCTCCGGTGGGTGCTGGCGGCCGGTGGCGCGGGACGGTGGGGCGTTCACCAGGCGACCCCGGCCTCGGCCACCTCGGCGGCGCGGAGCCGGCCGTCGGCGAGCAGGTAGCGGGTCATCCGGCGCAGGGCGGGGCGGTAGACGTGGACGCTCACGGCCGGCTCGCCGCCCCGGTTGGTCACCTGGTGCACGTGCCGGGGTCCGAAGCGACGGCCGGAACCGGCGGCCAGGTGGTGCGGGCGCAGCCGGCCCCCGCTGACGGTCTCCTCGGTGAGTGCGCCGGCCACGACGAGGAACGCGCCGCCCGAGCCGCCGTGGTCGTGCAGGTCGGTGCCCTGCCCGGGCAGCCAGCTCAGCGCCCAGACCTCGTGGTCGGCGGTCCGGTCGAGCCGGGCGTACCACCGGGAGGCCGGGTCGAAGCGCAGCGGCACCGGCCATCCGGCCGGGTCGGCGGCCCATGCTCCGGCGATGGCGAGCGGGTCGGGCTGGCGACGGTCGGTCATGGTGGTCCTTCGGGGTACGGCGACGTGCGGAGCCTCAGCTTAGCCTGTAAATCCTATGGGTTTAATAGGTAATTCCGCATGCCGGGACACGAGCGACCCTCCCCAGCGCGCCGGCCGAGCAACCTACCGGGCTGCCGCGCGACTAACCTGGACCGGTGAGTGAGGAACTCGACGCCGAGACGCTGGCGTTCGCACACCGGATGTTCGACCTGGCGCGCGACGGCGGCACCGACGAGCTGGCCGACTACGTCGACGCGGGGCTGCCGGTCGACCTGACCAACGACAAGGGCGACACCCTGCTGATCCTGGCGGCGTACCACGCCCACCCGGAGACGGTCGCCGCGCTGCTCGCCCGGGGTGCCGACCACGCCCCCACCAACGACCGGGGGCAGACGGCGCTGGCCGCCGCGACGTTCCGCAGCAGCGCCGACGCGGTCCGGGCGCTGCTCGCCGCCGGGGCCGACCCGCACCACGGCAACCCGTCGGCGGTGGAGACGGCCCGCTTCTTCGACCTGCCCGAGATGCTCGCACTGCTGACGACGCCGGCCGGCTGACGGCGACGGCCCCCCGCGCCCGGGTCCCGGCCGGTATACAGAGGCGGTGGAAGATCCGCTGCCCGAGCAGATGCGCACCGCCGGCACGGCGCTGCTGGCCGCGCTGGACGAGCCCGCCCGCGCCCGCGCCGCCCTCCGGTTCGACGACGAGCAGGCCCGACGCTGGCTGGAGTACCGGCCACGACCCCGGCCCGGGGTGTGCCTGGCCGACCTGGACCGCGCCGGGCGCAAGGCCGCGCACCGGCTGCTGGCCACCGCGCTGAGCCCACCGGCGTACGCCCAGGCGATGGCGATCGTCGCGCTGGAGGAGGTGCTGGACCGGGCGGAGGGATGGCACCGGGGCCGGCACAGCGGCGACTACTGGGTGGCCGTCTTCGGCGACCCGGCCCGGGACGACGCGTGGGCGTGGCGGCTGGAGGGGCACCACCTCTCGGTGAGCATGACCGTGGTGGCCGACCAGGTCTCCCCCGCGCCGATCTTCCTCGGCGCCAACCCGGCCACCGTCCGGTACGCCGGCCGCCCCGTCTCCCGGCCCCTGGGCGTCGAGGAGGACCTGGGCCGCGCCCTGCTGGACGCCATCGGCCCGGCCGGCCGAGCCGCCGCGATCGTCGCCGACGAGGCGCCCGGCGACATCATCAGCGCCACCCGCGCCCACATCGACGCGCCGCTGGAGCCGCTCGGGGTGCCCGCCGACCGGCTCGGCCCCACCGGGCGGGCGCTGCTGGACCAGCTCGTCGCGCTCTACCTGGACCGGCTCCCGCCCGAGCTGGCGATCCGGGAGGCACGCCGGCTGGCCTCGGGGCAGCTGCACTTCGCCTGGGCCGGCCCGACCCGCCCCGGCCAACGCCATTACTACCGTGTGCAGGGCGACGACCTGCTGATCGAGTACGACAACACCACCGACGACGGCAACCACGCGCACACCGTGCTGCGCCGCCCGGCCAGCGACTTCGGCGCGGACGTCCTGGCCGCCCACCACGCCGAATCCCACCCGACCCGCTGACCCCTCCCCCGCCACCCTTTCCGCCCCCCGCGATCTTGCACTCTCAGCCCCCGGATCGGGCGGAATTGCCACCTTCGTCCGGGCGCCAAGTGCAAGATCGCGGGGGCCGGGGGCCGGGGGCGGGGGCAGGGGCGGGGGCAGGGGCGGGGGCGGGGGCGGGGTGGGTCAGGGGCGGGGGCGGGCCAGGTCGACGGTGGAGCCGGAGACGCCGCCCAGCGCGTCGAAGGTGGTCGCCTCGGCCCGGCGGCCCGCGTCGAACAGCCGCACCAGCCGGGCACCCAGCCGGACGCCGACCGCACCGACGGCCAGGGCCACGACCTCGGTGAGCAGCAGCACGACGCTGGCGCCGCGCCGCGGCGCGTCCGCGCGGACGAGGCAGGACACCAGAAACAGCGCGGCCATCGCCACGTTCACCAGGTTGAAGGTCACCGCCGTGCGTCGGGTCCGGCCGCCCGGCACGTCCCACAGGTCGATCATGCCGGCCACGGCGGCCAGCGCGGCGGCGAACAGGGCCGCCACCGAGCTCCAGTAGCCCACCTCGCCGAGGAAGGCCGGTCCCCCGAGCACGTCGGTCAGGTCGAACACGGTCGCGCTCACGAAGAGCCCGAACGGGAACGTCACCAGCATCGGTTGGATCGGGTGCCCCTGCACCCGAAGCCGGCTCTGCATCGTTCCTCCCCCAGGTCGGCTCACCCCACGAATACAGAGTGCTACCCGGGCGCTCCCAGGGCGAAACGACACGCGCCCCATCGGCCCCACATGTCACGGCGGACGGGGCGGCGACGGGGCTCAGGTGTCCCTGGGGCGTGACACGGTGCTGACCAGCCGGTCGGCCACCTCGCGCAGCGGGATGTCCAGCGACGACGCGGCGCTGCGCAGCACGTCGAGAGCCTCCTCGGCCGGGCAGCCGCGCTGGGTCATGATGACCCCGATCGCCTGCCCCACCACCCCGTCGCCGAGCAGCGACGAGTCCAGCTCCCCGGCCCGGGCCGCCCGGCGCGCCCGGTCGCGGACCGCCGCGAGGAGCAGCCCGGCGTGCTCGGCGAGCAGCATCGCGGTGAGCTGGTGCCCGGGGGTGAGCAGGTCGGCGGCGCCGGCGTAGAGGTTGATCGCCCCGATCACCTGCTCGTCGACGTCGACAGGGGCGGAGATCACCCCGTGCACGCCCAGCTCCCGCGCGCGGGGCGTCCAGGTCGGCCAGCGCGGCTCGCGGCCCAGGTGCTCGGAGAGGATCATCTCCCGCCGCCGGATCGCGTCCATCGCCGGCGAGTCCGGACCGTGCCGCAGGTCGTCCAGCCCCGCCAGCCGCTCGTCGGAGGCGGCCACGCCGGCCGGCTCCCCGGCCCGCAGCGCGGTGAAGCCGCACCAGCTCACGCCGTCCACCGCGTCCCGGCCGATGCGCACCAGCGCCGCCAGCGCCTCGTCGAAGTCGTCGACGGCGATCAGCCCGGCCGTCAGCTCCCGCAGCAGGGCGGCCGTCTCCAGGACGCCCAGCCGCTCCACCGCCGGGTCCCGCATCTCCAGGTTCACCGCGGCACAGCCTCCACCGACCCCGCGCGTGCCCCCGCACGCCCGACCGGCGCCGTCACCCGTTCCATCTTCTGATCTCTCCCGACTCTTCGGACCCGCCCTACTACCCTCGCAAACCGGGGTCGAAACGGCGCAAAAGGGGGCCCCTTTCGGCGCCGCGTGGCGCGAAAGGGGCCCCGACGCGTCAGCGGGAGCCGGCGCTGAGCCGTCGACCCACGGAAGCGATCAACCGGTCCAGCTCGGAGCCGAACGGGTTGTCGTGCACCAGGTACGTCCAGGTGGCGCTCGGCCGCACCAGCTTCGCCTCGTCCGGCTCCCAGTCCTCGCCGAACTCCGTCTCCTCGAAGGTCGCGATGGTCCGCGTCTCGATCTCCGGGATCAGGTTGTTGAACGCCGGCACCGCCGCCCGGTGGAACTCGTCCAGCGGGTCGAGGCGGCCGAGCGCGCGCAGGTGCACGCCCTCGCGCACCTCGGACAGCTCGGCGAGGTGCTCCGCCCAGAGCCGGTCGAGGTGGTAGAGGGCGATCGACCGGGCGACCCGGGCGAGCAGGTCCTCGTCCATCTCCTCGGCCTTCTCCGGCACCCGGTCCAGCAGCATCAGCGCCGCCACGTCGCTGGTCAGCAGCCGCTCCCGCCGCTCGGCGAGGGCCTTGCGCTGCTGCTCGATGACCACGCTGTAGCGCCAGGTGTTGCGGTGGATCTCGTGGTTGACGCCCTCGGCGACCCGCTGGGCGTGCTCGACGGCGTAGTCGACCTGCTCGTCGGTGACCAGGCCGTCGGCGTTCATCCGGGGTGACGCCGGGACGGCGTCGCCGGCGTGCCGGACGACCAGGTCGTCCTCGAGGCTGACGAAGAAGACCGAGCCACCCGGGTCGCCCTGGCGGCCGGCCCGGCCGCGGAGCTGGTCGTCGACCCGCCGGCTGTCGTGCCGGCCACTGCCGATCACGTAGAGGCCGCCCAACTCGGCGACCCGCTCCCGGTCGGCCTGGTCGCTGCCGCCGAGCCGGATGTCCACGCCCCGGCCGGCCATCTGGGTGGAGACGGTCACCGCGCCGTACGCGCCGGCCTCGGCGATGATCGCCGCCTCCTCGTCGTCGTTCTTGGCGTTGAGCACCACGCAGGGCACCCCGGCGGCGTTCAGGCCGGCCGCCAGCCCCTCGGACTCCTTCACGTCCAGCGTGCCGACCAGCACCGGCCGCCCCGCCGAGTGGCAGCGCGTGATCTCGTCGATCAGCGCCTCCTCCTTCTCGGCGCGGGTGGCGTAGATCCGGTCCGGCTCGTCCTCACGGACGCACGGGGTGTTCGGCGGGATCACCGCCACCTCGAGGCCGAAGAACTCCCGGAGCTGGTCGCCCACCAGCACCGCGGTCGCCGTCATGCCGCACACCGTCGGGTAGAGGCCGACGTACGCCTGCACGGCGATGGTGCCGAGCACCTCGCCCTCGGCGGTGGCGTCCAGGCCCTCCTTGGCCTCCACCGCCGCCTGGAGCCCGTCCGGCCAGCGGCGGCGCTGGGCCACCCGGCCGCGCATCTCGTCGATCAGCTCGACGGTGCCGTCACGGACGATGTAGTCGACGTCGCGGTGCAGCAGGGCGTGCGCGTGCAGTGCCACGTTCACCGCCGAGAGCTGCGCGACGTGCTCCTCGTCGTACAGGTCGATGCCGAGCTTGGCCTCGACGGCGGCCAGTCCGGCGGCGGTGAAGGCCACGCTGCGGCCATCCTCGGCGACCGTGTAGTGCTTGCCCTTGCGCAGGCCGCGCACCAGGGCGGCGGCCGCGTGCACCGGGTCCTGCTCGCCGGCGACCGCGCCGGCGAGGACCATCGGCACCCGGGCCTCGTCGATGAGGATCGAGTCGGCCTCGTCGACGATCGCCGTGCGCAGCGGCGGCTGCACCCGGTCGTCGATGTCGGTCACGAGCTGGTCGCGCAGGTAGTCGAAGCCGGCCTCGCTGACGGAGACGTAGGTGACGTCGCAGGCGTACGCGTCGCGCCGCTCCTGGGGGGTGGATGCCTCGTTGACCCAGCCGACGGTCAGGCCGAGCAGGGTGTAGACGGGCTCCATCCACTGGGCGTCGCGGCGGGCCAGGTAGTCGTTGACGGTGAGCACGTGCACCGGGCCGTTGCCGAGCCGGACGTGCCCGTACGCGGCGACGGTGGCGGTGAGCGTCTTGCCCTCACCGGTGGCCATCTCGGCGACTTTGCCCGAGAGCAGGGCCATGGCGCCGAGCAGCTGCACGTCGTACGGCCGCTGGTCGATGCCGCGGCGGGCGGCCTCCCGGCCGATCGCGCAGATCTCCTCGTAGCCCGTGGCCGTGCCGGCGGCCTCGGTCAGCTCGGCGTCGTCGAGGGCCGACAGCTTCTCCTCGCGCGCCTCGATGGCCGGCAGCAGCTTCTCCAGCGGCCCCAGGTCGACCGTCGTCCCCGGGCGCTGGAGGAACCGGCGGAACCTGCTCTTCAAGCGTTGCGACACACCCATGAGCGGCAACGGTACGCGACCGGGCCGGGTAGCGGCGGCCCGCCCGGCGCGGCGCCGCGCGGGGTGTCGCCGCCGGGCGGGTCGGGCCGCCCGCCGCTCAGGTCACCAGGAGCTGGTGGGCGGCCAGCTCGCGGTAGAGGGGGCTGGTCACGGTCAGCTCGTCGTGGGTGCCGGTGGCGGCCACCCGCCCGCCGTCGAGCACCACGATCTGGTCGGCGTCGACGACCGTGGAGAGCCGGTGCGCCACGATCAACAAGGTCCGCCGGACGGCCACCGCGTCGATGGCCCGGCGCAGCGCGGCCTCGTTGCGGGCGTCGAGGTTGCTGGTCGGCTCGTCGAGCAGCAGCACCGGCGGCCCGGCCAGCAGGGCCCGGGCGATCGCCAGCCGCTGCCGCTCGCCGCCGGAGAGCAGCACCCCGCCCTCGCCCACCTGCACGGCCAGCCCCTCCGGGGCCCGCTCGGCGAGATGACCGAGGTTGACCTCGTCGAGCACCGCGCGCAGCCGGTCGTCGGTGGCGTCCGGCGCGCTGATCAGCAGGTTCTCCCGGAGCGTGCCGGCCAGCACCGGCGCGGACTGCTCGACGTAGCCGAGGCGGGCGCGCAGCGCGTCGCGGGGCAGGTCGCACACGTCCACCCCGTCCAGCCGCAGGGTGCCCCCGGTCACGTCGTAGAAGCGCTCGACCAGGGCCAGCAGCGTCGACTTGCCGGCGCCGGAGGGGCCGACGAGTGCCGTGCGGGTGCCGGCCGGCACGGTGAAGCTGACCTCGCGCAGCACCGGCGGGCCACCCGGGTAGTGGAAGTCGACCCGGTCGAACTCGACGGCCGCCGGTGCCCCGTCGGCGGTGTTCGGCCAGGTCGGGGCGGCGGTGTGACGGACGGGCGCGGGGCGGTCGGCCGCGCCCTCCACCGGCACCGCGAGCACCTCCTCGATCCGCTGCAACGCGCCCAGCCCGGTCTGCAACTGGGCGTAGGCGTGCACCGCCTGGCCGAGCGGCAGCACCAGGAAGAACAGCAGCATCACGAACGCGACCAGGTCGCCCACGGTGATCACGCCGGCCGCCACCCGCGCCCCGCCCACGCCCAGCACCAGCAGGAACGCGCCCTGGATCGTGACCGTGCTCACCGGGCCGACGAACGCCTGCACCCGGGCCACCCGCAGCCCCGCCGCGTACGCCTGCGCCGCGCTGGCGCCGACCGTGTCGGCCTCGCGCCGCTCCGCCCGGGCCGCGCGGATCGTCCGGACGGCGGAGATCGCCCGCTCCACCGCCGAGGTCATCTCCCCGATGCGCTCCTGGGCGGCCCGGGCCAGGTTGCGCATCCGGTGCGCGAAGGCGACCGCGAAGCCGACCCCGGCGGCCACCCCGAGCAGGGTCACCCCGAACAGCACCGGGTCGAGCAGCACCATCGCGCCGGCCGCGCCCAGCACCATCACCGCGCCGGTGACCACCTCGAACAGCCCGGAGGTGACCACCGCCCGCAGCAGCGTGGTGTCCGAGCCGACCCGGGACAGCAGGTCGCCGGTGCGGCGGCGGTCGTACTCGGCGATCGGCAGCCGCAGCAGGTGCCCGGCCAGCCGCCGCCGGGTGCCCAGCACGACGCCCTCGGCGGTGCGTTGCAGCAGGTAGTCCCGCAGCCCGCCGAGCGCCGCGGCCCCCAGCACCAGGGCAACCAGCACCGCCACCAGGCCGGCCACCGGCCGGGCCGCCGACACGCCGTCGAGCACCGCGCGGGTGAGCAGCGGCTGCGCCAGCGACGCCGCCGCCCCGGCCAGCGACAGCGCGGCCACCACGGCGAGGGTGCCGCGGTGGGCGCGCAGGTACGGCAGCAGGGCGGCGAGGCCGACCCGGCGCTCCCCGGGGGCGGTCGCGGGGCCGCCGGCGGGAGCCTCGGCGGGGGCGGGAGCGGGAGCGGCGGCGGCTGCGGGGGCGTCGGCGGTCACGACGCGGTCCTGGCGGTCATGCCCGCCAACGGTAACCGGCCCCGGCATCCGCCCCGGCCGGACGCGGATGTCAGACGGTCAGCACCACCTGGAGCTCCTGCCGGCGCCGCTCGGCCAGGTCGGTCAGCAGCGTCGGCGCCTCCTCGAACGGCACCACCGCCGACACCAGGTGCTTGCGGACCACGTCCCCGTACGCCCGCAGCAGGTCGATCGTCTCGGCGGAGAGGCGCTCGCGGTCCCAGGTGGGGGCGAGCCCGCGCGGCACCCGGCCGATCTGCGCGCAGCGCAGCGACAGTCCGTTGTGGTGGAACTCCTCGCCGAACCGCACCGCGTCCGCGCCGGCCTGGTAGAAGGCCAGGTCGACGACCGTGCCCTGGGGGCGCAGCAGGCGCAGCGCGAGCTGCAACGCCCAGGCCTGCCCCCGGCACTGGAACACCACGTCGGCGCCCCGGTCGCCGGGGCCGTGCGCCCAGCGGGTCTTGAGGACCACCGCCGGGTCGTCGGCCTCCGGGTCGAGGGTCTCCAGGCCGAGCGCCTCGGCGACGGCCCGCCGCTGCGGGGTCGGGTCGAGCACCACCACCGAGGCGGCGCCGTGCCGCTTGGCGAACAGGGCGGTGAGCAGGGCCACCACCCCGCTGCCGACGACGGCCACGCGGCGGCCCCGGACGCCGTCGCCCAGCGACCGCACGTCGGCGCCGTGCAGGTCGGCGGCGGCGTGCAGCACCCCGTTGGCGCAGATCGGCCCCATGTGCGCCACGTAGACGCCGAGCACTGGGTCGATGTCGTCGGGCAGCGGCACGAACCGCTCGGCGACCGGGTCGGCGACCCAGCCGGTGCGGTGGCCGTACGTCATCGCGCCGACGGTGCCCACGGCGACGGCCGGGGTGCGGCTCTCCACCACCCGGCCGACCTGCATGTAGCCCAGCCGGGTCACCGGGTAGGGAGTGCTCGCCCCGCCCGGCTGGAACAGGCCGAGGTCGGCGTTCCAGGTGACGTGCAGGTAGGGGTTGGTGCCCTTGACGTAGCTCAGCTCGGTGCCGGCGGAGACGCCGCTGAACAGCGTCTCGACCCGGAACGTGCCGTCGGTCAGCTCGGCGGCGTCCTGCTCGACGAGTTCCACCCGGCCCGGGCCGCTGACCACCACCACCTTGTCACGCATCGACGGTCACCCCCGTGGCGAGCGGCGCGGCGGCCGGGCGGTCCAGGCGTACGGTCCGGCCGGTGCGGGCGGAGTCGGCCACCGCGAGGGCGAGCCGCTGGGTGCCGAGCGCCTCGGCGTACGGGACGCGGACGTCGTCGCCGACCCCGCGGACCGCGTCGACGAAGGCCCGGTCGACGGCCACCCGGGCGGCGTCGGGGTCGGCGCCGAAGCGACGTTCGCCGTCGGCGTCGCGGACCACCAGGCTGTCCTCGGCCAGCGACAGGGCCAGCCCGTCGGCGAGGATCTCCACGCCGGCGCGGTGTTTCCAGCCGAGCACGCAGGCGGCGGTCAGCGTGCCGACCGCCCCGCCGGCGAACCGCAGCGCCGCGGTGGTCACCGAGTCGATGTCGGCGCCGTCGACCGGCGGCGGCGTCCCGTTGCCGTACGCGGTGACCTCGGTCGCCTCCCCGACCAGCGTCCGCACCAGGTCCAGCACGTGGGCGGCCTGCTCCACCACCGGTCCCCCGGAGCGGTCCCGCCTGGACCACCAGGCGACCGGGGGCACCTTGTCCCACCACGCGCCGCTGACCATCCGCACCGGACGGCCGGCGAGCAGCTCCCGCGCCTGCTGCACCACCGGCAGGTACCGCCAGTGGTGTCCGACGCCGGTGAGCAGCCCCCGCCGGGCGACCAGGTCGGCGATCCGCTCGGCCGTGGCCAGGTCGACCGCGACGGGCTTCTCCACGAACATCGGCACCCCGGCCGCGATCACCGCCTCCTCCGCCGGGCCGTGCGCGAACGGCGGCACGCAGACGTACACCGCGTCCGGCCCGGCGGCCAGCAACTCCTCCACGCCGTCGAACGTCCGGGCGCCGTGCGCGCCGGCCAGTTCCGCCGCCGCCGCCGGGACCACGTCGGTCACCCCGAGCAGTTCCACGTCCGCGAAGCCACCCAGCACCCGGGCGTGGCGTTGCGCCACCCCGCCGGCCCCTACCAGTCCCACCCGGCACGTGCGCATGTAAAAGCCCTTCCGCCACGGTTTCACGTTCCGTCGAGTGCACTCCCCCCGCGTGGGCGCAATCAAACGTTCACCAGGGGGGAACCCGGCCGCGTGACCTCCGTGATCAAGCTGTTAGGCATGCTGCGGTTAGCGCGAGCGCAGTAGTGGGAAAAACAGAACGGGTTTTTCCGCCACGATCAGGGGGTGCCTGTGCGGAATACGGAGACGATGGTTTCACCGGTGGTGGAGGCCTGGGCCACCTACCGCACCACGTCCGCGGCCGACTGGCCGGCGCGGCGGCTGCTGCGCGCGAAGGGCGGCAGCAGGGTCAGCGTGGTCCTGCCGGCCCACAACGAGGAGGCGACGGTCGGCGCGATCGTGTCGACCATCCGGGAGCACCTGATGGACCGGGTGGCCCTGGTGGACGAACTGATCGTGGTGGACTCGCGCTCCACCGACCGCACGGCGCAGGTGGCTCGCGCCGCCGGCGCGGAGGTGGTCGGCCAGGACGCGATGACCCGGGGGCTGCCCCGGCTGACCGGCAAGGGCGACGCGCTCTGGGCCGGGCTGGCCGCGGCCGAGGGGGACGTCGTCGCGTTCGTCGACGCCGACCTGCGGGAGTTCCGCCCCCACTTCGTGACGGGGCTGATCGGCCCGCTGCTGACCGACCCGTCGGTCGACTTCGTCAAGGGCTTCTACCACCGCCCGCTGGTCGGGACGACCGGGGTGGAGGCCGACGGCGGGGGCCGGGTGACGGAGCTGATGGCCCGGCCGCTGCTCAACCTGTTCTGGCCGGAGCTGGCGGGCTTCGTCCAGCCGCTCGCCGGTGAATACGCCGGCCGCCGGGAGGTGCTGGAGCGGGTGCCGTTCGTCTCCGGCTACGGGGTGGAGACGGCGATGCTGATCGACCTGCTCGACCTCGTCGGGCTGGACGCGCTGGCCCAGGTGGACCTGGGCGAGCGCAAGCACCGCCACCAGGACACCGCCGCGCTGGGCCGGATGTCGGCCCAGATCATGCTCACCGCCTGGTCGCGGTTGCAGCGACGCGGCTGGGCTGCCCCGGGCGCGATGCCCGCCGCCCTGCTGACCCAGTTCCGGCGCGGCGGCTCCGACGCGCTGCCCAACCTGGACCGGGAGATCGTCGTCAGCGACGTATCCATCGAGGAACGACCGCCCCTGGCGGAGCTGCGGCACCGGATCCCCCGCCGACGGGTGGCCGCGGCGTGACCGCCCGGCCGCACCAGAACGCAGGTGACCGGTCGCGGACGGCCCAGGGCCCCGCCGAGGGAAGGAACCCCGCACGATGAGCCTCACCGTCCTGATGAACGCCGGTCCGTGGCTGTCCGTGCCGCCGCCCGGCTACGGCGGCATCGAGAACGTGATCGCGACGCTGGTGCCGGAGCTGCGCCGCCTCGGCGTACGGGTGGTGCTCGCGTCGGTCGACAGCAGCACCCTGCCGGTCGACGAGAAGCTGTCCGTCTTTCCCGACGGGCAGTTCCACGCGCTGCAACGGCCGTACAACCAGGTCTGCGGCATCTCCCAGGCGCACCTGAACGGGGTGGTGCGCGCGCTGCACTCCCGCGACGACATCGACCTGGTGCACGACCACGTGGAGGCGGTGGGCCTGGCCACCCTCGCCGCGATGGGCCCGGACGCCCCGCCGGCGCTGCACACGCTGCACTGGGACCTGGCCAAGCACCCGGCGCTCTACGGCAACCTGGACGGCGGCGAACGGGTCCGGGTCAACGGGGTGTCCGCCTCGCAACTGGCCCGCGCGCCCCGGGCGCTGCGGGAGCACTCCGTGGGGCATGTGCACCTGTCGACCCCCCTCGCCGTCGACGCCGACCGGCGGCCGGGCGCGGACAAGGGCGACTACCTGGTCATCCTGGGCCGGATCAACCCCGGCAAGGGCCAGGACCTGGGGGCCCGCCTCGCGCACCGGGTGGGGGTACCGCTGGTGCTCGCCGGGCCCGTCGGGCCGTACCACCGGCCGGAGGACCTGGCCGCCGCCGGGGACGAGGCACGACAGAACCCGGACGTCCGGTTCTTCTACGACGAGGTGGCGCCGCACGTCGACGGCGACCTGGTCCGCTGGGTGGGCACCGTGGCCGGGCAGGAGCGCGACGACCTGCTGGCGGGCGCCCGCGCCTCGCTGTTCCCGCTGCGCTGGGAGGAGCCGGGCGGCACGGCGGTGGTCGAGTCGCTGGCCCTGGGCACGCCCGTGGTGGCGACGGCGCGGGGCTGTCTGCCCGAGCTGATCGAGCACGGCCGCACGGGCCTGCTCACCACCGACGAGGACGAGCTGGCCGACCTGCTGCTGGCCGCCAGCCTCCTCGACCCCGACGAGTGCCGACGCGAGGCCGCGGCGCGCTTCACCCCCGCCGTGATGGCGGAGCAGTACGTGGGCCTCTACGAACGGGTCCGCCAGCTGGCCGCCGCACCGCGGCTGCAACCGGTCTGATCCCACGCTCCCGGCCGGGGTCGGTCCGCCTGGCAGGGCGGGACGGCCCCGGCCGTCGCGTGGCCGCCGGAGCGGCACGAGGAAATCCGCCGGCCGCGGGTTTGGCGGGACGGGGAGCGGGAAGGCGCGGACGGCCCAGCATTCCCACGCACAGTGAGGAGACCGCGTTGACATCCTCCCCCGTCTAGAGGCGGGGGATTCCCACCCTCGCGGGTTGGGGTTCCTGGTTCACCGCAGACCGCACGGAAGGAGTTCCTTCGTGTCTGACGTCCGCTCCGCAGGCGTTTTGCGTCTCGACCAGCCCGGCCGCGACGGCGATGTTCTGGGCGGCGTTGACGTCCCGGTCATGCCGGGTGCCGCAACCCGGACACGACCAGTGGCGTGTGCCGAGGGAAAGCTGGGCGAGCAGGTGCCCGCACGCCGAACACGTCTTCGACGACGGGTACCAGCGGTCCACCACCGCGAGGATACGGCCGTCGCGGTGCGCCTTGTAGGTCAGCAACGTACGGAACTCGGCCCAGCCGGTACGCGAGATCGCTTTGGCCAGGCAGCGGTTGCGGACCATGTTCGCCACCGCCAGGTCCTCCACCGCGATGGCGGCGAACCGGCGCACCAGGGCGGTGGACTGCTGGTGGAGGAAGTCCCGGCGCGCGTCACGTACCCGCGAATGCGCCCGGGCGACTTTCCGTTTGGCTTTGGCGCGGTTGGCGGAGCCCTTCATGGCGGTGTGCTGGTGCCGCAGGGTCTGCTGCAACGGCACCGACGACACCTCACCCAGAAACGCCAGATCGGGCTGCTTCTTCATCTCCGTCAACGCCCGATCCGTCTCCGCATAGGAGGTGGACTTCCGTTCGGTGTGCCAGCGGGCGTGACGGGCGGCGAGGGTGCGGTTCCAGACGACGCGTACACACCCGAACGTGCGGTTCAGCACCGCCACCTGCTCCGGGGTCGGGTACGCCCGACACCTGTACGCCGTCCGCACAGGACCAGTCCTACCAGAAAGGACGATCATGGTTGACAGCGCATCCGCCATTCCTCCCCGCCCTGAAGGACGGGGCATCCTGGCGGTGACCCGGTGACCGGTCCCATGGCGCACTCCCGTGCCCGGCGCAACCCGGCCGACGGCAAGGCGCCCGTCCGGCGGGCCGCCGGCGTCGTGGCGGTGGTCTTCCTCCTGGTCGGCGTGCTCGGCTTCGTGCCGGGGGTCACCAGCGATTTCGGTGACCTGCGGTTCGCCGGGCACGAGTCCGACGCCAAGCTGCTCGGCCTCTTCCAGGTCTCGGTGCTGCACAACATCGTCCACCTGCTCTTCGGGGTGGCGGGGCTGGCGCTGGCCCGGACAATCTCCGGCGCCCGCACCTTCCTGGTCGGCGGCGGAGCGATCTATCTGGTGCTCTGGCTCTACGGCCTGGTGGTCGACCACGACAGCGGGGCCAACTTCGTCCCGGTCAACAACGCCGACAACTGGCTGCACCTGTTCCTCGGCGTCGGCATGATCGCGCTCGGCGTGCTGACCACGCGGGGGCAGCCCCGCCGGTGACGCATTGCGACCGGTGGGCGGCCGTGACCACCGTCGCGGTCGCGCCCCGTTCCGGTTTGACTCCCCCGGTGCCCGGGTAGTTCGCAGGTCCCCGACCCTGCGAAGCGAGGGCGCACACATGTCGAGCCGGATCACCTGCGAGGTGCGCGACGCGTCGCCCGTGACCGTCGTACGGCTCCGCGGCGGCCTCGATGTCGGCACCATGCGCGCGGTGCACACCGTGCTGGCGGACTGCCTGGCCGCCCAGCCCGACGCCCTCGTGGTCGACCTGACCGACGTCACCGTCCGCGACCGGCTCGCGCTCTCGGTCTTCGCGGCCGCCGCCCGGCGCGCCGCCGACTGGCCGGCGGTGCCGGTCGTGCTCTGCGCCCCGCCGCCGGAGGCGGCGGGCTGGCTGGCGGAGTCGACCGCCTGCCGGGTGGTGCCGGTGCGCCGCGACTGCGAGGAGGCCACCCGGGTGGCGAACGCGGCGGTGGTGCCCCGGCTGCGGGCCCGGCTCGAACCGGTGGCGGAGGCCTGCCGGCGGGCCCGCGAGCTGGTCGCCGACGCGTGCGCCCGGTGGAACCTGCCGCAGGCGGCCGGCCCGGCCTCGCTGGTGCTCAGCGAGCTGGTCGGCAACGTGGTCCGGCACGCCGGGACCCCGATGCAGGTAACGCTCACCCTGCGTCAGCCGTACCTGCACCTCGCGGTGGTGGACGGCTGCCGGGCCTCGGCCCGGGCCGGCTCCCCCGAGCTGCTGGCGGAGGGCGGCCGTGGCTTGATGCTGGTCCGCGAGCTGGCGCAGCGCTGGGGCAGCGTGCCGGCCGGCGACGGGAAGGCCGTCTGGGCCGTACTGCCCGCCAATTGACCGAAATTACCGCTCTAGCCTGAATAGCCGCTGTCGCCTGGTTACATGGGCAGAGGGGCGGGTAGGCACGCCGTCCTTTCTGTCGTCATGGCGGGGTGAGAGTCACATGCCCAAGCGGGTAACCACGGAACCTCCACGCGACCGGGGCCCGGCGATCCTGGCACCGGCACGCTTCGGCGGCTTCCCCGGGCCGCTGCGCAAGTCGGTCCCCGGCGGGACCCTGATCCGGTTCCTGGCCACCACCGACCACAAGCAGATCGGCCTGCTCTACCTGCTCACCTCGTTCGGCTTCTTCCTGGTCGCCGGGGTCGAGGCGATGCTGATGCGGGCCGAGCTGGCCCGACCGGGTCTGCAGTTCCTCGCCCCCGAGCAGTACAACCAGCTGTTCACCTCGCACGGCGCGGTGATGCTGCTGCTCTTCGCCACCCCGGCGGCGTTCGGGTTCGCCAACTACATCGTGCCGATCCAGATCGGCGCGCCGGACGTGTCGTTCCCCCGGCTCAACGCCCTCGCGTACTGGCTCTACCTGTTCGGCGGCCTGATGGTGATCGGCGGCTTCGCCCTCCCGGGCGGCTCCGCCGACTTCGGCTGGACCGCGTACACGCCGCTGAGCAGCCAGGAGCACTCCCCGGGCGTCGGCGCGAACATGTGGGTGGTGGGCCTGGTCGTCTCCGGGCTGGGCACCATCCTCGGCGCGGTCAACCTGATCACCACGATCCTGACCCTGCGCGCGCCCGGCATGACCATGTTCCGGATGCCGATCTTCACCTGGAACATGCTGTTCACCAGCGTGCTGGTGCTCCTGGTCTTCCCGCTGCTCGCCGCGGCGCTGCTGGCGCTGGCGGCGGACCGACTGCTCAACGCGCAGGTCTTCACCCCGGAGAACAACGGGTCGATGCTCTTCCAGCACCTGTTCTGGTTCTTCGGCCATCCCGAGGTCTACATCATCGCGCTGCCGTTCTTCGGCATCATCACCGAGATCATCCCGGTCTTCGCCCGCAAGCCGATCTTCGGGTACACCGGTCTGGTGCTGGCCACCATGGCGATCACCGTGCTGTCGATGACCGTGTGGGCGCACCACATGTTCGCCACGGGCCAGGTGCTGCTGCCGTTCTTCAGCATCCTGAGCTACCTGATCGCCGTGCCCACCGGGGTGAAGTTCTTCAACTGGATCGGCACGATGTGGAAGGGGCAGCTCACCTTCGAGACGCCGATGCTGTTCGCGATCGGCTTCCTGGTCACCTTCCTCTTCGGCGGCCTCACCGGGGTGCTGCTGGCCAGCCCGCCGGCGGACTGGCACACCCACGACACGTACTTCGCCGTCGGGCACTTCCACTACGTGCTCTTCGGCACCGTGGTCTTCGCCCTCTTCGGCGGCTTCTACTTCTGGTGGCCGAAGATGACCGGGCGGCTGCTCGACGAGCGGCTCGGCAAGGCGCACTTCTGGACCATGTTCCTCGGCTTCCACGGCACCTTCCTCGTCCAGCACTGGCTGGGCAACGAGGGCTTCCCCCGCCGGTACGTCGACTACCTGCCGACCGACGGCTTCACCGCGCTGAACACCTTCTCCAGCATCTCCGCGTTCGTGCTCGGCGCGTCCACGCTCTTCTTCATCTGGAACGCGTGGAAAACCTGGCGGTACGGCGCCATGGTGGCGGTCGACGACCCGTGGGGCTACGGCAACTCCCTGGAGTGGGCCACCACCTGCCCGCCGCCGCTGCGCAACTTCGACCGGATGCCCCGGATCCGCTCCGAGCGCCCCGCGTTCGACGCCAAGTACGGCCCGCTGGTCGCCGACCTCGGCCGGGACCTGCCCCAGCGCACCACCAAGCCGCCGCAGCAGTTCCGCGAAGAGCTGCACCGCGAGAAGCACCTGCCCGAGGCGCCGGCCGCCGAGGGGGCGCACGGCGCACGGGAAGCGGCCGGCTACCACCCCGCGCCACAGTCCGGGGCCCGGCCGGTGGACGTGCCGGCGCCCGAGGAGGTGCGCCGGCCCAGCTTCGAGTACACCGAGCCGGAGGAGGAGACCCGGCCCGGCGCCCAGCCGGAACCGCCGGAGAAGGACCGCTGGCGGCACCCCCGCGAGCCCGACGACACCCCGGAGCGCTGAGCGGGTACGCGAAAGGGGTCGGCGCACCGTGCGCCGACCCCTTTTCGTCGTCTGGCCGCAGGCAGACGCCAGCGCGCGTCAGTTGTCGCGCGTCGGAGACAGTCCCGCCGCGCTGAGCGAGCGGCGCACGGCCGGCTGGACCCGGGTCAGCCGCAGCGGCACCCCGGTGCGGGCGGCGGCCTCGCGGCCGGCCATCAGCGCGGCGATGCCGCCGGCGTCGAAGCCGCCCGCGCCGACCAGATCCACCACCACCTCGGCGGGCTGGCCGGTCACCGCCTCCAGCATGGCCCTGCGGAGCTGGTCCGCGCCGTCCCGGTCGACCTCCCCACCGACCTCCACGACCACCCGGTCGCCGTTCTGCTTCACGGAGATGCGGGTCTTCGTGCTGTCCGACTCGGCCGCGCCGTTCTGCCACGGCGGCGGGGCGTCGGCGAGCATCGCCTGGCGCAGCCAGGTCAGCGCCCGCGACAGCAGCCGCGAGACGTGCATCTGGGAGATGCCGAACCGGGCGGCGATCTCCGCCTGGGTCTGGTTGCCGTAGAAGCGCATGGCCAGGATGCGCCGCTCCCGCCAGGGCAGCCGGTGCAGCAGCCCGCTGACGGTCACCCGGTCGTCCACGGACTCCAGCGCGTTGTCGGACTCGCCGACCAGGTCGCCGAACTCGGCCGAGCTCTCCCCGCCGACGGGGGCGTTGAGCGAGGCCGGGCTGTAGCCGGCCGCCGACTCCAGCGCGGCCAGGATCTCCTCCTCCGGCGTCTCCAGCCGCGCCGCCAGCTCGGCGACCGACGGGGCCCGGGACAGCTCGCTGGTCAGCGCGGCGGTCGCCTGCCCCACCTCCAGGATCAGGTCGCGCAGCCGGCGGGGCACGTGCACGCCCCAGGTGCGGTCGCGGAAGTGGCGCTTGATCTCGCCGACGATGGTGATCGCGGCGTACGCGGTGAAGGATCCCCGCTCGGGGTCGTACCGGTCGACGGCGTTGACCAGGCCGAGGCGGGCGACCTGCTCCAGGTCCTCCAGCGGCTCCCCCCGCCCCCGGTACCGGCGGGCGAGTCGGCCGGCGAACGGCAGGGCGAACCGGACCAGGTCGTCACGCGCCTCCTGGCGCCGTTCGGGCGGAAGACCCTCGATCCGGGCCGCGTACGCCAGCGCGGCCGCGTCCAGGTCCTCCAGGCCCCGATCGGTCGGAGGTGGTGTGGTTGTGGTGCTCTGTCCGAACATCCGCGCCTCCCTCAGGAAGGTCCCCCGCCCGGATTCAGGAAACCGGTCGTGCGCGCGCGTGGTCGCACCACGCACCGGGCCGGAAGTGGGTCACATGACTGGGATGCCAGCGGGCGACGACGCCGCGCCGGACGGCGTGATCAGGCCGTCGCAGCCAGCGGTGTTCCCGCTCCGTAGGTACTCAATCACGGGACCCCGGTTTCGCGAGGATGTTTCGACAGGGCTGGTTCAACAGATCAGCAACCCCTGGTGGGCGCCGCTGTCCCGCAGTGCCGCGAGTGCCTCGGCGACGGTCATCGGCGGCGGCGTCGGCAGGTCGTACGGCTGGGCCCGCAGCACCTCGGTGGCCCGGCGGGTGGGCACGGAGGTGACCGGGTAGCCGCGCGCCGAGGTGCGGTCCAGCGCCCGCCGGCGGCGGCCGAAGCCGGCGACGGCCAGCCACTGCGGCAACCCGGCCAGCGCCGGCGACCGCAGGCCGGGCGGCTCGGGCAGGACGTCCACCGAGCTGAACGGCTCGCTGCCGGCGAGCCACCACTCCACCCCCTCCACGCTGCGCCGGGTGGCGTTCTCGCACCAGTACGGCACCATCCCGGCCCGCACCACCTGCCACGGGTCGAGCAGCCGGCCGCACTCCACCACCAGCCGGTTGCCGGTCTTGCCGGCCGCGCGCAGCCAGCGCCGGTACAGGTCGGCGGTCGCGGCGCTCAGCGCGCCCGGCCGCGGGACGAGCACGCGGTGCAGCGGATGCCGGTGCCGGGCGGTCCACTCCCGGGCACTGTCCTCGAAACCGGACTCCACGCCGTGTTCGGCCGGGGCGGGTGGCGCGCAGACCTCCGGCGGCTGCCAGTGCGCGCCGTCCCCGCCGGCGGAGCGGAGCACCTGGCGCAGGGCGTGGCTGTCCGGGTGGAAGTCCACCGGGTCCAGGCCGCTGCCCGGGCAGCCGACCTGGAAGCTGTGGCCGGGCGCGGAGTCGAACACCGGCCAGGTGCGGACGTCGCGCAGCAGCAGCACCGGTGCGCCCGGCTCCAGCAGGTCGGCCAGGAACCGCGCGTACGCGGCCGGCAGGGACCGCCACCGGGCCCCGAGCGACACCGTGGCGCCGGCCAGCGCGCCCCGGCTGGCGGGGCAGTGCACCTGGCGTACGTGCAGGTCGGGGTTGCCGGCGAGCAGGCGGGCGGTCAGCGCCGCTCCGTGGTCGAGGGCGGCCTGCGGCCTGTCCACGGCGCCCTGGGCCCAGTGCACGCTCATCTCGAACCCGGCGGGCAGCCAGGGCACGCCGAGCGCCGCCGCCAGGTGCGCGGCGGCCCCGTGCGGGGAGCCGAGCAGGGCGCCCGGGTAGCGGCGGCGGGGGTACTGGTCGACGAACCAGCGGGCGATCCGCTCGGCGTCGACCTCGGCCGTCTGGCCGGGGGTGAGCGCCACCCGACCGGCGGCCCGGACCACCGCCGCCCGCCGGACCGGCTCGGGCGCGCCGGTGAACCGCGACAGCGGGCCGGGGTGTCCGGGGTGTCCCAGGTCGGCGCAGTCGGTGCCGCGCAGCGCCCGCGCGGTGGCGGCCACCAGGACCCGGGCCGCGCTGCCGGCGGCCACCACCCGGTCGCCCGCCAGTCCGGCACCGTCGGCCGTGAGCCCCTTGCGCACCTTGTGCACCGGCCCCACCTTGCCTCGTTCGCTCACCACGCGGCCCGGCTTCCCGTCCCGATGGGGTTCAAACGGGGCATCGACCACCGGGCGGGAGTAATCAGAAGATCCGGGCGGTTGCCGCCGTCCCCGCCGCCGGCCGGGCACCCGAGCCGTGACCAGGGGTTTCGGCGCCGGGACGGCGGGCACATGAGCGCCCATGCGCGCAGACGACGACACGCCCGCCGCGGCGGCCACCATCACCCCGTACCAGGACGGCCCGCTGCTGGTCCGGGGCGACTTCGCCCTGCTCACCCCGGACGGCGAGACCATCGACGCGCGGCGGGGCACCGTGGCGCTGTGCAGGTGCGGCAAGTCCGCGCTCAAGCCCTTCTGCGACGGCACGCACAAGGTGATCGGCTTCCGCGCCGGCACCACCCGCCAGACCTGACCCCGCCCCACCCCGCGATCTTGCGTTTGGTGCCCCCACGAATCGGGATGAACAACCCGTGACAGGGGCCGAAAGCGCAAGATCGACGAGCGGTGGATCGGGCAGGCGCGGAGGGCGGGCCGCGCGGGTCAGGCCACGGCGGTGACCGGCGCGGCCATCCCGCCGGGCCGGGGGGACTCCCGCAGGGTGGCCCGGGGCGGGCCGGGGGTCGGGCGCAGCGAGGTGCGGCCGGCGGCCCAGGCGTCGAGCAGGTGCGCGGCGAAGAGCCGGTCCACCGCCAGCGCGGCGGCGGCACCGAGGAGCACGTCGGGGGCGAGCCCCGGCTCCACCCGGACCAGGCCGCCGCACAGGTCGTGCGCGGCGATCTGCTCGTGCACCGCGTCGGCCTCCACGTGCTCGTCGTAGAAGCGGGTGGCCGCCTCGTCCAGGCCGAGCCGGCGCAGCCCGTTGCCGTACCGCCGGTTCGGCAGCGACGAGGTCATCTCGTACGCGGCGAGGTGCCCCAGCAGCGCCCCGCGCAGCCGCCGGTGCAGCCCGAACAGCGACATCAGGTTGTTGGTGGCCAGGGTGACCGCCGGCACCGCGTCCAGGTGGGCGGCGTATCCGGTGTCCAGCCCCAGGCGGTCCAGGGTCACCCGGAACAGCTCGGCGTGCATCCGGTCCAGCCGCCCGTTGCCGTACTCGTCCGTCTGTATCTCCACCAGGGCGGCCTTCGCCGGTCCGCCGAGGCGCGGCAGGCCCCAGCTGTGCGGGTCCGCCTCCCGCAGGTGGTAGATCGAGCGGTGGGTGACGAACTCCCGGAACTGCGCCAGCGACGCCCGGCGGTGGAGGTGCCCGGCGAGCGACGGCCCGGCGTCCGCGGCGACCACGTCGGCGAGGGCGGCCGGCACGCCGCCGGGCAGCAACGCCGGCAGCGGCCCCACGAGCGCCCGCACCGCCGCCTCGAAGACCCGTTCGGCGTACGCGCGCAGTGCGAGCAGGGACGGCTGCCACTCCCAGTCGTCGTCGACGCCCCGCCAGCCCCGGTAGTGCAGCTCGTAGCAGCAGAAGAGGGTGAGCTGGAGGTCCTCGTCGGTGAGCGGGTCGACCGGGTCGAGCCGAGCACCGAGCCCGGCCGGCAGGTCGTGCGGCTCCTGCCGCAGCGCGTCCAGCACCGCCGCCGAGACCGGTCCGCGGGGCTCCGGCAGACGCGCGGGCCCGTACCGGCGATCGGTGGGCTCGGACAAGGCGACCTCCCGCGTCTGACTGCCGGTCCTCAGTGCCCGCCCGCCGGGCGGCTAAACGAGGTCTTCGGCCTCCACGGCCACCCCGGTGGTCAGCATCCGGTCGCGGACCCGCCGGGCGGCGTCGCCATCGGCGAAGACGCCGCGCAGGTCCGCGAACGCGGGCTCGGGGGGCGCCAAACGTACCGCCGGGTCGACCACCGCCTCCACCACGCACGGGCGGTCGGCGGCGAGCGCCTCGTCCCAGGCCGCCCCCACCAGCTCCGGCCGGTCGACCCGCACCCCGTGCAGCCCGAGCAGGCGGGCCCAGCCGGCGTACGGGACGTCGGGGCGGCGGCGCGTCGGGTCGGTGGACGGCGGGCGGCCGCCGCCCATGCCGGACTGGTCCCGGTTGTTGAGCACCAGCACGACCAGCCGGGGATCGCGCCACTCCCGCCAGTGGTGCGCCACGGTGATCAGCTCCGCCAGCCCGTTGAGCTGCATGGCGCCGTCGCCGAGCAGGGCGATCACCGGCTCGTCCGGAGCGGCGAGCTTGGCCGCCACCGCGTACGGCAGGGCGCAGCCCATCGAGCCGAGGGTGCCGCAGAGCTGGGCGTTCACCCCGGGGGGCAGTTCCAGGTGCCGGGCGTACCAGTAGATGACCGAGCCGACGTCCACCGCGACCGCCCCGCGCCGGGGCAACCGGCTGGCGAGTTCCTGCACCACGAGCTGCGGGTTCACCGGCTCGGCGGGGGCGGCGGCCCGGTCGGCGCGCTCGGCCCGCCAGCGGTCGACCGAGCCCTCCACGGTCTCCCGCCAGCGGGCGTTGGGCCGCTCCGGCACCCTGGCCAGCAGCGCCCGCAGCGTCTCCGCGGCGTCCCCCACCAGCGGCACGTCCACCGGGTAGCGGGTGCCGATCCGGCGCCCGTCGATGTCGATCTGCACGGTGCGGGCCTGCCCCGGCATCGGGAAGTAGTCAGTCCACGGGTCGTTCGTGCCGACCAGCAGCAGGGTGTCGCAGCCGCCCATCAGCTCGGCGGCGGCCGGGGTGCCGACCTCGCCGAGCACGCCCGCGTGGAAGGACAGCCGCTCGTCGAGCACCGGCTTGCCGAGCAGCGAGGCCGCCACCCCGGCGCCGAGCCGGTCGGCGAGGGCGACGATGTCCTCCGCCGCGCCCCGGGCACCCTGCCCGACCAGGATGGCGGTGCGCTTGCCGTTGGCGAGCAGTTGGGCGGCCGCCTCCAGGTCGACGTCGTGCGGCAGCACCCGGGCCAGTGGTTCCCCGGGCATCGCCGCGAACACGCCTGCCGCCTGGGGTTGCAGGTCGGGCACGGCGGTCTCCTGCAACTGGCGCGGCAGCACCACGCAGACCGGGCTGCGGGTGGCCGCGGCGGTGCGGAACGCCTGGTCGAGCAGGGCCGGCACCCCGGCGGGGGTGCGGCCGTACCGGACGAACTGGTTGCACACGTCGCCGAACAGCCGGCTCAACCCGATCTCCTGGTGGGCGCCGCCGAGCGGGCCGGAGACGTCCTCGCCGACGATGGCCACCACCGGCTTGCTGTCCAGCTTGGCGTCGTAGAGCCCGTTGAGCAGCTGAACGGCGCTCGGCCCCTGGGTGGCCAGGCAAACCCCGATCCCGCCGGTGAACTTGGCGTGCCCGGTGGCCATGTAGGAGGCGGTCTCCTCGTGCCGGGCGGGGACGAACGCCGGGTCCCCGCCCGAGGCGTCGAGCGCCTCGACCACGGGGGCGATGGCCTCCCCGGGATAGCCGAAGACCCGCGGCACCCGCCAGGCACGGAGCCGCTCGACCACCAGGTCGGCCACCGTCCGCTCAGGCACTGCCACGCCCCGGTGTGGCGGCGTCGACGTACCGCAGCACCGCCCCGACGCCGTCGGCCAGCTCCGGCGCCTCGTCGGGGCCGAGCACGGTCAGCTCGGCCTCGGTGCCGACCAGGGCGCGCACGAGCGCGGCGTCGGCACGGACCTTCTCCGGGTCGCGCACCGACATGTCGGCGAGCTGCCGCGGGTCGGTGGCGATCGCCGTCGGGTCCGGCCCGATCCACAACTCCCCGGTCGCCGACGGGTCGTCAACGATGAGCATGGTGTCGACCTGGTTGCGTTGCAGCGCGGAGACCACCGCTTCCAGCCCGGCGCCGACGTCCTCCTGCATGCCGAACCGGTCCAGCGCGGCGGTGATCCGCTGGTCGGCCACCTCGGCGATGGTCTGCACGGTGAGGTCGTCCAGGAGCGTCTGGTCGGCGCCGCCGGCCCGGGAGCCGGCGTCGGTGCGGACCACGACGTCCTGCCAGCGTTGCGGCATCTGGGCGGCGATCACGCCGGTGGCCCGCACGTCGCCGGCGACCACCACCACGTCCGCGCCGACCTTCTCGGCCAGCTCCACCGTCGCCGCGGTGACGTCGCCGGCGTTGTGGTGCCAGGCCTCCATGGCGGCGCGCTGGTACCGCGACTGGGACCAGCCGCCGGGCTTCACCCGGCGCAACTGGAAGTCCTCCCGGCCGGTCACGTGGGCGCGGCGCGGCACGCCGCCGGCGCTGATCGCCATGGCGTCGGCCCCGGTCCGGTCGGCCAGCACCCGCACCCACGCCACCTGCTCGCCGCGCTGCGCCAGCAGCGGCATCACGTGCGGCAGGGGGGTGAAAGCGGCGAGGTCCCGCAGCGGCGGGGCGGAGAGGTACTCCGACAGCACCACCCGGCCCCGGGTGCCGAAGATCGCCAGGCCGTAGTCCCCCGGCATCGGGTCGTGCCCGCGGACGACCCGTTCGACCGCGTCGATCGTGTCCACGTCGGCGCGCTGTTCCTGGAGTTGGTTGCGCAGGCCCCGCCACCGCAGATCGAGCGCCGGGTGGGCGTCATGGGTGTTGGCGGAGGCGTCCAGGTACACCGAGACCCACGGCCCCGGCCGGTCGTAGAGCGGGCGCAGGAAGGACAGCTGCATGCTCGACCCCTTTCCAGCTCGGCCCCCCGCTTACCCGCGCCGGTCCGGTTGTCACCTGGCCGCCGTGAGCGCGTGACCAGGATTCATTCACGTCGTTCAGGCCGGATGGCCGATACCATCGGTGAACGCAACCGGACTCTGGGTGGTGACCATGGACAGCGACCTCCATATCCGGCGGATCGTCCACCCCACCGGCCGGATCGTCACCGGCCGGGTCGTCCGCCTGCTCGACGGCTACCCGCGCGAGGTGCGGATCGGCCAGCCGGTGCTGGTCGCGGTGCTCGCGGCGGCCGGGGTGGCCGGGCTGCTGGCGGCGGTGGTCCGGTCCCTGTTCTCCGCCGGCTCCGGCGCGGCCCGCCGGCGGTTCAAGGACCTGAAGAAGGGCCCGGAATACCTGGTCACCCCGGTGCGGCTGCGCGACTCCGCCGGGCAGCTCTGCGAGGTCGAGCTGCATGGGCACCTGCCGCAGAGCGCCCTGCACCCCGCCGACCACGTGCAGCTCACGCTACGCCGGCAGGGCGACCCCGACCTGCCGCCGAAGATCGAGCGGATCGTCAACCTGACGACCGGGCAGCTGCTCACCCCGCGCACCGCCACGCTGTGGTCGCACCTCGGGCCGCCGCTGCTGCTCCAGGCGGCACTGGGCGGGCTGCTGGTCGCCGCCCTGCTGGCCTGGGCCGCGCTCACCTGAGTCACGCGCCCGGCGCCGACCCGACGTCTCGCCCCCCCGGCGCCGGCCTGGCTCGCGCGCCGGCGCCGATCTGACGTTTCGCGCCCCGCGCGCCCGGGCACCGCAGGCGCCATGTTCGCCGGATTCACGCTCGACGAGATCGACCTCGGGCCGGTACGCCTGCGCGTACGCCACGGCGGGTCCGGGTCGCCGGTGGTGCTGCTGCACGGCCATCCCCGCACCCACGCCACCTGGCACCGGGTGGCGCCGCTGCTCGCCGAGCGGCACACGGTCATCTGCCCGGACCTGCGCGGCTACGGCGGCTCGTCGACGCCGCCGAGCACCCCCGACCACGCGCCGTACTCGAAGCGGGCGATGGCGGGCGACGTCGTGGCGCTGCTCGACGCCCTCGGCCACGACCGCGCGGCCGTGGTGGGGCACGACCGGGGCTGCTACGTGGCGATGCGCACCGCGCTGGACCACCCCGACCGGGTCAGCCGCCTCGGGGTGCTCGACGGGGTGCCGATCGGGGAGGCCCTGGCCCGCGCCGACGCCCGGTTCGCCGCCCGATGGTGGCACTGGTTCTTCCTCGGCCAGCTCGACAAGCCGGCCGAGCAGGTGATCAACGCCGACCCGGACGCCTGGTACGGCGGCTCCCCCGCCGAGATGGGCGAGGAGGCGTACGCCGACTACCGCCGGGCCATCCACGACCCGGCGACCGTGCACGCCATGTGCGAGGACTACCGGGCGGGCCTCGGCCCGGACCGGGCGGCCGACGACGCCGACCGGGCCGCCGGCCGGCGGATCAGCTGCCCGGTGCTCTTCCTGTGGTCCACCCGGGACGACATGGTGGACCTCTACGGCGACCCCGCCGCGATCTGGCGGGAGTGGGCCGACGACGTGCGGGCCGCACCGGTCGAGTCGGGCCACCACATGGCCGAGGAGGCGCCGGAACAGCTCGCCGCCGAACTGTCCGCCTTCCTCGCCGGGTAGCCGCCCGCTCGGGCGGGTCAGCCGACCGGGGCGGCCTCGCGGGCGGGCTCGCGGGCGGCGTCGAGCATGCCGCGCCGCCGCGCCCAACGCTCGAAGGCGAGCGTGGCGAAGGGCGGCACGGCACAGGCCAGGGCCACCCCGGTGGCCAGCAGACTCCACCGGCGCAGGCGGGCCACCGCGAGCACCAGCACGCCGTACGCGATGAACAGGCCGCCGTGGATCGGCCCGAAGACCTGCACGCCCAGCTCGTTGGCGGGCGGGCCGTACTTCACCGCCATGCCGGCCAGCAGGGCGGCCCAGGAGATCGCCTCGGCGATCGCCGCCACCACGAACAACCGGGTCACCTTCTCGCGCATCAGCATCTCCACCTCTCGCCGCCGGCCATGCTATCGGTGGCCCCGGTCGCGCCCGGGCGCGACCGGGGCACGGGCGACGGGGATCACCGGGAGCCCCTCTGGGTAGAGAAGAGGTCTCAGGTCTTCCCCGGCCCCGACGCGGCGTGCGAGGTTTAGGGGACCAGCGGTGACAGGGTGGTGACCATGGGCGAGGAAGTCGGCGTGCGGACCTTCAGTCGCGAGGATCGGGCCCGCTACCGGGAGAAGGTGCGCCGTTGCCTCGACGTGTTCGCCGAGATGCTGCGCGAGTCGCGGTTCGACGTCGACCGGCCGATGACCGGGTTGGAGATCGAACTCAACCTGGTCGACGGGGACTCGATGCCCGCCATGCGCAACGCCGACGTGCTGGCCGCCGTCGCCGACCCGAGCTTCCAGACCGAGCTGGGCCAGTTCAACGTGGAGATCAACGTGGCACCCCGCCGGCTGACCGGCACCGGCACCGCCGAGTTCGAGGAGCACGTGCGGGCCAGCCTGAACGCCGCCGAGCAGAAGGCCCGCGCGATCGGCGCCCACATGGTCATGATCGGTATCCTGCCGACGCTGCGCCCGGAGCACCTGACCGCGGCGGCACTGTCGGCCAACCCCCGCTACGAGCTGCTCAACGAGCAGATCTTCGCGGCCCGGGGCGAGGACCTACGGATCGCGATCAACGGAGTGGAGCGGCTCGCCGTCACCGCCGACACGATCACCCCGGAGGCCGCCTGCACCAGCACCCAGTTCCACCTGCAGGTCAGCCCCGCCCAGTTCGCCGACTACTGGAACGCCGCCCAGGCGATCGCCGGCATCCAGGTGGCGCTCGGCGCCAACGCGCCGCTGTTCTTCGGCCGCGAGCTGTGGCGGGAGACCCGCATCCCGCTGTTCCAGCAGGCCACGGACACCCGCGCCGAAGAGATCAAGGCGCAGGGCGTACGCCCCCGGGTCTGGTTCGGGGAACGCTGGATCACCACCGTGTTCGACCTGTTCGAGGAGAACGTCCGCTACTTCCCGGCGCTGCTGCCGGTCTGCGACCCGGAGGACCCGGCCGAGGCCCTCGCCGCCGGCGGCGTGCCCAAGCTCGCCGAGCTGCGCCTGCACAACGGCACCGTCTACCGGTGGAACCGGCCCGTCTACGACGTGCTCAAGGGTCGCCCGCACCTGCGGGTGGAGAACCGGGTGCTGCCGGCCGGGCCGACCGTCCTCGACACCATCGCCAACGGCGCCTTCTACTTCGGCCTGGTCCGGGCGCTCGCCGAGGCCGACCGGCCGCTGTGGTCGCAGATGTCCTTCAGCGCCGCCGAGGAGAACTTCACCAGCTGCGCCCGTCACGGCATCGACGCCCAGGTCTTCTGGCCCGGCCTGGGCTACCTCCCCGTCACCGAGCTGGTGCTGCGGCGACTGCTGCCGCTGGCCCACCACGGGCTGGACCGGTGGGGCCTGGACCCGGGCGAGCGCGACCGGCTGCTCGGCATCATCGAGCAGCGCTGCCTGACGGGGCGCAACGGCGCGAGCTGGCAGGTGGAGACCCTGCACCGGCTGGAGTCCACCGACCACCTCGACCGGCCGGAGGCGCTGCGCGAGGTGGTGCGGCACTACGTGACGCTGATGCACAGCAACCGGCCGGTCCACGAGTGGCCGCTGCCTTGATCAGGGCGGGCCGGGCGACCGGCGGGATCGGCGCGGGCACTCTGGGGCCCAGGTCGATCACCCAGCGCGATTGCGCAGGGCGGAAGAACCCCCGGGACCGGAAGCGCCCCATGATGAGACGCGGACATCGATCCCGCACGATTCGTTGCTGGTAGGAGGGGGTCGGGCGGGTGCGTCCAGGCCGACCGGTGGCTCCCGTACGCCGGTCGCGGGCGGCGTCGCCAACATCGGCGGTCGCGCCCGGGTTCCACCCCCCACCCTGAGGAGCGCACGTGACGCAGACCCAGCGGTCCCCCCAGCAACCCGACGTACCCGTCCGGATCCGACCCGACACCGCGCAGACCGGCACGTCCGCGTTCGTCACCGGGCACTTCCCCCGGCGGCGCGGGCTGATCATCCTGCTCAGCGTCCTCGGCGGCTTCCTGCTGACCGTGATCTGGTCGGCGGAGTTCGTCGACCGGACCATCGGCGACAACGTCGCCAACACCCTGCTCGGCCACGACGCCAAGGAGACCCCCATCCAGGGCGTCGCGGCCGGCGTGCTGTTCGCCTTCGTCTCCGGGATCGCCGGCACGTTCACCGCCTGCAACATCGCCGCGTTCGGCGCCCTCGCCCCGCTGACCGGCACCACCGGCAGCAGGCTCAGCAGGTTCGTGCAGCCGCTGAAGCCACTGGGCTGGATGTCGGTCGGCATGATCGCGGTGTCGGCCACGTACGGCGCGATCGTGGGCTTCGTCGGAACGTCGATGCCGCAGTTCTCCACCGCCAGCAACAGCCCCGGCAGCCTGTCGCCGCGGAGCATCCAGTCGATGGTGGTCTTCGGCCTGATCGGGCTCATCATGATCTACCTCGGCCTGGCCGCGCTCGGCGTGGTGCCGGATCCGTTCGCCCGGATCGCCCAGCGGTACCCGAACGCGCCGATGGTCTTCATGGGCGCGCTGATCGCCGGCTTCCTCATCGGCCGGCCGTTCGCGCTGTTCCGGCAGATGTTCCGCGACGCCGCCGAGAGCGGCAACCCGCTCTACGGGGCCGCCGCGTTCACCCTCCAGTCGATCGGCAACATCGTCATCATGGCGGTGCTGTTCCTGCTGCTGGCCTGGCTCGCCGGTTCCCGCCTGCAACGGTGGTTCAGCGCCCGGCCGACCCGACTGGCGACCCTGACCGCGGTCGCGTTCATCGTGGCCGGCGCCTTCACGTTCCTCTACTGGGACGTGCGGATCCTCGCCCGCCGCGAGATCATCCCCTGGTATCCGACGGCCCCCTGGTCCTGACCGGCCCGGGCTCGGGACCGGGGCGGCACCGCCCTGGTCCCGAGCCGCCGGCGACTTCATCACCTGGATCCGAAAGCAGGGCCTGACTCTCGCTCTCCTACGGCAGGACGACCTCGACCGCTGGCTCGTCGACCACCGCCCCCACCAGCGGCAACTCCTCAAACCGTTCCTGACCTGGCAACCCACGCCGGGCACAGGCCGCGACTGCACATTCCTCCGCACCGTCCGGCCAGCAGACCCCCATCACCCAGCACCGCCGTCTCGCAATGCTGCGCAAGCTGATCACCGACGACACCGGCGAGTTGCGCACCCGCGTCGCCGCGATCCTCCCACTGCTCTACGCCCAACCCCTCGACCGCATCCTCAGCCTGACCATCGACGACATCGACACCACCGGAGCCGACGTCCTCCTACGCATCGGCGACCCGCCGACACCGGTCCCCGAACTACTGCTGGCCATGCGTGACCAGGCACCAACATGCGCATCGCCACCAACCGCGACGCCCGCTGGTTCTTCCCCGGCCGCCGCGCCGGCCAACCCCTGACCATCCGCACGATCGCCCCGCTCATCCGCGACCTCGGCATCCCGACCGTCCCCGGCCGCCTCGCCGCCCTGCGCCAACTCATACTCCAAGTCGTCGCCCAAGCCCTCGACTTCCACCACACCACCACGCAACGCCACTACGCCTCTGCCGGCAGCACCTGGAACCGCTACACCGGCCGGGACGGGTAGCCAATCTCAGCGAGATCCTCGGCAAGATCGGCCACCACGAGATCAGCATTCAAGCGGCGCACCAGCTCGTCGGTCAGCGGGCGCAGAGCAAAAGTCTCGCCGACTGCTTCCAGATCGACGGCCGTCTCGTAGTAGTCTTCGGCGAAGCGTTGGTACGCCGCCGGAGTGCCCTCTACCAGCACCTTGAACAGACGGTTGGCACCGTCCGGGTCATCACCGTCAGGGAAGTCGATCTCTCCGGCATGCCACTGGTCCTCACCGTGCTGCCGCCACAGACAGACCGTCGCTTCCAGCCTGCCCTCGCAGCTGAACGCCGGTTCGTCGACATAGGCGGAGAAGACCTCCGGCACCGTATCGACCAGTCCGGGCCACAGCTCGTCATCGTTGCCTGCCGAGCTCATCGGCGACTCGTGATCGAAGCCACGGATGAACGCACCGGCCGGCGAGAACACGATCGACCACACGTCGCCGGACCCATTTCGCATCGACGCCATCTGCTCATCCGGCGCCCAGCGCGAATCAAACGAGTAGTACCGCAACTCCCACTCCGGACTCATGATCGCGTCCAGCATCGCCAACGCGCGACACCGCTCGCGAAGCACCTGGATGTCCGGCAAGGCACGGACTACGTCATGAACGGTCACCGGCACATCTAAACCTCGACGCACCTCCCGCTCCGCCCGCACCCCAGCGGTCACCACGAAAGCGTCATCTCACCCCACGAGACCAGTCCGAATACCAGACGGTTGGATTACACGAGACTGCCAGTCGGCGAGGCCTTGATCGTTTAGCTGAGGTCAGCTCGTGTTGTCGGTGGAGGTAGATCGGCCAGCCATCCACGGACCGCAGTCGCGCTGTCGGTGTCACCAGTGCTAGTGAACACGTTCACCGCTCGCTGCCAACTGGTACGTGCCTCGTCGAGCCGGCGGACCTGGCGCAGGGCGGCACCGAGGTTGTTCCACGCCCTGCCTTCGCGGTGCAGGTCACCGGTCTGCTGGAAGATGTCGCGGGCCCTGCTGTGGGCGGTGATGGCCTCGTCGAACCGGCGCACCTGGCGCAGGGTGAGGCCGAGGTTGTTCCACGCCGTGCCTTCGCTGTGCAGGTCGCCGGTCTGCTGGTAGATGTCGCGGGCCTTGGTGTGGGCGGTGATGGCCTCGTCGAACCGGCGCACCTCAGCCAGGGCGGCACCGAGGTTGCCCCACGCCTGGCCTTCGCCGTGCAGGTCGCCCGTCTGCTGGCAGATATTCAGGTCCTTGGTGTGGGCGGTGATGGCCTCGTCGAACCGGCGCACCTCGGCCAGGGCGAGGCCGAGGTTGTTCCACGCCTGGCCTTCGCCGTGCAGGTCGCCCGTCTGCTGGCAGATATTCAGGTCCTTGGTGTGGGCGGTGATGGCCTCGTCGAACCGGCGCACCTGGCGCAGGGCGAGGCCGAGGTTGTTCCACGCCGTGCCTTCACCGTGCAGGTCGCCCGTCTGCTGGAAGATGTCGCGGGCCTTGGTGTGGGCGGTGATGGCCTCGTCGAACCGGCGCACCTCGGCCAGGGCGAGGCCGAGGTTGTTCCACGCCTGGCCTGCGCCGTGCAGGTCGCCCGTCTGCTGGCAGATATTCAGGTCCTTGGTGTGGGCGGTGATGGCCTCGTCGAACCGGCGCACCTCGGCCAGGGCGAGGCCGAGGTTGTTCCACGCCTGGCCTTCACCGTGCAGGTCGTTAGTCTGCTGGCAGATGTTCAGGTCCTTGGTGTAGGCGGTGATGGCCTCGTCGAACCGGCGCACCTCGCGCAGGGCGAGGCCGAGGTTGTTCCACGCCGCTCCTGCGCCGTGCAGGTCGCCGGTCTGCTGGCAGATGTCGCGGGCCCTGCTGTGGGCGGTGATGGCCTGGTCGAACCGGCGCACCTGGTCCAGGGCGGCACCGAGGTTGCTCCACGCCGCGCCTTCGTCGTGCAGGTCGCCGGTCTGCTGGAAGACGTCGCGGGCCCTGCTGTGGGCGGTGATGGCCTCATCGAACCGGCGCACCTCAGCCAGGGTGAGGCCGAGGTTGCTCCACGCCTGGCCTTCGCCGTGCAGGTCACCAGTCTGCTGGAAGACGTCGCGGGCCCTGCTGTGGGCGGTGATGGCCTCATCGAACCGGCGCACCTCAGCCAGGGCGATGGCGACGTTGTTCCACGTCTGGCCTTCGCCGTGCAGGTCGCCGGTCTGCTGGAAGATGTCGCGGGCCCTGCTGTGGGCGGTGATGGCCTCGTCGAACCGGCGCACCTCGCGCAGGGCGACGCCGAGGTTGTTCCACGCCGCTCCTTCGCCGTGCAAGTCGCCCGTCTGCTGGAAGATGTCGCGGGCCTTGGTGTAGGCGGTGATGGCCTCGTCGAACCGGCGCACCTCGGCCAGGGCGAGGCCGAGGTTGCCCCACGCCGCTCCTTCGCCGTGCAGGTCGTTAGTCTGCTGGCAGATGTTCAGGTCCTTGGTGTGGGCGGTGATGGCCTCGTCGAACCGGCGCACCTCGGCCAGGGCGAGGCCGAGGTTGCCCCACGCCGCTCCTTCGCTGTGCAGGTCGCCCGTCTGCTGGAAGATGTCGCGGGCCCTGCTGTGGGCGGTGATGGCCTGGTCGAACCGGCGCACCTGGTCCAGGGCGGCACCGAGGTTGCTCCACGCCGCGCCTTCGTCGTGCTGGTCGCCGGTCTGCTGGAAGATGTCGCGGGCCTTGGTGTGGGCGGTGATGGCCTCGTCGAACCGGCGCACCTCGCGCAGGGCGAGGCCGAGGTTGTTCCACGCCGTGCCTTCGCCGTGCAGGTCGCCAGTCTGCTGGCAGATGTCGCGGGCGTGGGTGGTGATGGTGATCCAGTCGGTGAAGTGACGGCGGAAGTCCAGGAACCGGGCGAGGTCGGACGCGAGGCCGACGGTGGTGTCGCCCAGGTGGTGGGTGGGGGCGGTGGTGGCTGCGGCGATGAGGTTGGTGTGTTCGGCGTCGAGCCAGGCCAGCGCGTGTGCCCGGTCACCGAACACGCTGGTGTCAGTCGGAACGGTCGGGTCGAGGTGGGTTTTCGCGGTGCGGACGGTGTCCTGGTAGTAGCCGTACAGCCGTCGCCGGGCCCGGTCGGTTTCGTCGCTCGTGGTGGGGGTCTGGTCGGCGGCGTACAGGCGGATGAGGTCGTGCATGCCCCACCGGTCCGGGGCGGGTTCGGCGATCAGGTGGGCGCGGTGGAGGTTTTCGAGCAGCACGCTGGCCTGAGGTTCGGGTAGGTCAGCGAGGTGGGCGGCGGTGGTGGTGGCGATGTCCGGGCCGGGGTTGACCGGCAGGAGCCGAAACATCCTGGCTTGGGCGTCGGTGAGGTGCTGGTAGGACAGATCGAACGCGGCGCGGACTGCGGCCTGCTGCCGTGACAGCCCGTCCAACCGGCCTTGGTCGTCGCGTAGCCGGCCGGCGAGGGCCTGCGGGTGCAGGTGGGGGCGGTCGGCCAGCAGCGCGGCGACGATCCGCAGGGCGAGGGGTAGCCCGGCGCACAGCCCTGCCAGGTCGGCCAGCGCCGCACGCCCGCCGGTCTGCAAGCGTGGGTCGCCGGGACCGCGGCGGATGGCGATGACCTCACTGATCAGGGTGACGGCCGCGACCGGGTCAAGCACGTCCAGGTCGTGCAGGCGGGCGTCGAGGTCCAGGGTGTGCCGGGAGGTCACCAGTACCGGGATCCGGTCGTCACCGGGTAGCAGCGGGGTGACCTGGTCCTCGCTGGCGGCGTTGTCGATGATCAGCAGCAGGCGCCGGCCCTGGCCGGTGTATGCGTCCAGGACGCTGCGCCACAACCGGGACCGGTCCTGCTGTGTGGGCGGGATGTGCTCGCCGGGGATCCCGATCGCGCTCAGCCAGCCTGCCAGGGCGTCGGCGGCGGACAGCCGGCGTTGGGGGTCGTAGCCGAACATGTCGACGAATAGCACCCCGCCGGGAAACCAGCCCTCCCGGATGCTCTGGTGGGCGGTGTGTAGGACCAGTTCGGTCTTGCCGACCCCGGCCATTCCCGCTATCGCCGACACCAACTGCGTCCCGCCCGCCTGGTCGGGCCGCAACGCCTCCCGTAGGGTCTGCACCGCGGTGTCGCGGCCGGCGAACACCGCCGCGGCCGGTGGTAGTCCGGTCAACGCGGGCCGGATCTGCGCGGGTAGGACCACCTGGATGTCGCGGCCCATCACCACCGCGCTGAAGAACACCCCACCGGTGACCTGGTTCGACACCTCGCCCGGGCTCGTCCCGGAAGCGGCGCCGGTCACCGGCTGGTCCCGTCCCCGCCCGGCCGCCCGCCGGGCGGAGGGGGTAATACGACGTCGCGCATGTCCCGGCCCATGATCAGTGGCCCGTGGAACGTGCCGCCCTCGACCCGGTTATCCACATCCCCCGACGCGCCCCCACCGGCGGGCGTCGCTGGGCTGTCCGGGCCGGCGGGAGCCGCAGGCGGGAGCGGGTCACCGGTCAGGCTCACCTGGTGCATATCCCGGCCAAGCAGCGCAGGCCCGGCGATCTCACCGTCGCGAATCGTGTTCCGCACCGTCTCCGACGGCCGTTCCGCGGTCCCGGTCCGCGGAGACCGGCGGGCCTGGACCACACTGCACACGGTCGCCGTCAGACCGGCGATGTTCAGGAACACCCCGATCACGCTGGCCCACCGGTCCGCGTTCACCAGCCCGGCCCGCGCCAGGAACCCACCTAGCGCGAACGCCACCAGCCCGAGGGCCGCCCCGACGATCCACCACCGCTTCCCGCCACGCATGGTCATGAATCAATTGTCGGCTGTTACCGCAACCGCCAGCCACCCCGCCGGCGGTACGGCATGCGGGTTAGCTAACCGGCCTCGCCGTGGTTTCCATCGGCGGTGGCGCGGGCCTTGTCGGTCTTGCGGGTCTCGGTGTGGGCGTCGGACAGCTCGCGGCGCGGGGTCTTGACCTGATCGGTCAGGTCCTCGGCGGGGTCGACGACGACGCCGGCGTGGAACACGACGCCGTCGAGCACCTCTCGGACCCCGCGCCACCGGTCCAGGCGCGCCCCGACGAAGGTGGCTTCGCCGTGGAACGATGCGCGCCCCTCGGGCCCACCCAGCCGGAAGGCGGCACCGTCGAACGTGCTGTCGTCGAACCGGGTGGCGCCGTGGAACTGGGCGGCGGTGAAGTCCGCGTACCCCGCGTGGCAGCCGTGCAGGTCGAGGTCGAGCAGCGTCGCGCCGCACAGCGACAGGTTCATGCCCGGCCAGTGCGTCGGCCCGTCGGGGGTGGCGGCCACCGGGCGCAGCCGTTCGGCGAGCAGCCGCTGCGCGTCGCGTCGCAGCGCCGACTCCCGGGCCTCGGCGGGGCCCAGGTCGCCGCGCACGTCGAACGGCAACGGCCCGCGCAGGTATCCGCAGACGGTGTCGACCACCCGCTGGCGCAGCTCCGGTCGCGCGTCGCCCAGCTCGCCGAGGGCGCGCAGCCCGGCGTGGCGGACGGCGGGATCGCCGTCGCCGAGTTGCCGCGCGTACGGCGACACGGATTCGTCCGGCACGAGCACGCCCGTGCCGTCCGGCCCGGGGCGGGACGTCCAGCCGAGGGGCCAGCTCACCGGCTCGCCGGCCGCGCCGGCCCACTGTGCGCCGCTGAGGTCCACCGTGGGCTGGTCGAGTCGCACCGCCGCGCCGAACCGGGCGTCCCGGAACGTCGCCTCTCCACCGAACCGGGCCTTGTAGAACCAGGCCGGGCCGACGAAGCGGGCCTGCCGGAACGAGGCGGTCCCGGCGAAGCGTGCCCCGTCCCCGCCTTCCTCCCAGCTCTGGTAGTCCCCCATCAGCACCGCGACGGGCCAGCCCGGGTCGTCCTCGTTCGGCTCGTCCCACGGCGCGGGCCGGACGTCCTCGATCGCGTCCCAGGCCGGATCGTCCTCCCACAGCTCGTCCTCGCCCCGCCCGAACCAGGCCATGCCGCCGAAGTCCACCCGGTCGAAGCCGGCCCGTCCCCGGAACCGGACACGCCCGAACGCCGCGTCGGCGGCGAACACCGCCCCGTCGAACCGGGCCTCGCCGTGGAAGAGCGCGCGGGTGAAGTCCGCGTCGCCGGTGAACCGGGCGCCGACGAACGAGGTCGTGCCGAGGAACCGCGTGTCGGCGAACCGGGCCCCGGCCAGCTCGCAACCGCCGAGGTCCGCGTCCACCAGGGACGCCCCGGACAGGTCCACGGCGAGCCCCGGCGGCGTCGCCTCGCCCGCCCCGGCCGGGCGCAACAGCCCGGCCAGCACCCGCAGCGCCGCCCGCCGCGCGTGGCCGTCCCCGCCGTCGGCGGCGCCGGGCGTCCGCAGCCAGGCGCAGACCGCGTCAGCCACGTCCTGGCGCAGCGTCGGGTCGGTCGCGCCGAGGTCGGCCAGCCGCCGCAGGGCTTCCTCGCGCGCCGCGCCCGGCCCCTCCGCCACCTGCCGTGCGGCGACCCGGCACGCCTCGACACCGGCCTCCTCGGTTGCCACGCGAGCCTCCCAGCGGGGTGGCTGTCCCGCCACCCGGTACCCGCCGCCGGGACCGTCCCGGGGCGCGGGCGCAGGATAGCCGGGGATGGTGACAAGTCGCCGTGGTCGGCTTCGAAGCCGCCGTGCATGTCGCCGCGATGCCCGGGAGGGTCCTGGTGGGATGCCCCGCCCGCCAGCATCGAACCTCGGCCGGCGCGACGCTGTCACCGGCGCGCTCCGGTCGAGCTCGAACCGCATGGCTGTCGGAACCTCAGCTCGTCCGCTCGCCCGAGCAGTGCCAGGCGGCAAGCACCCGCCGCCTGTGGATCATGACGGACGGCCGCCAAACCTCCAGTCATGCACCTCGATCTCGGCGTACCGGTCCGGGGTCAGCACGGCGCGCGCCTCGTCCGGGTCCGTCGCCCTGATCAGCACCGCCGTGCCCAGCCAGGTGGCGCCGTCGTCGGACAGCAGCGGCCCGTACGCGATCAGGTCGTCCCGGTCGGGCGGCACGTCCCGGTCGGCGGCCTGCCCCGCGCCGAGGCCGAGCACCAGGTACCGGTTGCCACCGGTCCGGCCACCGGGAAAGTCCCACATGGTGCGCCCCAGCGTGTTGTGCCAGCGGCGCAGCAGCACGTCCCGGTACGCACCGGCCTGGTGGTTGGGCTCGTCGAAGGCGAATGCCCGGGCGGCGGCGGCATCGGGCAGGTCGACGATGTGCACGCTGCCGGTCGGCGTTTCCCCGTCGGGGGCGAAGGTCGGGCCTCGGGCGACCATCTCCGCCGCGTACCGGTCCATGTAGGACCAGTGCTCCTCCAGCAACTCGGTGCGCAGTGCGAGGGAATCACGCCGGTCGCGGTGGTAGCAGAAGAACTCCATGCCGCAGATCTTGATCTCCGTTTCGGACCGGTGCAAGTGTCAGCACCTCCGCCGCATGCCCACCGAGGGCGGCGCCCCGACGCCGGCTACGGGAACGGAGCACACGCGCAGAGCCCCGGCCACGGGCCGGGGCTCTGCTGGTCATGTTTCCTTACGCCGGGGAGAGACCTTCCGCGAAGTCGTAGAGGCTCTTGATGTCATTGTCGAAGTACGGACCGTCGAATTGCCCGTTGCCCGGATTGTCGCCGTGACTCACGACGCTGTTGACGTATCCGAGGCCGTTCTGGTCGTTGTATTCCTGCAGCCAAGGGCCGCCGCTGGAGCCGTAGGTCATGTTGCACCACATCCGGATCTGCTGGCCGCCGGCGTACCACGTGCCGCTCTGGCAGTAGTACTGGCTCTCCCCGCCGCCGAGGTTCGACGGGTAGCCGAGGGCGGTCATCAGGGAGATGTTGTAGCCCCAGTTCCAGCGCAGGCCGTGACCACCGACCGTGTCGACGACCTTCAGACCCCAGTTACCGCCGTTGTGCATGATGGCGATGCCCATGTCCTCGTCGTAGCTGCTGTTGTTGATCCACGCGGTGCGGGCCGTGAGCTGGTAGGCCACGAACGTCCCGAACGGCCGCACTCCGTCGCGGTACCGCGGCACGAACTGCCAGTTGCTGTACCACTGCCCGCCGGCGCCCTGGTGCACGCAGTGACCCGCGGTCATGACCAGCCGACGCTTGCCGCTGGCGACGGCGCTCGCCGAGCAGGAAGCGGTGCCGCCGCCGGGCATGGTGAAGTAGACCTTGCCGACGACCGCTGATTCGTTGAGCTGGATGCTGACGTCGTCGCCGCTGGCGACGCTCGGCGCCAGGGGCGCGACCGTGCCCGCCGGTCCGTCGGGCTTCGGCGCCCGGTTGGTCGACTCGCTGGCGCCTGGGCGCTTCGCGATGTCCAGGTCGACGGCGCTCGCCATCCGCTCCGGCGTCCAGAAGGCGGCGACCTCCTTGGCGATCGCCGCGTTGGTGATCGCACGACCGTCGCTGGTGCGGGCGGTGGTGGTGGTGTTGCCGTTCCTCTCGACTGTGGTCGGCTTCGCCTCGGCGGCCGCCGGGGCGGTCACGACCAGCGCGAGCGCCAGGCTGGCCGCTGCGGACCAGCGTAGGGTTGTTTTCAAGAGTTCCCCCTTGTCCTGGGTGCTCCATTCGGGCCAGGGAAACGTATCGAGTGATTTGCATTGATCACAAGATAATGGAATGGCAGGTAATTGACACTGACTCGACAAGATGGAGGTGCCCACGCCCTCGACCCTTTTCTCGACCGACCGATAACGTCAACAACACGACTGCGGCAGACAAACCGCCTCCAGCTTGAACAGAAACCTCGGTATTGCCCGCGCAAATCCCAGCGCCACGAATCCGCGCTCTCCGCTTGAGGGCGCGCCGTTGTCTATCGACTAGTGGGACTTGCGATTCCGGCAACCAATAGCATCCGTCCGCTAGCCGCGACGGCCGCACAACGTGCCGGCCGGGTCAGCGGGTCAGGCCGACCAGCGCCGCCAGGCGCGCCACGCCGGCCGGCGCCGGGTGACCCCGGGCAAGTTCGGCGATCACCGTACGCGCCAGCGGCCGGCACCGGACCTCGGCCGGCGCGACGCCGTCCGCCTCGACCAGCACCCGCCCGGCCCCGCGCAGGTCGCCGATCTGGAGGTACGCCCGCGCAACGTCCACCAGGTACGCGGCCCGGTACTCGGCCGGCAGCCACCGCCATCCCTCCCGCCGGACCGCCTGCTCGTGCCGGTGCACCGCCTCCCCGGCGTCCCCCGACTCGACCGCCGCGACCACCCGGGCCAACTCGACCGCGACCGGCCCGAAGCTGGTCCGGTACGGGTCGTCACCGGCCCCGACCCGGGCGGCGATGTCGGCGGCCCGAGCGGTCAACTCCCCGACCCGGCGGGTGTCACCGCATCCGGCGGCAGCCAGAGCGGCCTGGATCAGCAGGGCCCCGTGGACCGTCTCCGATCCGGGTGTGACGCGGTGCGCGGCGGCGACCGTCGCGGCCAGCGCCAACCGGTCCCGACCCAGGGAGCGCAGCGCCTGCCCGACCGATACCGCCGCCACCCCCGCGAGCACCGGGTCACCGCCCGCCACGGCCACCGCCCGGTCGGCGGCCAGCCAACCCAGGTCGGCCTCGCCGAGCTTCACCAGCACCGACGCGGTGATCCGATACGCCTGCACCAGCAGCCCCGGCGCGTCCGCACGCACGCCCTGGGCAGCGTCGAGCAGCCCCGGCAGCAACCGCACCACCTGGAGGTAGTGCGCGTGCTGGTAGGTCAGCCAGGCGTGTGCCACATGCCGTTCGATCTCCGTTGCCCGCACCGGGCGGCCGGGCTCGCGGTCGTAGCGGGCGAGAGCGGCCCGTATCCCGTCCACCCCGTCCGGCGGGCCGGCATCCGTCGACGGCGGCGGGCGGTCCTCGCCGAGCAACACCAACGGGTCGACCCGCAGCACCTCGGCGATCTCCTGGATGACGGGGTACCGGTCCAGAGCGCGGACGCCCCGCTCGACCTTGTCCATCCAACTCTTGGACCTGCCGAGCCGGTCCGCGAGCATCTGCTGGGTCATCCGCCGCCGCACCCGCCAGCGTGCCACCCGACGACCGATCGGCTCGTCACCGCTGGTCACGCCGCCACCGCCGGTCCGGAATCGCCCGGGTGGTGTCCTCCACCGGTACGCGCTCCGCCTCGGCCTGGGCGAGCAGCCGTTTCTTGGCGGCCTCCCGCTCGGCCGCCTCGACCTGCTCGCCCCGACTCATCGCCGGCTCGTCGCCTTGGCCCTGCATCCACACCTCCGTCGACCGGGGGCGCGACGGTAGGTCTCGGAAGCACTTCCTATCGCCGCCCCATTGCGCCGTGAGGCCAGCGAAGTCGACTGTTGGTCGACAGACCAGATGGCAGGCGATGCGTGCCGTTGCGTAGTCCTCGGTGCCAGGTTGCGCCGGGTTGCGCGAGGCACCCACAGCGCCGCAGCAGCCCATAGGCTCGTCACTGCTGGTAGCCACTCGATATCTGGAGGCATGTCCATGGCGCGGCCGGTCACGAATGCGGCGTTCGAAGCACTGCTTCGCACCGCCGGGTACGGCAACGCCCACGCCGCCTTCGCTCGCCAGCTCAACCACGCCGGTCGTATCCACGGCACATGGCGCTACGACGCCGCCAGCGTCTACTGGTGGCTACGCGGACGCCGGCCGGTCGACCATGTCCAAGCCACCATGGCCGAAACGTTCGCCCGCAAACTCGGTCGCCCCGTTGCCGTCACCGAACTCGGGTTCACGGCACGCGATGTCACCGTGAATGCTGGCTACCCCACGTCCGCGGGTCAGGCTATCGATGCTGCCGAAAGACTCTGGGCCATGCTCGCCAAGCAGCTCGGCTCAGCGCCTGGCGGGACGTTCCAGAGCGGCGACGCCCTCCAAACCGCGCTCGCCTGGCGGTACGACCTGCCCGACCGGGCGGTCGCCTGCAGCGGCCGGCAACTGGTGACGAGTGCAGACATCCAATCCCTGTACGCCCTCGCCGACCATTTCACCGACCTCGACCGACGCCACGGCGGTGGCTCCCCGCGCACCCGGGCGCTCATGGTCGACCTCCTCGTGCGCCAGGTCGTCCCGATGCTGCGAGGCAGCTACACCGACGCCGTCGGACGGGACCTCATGCGCGCGACCGCGACGCTTGCCGGCCAGCTCGCCTTCATGTCCTACGACGCAGGCGACCACGGCACCGCCCAACATCATCTGACCATCGCGCTACGGCTCGCCAAGGCCGCCGACGACCGCCTGTACGGCGCCCACCTGCTGGCCAACCTCGCCACCCAGGCCGTCTACCTCGGGCACGCCCACGACGCCGTCCGGCTCGCCGAAGCTGCCATCGACGGAGCAGGCCGTGCCCCCGCCGCCGTCCGCTCGCGGCTGTACACGACCGCCGCCAGCGCGTACGGCAAGTCAGGCGAAAGACGTGCGTGCCAGAACGCCCTCGCCATGGCCGAGCGAGCCATCGATCGTACGGACCCCGACGGCGGTCCGCGCTGGGTCAGCTACTTCAGCCCGGCCCACCTCGCCGGCGCGGCGGTCAAGTGCCTCAGCGACCTGGGCCTATACCGACAGGCCCTGAAACACGCACCTGACGCGCTCACCGTCGCCAACCAGAACATCCGGACGCGTGCCCTGCACACCGCCCTCATCGCCACGACCCATGCTCGCGCTGGAGACATCGAGGCTGCCTACGACCGGGGCCGGGAGCTGACGCACCACGCAACAACCGTCCACTCCGCCCGCGTGACACATCGCGTCCGCGAACTTGCCACCGCTCTGCGCCCTCATCGAGCCATGCCTGAGACCAACGAACTCCTGCTGACTCTCGCGGCTCCGACAGCGCCCAGGTAACACAAGGTCCCATCCAGACAATGTCGGCTAGCGTCACCGGAGTGACCTGGACCGAGCCCGCTACCTGGTACGCCAACCTTCCCGCCTTCTATGCCGCCGCAGCCGCCTTCATCACCGACCCGGATGGCAACGTACTGCTCGTCAAGCCCACCTACCACGACCACTGGGCATTCCCAGGTGGTTACGTGGACGAGGGCGAATATCCGCATGACGCCTGCGCCCGCGAGATCCGCGAAGAGCTGGGTACTGCTGTGGTGGTGGGCGACCTGCTCGTCGTGGACTGGGCACCTCCCGCCGGGCAGCGGCCACGCGCCCTGATCCACTTCACTTTCGACTGCGGTACGGTCGCCAGTCTTGAGGGCATCACCCTGCCTGAGCAGGAGCTTGAGGACATCGCCTTCTTCTCGCCTCAGGACGCTGAGCAGCGGCTCCCGGACAATGTCGCTCCGCGAGCCCACGCGGCGATACGCGCCCGAGCCCGGCGCACCCCGGTGTACCTTGCCGACGGCGGTTCTGCCTCACCACCGCAGGAATGATCAACAGCGGTCGTCCCCGCCATGACCTCCAACGTCGAGACGACGCCTGTGCATGCCCTGATGCTGACGGTGCGACTAAATGGTCGCTCAAGCGATGACCTGGTAGCGGGTAAGCATTGACGTGAGTTTCGATGCGGGCGGTCAGCAGATGGTCGGGCGGGTGGTGGACCTGAACCATCGTGACGATGGAGCCGGGATCGTTGGCCACCTCTAGACGGAGCGTGGTGGTCCCGATGAGCAGGTAGTCGTACCACCCTTGCGGGTCTTCGGCATCGGTACTGTCCAGCCCTGTCTGTCCACGGTCCTTGACCAGATCGATCCGGAGGCCGCAGGAGTCGACTATCGGCTCGTCGGCACCAGTGCTGCTCTGTCTGGTGCGGCCCGACTTCATCGAAGCGACCGGCGGGCGGCAGTCGGGCCATCACCGTTCGCAGCAGGCGCATCGGCCGGAGTAGGTGGCCGTAACCGGCGGCGTACACCTGCTCGCCGCTGGTCTGATCCTGACCGCCACCTGGCGCAAGCCGAGCAACCGTTGCTGGTTCGACGCCAAAGCGTGGCCGGCTTTCGTGCCGGCCGCATCCGCGTGACGTCTCCGAAGTCGCGCGATGCTCAAAGCGCCACGACCGCCGCCGTCTCCGCCGGCAGTTCGATCCGGTCCCGCATCACCGTGACCCCCTCCCCCGTGGCCAGCAGCACCCGCCGCGCCACCCCCGGCAGCGTGATCCGCTGCGGCTTCGCGGCCAGGTTCGCCACCACCAGCGTCTCCCCCCGGCGCATCACCAGGAAGTGGTCGCCGTGGCGCGCCTCCACCCGGTTCAGCCGCGGGTCGGACAGGTCGGGGCGACTCTTGCGCAGCGCGATGAGCCGCCGGTGGAAGTCGTACATCTCGCGGTGTTCGGGCTTGTCCAGCTCGGCCCAGTCGAGCCGGGAGCGGACGAACGTCTGCGGGTCCTGCGGGTCCGGCACGTCCCCCTCCGGCCAGCCGTGCGCGGCGAACTCCCGCTTACGGCCGGTGGCCACGGCGGTCGCCAGCTCGGGCTCGGGGTGGCTGGTGAAGAACTGCCACGGGGTGCTGGCCGCCCACTCCTCCCCCATGAACAGCATCGGCGTGAAGGGCGCGGTGAACAGCAGCGTCGCGCCCACCCGCAGCAGCCCCGGGGAGAGCGTGGCGGAGATCCGGTCGCCGGTGGCCCGGTTGCCGATCTGGTCGTGGTTCTGCAGGTACGCCACGAACCGGTGCCCCGGGGTGCGCTGCCGGTCCACCGGCCGCCCGTGGTGCCGGTTGCGGAAGCTGGACCAGGTGCCGGCGTGGAAGAAGCCGCCGGTCAGCACGTCGGTGAGGCATTCCAGGGAGCCGAAGTCGCCGTAGTAGCCCTGCCGCTCGCCCGTGAGCAGGGTGTGCAGGGCGTGGTGGGCGTCGTCGTTCCACTGGGCGTGCAGGCCGTAGCCGCCGGCCTCCCGTGGGGTGATGAGCCGTGGGTCGTTGAGGTCGGACTCGGCGATCAGCGACAGCGGCCGGCCGAGGTGGGTGGCCAGCGACTCCACCTCCACGGCCACCTGCTCCAGCAGGTGGGTGGCGCGGCTGTCGGGCATGGCGTGCACGGCGTCGAGCCGCAGCCCGTCGACGTGGTAGTCACGCAGCCACATCAGCACGCTGTCGACGATGTAGCGGCGGACGCCGTCGGAGTGTGGGCCGTCGAGGTTGACCGTGCGGCCCCAGGTGTTGCTCTGCTCGGTGAGGTACGGCGCGAACATCGGCGCGTAGGCCCCGGAGGGCCCGAAATGGTTGTAGACGACGTCGAGGATCACCCCCAGACCCTTGCCGTGGGCGGCGTCGACCAGCCGTTTCAGGCCGTCCGGGCCGCCGTACGGCTGGTGCGGGGCATACCAGCAGACGCCGTCGTAGCCCCAGTTGTGCTCGCCGTTGAAGGCGTTGACCGGGAGCAGCTCGATCATGTCGACGCCGAGGTCGACCAGGTGGTCGAGGCGGCCGATGGCGGCGTCGAAGGTGCCCTCCGGGGTGAAGGTGCCGACGTGCAGCTCGTAGAGGACGCTGCCGGGCAGTTGCCGGCCGGTCCAGGCGCGGTCGGTCCACTCGAACGCCGCGTGGTCGTAGAGCCGGCTCGGCCCGTGCACCCCCGCCGGCTGCCAGGCCGACCGGGGGTCGGGCAGCGCCCGCTCGTCGTCGTCGAGGAGGAAGGCGTAGTCGGTGCCGGGGCCGGTGGCGGGCACCTCGACCCGCCACCAGCCGCCGGGACCGGAACGCATCTCGTGGTCGGCGACGCCCGGCAGGCGCAGCCGGACCCGGGCGGCCTGCGGCGCCCACACCGCGAATTCGGTCATGACGCAGCCTCCACGGACTCGGGGGTGGGAGCCAGCAGCGCGACGGGATAGGTGGCCAGCAGGGCGGCCAGACGGGTCTCCCCGCCACTGTAGACCCGGCCGGTGAACAGGTCGGTCAGCTCGTGAACGGGAAGTGACAGGACCGTGTCGTCCCAGCCGCCGGCGCGGGCCAGGCCGAGCGGCAGCCGGGTGGCGACCGCGACCGCGCCGCCCCGGTCGAAGGCCACCGCGTGCCGCCCGGCGCGCCCGTGCGCCGGCACCGGCCGATAGCCGGTGAACAGCTCCGGGCGGTCGCGGCGCAGCCGCAGGGTCCGCGACACCACCAGCAGCTTCGCCGCCCCGCCGGCGTCGACCGGCGGAAGCGGGCCGCCGTCGAGGTCGGCGAGCAGTTGCCGGCGTACGGCGAAGTCGACCGGGCGGCGGTTGTCGGGGTCGACCAGGGAGTTGTCCCACAGCTCGGTGCCCTGGTAGGTGTCCGGCACCCCGGGCATGGCGAGCTGCACCAGCTTCTGCCCGAGGGAGTTGGACCAGCCGGCCGGGGTGATCTCGGCGGCGAACGCGGTCAGCTCGGCGTGCAGCTCCGGGTCGTCGTACATCGTGTCGACCACGGCGTGCATGGCCCGCTCGAAGACGGGGTCGGGGTCGGCCCAGCTCGTCGACACCGACGCCTCCCGGGCGGCCTTCTCGGCGTACGCGTGCAGCCGCTCCCGCCCGATCGGCCAGGCGCCGACGGCGGTCTGCCAGAGCAGGTGCGCGAAGGCCGGGTCGGGCAGCGGCGCGCGGGCCGTCCACCGCGCGACCAGGTCGGCCCAGCGCCCCGGCAGTTCGCTGAGCACCGCGAGCCGGGCACGGACATCCTCGGAGCGCTTGGTGTCGTGGGTGGAGAGGGTGGTCATGCTCGCCGGCCAGCGCACCTGCCGGGCGGCGGCGAAGCGGTGGAACTCCGCCGGCGGCGTGCCGAAGTGGGCGGGGCTGCCGCCGACCTCGTTGCGCGCGACGAAGCGGCTCCAGCGGTAGAAGGCGGTGTCCTCCACCCCCTTGGCCATCACCGCGCCGGTGAACTGCGGGAAGCGCCTCGCCAACTCGTCGTCCGGATCGCGCAGTCGGCGGGTGACCGCGTCGAGCGCGCCGGCCAGGTCGGGGCGGCGGCGGCCGGCCTCGGCGCGGGCAGCGGCCAGGTGCCGGGCGCCCTCGGGCGGATAGCCCCGGTAGACGGGGAACGCGGCAGCCAGCTCGGCCAGCGCCGCGCGGGCCGCCTCGCGGTCGACGTCGGGGGCGAGCGCGGCCAGCCGGGTCAGCTCGGCCGACAGCAGCCGGGTGGCGGCGGCGAGCTTCGTGTCGTGGGTGAGGTCCTCCCAGGAGGTGCGCCGGCCGGTCAACCGGGTGTCCAGCGCGGTGAAGTCGGCCTCCGCGTCGGGATCGACGAAGAGCCCGCAGACGGCGGCGAGGGCGTCGTAGCCGGTGGTGCCGTCCACCGGCCAGGATGGCAGCTCCTCGCCGTACTCCAGGATCTTCTCCACCACCAGCCAGGCCGCGGGGGCGGCGGCGCGCAACCGGGCCAGGTAGCCGGCCGGGTCGCGCAGCCCGTCCGGGTGGTCGACGCGGATGCCGTCGACCTCCCCGGCCGACACCCAGCGCAGGACCAGCTCGTGGGTGGCGGCGAAGACCGCCGGGTCCTCCACCCGCAGCCCGGCGAGGTCGGAGACGGCGAAGAACCGGCGGTACGTCAGCTCGGCGTCGCCGCGCCGCCAGGAGACCAGCTCGTAGTGCTGCCGGTCGTGCACCTCGCGGGCGCTGCCGTCGCCGGTGCCCTCGGCGACCGGGAAGCGGTGCTCGTGGTAGCGCAGCTCCCCGTCGGCGAGCTTGAGGTCGTCGAGGGCGTCCGGGGCGTCGGCCAGCACCGGCAGCAGCAGCCGGCCGGCGTCCCAGTCGATGTCGAACCAGCCGGCGTACGCCGACTCGCGGCCCCGGCGCAGCACGTCCCACCAGGCGGGGTTGGCGGCGGGCACGGCCACCCCGGCGTGGTTGGGCACGATGTCCACGACCAGGCCGAGGCCGGCCGCCCGCAGGGCGCGCAGCAGCTGTCGCCGGCCCGCCTCGCCGCCCAGCTCCGGGTTGACCGCCCGGTGGTCGACCACGTCGTAGCCGTGCGCGGAGCCCGGGGTGGCGGTCAGCAGGGGCGCGCTGTAGAGGTGGGTGACGCCCAGGTCGGCCAGGTAGTCGGCGAGGCCGGCGGTGGCGTCCAGGTCGAAGCCGGGGCGGACCTGCACCCGGTAGGTGGCGCCGACCCGGGACGCGACCGGTCGAGGGGTGGTCGACATGTCAGGCCGTCCTCTCCAGCACCACCACGCAGCGGTCCGGCACGCCCAAGATGCCGCCCGCCTCGACCACGGTGGTCTTCTCCGGTTCCGGTTCGACCGTGCTGATCACCAGCTCCCAGCGTCGGCCGAACTCGGGCCCGGGCACGGTGAAGTCCAGCGGCGCGTCGTGGGCGTTGAAGCAGAGCAGGAAGGAGCTGTCCACGTGGCGCTGGCCGTACTGGCCGCGCTCGCGGATGCCCTCGCCGTTGACGAAGAGCGCGACGGAGCGGCCGAAGTCGTTGCCCCAGTCCTCGCCGGTCATCTCCCGCCCGTCGGGGGTGTACCAGGCCAGGTCGGGCAGGGGCTCGTCGACCAGCCGGGAACGCACCGGCAGGCCGGTGAAGAAGCGGCGGCGGCGGAACACCTGGTGGCGACGGCGGAAGGCGACCAGCTTGCGGGTGAACTCCAGCAGGTCGGCGTCGGCGTGCTCCCAGTCGACCCACGCCAGCTCGCTGTCCTGGCAGTACGCGTTGTTGTTGCCGCGCTGGGTGCGGCCCAGCTCGTCGCCGTGGCCGATCATCGGCACGCCCTGGGAGAGCACCAGGGTGGCCAGGAAGTTGCGCCGCTGCCGTGCCCGCAGGGCCAGCACCGCCGGGTCGTCGGTGTCCCCCTCGACCCCGCAGTTCCACGACCGGTTGTGGCTCTCGCCGTCCCGGTTCTCCTCCCCGTTGGCCTCGTTGTGCTTGTCGTCGTACGAGACCAGGTCGGTGAGGGTGAACCCGTCGTGGCAGGTGACGAAGTTGATGCTGTGGAACGGTCGACGCCCGTCGTCCTGGTAGAGGTCGGCGGAGCCGGAGATGCGGGACGCGAACTCGGCCAGGGTGGCCGGCTCGCCGCGCCAGAAGTCGCGCACGGTGTCGCGGTACTTGCCGTTCCACTCGGTCCACACCGGCGGGAAGTTGCCCACCTGGTAGCCGCCGGGGCCGACGTCCCACGGCTCGGCGATGAGCTTGACCTGGCTGACCACCGGGTCCTGCTGCACCACCTCGAAGAAGGTGGAGAGGCGGTCGACCTCGTAGAACTCGCGGGCCAGGGTCGCCGCGAGGTCGAAGCGGAAGCCGTCGACGTGTATCTCGGTCACCCAGTAGCGCAGCGAATCCATGATCAGCTGGAGCGAGTGCGGGCTGCGCACGTTGAGGCTGTTCCCGGTGCCGGTGTAGTCGACGTAGCGGCGTCGATCCTCCTCGCTCAGCCGGTAGTAGCTGGGGTTGTCGACGCCCTTGAAGCTCAGCGTCGGGCCGAGGTGGTTGCCCTCGGCGGTGTGGTTGTAGACCACGTCGAGGATGACCTCGATCCCGGCGGCGTGCAGCGCCTTGACCATGCCCCGGAACTCCTGCACCTGCTGGCCCAGGCGACCCCACGCGGAGTAGCCGTGGTGCGGGGCGAAGAAGCCGATGGTGTTGTAGCCCCAGTAGTTGCGCAGTCCCAGGTCCGCGAGGCGGTGGTCGTGCACGAACTGGTGCACGGGCATCAGCTCGACGGCGGTCACCCCGAGCGTCGTCAGGTGCTCGATCATCGGCGGGGAGGCCAGGCCGGCGTACGTGCCGCGCAGCTCCTCGGGGATGTCGGGGTGGCGCATGGTCAGGCCGCGCACGTGCGCCTCGTAGATCACCGAGTGGTGGTACGGGGTGCGCGGCGGCCTGTCGTTGCCCCAGTCGAAGTACGGGTTCACCACCACCGACCTCGGCACGAACGGCGCCGAGTCGGTGGTGTTCATCCGCTCCGGGTCGCCGTGCTCGTAGTCGTAGACCGCCGGGTCCCACCGCACGTCGCCGTCGACCGCCTTGGCGTACGGGTCGAGCAGCAGCTTGTGCGGGTTGCAGCGCAGCCCGTTCGCGGGGTCGTACGGCCCGTGCACGCGGTAGCCGTACCGCTGCCCCGGCTCGACGCCCGGGATGTACGCGTGCCAGACGTAGGCGTCGACCTCGCGCAGCTCGACGCGCCGTTCCGCCCCGGTCTCCCCCTCGTCGAACAGGCACAGCTCGACCCGCTCGGCCACCTCGGAGAAGATCGCGAAGTTGGTGCCCATCCCGTCGTAGGCGGCCCCCAGGGGATACCGCTCACCCGGCCAGACCTGCATGTCGCTCCTTCGGCCCAAGATCATGAGCGCGCACCGCACCATGAGCGCACCACACTGCGGGGGCCGGGCGACACGCGTGCCGGTATTGCCCCGCGGGTTCGGCCGCCAATCCACCCGATCGGCGGATGACCGGAATCCACCCGACCGATACCCGCCGGCGCACCCCACCGCACGGACCGAGCGCCGCGGTTACGATCTTGCATCCGCACTGGTCAGGGTGTTGATCATCGGACAGACTCGCAGGACCCGGCTGGGACGAGGTCCGAGGGGGATGTACGTGCGGATTCTCCTGGTGGAAGACGACCTACGCGTGGCGTCTGCCCTCACCAAGGCCCTGCGCCGCCGGGGATACGAGGTGGTGCCGGCGCTGACGGCCGCCGAAGCGATCCAGGCTGACCCGGTCGACCTGGTCCTGCTGGACCTCAACCTGCCCGACCGGGACGGCCTGGAGGTGTGCCGGCGGCTTCGTCAGGCCGACGAGGACGTCGCCATCATCGCGGTCAGCGCCCGTGCCGAGGAGTACGACCTGGTGGCCGGCCTGCGGGCCGGCGCCGACGACTACGTCGTCAAGCCGTTCTCGATGGTGGAGTTGCAGGCCCGCATCGAGGCGGTGATGCGGCGTACCGTCCGCAGCGCCCGGACCACGAGCCAGTTGCGGGTCGGCACGCTGCGCATCGACGTCAACGCCCGGCGGGTCTGGGTGGGCGACCGGGAGGTCAGCCTGGCCCGCAAGGAGTTCGACCTGCTGGTGGCGCTGGCCCGGCAGGCCGGCGCGGTGGTGCCCCGGGACCGGTTGCAGTTGGACGTCTGGCAGACCACCTGGGGGACCCGGCACAACCTCGACGTGCACGTCGCGGCCCTGCGGGGCAAGCTCGACGACGCCGGCCTGGTCGAGACGGTCCGGGGCGTCGGCTACCGGCTGCGCGCGGGATGACGACGGCCGGTGAGCGACCCGGGTGTCCGCGACCGCCCGCCGACGGCGGTGAACAGGTCGGAAACCTCAGATGATCCTCAAGAAACGCAGGGGGCGGGCCAACGGTGGGCCGAGTGCGGGTGTGCTGGGCGCACCCCAGCCATCCCTCCTGTTTGGAGATCCCTTTTGAGATACAGACGGACAACGGCCGGTGTGTTCTCCGCCCTGCTCGCCGCCACCCTCGTGGCGACGGCGGTGCCCGGGCAGGCGCACGGGCAGCCGAGCGCGGCCCTTCAGCAGGCGGAGCCGAACCAGGTGCAGGGCCTCACGGTCGTGCAGGGCGACGGGTACGCCACGCTGGCGTGGACCCGGGTAGAAGGGGCCACCGACTACCAGATCGAGCGGACCCCGCTGACCGGGGACGGCACGCCCGGCACGCCCGTCATCGTCGGCGTCTGGCGCCCGAACCGCCAGGTCAACAACACCGCGCCGACCTTCGCCGACGCCGGCTTCGTACCGGGCAACGGCTTCCAGTGGCGGGTCCGGGCCCGGTTCGGCACCGAGGCCCAGCCCTACTCGGCGCCGGTCAGCGGCACCACCAGGGCCCACTGGGGCGACCCGGCCGCCCCGGGTGAGAACCTCCGCACCCAGTGGGAGGACACGCTGGGCGCCCAGTACACCAGCGACGTCAACGAGTACGCGTACACCGCCGCCATCGACGCGGCCAGCGACCGCGTTCGCGTGGTGGAGATCGGCCGCACCGTCCAGGACCGGCCGATCAACATGCTGGTCATCGGCTACCCCAAGCCGCCGGCGACCCCGGAGGCCGTGGCCGCGACCAACCCCCTGATGGTCAACTGCAACGTGCACGGCAACGAGCCGGGCGACCGCGAGGCCTGCCTGATCATGGCCCGGCAGTTGGCCTTCACCAAGGACAGCAAGACCCTCGACCTGCTGTCGAAGACCACCATGCTGATCGTGCCGACGCTCAACGGCGACGGGCGGGCCGCCAACACCCGGGGCAACTCCACCGGTCAGGACCTGAACCGGGACCACTCGCTGATCCGCCAGCCGGAGACCCACTCCCTCGCCGAGATGGTCCGCGACTACCGGCCGGTCGCCGGCTACGACGGCCACGAGTACGGCAACACCAACGCCGGTGACCTGCCGATGCTGCCGCCCCGGCACCAGAACGTGGCGCAGGGAATCTTCGACGAGTCGCAGGAGATGATCGAAGGCCACATGTACGCCCAGGGCGCCCAGGACGGCTGGTGGGCGTGCCCGTACGGCTGCACCTCCAACGCCACGGTGGGCCTGAGCGAAGAGACCATCCTGCGTAACACCCTCGGCCTGAAGAACGTCGTCAACTCCCTGCTGGAGCTGCGCAGCTCCGGTGGCCCGACGCGGCCCGACGAGAGCAACACCGCGAACAACCGCCGACGCAAGACGTACTCCGCGCTGTGGACGTTCAACGAGTTCTTCAAGTACCACGGCGCCAACGTCAAGGACATCACCAAGGCCCGCGCCGAGGCAATCACGTTCCAGTCCGCCAACGAGGGACGGATCGTGTTCCGGGGCTCCCGGGAGATCGAGGCCTACCCGGCCCCGCACCCGGGTGAGGCCCCGCCGCCCGTGGACGCCCCCACCCCGGAGCGGATCCTCGACCAGCCGCCGTGCGCGTACAAGCTGACCGAGGAGCAGTACCACGGTGAGCGTACCGACGGCCCGGCCGGCAAGCGCACCACGGCGGCCCAGCGCATCGCCGCCCACGGCTGGAAGGTGATCAAGGTCGCCGACGGCTACCTGGTGCCGCTGTCCCAGCCGCAGCGGGGCCTGATCCCGCTGCTGCTCGACGAGCAGGCCGTCGAGGGCCTGGTCGCCGGCGAGCGGATCGCGCCCATCCTGACCGGCACCCACGACGGCACGCTGGTCGTCTCCGGCGTCGCCTGCCTGGACGGGGCCACCGTCCGGGGTTCGATCCAGGTGCGGCCCGGCGCCACGCTGATCGTCAACGGCAGCTCGATCGACGGTCCGGTGAACGCCACCGGCGCCGCCGGGGTCGTCATGACCGACAGCACGGTCGAGGGTCCGGTGCGCGCCACCGGCACCAGCGGCCCGGTCGTCCTGGTCGGCAACGAGGTGACCGGGCCGGTCAGCGTGACCGGCAGCACGGGCGTGGCGCCGCTGGTGGCCGGCAACACCGTCAACGGTCCGCTGGCCTGCGCCGGCAACTCCCCCGAGCCGACGAACATGGAGGTCACCAACTCCGTACGGGGTCCGAACTTCGGCCAGTGCGCGCGTCTGTGACCTGCTGAGTTCCGCCCGAACGCGGTGGGGGGGGGGGGGGGGGCGCCCCCCCCCCCCCCCCCCCCCCCCCCCCCCCCCCCCCCCCCGGGGCCCCGGCCCCCCCCCCCCCCCCCCGGCGGGGGGCCCGGCGGCGGGCGGGGCGGGGGGGGGGGCCCGGGGCCCCCCCCCCCCCCGCGGGGGGCGGCCCGGGCGCCCCCCCCCCCCCGCCCCGCCACCACCCGCACCCGTTCCGAAGTGGAGAAGACCGTGCCCGACACCCTCACCCCGGGGCCGTGCTCCGGAAACCGGTCCCGGGTCGCCCGCCGCCGGCGGGCGGTGGCCGGGGCTGCGCTGGCCCTCCTGGTCGCGGTGACCGGGTGCACCAGCTCGCAGGAGGAGACGCCCGCCGCGACGGACCGCACCGGCGACGCCACACCGGTCGCGGTCACCGGACCGCTGTGCGACGTGCTGCCCTCGGGGGCCGAGCCGGGTAGCCCGGGCTCGCTGGTGGGCCAGTCGCCCGACCAGGCCCTCACCTGGATTCCCGTGCTCACCACGTTCGAGGCGGCGGTCCGGGCCACCGGGATGGCCGAGGAGTTGTCGGCCGCCGGTGGGCTGACCATCCTCGCCCCGACCGACGACGCCTTCCGGGCCAAGTTCTCCACCGCCAACCTGGACCACCTGCTGCTCAAGGACACCGACACGCTGCGGGGGCTGCTGAAGGAGCACCTGGTCGGCGGGGCGCGCTCGGCCGCCGAACTGGTGGCCGCCGGCTCCGTCACCACCCTCGCGGGCAGCGCCCTCGCCGTCACCGCGGCCGAGCCGGGGGCCCGGCTGGCCGACCGGGCCGAGACGGTCTGCGCGGACTACCGGGCCGCCGGCGCCCGGATCCACGTGATCAACAAGGTGCTCGGAAGCCTGCCGGACACCGCCCGCGAGGAGGACGACTACCACTGAGCGGCCCGACGGCTCCCCAACCGGCCCACGACACCGGCCGCCGACCCCGCACCCGGGGGTCGGCGGCCGGTGTCCTCCGTCACCTTGGCCCTTTTCGAGATGCGGGATCGGGCTCGATGCCCTTTGCTTGTTCACGGGACGCGCACGCGCGTCTCCCCTCGGCCCCTCGGCCACCCCCACCACTGTCTCGCCGCCACCGCTGCCGGCGCGCACCTTCATGCATGGACGGAGATTGATGTGACGACCCTGCGGGTCGGCGAGCAGCCCACCACCTCCCCGGGTCGGGTCCACCGGCCCACCCTCACCTCCCGGCCCCAGGTCCCGGCGCACGCCGGGCCGGGCACGCCCCCGCAGACCCGCCGCATCCTGATGCTCTCGTGGGAGTACCCGCCCGTGCTCGTGGGCGGGCTCGGCCGGCACGTGCACGCCCTGTCGGTGGCCCTGGCCGCCGCCGGGCACGAGGTCACCGTCGTCACCCGGCACGCCGACGGCGCGCCCCTGGAGGAGTACGCCGACGGCGTCCGCATCGTGCGCGCCGCCGAGGACCCGGTCACCTTCCCGCTGGCCACCTCCTCCCTGCTCGCCTGGACCATGGCGTTCAACCACACCCTCACCCGGGCCGCCCTGCGCGCCACCGAGGCCGGCACGTACGACGTCATCCACGCCCACGACTGGCTCGTCGCGCACACCGCGATGACCCTGCGCGAGCACCTGGACATCCCGCTGGTCAGCACCATCCACGCCACCGAGGCCGGCCGGCACCAGGGCTGGCTGCCGGAGGAGATGAACCGCACCATCCACGGCGTCGAGCACTGGTTGGCCGGCGAGTCCGGACGGGTGATCGTCTGCTCCGGCTACATGCGCGACGAGGTGACCGGGCTGTTCGGCGTGCCGGCCGGCCGGGTCGACGTGGTGCCCAACGGCGTGGAGCCGCACCGCTGGCGGGCGCCGGCGGCCGCGGTGGCGCAGGCCCGCGCCCGGTTCGCCGGGGACGGCCCACTGGTCACCTTCGCCGGCCGGCTGGTCTACGAGAAGGGCGTGCAGCACCTGATCGCCGGGCTTCCCCGGCTGCGCGAGCGGCACCCCGGGCTGCGCGCGGTCATCGTCGGCGACGGCCCGTACCGCGGCGAGCTGGAGGCGGAGGTGCACCGTCTCGGCCTGGCCGGCACGGTCAGCCTCCCGGGCTTCCTCGGCGGCACCGACCTGCCCGCGGTGATGGCCGCGTCGGACTGCTTCGCGGTGCCGAGCATCTACGAGCCGTTCGGCATGGTGGCCCTGGAGGGCGCCGCCGCCGGCGCGCCCCTGGCGGTCGCCGCGACCGGCGGGCTGGCCGAGATCGTCGAGCCGGGCGTCACCGGGATGACCTTCCGGCCACACGATCCGGACGGGCTGACCGACGCCGTGCACGCCCTGCTGTCGGACCGGGAGCGGGCCCGCGAGCTGGCCCGCCGCGCCCACGCCATGGTCCACGAGCGGTACGGCTGGACGGCGATCGCGCACCGCACGGCCGCCGCCTACGCCGCGGCGATCGCCACGGCGCCGGCTTTCACCGCCGCGCGGGCCGCCGAACGGATGGCCCGGGGCCGCGCCCTGCCGGCCATCGCGGAGGGCAACCTGCTGGCCGCCGCCGGCCTGCGCTGAGAAGTAAGGAAGGGCACCTTCCTAACGCTTTCGGTAGAGGAAGGGGCCCTTCCTAACCGGCGGGCGACGCGGCGGGGCCTGATGGGCGTGGAGACGGCGAAGGCCGCCGACCCGGTGCGGGTCGGCGGCCTTCGGCGTGGTACGGCGGAGGTCAGCGCTCCGAGAACGGGGCGTACGCCCGCTCCGGGGAGCCGGTGTAGATCTGCCGCGGGCGGCCGATCTTGGTCTCCGGGTCGTTGATCATCTCGCGCCACTGGGCGATCCAGCCGGGAAGCCGGCCCAGCGCGAAGAGCACCGTGAACATCTTGGTCGGGAAGCCCATGGCCTTGTAGATCAGGCCGGTGTAGAAGTCCACGTTCGGGTAGAGCTTGCGGGACACGAAGAAGTCGTCGGCCAGCGCGATCTCCTCGAGCTGCATCGCGATGTCCAGCAGCGGGTCCGGCTTGGCCATCCGGCCGAGCACGTCCTGGGCCGCGTTCTTCACGATCGCCGCGCGCGGGTCGTAGTTCTTGTAGACCCGGTGGCCGAAGCCCATCAGCTTCACGCCGTCCTGCTTGTCCTTCACCTTGCGGACGAAGGACGCGACGTCGCCGCCGTCGGCCTGGATCTTCTCCAGCATCTCCAGCACGGCCTGGTTGGCGCCGCCGTGCAACGGGCCGAAGAGCGCGTTCACGCCGGCCGAGACCGAGGCGAAGAGGTTGGCGTTGCTGGAGCCGACCAGCCGCACGGTCGAGGTGGAGCAGTTCTGCTCGTGGTCGGCGTGCAGGATGAACAGCATGTCCAGCACCTTGGCCACCACCGGGTCGACCTCGTACGGCTCCGCCGGCACGCCGAAGGTCATCCGCAGGAAGTTCTCCACGTAGCCCAGCGAGTTGTCCGGGTACAGCAGCGGCTGGCCGATCGACTTCTTGTAGGCGTACGAGGCGATGGTGGGGACCTTCGCCATCAGCCGGACCGTGGACATCTCGACGTGCGAGGCGTCGAACGGGTCCAGGCTGTCCTGGTAGAAGGTCGAGATGGCGCTCACGGCCGAGGAGAGCACCGCCATCGGGTGCGCGTCGCGCGGGAAGCCGTCGAAGAAGCGGCGCATCTCCTCGTGCAGCAGGGAGTGCCGCCGGATCCGCTCGGAGAACTCGGTCAGCTGCTGCTGGCTCGGCAGCTCACCGTAGATCAGCAGGTAGGAGACCTCCAGGAACGAGGACTTCTCCGCGAGCTGCTCGATCGGGTACCCGCGGTAACGCAGGATCCCCGCGTCGCCGTCGATGTAGGTGATCGCGGACGAGCAGGCCGCGGTGTTGACGAAACCGGGGTCGTACGTCGTCATCCCGGTTTCCTTGAGCAGCTTGCCCACCCCGATGCCGGCGGGGCCCTCGACCGCGGATTGCACCGGCATCGAAAGCTGCCCACCGGGGTGATCGAGCTTGACTTCCGTCATGTGGTTCCTCGCTTCGCCGGCAGATCTGCGTTGAATTGCCTTCGCTTTTACCGTAATCGCGGTCGCGGGGATACCGCCCGCCGTGGTTCGGCGGTGAGGTCTGCGTCACCCGATTCCCGACCAGCGGGCCGGGAAACCCCATCCATTTCGGGCACGTCGGGGCCGCGGGTGCCGCGTGAGCATGGGAACGCTACCGATGGGCCGGCCGCCCGGCGCAGGCGGGAGGGCGCGCGTCGCGGAGGGCAGGGCGCCCGTCGCGGGCGGGCCGCGGCGGCTCAGGACAGGTCGAGGCGGTGCAGCGTCCCGTCGGCGGCGACGCGGTAGACGTCCAGCCGGTTCGCCCCGGCGTGGAAGAGCCGGTCGTCGGCGACCAGGGCGGCGAAGCGGCGGCCACCGGCGTCCCGGGGGACCACCGGGACGACGGCGCCGACCCGGCCGTTGACGGCGACCGCCAGCAGGGTGCCGTCGGGCACCTCGTCCGGCACGTCGCCCCAGACCGCCGCCGGCAGCCGCCCGGTGTCCGGGTCGACGGCCCGGAACGCGGACAGGTCGGCGACGCGGGCGGTGCCGCCGTTCGGACGGTCGCCGACGGCGGTGCCCACGAGCGGGTGGGGCGCGGGCGGCGCGGGCGGGGCCGGCACGCCGCCGGGGATGGGCGTCGGTTCCCCGGGGCGGTCGTAGAAGACCTTGCCCGTCTCGGCGCGCGGGGCCTCGCGGGCGGACCGGCCGTCGACCTGCCACGGCAGCCGGATGGCGGCCTCGTCGGCGATCGTGGGCAGCAGGTCGACGTGCTGCCAGTTCCGGTCGTCGACCCGCCCGGCGCGCTGCCCCGGGGTCTTGACGAACATCGGCACCCAGGCAACCTCGTCCGGGGCGGCCCGGAGGGCGTCCATCCCGCGCCCCTGGGCGCCCTTGGTGAAGCTGACCCCGTGGTCGGCGGTGACCACCAGCAGGGCCTCGTCGTAGAGGCCGCGCGCCCGCAGGGTGCGCAGGGTCTCCCCGATCAGCCGGTCGGTGTAGCCGAGCTGCGCGAGGTGGCGCCGGTGGGCCAGCTCCACCCAGCCGTCGCCGTCGTTCGGCAGGTCCTCCGGGGCGTCGTAGCGCGTTCCGGACGGCAGGTACGTCCACGGGGGGTGCGGCATCAGCAGGTGCAGGAAGTGCAGCGTCGGCCGGGACGCCGGCCGCAGTCCGGCCAGGAAACTGGTGAACCGGGCCGGCTGGTTGGCGTTCAGGCTGTCCCAGCGGAACTTCGGGTCCGCCGGCACCGGCTCGGCGTCGTCGATGCCCGCCTCGGCTCGGGTGCGCTCCCGGTAGGAGTCCTCCGGGTCGACCCGGCTGTCCACGGGGCCGGCGAGGCGGCGCAGCAGTCCGCCGGTCTCCCGGACGAGCACGCCCATCCCCTGCTCCGGGGTGACCGGCGACTCGCACCGGCTGGGCGGGCAGAGCCGGGTGATGCTCTCCTCCGCGCGGATGTCGTACAGGCCGCCGAAGGCGGTGAAGAGGTTGTCCGGGTACTGCGAGTAGTGCGGCGCCGCCGCGCGCTGCGGGTACCGGCCGGTGAGCATCGCCGGCAGCGCGTACGGCGTCCAGCCGGCGACGCCGGTGGCGTTGCGGTACCAGGTGGAGCCGGCGGCCAACTCGGCGAAGTGCGGATACCGGGTGGCGTCGACCCGCCCGTCCGGTCCGAGCAGGGAGACCAGCGGCAGCTCGTCGAGGACCAGCACCACGACCGGCGGGTGGTTGCCGGGCCCGGCCGTCCCGGCCGCGCCGCCCTCGCCGCCGGGCAACACCACCGTGGAGGTGGGCGAGGCGAACAGGAACAACCCCACGAAGAGCAGCGGGCCGGCGGCGGCCAGCCGCAGCACCCGCCCGGGCGCGCGCCACCGCCGGTGCGCGACCGCCCCGGCGGCGCCGGCCACCGCCGCCACCAGCAGCAGCGGTACGCCCCGCAGCGGCGTACCGTGCCGGCCGACCTGCACGGCCAGGGCGGCGAGCAACAGCCCGACCAGCAGGGTGTGCGTCACCGAGCGGGCGGCCCGCCCGGCCAGCCGGGACAGCGTGCCGAGCAGCGCCACGGCCGCCGTGGGCACCAGCACGACCAGCGCGACCAGCAGCAGGATCTCGCGTCGGTCCGCCCGGTGGAACAGGAAGAAGTCCGGGCTGCGGCCGAGGACGTCCAGCAGCGGCTGGGTCACCACGAGGCCGACGAGGGCGGCGACCTCCGCCAGCCGGCCGAGTTCCGCCCGCCGGCCCGACGACCGGCCGGCCCGCTCGGACACCGGCGGCGGGTCGGCCGGGGCGACGTGGCCCGCCGGGGCGGTGTCGTCGGCCCGGGCGGTCGGGGCCGCCGGTGCCGTGTGGGCCGCCGGGTCGGGCGGTGGGCCGCCTGCCGGCTCAGCCACCCGAGACCGCCGCGTAGAGGGTCCGGGTGCCTGAGGGCAGGTCGAGGCGGCGCGCGATCCGGCACCGGGCTCCCAGCAGCCGTTCGAACTCGGCGCGCCGGTAGCTCGGAAAGAGTCCCTCGGGCTTGTTGGCCAGCAGCCGGCGGGCCATCGGGTCCTCGGGGTGGACGAACTCCACCACTATCCGGCCACCGGGGGCGGCGAGGCCGACGAGCCACTCCAGCACCTCGGTCAGCGGCACGTTGCGCCCGATCGCCAGGTGGTGCACCACGGCCAGGGCGAGCACCACGTCCGCCCGGGCCCGGTCCGCGAACGAGGCCCGCTCGACGCCCCGCCAGCCACCACCGGGGGACGGATCGGCGAGGTCCATCACCAGCGGCAGGATCCGCCGCTCGCCCTCGCCGCGCAGCGCCCGGTAGAGCCCGTCCACGACGGCCGGCTCCTGCTCCACCGCGACGACGTAGTCGGCCTGCCGCGCGGCGAGCCGGGCGTACCGGCCGTCGTTGGCGCCGAGGTCGAGCACCAGGCGGGGACGCGGCGGGCCGGCCAGCGCCTCGGCGACGAAGCGTTCCTTCGCGGCCCGGTCGTCGGCCGTGTACGCACAGGTGCGCTGGTAGTCGACCCAGTGGCTGGCGGCCGGGCGGTGCTCCAGCCGGCGGACGAGCTTCTCGATCCCGCGTACGGTGGCCAGGGCCAGGTCCCGGGAGTAGCCGGCCGCCCGTAGCTGCGACCGGACGTCGGCGGTGCTGGCCCGGGCGTTGCGGCGCTGCATCGCGTCGTGCAGGTGCACGTGGGTGAGCACGCCGGGCAGCAGCCGGCGCGCCCCGCCGAACAGCCGGCGCATCTGGTCGGGCTCGATCCCGTCGACCCGGGCGCGCAGCCACGGCTGGAAGTCCAGCCCGAGGTGGGCACCGAGCAGCAGCGGGTAGAGCAGGGTCTGGCAGAACTGCCGGTAGCCGGCCCAGGGCTCGCCGTCGCGCGCCGGGGTGAACGAGCCGACGTCGATGAAGACCGGCTCCGCCCCCCGCCACTGGAGGTTGTACGCCGAGCCGTCCTTGGTGGTGAACCCGGCCGGCAGCGCCGCCCGAAGGATCTCCAGGTGCAGCAGCGCCGCGTCCCGCAGCATGGCGAAGGACCACTCGTACGGGTGCGAGACGAACGGGATGCGCTCGTGGCGGAGCACGGCCGCCCACCGGGCGGCCGTGGGCACCCGCGCCGGCTCGACCGGCTCGGTGCCGCAGACCTTGCCGGCGGCGAGCAGCGGCGGGAAGAAGTCGGCGGCGGCCAGTTCGCGCCACTCCCAGGCGGCCCGCTCGTCCAGCCCGCGCAGCACGTCGTCGCCGAGGTGGAAGACCCGGTTGGCCGGGTCGCGGAACGACCCGGGCTCGGCGCGCACGCCGGTGTGGGGGGTCACCATCGCCCGGTCAGCGGTGGTCGGTGGGCTGGCGGCGGAAGCGGTCGACCAGCCGCCGCCAGTAGAGCTTGGCCGCCACCGCGGCGCCGGCCACCCCGCCGACCACCGCCTGCACGATCAGGCTGCCGGACCCCGCGTCCAGGTAGGCCAGGTGTTCCACCGACCGCTCCTTCCCTCGCCGTCTCGACCGCCGGCGCGCCCGGTCGCACCCTATGAGGGATTTGGCCGGAAAGCCGGACTTGTCTGACACCGTACGCCGATCGTCCCCGCTGTGAAGGCCACACCGGACACTCCACCCGGCGTCCGTTTCGTTCAAGACGCCCGTCGGGGGCCACCCCTACCGTGGCAGTCATGGCACCGACACTGGATCTCATCGGCATGGTCGCCAGCGACCTGCCACGCTCGCTCGCCTTCTACCGCCGGCTCGGCCTCGACATCCCGGCCGAGGCCGACACCGAGCCGCACGTGGAGGTCACCCTGCCGGGGGGCCTCCGGCTGGCCTGGGACACCGCCGAGACCGTCCGCTCCTTCGACCCGGACCGGAAGTTCGGGGGCGGCGGCGGGGCCGGGCTCGCGTTCCGGTGCGCCGACCCGGCCGAGGTGGACCGGCTCTACGCCGAACTGGTGGCCGAGGGTCACCCGGGCCACCTGCCCCCGTGGGACGCCTACTGGGGCCAGCGGTACGCGGTGGTACTCGACCCGGACGGCAACGGCGTGGACCTGTTCGCCCCGCTCGCACAGGACTGAGCCGGCCCCCTCGGCGCGACGCCGGGCGGCCCGCTCGCGGGGCTGAGCGCGATCCGCTCGCCCAGGCTCGACCGCAGGGCCGGACCGGGTTCGCTCAGTGGGACAGCAGGACGGTCGGCGGCACCCCGGCCAGGTCCCGCACGTCGCGGGTGAGGTGGGCCTGGTCGGCGTACCCACAGCGGGCCGCCACCTCGGCCAGCGGGGTGCCGGCGCGGGCCAGCGCCAGGGCGCGCCCCATCCGCAGGATCCGGGCCAGGGTCTTCGGGCCGTACCCGAACAGGTGCCGGCTGCGGCGATGCAGGGCGCGCGGGTCGAGGCCGACCTCGGCGGCGGCCGCCGCCACGGTCGTGCCGGCGGCCAGCGCGGCGGCGACCCGGACGCCGAGCGGGTCCGGGCCCCCGACCGCCCGCAGCCGCGCCGCGGCGGTCTCCGTCAGCACGGCGGCCGGGGCGGCCCCGGCCCGCTCGGCCAGCCGGTCGACGTCGCGGTCGCCCCACAGGTCGGCCAGGGGGACCCGTCGGTCGCGCAGCTCGACGGCGGGCACGCCGAGCACCGCCGGGCCGACGCCGGGCGGCAGCCGCAGCCCCACCCAGCGCTGCGCCGGCCCGCCGCCGCTCAGGTGCGCGGTGCGGTCCGGCCCGGCCACCAGCAGGCCACCACGGCTCGTCCAGATCAGGTCGACGCAGCCGTCGGGGAGCACCCGGGTCGGCGCGGCATCCACCCTCGTCGTGCTGGTCCAGAGCACCGCGCCGGCAAACCCGGCGGGACGTTCCCGGTACATGGCGCCCAGCCTGCCACGACCGGACTAGCCTTCGATTGTGCGATGGTCGGTGCTGGACGCTCCGCTCGACTCCTCCGGCCGCGGCCGGGGCGAGCGGCGGGCGCCCGCGGCGCTGCGGTCGGCGGGGCTGCTGGGCCGACTGGGCGCGGCGGACGCCGGTGCGGTCGACACCCTGGTGACCGATCCCGCCCGGGACCCGGAGACCGGCGTGATCGGCGTCGAACACCTGCGGCGGGCCACCCGGGCGATCGCCGCCCAGGTGACGGAGCTGCTCGACGCCGGGCAGAGCCCTCTCGTGCTCGGGGGCGACTGCGCGATCCTGCCGGGCACGCTACAGGGGCTGCCGGCCGGCTTCGACCTGTGGTTCCTCGACGCCCACCTCGACTTCGAGGACGGGCGTACCTCGCCCACCGGTGAGGCGGCGGACATGGAGCTGTCGATCGTCACCGACCACGGCCCGGCCGGCGTCCTCGACCGGGAGGGGCCGCTGGTCGACCCCGACCAGGTGCACGTGCTCGGCCACCGCCCGCCGGACCCGGACGTGGCGGAGGGCATGGAAGCCTTCCGGGTCGACCGCGCCGTGCACCTGGTGCCGGCCGACCGGCTGCGCGGGCCCGACGCGGCGGCCGTGGGCCGGGAGCTGGCCACCGGCATCACGCCGGCCTGGCTGCACCTCGACCTCGACGTGCTCGACCCGGTCGTGCTGCCGGCGGTCAGCTACCCCGAGCCGGGCGGCCTGGACTGGGCCGACCTCGCGGCGCTGGTCCGGCCGCTGGTGCGCTCGGGTCGGCTGATCGGGATGAGCGTCGCGGACTTCAACGCCGACGAGGACCCCGACGGGCGGCACGCGGAGCGGATCGCGGCGGCCCTCGCCGAGCTGCTGTCCGACTGACCGCGCGCCGAGCGCGAGAGCCGGCCGGCCGGGTGCGGGTGGCGGATGCGCACCGACTCGTCCACCACCGCCGCGAGCGGGCTGTGAAGACCCTCATCGGACGTCCGGGGTTGATGTCAGCGGGTGCTGGAGCGGAAGACGATCGCGGCGCCGAGGGCCTCGCTGGCTGGTACGACGATCTCGCCCGCCCGGGGCTTGGTGTGTGACACCCCGGCTGCCCTCAGGTACTCCTCGGTCCGGGCGATGTCGTGTACGGCGACCGTGTACCCGACAAAGGCGGGCACGGCTGGCGGACGCCCACCCGGCGGCAGGTTGGGCACCGCGGAGGCGGCGACCAGGGTGACGGTGGCATCGTCGAGGTCGAAGGTCGCGGTGGGGCCATCGCGGCCAGCGGCGCGGCCGAGATACGCCTCGTAGCGGCGTGCCGTCTCGGGCAACTCGTCGTCAGGTACGCAGAGCACGCATCCCACCAGATCGACCGCGCCGTTGGCGTGCGCCGGCTGCTGGTGCTCATCGACGGCGGCGTTCTCGGCAATGCCGAGCCTGCCCTCGGGCAGGCGGCCGGGTGGCGCGCCCGGCTCGTCGCTGTTGATCTCCAGGTAGTGGGCAGGGACCATCCGGGTGCCGTCGGCGGTCTCGATCGGGCGCTGTACGGCGTGCACGCCGCCGTGGCCGACACCTGCGCTGTCGAGTCGGCTGGCGGCGCGGTCGATGTCCGGTGAGTCGAAGATGAGGATGTGCATGCCGGGAAATCGGTCCAGGCAGGCGGTGAGGTTCGCGGCGGCGCCGCGGACGGCGGCCAGAAGCCCCGGCAGTTTGTCGTCGGGAACGTCGAGGGGAATCGTGCGCGCCCCCGCCGGCATCGGCTGGCCGTCCTCGACGACGGTCACGATCTCGACGAAGTTGCGGCGTAGGTAGATGTGGGTGTTCGCCGCGCCGACCGGTCGCGGGGGCGCTCCCGGAGCGGTGGGCAGCGTCGGACAGGCCGGCGGCGGAACGGTGAAACCGAGCCGCCGACAGGTCTCGACAGCCTTGGCCATGTCTGCCACGACCAGGCCCACGTGATGCAGGCCGCCGATGTCCCTGCCCATGGCTGTCACCCCTCGCCGGTCAGTGCGCCGTAGGCGGCGCGGCGGTAGTCGTCGGTGTGCCGGTCGAGGATGGCGACAACCGCCGGCGCGGCAGCGGCGAGCCGTGCCGGCGACGGTGGCTGCGCTGGTTCGAACGCGTGGCACAGTGTGTCGGCGAGCTGGTCGGCCTTGTCCGGGAGCCCCGGTTCCACCTCGGGGGAAAGGAAACGGTCGATGCCGAAGAAGCCGAACATGACCGCGGGCAGGGTGTAGTCCAGGTCCTCCGGCCGCAGGTCCGTCCGCAGCAGGCCGTTGTCGGCCAGGACCTTCAGGTAGTCGCGGGAGGCCAGCAGCTTGGCGCTCTGCAGGGGGCGGCGGGCGGGGCTGGACAGGAACCGGTCCAGCACGTCGGTGTCCCGCGTGAAGATCGCGCGCAGGACCGGTCGCGACATCGCTTCCAGGAAGAACCGGCGCAGGTACCGGTGGAGCGCGATCTCTTTCGGGTCTTCCCGCATGGCGGTCACCACTGCGGTGAGCATCGCGGCCGCCTCCCGCGCGCCGACGGCGAAGAACAACTGTTCCCGGCTGCGCCAGTGCAGGTAGACGGTGCCCTTGCCGACGCCGGCGTGCCGCGCGATCTCATCGATGGTCACCCGCCGGTATCCCCAGCGCAGCAGCAACTCCTTCGCCGCGTCGAGGATGCGGTCGGCGCGGTCGATCTGATCCGGTTGTCGCTCCGCCACGGGACCCCTCTCGATGACTGATGACCAGAATAGCATTCTGGTCATCAGTCACGACGGCGTGTGGGGGGGGGGGGTGGGGGGGGCCGCGCGCCACCCCCCCCCCCCCCCCCACAGCCACGCACCAAAAACC
>NZ_JBIDCU010000023.1:0-76653 GCF_043204765.1 Micromonospora sp. NPDC047730 | reverse complement strand
TCTTCGGTTGTCCTCACAAACCATCGATGATCAACGCGGTGGCCGTCCTCATGCCCACGCCACGCCCAACGCCGAAGGCAAGTGACGTTGGAGTATTAGGCAGGACTGGCCCCACCTTCGTCTCACCGCGATGCACACGGTTCTGCGCGCCAAGTTCAATCAACACCCAGAACTCGCAGACGTGCTCCTTGGGACCGGCGACGGCCGCATCGACTACAACATCAGCTCGGCCTACTGGAGCGGAGATACGAAAGGCCGCAACTGGCTGGGTCGTCTCCTGGAGCTTGTCCGGTCAGAGATCGTGGCTCAACGAGCCGGCTTCCTCAGGTAGAGGGTGAGCACGTTCCCGTATCGGCCGCTGACGTCGGCGCTCCCCAGACCCGGCAGGACTGGGCTACGCACGCACATGCCGCGATCCGCGCGTTGCGTGGGTTTCGTGGACGTTGTTGCGGGATCAGCCATTGGTCGCAGTACGACGAGTGCGCCGCGCCATCGGCTTGCGACGCGGATTTCGGCTGCGGGTCAGCCCCCATGCCGGCTCAGGGGCATCCCTGAGCCGGCATGTCGTCCGGTACCTGACCAGCATCGGCGCAGCCGTCATCGGCGAGCGAGGCGATGACGTACCGGACGCGCCCGGCTGGCTCGGGACCGTCTCCGACGTGCAGTGCCGGTCAGCCCCACCAGGTGAGCATGAGTCGCATTGGCTGCTGCCGGGACCAGTAGAAGACGTAGGGGTACCGGGTGCCGGTGAATCTGTTCGGCAGGGCCACGGCATCCCCGCAGCTGGGGTCGAGTCCGGCGGCGTCGGTGCCGGCTTGCACCGACCACACCCATTGCGCCCCGGTCCACCAGCGGGCGGCGAGCCAGGCCGCGGTGGCGGCGCCGCCGCCGGCCGAGCACAGCGGGGCGTCCGGCCACCGCCGGCCGACCTCGGCCCGGACCGCCGCGGCGAGCGGGGTGGCGCCGGTCAACAGGCCGCCGCCGCGCACGATCGGGGTGGTGTCGCCGGTCGGACGGACCCGCGCCGTGCTCTGGGCCAGGAGCGCGGCGGCCTCGTCGAACAGGTCGCCGGCGACCGGTTCGCCGTCGGCGGCGGCGGTGACCACCAGGGGCGCCAGCCGGGCCGGTTCCACGGGGGCTGCCGGGTCACCGCCTGGACCAGCACGTCGACGGTGTCCCGGGGGCGGGGCGCCACCTCGGCGGAGCCGAGCAGTTCGGTGAGCACGGCGGTCGCCAGCGGGCCGGGCGTGCGGCCCTGGTCCAGGTCGGCGAGCATCCGGCGGACCGCCTTGCGGCCCAGTCAGAAGCCGGAGCCGGCGTCGCCGAGCAGCCAGCCGTGACCGTCGGCGGTACGGTCCAGCCGCATCTCGCAGACGCTGGCGACGATCGCCCCGGTGCCGGCGATGAGCACGGTGCCTTCGGGGCTCGCGGTGCCCGAGGCGTACGCGACCAGGGCGTCGCCGTGCACCACGTAGGGGCAGCAAAGGCTGGCGTCGCGCCAGGCCCGGTCGAAGGCGTCCCGACCGGCCGGATCGGCGACCAGGCGGGCCGCCCCGGCCAGGCCGATCGTGCCGGCCCGTACCCGGGCGGGGTCGATGTCGGCGAGCGCCTCCCGCAGGTCGGCCAGGAGTTCGCCGGCGGCCCGCTCGGCGCCGTGGCTGGTGGGGTTGCCGCCACCCCGCCCGGCCGGTGCCCAGCCGCTGTCCGTCCAGGGTCAGGGCGGTCGTCCGGGTGGACGTACCCCCGACGTCGAGACCGACCACGACGGTGTCGGACATCCGCATCCACTCCTTGAGATCGATGCCGCGTTCATGCTGGTTGGCCCGGCAAGGGCCGGACCGGGTCCGGGCCTCCAGACTCTGGACGCTCTTGTGGACGCCGCAGGCACCTCTTATCTTTGGCATGTCCTCAAGGGCGTTCATCAATGGGCTGAGGCTGTACTCGAAAACGAGAGTGTGCCCGGCGGAGCGACTCCGCCCTCGGCGGCGTGCGAAGTCTCCTCATGGCTCGGTCAGGCCTTCTCGAAGGTGATGCTCCGCCGGTCGACCGACACCTGCTTTTCCACCACGGTGCCCAACTCTGTGGTGTACCAGCAGTAGAACGGCGTCGTGCCGAAGGGGAACACCGCCTGGTCGGGCATCGCGGCGTCGCACATCGCGGTGCCCGGCCGGGCGTTGTTGTTGGCTGCTTCGCTGTTCCACAGAAAACCCACGTTCGTCCGGGACAGCACGCCGACCGAGGCGACGGCGGACCAGGTCAGGTACTGGTCGGCGATCGACACGGTCACGTCCATCGGCACCGCGAGGTCGTCGAACTTCACCGTGCACCTCGCCTTCACGTTGCCGGTGATGAACTTCTTGTTGCAGGTCACGGACGTGTGCGCGGGCGAGCCGGCCTGGTTCAGTACCTGTTGTTGCAGCTCATACATGATCTTCGCGTGCGCTGTACCAGGAGTGCCGTAATCCGTGGTCGTGGCGGGGCCGTCGGCGGTGTACGGGTTGGCGCTCGACACCGGCCGCCCGGGCCGGGGCGGCGCGGCCGGCGACGAGGAAGGCGCGGTTGCGGCCGTGTCGGGACCCGAGCAGGCAGCGAGGGCAAGTAGCAGCAGCGGTCCGAGGCTCGCACGGAAAGGTCGCATCTGGTCAGGGTATCGACCAACGCCACCATGGCCGGAGTGCGACAAAAGCCGTGTTGGAGCAACGTCATTCCGGCAGAAGACCGTCAACCGTCAGCCCGCCAAGATCCGCGCTGTCGGCGAACGCGCCCTGCTGGTCGGCCGCCCGCCGGGATGCGCGCTCGTGGCGTTCGACTGCTCGGGCGTGGGCAATCGTGAGCAGCCGGTCGATCTCGGGCAGCATCTGCGGGTCGGGCATGACATGCTGCCGAAGCCGTAGAGCGCGTAGCCGGGGTGTGGCACGACCGTGTCCAGCCGGGCGAAGTCGAACTCGTCACGGTGCTCCTCGAATTTCTTGGGCAGGAAGCCGAAAGGCCTCTCGAACTCGGCTCGGCCCAGGTCCAGGTTGAGCCGGAAGACGCCGGGGCGGTCGAGCTGGGAGGCCTCGTCGAAGCCCGGCACATCATGTTCGACAATGGTGGCGAAGGGCTGGCGGCGGTCCGGGCCGACAAGAAGAACCGTCGCCCCAGGCACCCTCCGGCGATCCGTTTTCCTCGCTCGCCACGAGCTGCTCGGCGCCGGGCAACGCGAGGATACGCTCGGCGAGCATGGTCGGGTCGGTGCCGGTCGGGAAATGCAGCGCCACATCCGTGTGCTCGACAGTGAGGTGATCTCAGCGACTTGCGGGTGGGTATCGGTATTCGAAGTGGGTCAGGTGTAGAGCGGCGGCGACGATGTCGCCGGCTCCGCGGGGACTGCTGGTGGTGTGGTGTAACGCTTTCCAGCGTCCGTGGAGGATGGCGAAGCCGCGTTCGCCTTGCCAGCGCAGGCCGCGTAGCAGTCGGTTGGTGGTGCGGTTGCCCACGGCGAGCCGTCGGCCGTTGGTGGGTTGCTTGACCGGGGTTTTGATGCCGTGGCCTGCGCCGTCGTAGCCGGCGTCGGCCAGGGCGGGTAGGTCAAGCTCGGCGGCGGCCCAGTTCAGTGCGGCCGTGATGCCCTGCAGTTGGGCGCAGGTCAGGTCGTGCAGATGCCCCGGCATCGCGTCGGTGGTCCATATCGGCAGCCCGTCCGGGCGGATGATCGCTTGGATATTCGCGCCGAAGTCGCGGTGCTTTCCGGAATACCAGGCGTCGATGGTGTCGCCCTTGACGCTGAGCGTGGTCTCCGCAACGCGGTCGCAGTCGAACAGTTTGCCGTCGAGGATCACGTACGACCAGCCGTCGTCGGCGACCCGCTGCAACGCCTCGTGCAGATCGGGTGCCTGCGCGGCGAGGACCGCGACGCCCTCGGACACGTACCGGTACGCGGTGGCCCGAGAGACGCCGAACCCGGCACCCAGCAGCGTCTTGTCCTCGGCCTTACGGAACCAGACCAGCACCAACAACGCCTGGTAGAAGCAGGTCAAGGCCCGTGTCCCGCGCCGGGTGCCCCGGGCACGGCGCTCGGTCGCGAGCAGCCGGGCGAGGTGGCGCACCAGTTCCCTGGGCACGTCGACCATGGCAGGATAGGCAATCACGTGGAGCCCTCTCGAAGACGGAATCTTGTCGCAAAGACCTGTCTATCGATGGCTCCACGCCTGTATCGAGCACCGTCCGACCTGACCCGATACGCCCGTGTCGATCACATCTCGCCCACGCCTCTCGCGAGGCGCGATGCCCTCACGTCCGCGATCAGCGCAACGGTGCCGAGCCTGCGCATCCAGGGCGGCATCCACCTTTGGGTGTGCCTTCCCGAAGGTGCTGATACTCGGGAATTCTGCGCGACGGCCTATCAGGCCGGGGTGCTCGCGGGCGACGGGCGCCACTTCTTGGTCGACGAACCGCCCGCACCGTTTATCCGGTTCTCTTACGGTGCCGCCGCCGAGTCCCAGATCGTTGAAGGCGTCAGGCGGCTTGCTGAGCTCGGTGCCGTGTAACGGTTGAGCGTGACCAACCAGCGCCACAGCTTCTCGTCGCGCGCTCGGACGACCGAGGACAGCATTCGAAGGGCGTTGATAAGCTCGAGCGTTCAGGAGCCCGGGGTGCTTCTCTGGAGGCAACGCGAGGCCGTGGGCTCCTGAATCTGCAGATGGGGGACGGAGAGTGCGTACGCTCGTGAGTCGGCTCAGGACCGCTGCGGTGGCGGGGACACTGTTCCTCGGGACGATCGCACTCACCGCGTGCGCAAGCGTCGCAGGCAGCGGAGGGGACATGGCGTCGCCTGCGGCATCGACGGCATCGGCCGCCGATGCCCAGGCAGGCACGGGTCCGCGCGATCTCTCCCAGGGCGGCCGCTGCGAGGACGGCGAGAACATCACGATCCAGGCCGACGACGCTACGCCCGTCATCGAAGGCAACTGCGGGACCGTGACCGTCGAGGCGAACAACGTCTCCGGCAACATCGCAGCCGCGACCACGGTAACCATTCGCGGCACGGACAGCATGCTGCTCGGCGAGAAATGGGGCACCGCCACCATCACCGGTCGCGGATCGGGCGTCAACGTCGATGAGATCGCCACGCTCACGGTCACCGCCGACGACGCGAAGGTCACGAACCGGCGCACGCAGACGGCGACCATCGACGGCAGCAGGGCCACTGTCAACACCGACAGCATCGACCGGCTCACTATCGACGGCAGTGGCTCCACGGTCATCGCCTCCGGCGCGATCACCGCCCTCGAAGTCCACGGCAACGACAACACCATCACCTGGTCCGATGGAGCCCAGGCCCCGACTGCGGACACCGGTACTGGAAACCGCTACACCCGATAGTGTGCAGGCTTCGACGGGACGATGAGCATGCCGGGGCCGGGCCCGACACCTGGAGCATTCGCAATGCCTAGTACTCCAACGTCACTTCGCCTATCTGCGCTGGTAGTGGGATCGGCGGGCTCGGGCTTGGGATGTTCGGCGCCAGGTTGACCAGTGCAGGGTGTGCGCTGGCGGTAGCGATGCGGCGAGGACGAAGGCGTTGAGAAGTCGGCGGATCTCGGCGACGGTCAACGCAATGATCTTCGGGTCGGCCGGACTGCTGGGCGGTGGCGGCGAGGATGGTCAGGACGGCCAGGGCGAGCATGGCCAGGGTGATGAACCGGTGCCAGCCGGTCCAGCTGCGGACCTGGTAGTGGTCCAGGCCGATCTGGCCCTTGCCGGTTTGGAACAACTCCTCGATGCTCCAGCGGGAGCCGGCCACTCGCACGAGGGTGTGTAGTGGCACTGGGCGGGGTGACCAGCACAGGTAGAAGGCCAGCTCGCCGGTGGTGCGGTTGCGGCGGATGAGCAGCCACCGATGCTCACCAGGGCTGGTGGCGGTGGTGATCCAGGCCCGCAGGTAGTCGCGGTGGCCTTTCGCGCCCGGCCCGCAGCTGTGCAGCTGCCATTCTCGGGTGGGGATCCGCTCGGCGAGGTCGTCGACGCGGATGAGGGTGCGGCCGTCGTTGACGTGCACGCGTCGGTCACAGCCGACCGCGAGGACGTAGCCGATCCCACGGTGTTCCAGGTAAGCGCGTAGGCCGGGGTCGGCGCCGTAGACCTCGTCGCCGGTCACCCACCCTGCCGGGACGCCGGCGTCCAATGCGGCGGCGATCATCTGTCGGGCCAGGGTCGGTTTCGTGGCGAACCCGATCTGGTCGGGGACGCCGGCGGCGGTGAGGCGGTCGGGGCGATCGCACCAGGTCGTCTCTGGCAGGTAGAGCCGCCGGTCGATCAGCGCCCGGCCCGCGGGTGTCACGTAGGCCAGGAACACCCCGACCTGGCTGTTCTCGACCCGTCCGGCGGTGCCGGTGTACTGCCGCTGCACCCGACCGAGCACACACCCCTTTCTTGAGAAAGCCGGTCTCGTCGGTGACCAGGACGGCCTCGGGGTGGCCGAGTTGTTCGATCAGCCAGTCCCGCACGTCGTCGCGGACGGCGTCGGCGTCCCACACCGCCGTACGCAGCAGTCGCTGCATCGCCTGCGGATCACAGTGGCCAGCCCGCTCCGCCAGGGACCAGCAGGTCTTACGTTCCACGCCCGACAGCAGGCCTTCCACGAACTGCCCGGCAGTCCGCCGTGGCTCCGCCCGCACGAACCGGCCAGCGACGCGCGTCACCGCCTCGTCCAGGACGACCGCCAGCGGTCAAGGTCTAGGCTGTGGCCCACGGCCATCACGCGATCTTCGGTTGTCCTCACAAACCATCGATGATCAACGCGGTGGCCGTCCTCATACCCGCGCTACGCCCAACGCCGAAGCCAAGTGACGTTGGAGTATTAAGGCCGCGCCGCTCGTGCGACTACCGCCTACCCCACCGTCGCAGGCGATCTGGGTCAGCATCTGCAGGACCTGGCGAAGCAGCACGTACAGCAACGACGTGCTCATGGCCACGAGCATGACGGCCGCGCAGGGCTCGAGCTCACACAGAACGCACTTCAGACAGCCGAACCGGATGTTCGAGCCCCACAGGTCCCGCTTCACGGAATTGTCCCCTTCGGTCGGCGTCGCTGCATCGGAAACCGGCGGTGCGACAGCGCGTGCGGCGGCCATTACGCAACATTTTGTCAACAGCGGTGAATGGCTGACACGTCACACAGTCGACGGCGGCAGACCGTGGTCCCGTCCCATCGCGCTGGCGGGGGAACGGAGAAGCTCGTGGCGGGGCGGGCCGGTGGATGCCCACCCCCGCCACGGCGTCACCCCCGCAGCAGCGGCAGCACCCGGCGGCCGAGCAGGTCGACACCGCCCGCCGGGGTCAGACCGTGCGGGGTGCCGAACTCCACCCGGGTGGCCCCGGCATCGAACACCGCCGTGGCCTGCGCCGCGACGTGTTCCGGGGTGCCGGAGAAGGCGAACAGGTCGAGCAGGTCCCCGCCGATCAGCGCGCCGGCGAGGTCGTGTTCCTGGCGGGCGACGTGCTGCTGGATCCGCGACAGCAGCTCCGGATCGATGTCGACGTTCGGGTCGAGGGCGGCGACCACGGCGAGGTACATGGCTACCTCCGTACGGGCCACCCGACGGGCCAGCGCGCCGTCCTCGTCCACCACGGTCACGGCACCGAGCACCACGCCGACCTGGTCACCGGCCCGACCGGCGGGCGCGGCGTCGTCCAGCCAGGCCCGCATCGTCTTGGCCATCGCCGGGTTGGCCGAACCGCCAACCTTGATCTCCGAGGCGAACGCGGCGGCCGTCCGGGCGGTCTGCTGACCCCACGTCCCCACCAGGACGGGCACGTCGGCGCGGACCGGGGCGTAGCGCAGGGCGGTACCGGGCGCCACGGTGAACTCCCGGCCCTGGAAGCCCCCGGCGTCGCGGGACAACAGCAGCCGGACCACGTCGACGGTTTCGGTGATCCGCCGCAGCGGCCGGGCCTGCGGCACCGCGATCTGATCCAGCCAGGTGCCCCGGGCCAGCCCGAGGTAGGCCCGCCCGTTCGACGCCAGGTCCAGCGCCGCGACCTGCCCGGCGATCTCCACCGGGTGCATGGTGAACGGGTTGAGGCAGGCCGACCCGAGCCGGATCCGTCGGGTGTGCCGCGCGGCCACCAGCAGCGGGAAGAACGGCGGCTGGTACATCAGGTCACCGAAGACCGACAGCACGTCGAAGCCGTGCCCTTCGGCGAGCTCGGCCAGCGCGGCGTACTCGTCGGCGCTCTTGTCGGACTGGAGTCCGATGCCGACCAGCCGGTGTCCTTCGTCGGTGCTCACGTGAGTTCTCCAGTCGGGATCTGTCGCCGGGCGGTCCGCTCGATCCGCAGGATGACCCGCTCGTCCGGATCCGGGCAGGCCACGTGGCAGTCCCGGGCCAGCCAGTCCTCCGGCGGCAACGGACGTTGCTTGGCCGGCAGCAGCGGCAGGCACGCCGCGAGGGCGTAGAGGCAGAAGTGCCGGCCGGTGGGGATGGTGAGCCGGCTCGACTCGGTCAGGTCGATGTGGTCGCCCGGCTGGAGGCCGCAGACGGAGCGGCCCTCGATCCGTTCCACCACCACCCGCAGGTCGTACAGGTCGGTGACCGGTTCCTCGGCGCTCAACGGAGGGCCTCAGCGTGGTGGTGCACGATCCGCCAGCCCCGCTCGTCGCGGCGCAGCACGTCCGTCACCCGGAAACAGTCGTCCGGCTGCCCGGTCGCGTACCGGGCCCGCAGGACGTAGCGGGCCAGGCCCGTGTCCTCCCACGCCTCGACCCGGAACTGCTCAGGGGCGACCGAGGCCGGGGGCGCGGCCGGGCCCCGGGCCGCCGCCCGACGGTCCCGCAGGTCGTCCAGGGCGGCCAGACCGTCCAGCAGGTCGGGTGCGTCGGACTCCCAGATCGTCAGTTCGGGGTGCAGCCGGGCGTCGAACGCCGCCCGGTCGCCCAACGACCGGTACATGTCGGTGATGGCGGCGGTGAGATCGTCAACGGTCATCGGGGCTCGCTTCCGGTCGGGGCGGACGGGGGTGTCGGGGGTGGATCAGGAGAGCTCGGCGAGGCGGGCGCGCAGCGGATCGAGCCCCATCGGCCCGAGCCGCAGGGCCCGCTGGTGGAACCGCTTGCGGTCGAACCCGGCGCCCTCGCGCCGTTCGACCTCCCGGCGGGCCTGCTGCCAGAGCCGCGCCCCGGCCTTGAAGGCCAACGCCTGCGCCGGCCAGCCGAGGTACCGGTCGACCTCGAACCGCGCGGTCGCCGGGTCCAGCCCGGCGACGCGGACCAGGAAGTCCACGGCCAGCTCGGGGGTCCACCGGCGCGCGTCGGTGAAGCCGGTCCCGGCCGGGATCGGTACGTCCAGGTGCAGGCCGAGGTCGATGACCACCCGGGCGGCGCGCCACATCTGCCCGTCGAGCATCCCGAGCCGCTCGGCGGGACCGGCGTAGAGGCCGAGCTCGTCGGCGAGGCGTTCGGCGTAGTGCGCCCAGCCCTCGGCGTACCCGTGCACCTGGCACAGCGACCGCTGCCACGGGTGCAGGTCGACGGTGGTGAGGGTGATCGCGTGCTGGAGGTGGTGCCCGGGCAGCCCCTCGTGGCAGAGCGTCCCGACGTGCCGCCACACCGGCACCGTCGACTCGCCGGGGGGCGTCGACCACCAGATCCCGCCCGGGCGCGTCAACCCGGCGTCGGGCGGGGTGTAGTACATGACCCCGGAGGCGGCGGGGCTGATCCGGCACACCACCCGGCGGGTGGCGGCCGGGATGTCGAAGTGCGGGCCGTCCAGGGCGTCGGTGAGCCGCTCGGTGCGCTCCCGCAGCCACTCCTCCAGGTCGGGCCCGACCGGCACCCGACCGGCGGGGTCGGCGTCCAGCCCGGCCCGTGCGCCCGCCACGTCCGGGTACCCGAGCTCGGCGGCGACCGCGCGCTGCTCGGCGGCGGTGCGGGCCAGCTCCTCCCAGCCGTACGCGTACAGCTCGTCCAGGTCGACGGTCGCGCCGAGGAAGCTGCGCGCGGTGACGGCGTACAGGTCGCGGCCGACGCCGTCGACGTCGGTGGCCCGTGGCGCCAGCTCGGCACGCAGGAACGCGGCGAAGTCCGCCGTCGTGGCGGCGGCCGAGCGGGCCCCGGCGGCCAGTTCCCCGGCCAGTGGCCCGTCCGGACACCCGGCCACCAGCTGGCCGTAGAAGTCGTCGGAGGTGACCCAGGCGGTGCACTGGTCGGCGACCGCCAGCACCTGCCGGCGGGCGACCAGGTGCCCCCGCCGGGCCGACCAGCGCAGCGTCTCGGCGTACTGGCCGAGGGCCGTGGGCACCCGGCGCAGGTGCGCGGCGACGACCGCCCAGTCCTGCGCGGTGTTGCGGGGCAGGTTGTCGAAGACCTGCCGGACCAGGTGCACCGGCGTCGCCAGCGGGGCGAGCAGCCGGGTGGTGAAGCCCGCGTCGTAGAGGTCGACCTCGCTGGCCAGCCGGTCGATCAGCGCGCCGGCGAGGGCCCGCTGGGCCGTGCCGTCGACACCGGCGCCGTCCGCCGCCGTGGCGGTGCCGCGGGCCAGCTCCGCGCGGGCGGCGAAGCCGTCGGGGGAGAGGTCCACGAAGTGCGAGTCGGGGGTACGACCCGCCGCCTCGGCGGCCTCCGGGTCCAGCCCGGCGAGCGCGTCGAGGTACCGGTCGGCGACCTCGGTGATCGTCGTCATCGGGCGACGCCGAGTCGGCCGTGGTCATCGCGGTAGGAGACGCCACCCTTGAGCACCGTGTGCAGGGTGCGCAGCGCGGACACCGAGCGGGTGGGATCGTCGCGCAGGACCAGCAGGTCGGCGTGCTTGCCCACCTCGACGCTGCCGAGCGTGTCGGCCTGGCCCAGCCACTGCGCGGGGCGGATGGTGGCGGACTTCAGGGCGTCGGCGACGGGCATCCCGGCGTCCACCATGAACTCCAGCTCACGCACGGTCGCGGTCGTCTCGTCGTAGCCGGCGTGCGGCGGCATGTCGCTGCCCAGCGCGATCGGCACCCCGTTGCGGATGGCGTGCTGGAGGCTCTCCCAGTGCCGGGGCCCGGCGGCCAGGGCGCGGTCCATCAGCCAGCCCGGCACGCCGGAGTCGCGGAAGAACTGCTCGCAGCGGCTGACCACGATGGTCGGGACGTACCAGACGTCCCGTTCGGCCATCAGCCGGGTCACCTCGTCGGTCAGCTCGTAGCCGTGCTCGACGCAGTCCAGCCCGAGTTCCACGGCGCGGCGCACCGACTCGGCCGGGCCGGCGTGCGCGGTGACCTTGCGCCCCCAGTCGTGCGCCACCCGGATCACCGCCGCCAGCTCGTCGTCGAGCAGTTGGGGGGTGTCGATCGACTCGAACTCGCCGGCGATCCCACCGGAGATGCACACCTTGATCAGGTCGGCGCCGGCCCGGATCTGCTGCCGGGTGAGCCGGCGGAACCCGTCCGCCCCGTCGGCCTCCAGCGCGTCGGCCTCCCAGCCGTGCCCCCCGGTGCAGCAGAGGGCGTGCCCGGCGGTGAAGATCCGCGGGCCGTCCACCGCGCCGCGTTCGATCCCCTTGCGCAGGGCGAAGTCGGCGTACCGGCTCTCGCCGACGAGCCGGGCGGTGGTGACGCCGGAGTGCAGGGTCCGGCGCGCCGAGTCGGCCATCAGCAGCACCAGCTCGGCGAGGTTCGACCGGTGCACCTCGTCGCCGAAGTGGCCGGGCAGGCCGAGCGAGAGGTGCACGTGCATGTTGGTCAGGCCCGGCATGACGTGGTCGCCGTGCAGGTCGACCACCCGGGCGCCGCCCGCCTCGGTGAGGACGTCGTCGACCGGCCCGACCGCGCGGATCGTGCCGTCGGCGCCGATCCAGATGCCGCTGTCGCGCTGGACGTCGTCCCGGACGCCGTCGTAGAGCGCGAGGTTGACCAGGACCTGTTCGGTGGGGATGTGCATGCGGTGTCCTCTACGCGGCGGGCACGGTGGTCTGCGCCACCGTGGGGTCGTTGAGCCAGCAGGCGGCGGTGCGGCCGCCGAGGTCGAGCGTGGGCGGCTGCTCGCCGCACGGCCGGAAGGCGTGCGGGCAACGCGGCCGGAAGCGGCACCCGACCGGCGCGTGTGCCGGGTCGGGCACCTCTCCGGCGAGCGTCCTGGGCAGCTGCGGGGAGGGTGCGATCTGCGGCACCGCGTCGATCAACGCCCGGCTGTACGGGTGCCGGGGCGAGGACCACAACTGACGGGTGGGCGCGGTCTCGACGATCCGGCCCAGGTACATCACCGCCGTGACGTCGGCGATCTCGTGCACCAGGGAGAGGTCGTGCGAGATGAACAGCATGCCCATGTCCAGGTCCCGGACCAGCCCGACGAGGAGGTTGACCACCTGCGCCTGCGACGACGCGTCCAGCGCGGTGACCGGCTCGTCCGCGATGATCATCCGGGGTTCCGGCGCCAGCGCCCGGGCGATGGCGAGCCGCTGCCGCTGGCCGCCGGAGAACTGGTGCGGGTACCGCTCTGCGGCCCCGGCCGGCATGCCGACCCGGTCCAGCAGGTCGGCGACCCTCGCCCGGCGGGCGGCGCCGGTCACCGTGTCCGGCACCCCGTCGAGGAGCTGGGCGCCGATGGTGCGCCGGGGGTTCAGCGACGCGTACGGATTCTGGAAGACCATCTGGAGCCCGACCTCCGGCACCGGCCGGCGCCGCCAGCCGAGCGGGGTGATCGGGCGGCCGGCGAACCGGATCGTCCCGGCGCTCGGCGCGGCCAGCCCGACCGCCACCCGGGCCAGCGACGACTTGCCGCAGCCGGACTCGCCGACCAGGCCGACGATCTGGCCGGGCGCCACCTCCAGGCTCACCCCGGCCACGGCCCGGACTGGCCCCCGGCCGCGCGGCTTGTACTCCACCTCGACGTCGCTGATCTCGAGCAGGTTGCCCGACCCGACCGGCTCGTTCATGCCGCCACCTCCAGGTGCGGACGGACCACGCAGGCCACCGACCGGTCGGTGCCGGCGGGGGACAGCGGGGGAGGCGCGGTGCCGCAGGACGGCTCGGCGTACCCGCACCGGGGTTGGAACGGACATCCGGGCGGCGTCTGCCCCGGCGTCGGCGGCCCGCCCGGGATGGGACGCAGCGTGCCGACGGCCTGGGTGCCGTGCGGGCGGGCGCCGAGCAGCGCGGCCGTGTACGGGTGGCGCGGCGCGGTGAGCAGCGCTCCGGTGGGGCCGGTCTCCACCACGCGCCCGGCGTAGAAGACGTACCCGCGGGTGGTGAGCGCGCTGAGCACCCCGAGGTCGTGGGTGATGAAGGCGACGGCCAGCCCGGTCTCGGCGCGCAACTGGTCCAGCAGCGCGAGGATGCCGGCCTGCACCGTCACGTCGAGCGCGGTGGTCGGCTCGTCGGCGATCAGCAGCCGGGGGCGGGCGGCGAGGGCGATCGCGATGGCCGCCCGCTGCCGCATGCCGCCGGAGAACTGGTGCGGGTACGCCCGCACCGCCCGCTGCGGGTCGGGGATGCGGACCTGGTCGAGCAGTTCCACCGCCCGCCGGTCCGCCGCCCGCCGGTCCAGGCCCAGGTGGACCTGCATGTGTTCGGTCAGTTGCCGGCCCACCGTGAGCATCGGGTGCAGCGCCGCGGTGGGGTCCTGGAAGACCATCGCGATGCCGGCGCCACGCACCTTCTGCCAGCGCCTGGTGTCCAGGCTGAGCAGTTCGGTCCCGGCGAACCGGGCCGACCCGGTGACCTTGGCGCCGGCGGGCAGCAGACCGAGCAGGGTCTGCGCGGTGAGGCTCTTGCCGCACCCGCTCTCCCCCGCGATACCGACCATCTCGCCCTCACCGACGGTGAACGACACGTCGTGCAGGATCGGCAGCGGCCCCGTGGGGCCGGGCAGGGTGACGGCCAGGGAGTCGACTTCGAGCAGCGGTCGCATTCTCAACGTCCCTTCGCGTAGCGGGGGTCGATCCGGTCGCGCAGCGCGTCGCCGAGCACGTTGAAGGCCATCACCACGGTGAGGATGGCCAGGCCGGGGAAGACGCTGACCCACCACATGGAGAGGTCCTGCGAGCCGAGCGCCACCATCGAGCCCCACTCGGCGGCCGGCGGGCGGGGGCCGAGGCCGAGGAAGGACAGCGCGGACAGCAGCAGCACGGCGTTGCCGAGCTCCAGGGTGGCCAGCACGATCGCCGGACCCACGCTGTTGGGCAGGACGTCGCGGCGCAGCGCGCGCAGCGGTCCGACGCCGAGCAGCCGGGCGGCGCTGAGGTAGTCCTCGCCGCGCATGGTCAGCACGGCGCTGCGGATGACCCGGGCGTAGACCGGCCAGGAGACGATGACCAGCGCGAGGACGGCGTTGCGGGTGCTGGGCCCGAACGCGGCGGTCACCGCCATCGCCAGGATGATCTGCGGGAACGCGAAGACCAGGTCCGTCAGGCGCATCAGCGCCTCGTCGACGAACCGTCCCACGTAGCCGGCGACCAGGCCGAGCAGACCGCCGATCAGCAGGGCGAGCGAGACGATGGCGAGCGCGAGCGGGATCGACAGGCGGGAGCCGTGGATCACCCGGCTGAACACGTCCCGGCCGAGGGCGTCGGTGCCGAACCAGTGCGTTCCCGACGGCGGGGCATACGCGTCCGGGCTCTGTGCCAACGGGTCGTACGGCGCGACGACCGGGGCGAACAGCGCCATCAGCAGCCACCCGCCGAGGATGACCAGGGCCGCCACGGCGATCGGCTGCCGCCAGATAGGCCGCCCGGTGGAGCGACCGCGTAGCCGGCCCAGGAACCGGCGCCGAGCCAGCGCGTCGGTCGCCTTCGGCTCGGGCGCTATGGGGTCGGGCGCGAGTGTGGTCATGACAGCCGGATCCTCGGGTCGATGAGCCCGTACAGCAGGTCGACGGCGAGGTTGACCAGCGTGTAGACCAGCGCCACGAACAGGCTGACGCCGAGGATCGCGGGCAGGTCCAGCGCCGTCGCGCTGCGGTACGCGTACTGGCCGAGGCCTGGCCAGCCGAAGATGTTCTCCACCAGCACCGTGCCGGAGAGCAGCGAGGCGAAGGCCAGACCGGAGACGGTGATCACCGGGACCAGCCCGGCCCGCAACAGGTGCCGGCGGAACACCACCCGGGCGGGCAGGCCCTTGGCGTACGCGGCCCGGATGTAGTCCTGCTGGAGCACCTCCAGCATGGACGAGCGGACGAACCGGACCAGCATCGCCACGGTCAGGCTGGTCAGCACGAGCACCGGCAGGATCAGGTGCTGGGCGGCGTCCCAGGCGACGTCCCACTGACCGGCGAGGGCGGCGTCGACGGTGTACATCCCGGTCACCGTCGGCGGCGGGCTGAAGTCGGTGGAGAGCCGGCCGCCGCTGGGTGCCAGGCCGAGCTGGTAGAAGAACACGTAGAGCACGACGAGCGACAGCCAGAACGGCGGGGTGGACAGGCCGAGCAGCGCGCCGACGCGGATCAGCTGGTCGGTGATCCGGCCGTTGCGCACGGCGGCGAGCATGCCGATCCCGGTGCCGATCAGTAGCGCCAGCACCATGGTGGGGATGGCCAGTTCCATGGTCGCCGGCACGTACTGCAACAGGTCGTCGGTCACGGTGCGGCCGGTCTGCTGGGAGATGCCGAGGTCGCCCGTCAGCAGGTTGCCCAGGTACTGGAGGTACTGCACGTACAGCGGCTGGTCCAGGCCCCACTTCTCGCGGAACGCGGCCACCGTCGCGGGGTCGTTGAGCGCCTGGTCGGAGAGGTTGGCCGTGACCGGGTCGCCGGGCACCACGGTGACCAGGCCGAACGTCACGATCGTGACGCCCAGCAGCAGGCCTGCCGTGATCGCCACCCGCTTGGCCAGGAACACCAGCAGGGACCGGTGCGGCCGAGGCCGGGACGCGGTCGTGGTGACCGCGCCCGGCTCGGCGTCGTCGACTGTCGTCGTCATGAGATGGTTACTCCCGGCCGACGGCGGCCAGGTCGACCTGCCAGCCCGCGGCGGTGTAGTCGGTGCCGGTCAGGTCGCCGCTCGCCACGACGGTGGAGGAGTTGTTGGCCAGGACGACGTACGGCGAGGCGGCGTTCATCGCCCGCTGCCACTCCTGCATGGCGGTGGCCCGGGCGGCCAGGTCGAGGGTCTCGGTGACCTTCTTGCCGGCGGCCACGACGGTCGGGTCGGCCCGCTCCACCGTCCAGCCCGAGCGCAGCGCGGTGGCCTGGCCGGGGGACATGTTGTTGATCAGCGAGTCGGCGACCGGGTAGTTGAGGCTCTGCGGGGTGAACCCGAGCGCCATCTTGCCCGTACGCATCTCGTCGAGGAACGTGGTCAGCGGCTGCGGGGTCAGCTCCAGCTTGATGCCGGCCTCGGCGGCGTCGCCCTGCACCTTGGTCGCCACCGTGCCCAGGTCGACGCCCTTGTACGTGATGGCCGGGTAGTTGAACTTGACGGTGGGGTTGGTCAGCCCCGCCTCGGCGAGCAACGCCTTGGCCTTCGCCACGTCACGCTTCGACTCCTCGCCGGCGGGCAGCGCGCCCGGGTAGGCCGGGGCCACCAGCCCGGCGCCGGGGGCGGCGCCCTTGCCGTACAGCCCGGCGATGCCCTGGTAGTCGATGGAGGCCCGCAGCGCCTGGTTGAACTTCGCGTTCGAGGTGACCCCGGAGACGGCCGGGTCGGCGTTGAGGAAGAGGAAGTAGACGGTGTCCTGCATGGCGGAGGTCTTCAGCGTGTCCGGCAGCCCCTCCAGCAGCTTGCCGGAGATGTCCAGCGCGATCTCGGAGCCGCCGGCCCGCTGCATGGTCAGCTTCTGGGTCTGCACGTCCATGTTGCGCAGCACGACCCGGCCGAACTCTGGCTTGGTGCCCCAGTAGTTGGGGTTGGCCTCCAGCACCACCTGCGCCGACGGGTCGTACGACTTCAGCACGTACGGGCCGCTGCCGATGGAGTTCTTGTCGAGGTACTGCTGGGCGGTGTCGGTCTTCGCGGCGTCCGCGGCGTCCGTCGCGCCGTTCTCCTTGGCGACCTTGGAGTTGACCACGCCGGTCGAGGGCATCGCGAGGACCACGGGGATGTTCGGGTCGGCGGTCGCCGAGGTGACCACCACGGTCCGCTCGTCGGTCTTGGCGACCGTGAGGCCGCTGACCATGACCGCCGGGCTGGCCTTGACGTTCTTCAGCCGGTTGAGGGAGAAGACCACGTCGTCGGCGGTCAGCGGGCTGCCGTCGGAGAACTTCACCCCCTCGCGGAGCTTGAAGGTGAAGGTCTTCGCGTCGGCGGAGGCCTCGTACGACTCGGCCAGCGCCGGGACGGGCTTGCTGACGTCCGAGCCCTTGAAGGTCAGCAGGGTGTCGTAGAGGGAGTGCACGGCGGTGAGGCCGGTCGCCTCGTAGATCCGGCCGGGGTCGAGCGTCTTGAGGACGAACGAGGTGTTGACGGTGAGGGTCTTGGCCGAACCACCGTTACCGTTTCCTCCGCTGCCGCCCGCGCTGCACGCGGTGCTGGAGGCTATGACCAGCGCCGCCAGAGCGATTGCTCCGACGCGGAGCCGGCGAGGGGACACCGACATGCTGTTCCTACCTTCGTATGGGCCGGCCCGCGCGGGACGGGCTCTGGGGGTTGTCGCGCCGACGTCGCCGGTGACGCCGAGGTCGGGGGCCGGTGCCAACCGATGGCGGCTCGCGGGGGCTTCGCCCGTAGACCGTCATGAGGTTGGATGTATCCGGGCGGGACTCCTGTCCGGTTCGTGCCCCGACGTCGCTTGTCTAGTTACGCCAAACACGTTCGCCTTGTGTTTGACCATGCTAGACAGGGGCGTATAGTTGCGTCAAACATTTCTAGCCACACTGTTTTGGAACGGGGAAAGACGCATGCTCGGTGACCAGCTCCGCGACCTGCGCCAGCAGCACTCCCTCACGCTGCGCCAGCTCGCGGCCGCGGCCGACGTCTCGCCCGCCCTGCTCAGCCAGATCGAGAACGGCGCCACAGACCCCAGCCTGGCCACCCTGCGTAAGCTCGCCAAGGTCTTCGACACCTCCATCGCGGCGCTGTTCTCCGAGCCGGACGCGCCGCTGGTGCACATCAGCCGGCCCGGCTCGCGGACCCGGCTCGCCGCTCCCCCCGGGCAGATCGCCTACGACCGCCTCACCCCGGGGCGGGGCGACCTGGAGGTGCTCGAAGCCGAGCTGGCGCCCGGCGACGCCAGCTCCGGCGAGCCGTGGGCGCACCCCTCGACCGAGTGCGCGATCGCCGTCACCGGCGAGGTCGTCGCCGAGATCGGTGGCGAGAAGTACGTGCTGAGTACCGGCGAGGCGATCACCTTCGACTCCCGGCTGCCCCACCTCTACCGCAACGCCAGCGACCAGCGGGCCCGGCTCATCATCGCGGTCACCCCGCCTACCCCCTGACCCATCCGGCACGTCACCCGGCCCGCGTCGCGCACGCGGGCGGTACGACGCCGCCCGTCGAAAGGACCCCGCAGTGGACCGCGACAGCGTCGACTGGTTCGGCTACCTGCCGGCCGTCACCACCCCGTTCACCGCCACCGGCGAGCTGGACCTCGCCGCCTGGCGCGTCCAACTGGACTGGCTCGCCGCCGAGCGGCTGCACGGGATCATCGTCGGGGGCACCACGGGCGAGTGGTTCAGCCTCACCGAACAGGAACGCGCCGCACTGTTCCGGACGGCCGTCGAACGGGTCGGCGACCGCCTCACGGTGCTCGGCGGCTGCAACGCGTACACGCCGGCGGAGGCGATCCGGCACGCCGAGGCCGCCCGGGACGCCGGCCTGCACGGCATTCTGCTCACCCCGCCGCCGTACGTGGTGCCCACCCGGTCGGAGATCGTGGCCTTCTACCGGACCGTCTCCGAGGCGGTCGACCTGCCGCTCTGCGTCTACAACTGGCCCCGTGGCACCGGCGTCGACCTGGACGCCGACCTCCTGTCGGAGCTGAGCGGGCTGGACACCGTGGTGGCGGTCAAGAACTCCACCCCGGATTTCGGCGGATTCGTCCGCAGCCTCGTCGCCCTGCGCCACCGCGTGCGCTACTTTGGCATCCCCACCAACGAGGTCGGCATCGAGCTGATGACCACGATCGGTGGCGACGGGCTGATGGGAGCCGGCGCCGTGCTCGGCGCCGACCACCCCGACTTCTTCCGCGCCCTGCGCGCCGGTGACCTCGACCGGGCCCGGGTCCTCGGCGCCCGCGACCGGGTGATCATGGAGGACTGGTTCGGGCCGGACTACGGCGCCCGGTTCGGCAACGCGCAGGCGATCATGAAGTACGCGCTCACCCTGCGCGGCGTACCGGCCGGTCACGTCCGCGCGCCGCTGCTCCCGCTGACCCCCGCCGAACAGGACCGCGTCCGGGCCACCATGACCCAGCTCGACCTGCTCCCATGACTTCGTACGACACGGCGGTCATCGGCGGCGGTCTGCTCGGCTGCGCGACCGCCTGGCACCTGGCCCGCGCCGGCAACCGGGTCCTGCTCGTCGAGAAGGACCAGGTCAACCGGCACGCCTCCGGGCAGAACGCGGGCAGCCTGCACTTCCAGCTGGAGTTCCGGATGGTCGAGCACGGCGACGACGCGGCCCGCGCGGCGGCCCGCGCGCTCCCGCTGCACCTGGACGCCATGCGGGCCTGGGCCACCGTCGAGGACGAGCTCGGTGAGCGGTGCGGAGTGTCCCGCACCGGCGGGCTGATGCTCGCCGAGACCCCGGCGGAGATCGCCGTGCTGGACCGGAAGGCCGCCCTGGAACGCGAGTACGGCCTCGACGTCGCCGTGCTCTCCGGCCCGGAGCTGCGCCGGTTCGCGCCGTACCTGGCGGACACCGTGCTCGCCGCCGGTCACGTGCCCGGCGAGGGCAAGGCCAACCCCCGGCTGGTCACCCCGGCGCTGGCCCGGGCCGCCGGCCGGTACGGCGCCGTGCTGCGTACCGGCTGCCGGGTCACCGGGCTGCACCGGCGCGGCCCGCACTGGGAACTGCGCACCGGGACCGGGCCCGGGGACACCGCCGGGGAGACCCACCTGGCCGACACGGTGGTGCTCGCCGCCGGGGTCTGGACCGCCGAGCTGGCCTCGATGGCCGACGTCCGGCTGCCGGTCTTCCCGGTCGGGCTGACGATGAGCGCCACCGCCCGCAGCCGGCCGTTCCTGCCGCACCTGATCCAGCACGTCGGCCGGCGGCTGTCGATGAAGCAGACCGAGGACGGCAACGTGCTGATCGGTGGCGGATGGCCGGCCAAGCTGGTCAGCCGGGCCGGACAGGTCGACCTGGAGACCAACCCGGAGCTGCGGTACGAGTCGCTGGTCGGCAACGCCGACGCCGCCCGGGTGGTCCCGGCGGTGTTCGACCTGCCGGTGATCCGGACGTGGACGGGCATGACCACGCTCACCCCGGACCACCTGCCGCTGCTCGGCGCGGTCCCGCGCCGGCCCGGACTGTTCGTCGCCACCGGCGGCTCGGCCTTCACCCTCGGCCTCACCTACGCCCGGCTCCTCGCCGGCATGGTCGTGACCGGCGAGACCGACCGGTCGATCGAGGACTACTCACCCTCCCGCTTCGGAGCGCTGAACTTTGTCTGAACACCGCCCGTCGAACCCCCCGGACGCGCCGAGGCGCACCCCGATGGGCCGACCCGCGCCGGTCACCATCGAGGTGGACGGGCGGACCGTTCCCGCCCACCCGGGCGAGTCGCTGGCCACCGCGCTGCTCGCCGCCGGTGAGCGGTCCGTCGGCACCACGCGCGGCGGTGCCCGCCGGGCGCCCTACTGCAACATGGGGATCTGCTTCGAGTGCGTCGTGACGGTGGACGACGTGCCCTGCCAGCGTTCCTGCCTGATCCGGGTGCGGGCCGGCATGCGGGTCCGCACGGCGGTGCCCCGGTGAGCGCGCCCGACGTGGTGGTGGTCGGCGCCGGCCCAGCCGGGCTGGCCGCCGCCGCCACCCTCGGCCGGCACGGCGCCGCCGTCACCGTCGTCGACGAGCAGGAGCAGCCGGGCGGGCAGATCTACCGCCAACCGCCGGCCGGGTTCACCCCGCCGGCCGGATCGTCCTCCGCGGGTCGGGCGCTCCTGGCCGAGGCCACCGCCGCTCCCGGCGTCCGGTGGCTCGCCGACACCACGGTGTGGGGCGTCCTCGGCACCCGGGCCGGCCTCGACGGGTACGCCGGCGACCAGCCCCCGCCGGGCCGCTACCGGGTCGCCACGCACGGTCCGGCCGGGGTCCGCCTGCTCGAACCCCGGGCGGTGCTGCTCACCGCCGGCGCGTACGACCTGCCGGTGCCGTTTCCGGGCTGGACCCTGCCGGGAGTGCTCACGGCGGGCGGTGTGCAGACGTTCGTCAAGGCACAGGGCCTGCTGCCGGGCGGCCGGTTCGTCCTGGCCGGGGGCCACCCGCTGCTGCTGGTCGTGGCCGCCCAACTGGTTCGGGCCGGCGCCCAGGTGGTCGAGGTCGCGCTGATCCAGCGCCGCCGCGACCTCCTGCCCGGACCGGCCGGGCTGGCCGCCGTGGCGGGCGCGGGAGGCAAGCTCGCCGAGGGTGTCGACGCGCTGCGCGTCCTACGCCGGGCGGGCGTGCCCGTCCGGTTCGGCACGGTGGTCCGCCGTGCCGCCGGCGACCCGGACCTGACCACGGTGACCCTCGCCGAGGTCGGCCCCACGGGGCTGCCGGTGCCCGGGACCGACCGGGACGTTCCCTGCGACGTGCTGGCGCTGGGGTACGGCTTCGTCCCCTCCGTCGAGCTGGCCCGGCAGGCCGGTTGCGCGGTGACCTGGAATTCCCCCGCAGGCGGCTGGGTGGTCCGGCACGACGAGTGGCTGCGGACCTCGGTGCCTCAGATCGCGGTGGCCGGCGAGCTGACCGGCGTCGCGGGTGCCGAGCAGGCGGAGGTCGAGGGCCGGCTCGCCGCCCTCGGCGTGCTGCGCGGCCTGGAGCTGCTCGACGAGCACCGGGCCGTCACGCTGGCCCGCCCGATCCGCCGGGAGCTGCGCCGCCGGCGACGCTTCGTCACGCAGGTGCTCGACCGGTTCGCGCCGGACCGGGCGGCCCTGGGCAGCCTGGTCACCGACGACACCGTGCTCTGCCGGTGCGAGGAGGTGCGGGCCGGCGACGTGCGCCGCGCGCTGCGGGCCAATCCGCACCTCGGCACCGCGAACGCCGTGAAGCTGGTGACCCGCGCCGGGATGGGCCTGTGCCAGGGGCGGTCCTGCCAGCCGGGCCTCTGCCAGCTCATCTCCACGCTGACCGGCCGGGGGCCGGAACAGGTCGGCGCGTTCACCGCTCAGGCGCCGGTCAAGCCCGTCCCGCTGCGTGCCCTCGCGGTCGGCGACGAACCGTCCGCCGCGGACTGACCGAGGATCGGCCCAGTCGACGCGACGCAGATCGGCCCCGCCATCGGGCCGATCGGGCCGTCAGGCCCGCGGGGACGCTTCCCGTGACCGCTGAAGGGCTGGAGCTTTCGCCATGACGACCGCTGACATGTGCCGCGCTGCCCGTGGGCCTGGAACGCCTCCCGCTGGCTGCTGGAGGTGGAACGGGTCCGCCCGGTGACCGTGCGCTTCCACGTTATGAGCCTGTCCGTGCTCAACGATGGCCGTGACGGGTTGCAGGAGTGGTACCGGGAGTGGCTCAGGCCCGGCATGGGCCCGGTGCGGGTGGCGATCGCCGCCGAGCAGAAGCATGGTAACGAGGTGCTGTAGCTCCACCCGTCGCCGGTCAAGCCGGCAGAGATCTACTTGTCGTGGAGGGGGCTCTGGTGCATGCGTTCCGGTGCGGCGCTGTGCTGCCGGATGGGCCGCTGCGGGGAAAACGGGTTCGGGCGGGTTGGTTAGCTCGGGCAGGATGGCGGGGTGATCTGGGGGACACGGGTTCAGCCACCGGTGCTGGAGGAGGGCGGGCCGCTCGCCGCGGTGCGCCGCGCGGTCGACGCTGCTGCCGCAGACGGGTGGGAGGCGTTGAACCCTTTGGTCGAGGTGCTGCTTGAGGCCGACGCTGCTGGTGATGAGGCGGTGGCGCGGTCGGCGTTGGCGATGGTGACCGGTGTTGCCGGGTTGGTGACGCGGCTCGACGCCCACGCGCGTCAGGGACCCTGGTACGGCACGTACCAGGAGCCCGCGCTGCGGCGGGTCAGGGCGCGCTTTTCGGGTGTGACGTCAGGGCCGGTGGCGATGGCGTTGGCCAGTATGGACGGTGACGGGCGGGCCCGGGAGCGTGCGGTCGCGGCGATGGTCGCTCGGCCTTGGCCGGAGGTGATGCCGTTCCTGGTGTTGCGTACCGCTGATTGGGTCAAGCCGGTGCGGGATCGGGCGCGGGCCGGGCTGGCGGTGCTGCTCGCTGACGATCCCGATGCTTATCTGCCAGCGGTGCTGCCGATGGTGCTGCGTCTCGATGCTCGGGCGCGGGGTGGTTTTGCTGTCACCCAGGTACGGGCGGCGTTGCTCTCGTCGTCGCCCGAGGTGTGGCGACGGCTGTTCGGCTCGGGTGGCCGCCGGCAGCGGCGGTTCGTGTTCGACATCGCCCTGTCGCAGGGATGGCTGCGTCTGCCCGACTATGTGACCAGCGCCGAGACTGACCCGGATGTGGGGATTCGGGTCCGGGCGGCGGAGGCGGCCTGCCGTGAGGCGGTCTGGACCCGCCGGCTCGATGTCCTGCGCCGCTTAGCCGGGTCGCGGCGGCCCGAGGTGCGGGTGGTGGCGTTGACCGGGCTGGTCCGGGTCGGCCACGACTCTGACGTTGCCGTGCACCTGGACGATGACGCGCCGCTGGTGCGGGCGGTGGCCCGGGACGCGGCCCGCCGCCTCGGCATCGACGCGCGGGAGCACTACCGGACCGCAGCCATTGTCGCGGAGCCGCTCCTGGGGGCGATCGCCGGACTCGCCGAGACCGGCTCGGCCGCGGATGCTCCGCTGCTGAGGCCGCTGCTGAGCCACCCGCTGGCCAAGGTCCGAGCCCAAGCGGTCAGGGGTCTGCGCATGCTGGATGCTGTCGTTGTCGCGGACCTGGTTCCGCTGTTGCGGGATCCGTCGCCGGCGGTGGTCCGGGAGGCGACCGCCGCGCTGCGGCCGTTGGCCGGTGCCGTGCCGCCTGGCCTACCGTGGGAGCTGCTCGCGGATGGCCGGGTGGAGTTGCGTCGGGCCGGCTACCGGCTGCTGCGTGGCCACGGCGTCGACGTCGAGTTGCGCGCCGCCCTGGCGCTCACCCTCGACCCGGATCCTCGCCTGGCTGGACGTAGCAAAGCCGATGTAACCCGCCTCGCTCGAGACGCCGAACGAACGACCTGGCGCCGCAGCCCGCGGCCGCAGCTGTCGGTCACCGCGACGCAGCACACCGAACTGGTCGCGTTGGCAGCCCGAGCGACGACGGTGCTCGGCGAGAACACCAGCCAGAAGCTCGCGACCTGGCTGGCGCGTACCCGCCCCGACGGATGATTGCTCTCTGCCACGTACAGCCCGGGAACGTCGACTTCCCTGGCGACGTCGACTGGCCCGGGTCGGTAGCTTGAACACGACAGCGGAGGACGCCAGTGGATGATCGGACCGGCGACGCCGTCGATGAGGCAGTCCCCGCGTTCGAGAATGCTGCGGTTCTGGAATGGGTCATGAACTCCTCGTTGGCGATCACCCACCCGGTACATGTTGAGGTCGTCGACGGGGAGGGCTGGAACGTGCGGCTCCGCGACGGTCAGCCCGATCCGGAGGCGTGGCAGTTTCTGCTCGATCTGGGCGGTCCGTACGATCTGCGGTTCGCGGATGGAAGTGTGCTCGAGGTCGACGTCGCGGGTGTATCAGACGGTCCGTGGCATGCGGTAACCCGATGGCAGGATGCGGCGTCGTGACCGTCCGGCGGCCCGTACGCTGCGCTGCTGTGCTCGTCCCCTCGCTGCTGACGGTTCGTGTCGGCACGGGGGCGAGACGGCTCGCCGGCAGCACGGAGCACGCCGAGCCGGACGGCGGGATGAGAAAGTCGAGCAATGGAAGGCGAGCTTGCGGCGGCGACCCGCCGAGCCCTTCGCTGGTACGCGCCACCACTGAGGCGAGAGGTTTGGTGACGTGGCTGTAGCTGCTGCCGATCGCGGGACCAGGATCCATACGGGAGCCCGGATCGGTCAGGCCGTCGCGGTGAAGGCGTCGCCTAGGACCTCCATCGCCTCGGTGAGGAGATCCTCGGGGATCACCAGCGGTGGCAGGAACCGGAGCACGTTGCCATACGTGCCGCAGGTCAGCGTCACAACGCCCCGGGAGTGGCAGTACGTCGATACCGTCGCGGCCCGGGCGGCGTCCGGGGTGCGCCCGTCTGCGCCGACCAGTTCGATCGCGATCATCGCGCCGCGCCCCCGGATGTCGCCGATCGTCGGATGGGCGGCGGCAATCTCCCTGAGCCGGCTGAGCATCAGTTGTCCGAGGCGCCGGGCGGCCGAGTTCAGATCCTGCTTCCGCATGATCTCCATTGCCCCCAGCGCGGCGGCGCAGGCAATCGGGTTGCCGCCGTACGTCCCACCGAGCCCACCGACATGTACCGCGTCCATGATGTCGGCGCGGCCGGTGACCGAGGCGAGCGGAAGACCGCCGGCGATGCCCTTCGCGGTGGTGATCAGGTCGGGCACGACACCTTCGTGGTCGCAGGCGAACCAGTCCCCGGTGCGGCAGAACCCGGTCTGGATCTCGTCGGCGACGAAGACGACGCCGTTGTCGCGGGCCCAGGCGGCGAGCCGGGGCAGGAAGCCCTCCGCCGGTACGACGAATCCGCCCTCGCCGAGGATCGGTTCGATGACGACACACGCCACGTTCGCCGCGCCGACCTGCTTCTCGATCTGGTCGATGGCCCGCTCGGCCGCCTCGGCGCCGGAAACCTCACCGACCTCGCGGAAGGGATAGGAGTTGGGTGCGCGGTAGATCTCGCCGGCGAAAGGCCCGAAGCCCTGCTTGTACGGCATGTTCTTCGCGGTCATCGCCATGGTGAGGTTCGTGCGCCCGTGGTACGCGTGGTCGAAGACCACCACCGCGTTCCGCCCGGTGTGCACCCGTGCGATCTTGACCGCGTTCTCGACCGCCTCCGCCCCCGAGTTGAGCAGGACCGACTTCTTCGCGTGGTCGCCGGGGGTCAGCTCGGCGAGCCGCTCGCAGACGTCGACGTACCCGTCGTAGGGGGTGACCATGAAGCAGGTGTGAGTGAACGCCCGCACCTGCGCCGCAACCCGTTCGGCCACCTCAGGGGCCGCGTTACCGACCCCGGTGACGGCGATACCGGAGGCGAGGTCGATCAGCACGTTGCCGTCCACGTCGCGCAGCACTCCGCCCCCGGCCGCCTCGACGAACACCGGCAGGGTGGTGCCTACCCCGCCGGCGACCAGGCGCTGCCGGCGGGCGAACCGTTCCCGCGAGACCGGACCGGGGATCTCAGTGGCGAGGTGACGCTGCTGGGGGAGGGCCGGCCCTCCGAAGATCGCTTCCGACATGCGGCAACGGTAGGGAGGGCGGTCGGAGCGGGGCCTCCGCCGCCCGGTATAAAGGGTGAACCCGCGCTTGTACAGTGCGCACAAGACTCGAGCCCTGGAGGCAGACGTGCCGGCCACCCTCGGCGCCCTGCTGGCGAACCCGGAACTCGGGTTGCGGATGCTGACCGATCCCGGACCCGGGTCCGCCGCCCTCCGGGTGCCGATCCGCTGGGTGGCCGCCAGCGAGCTCGACGACCCGACGCCGTACCTGCAGGGCGGCGAACTGCTGCTGACGACCGGCCTGCGGATGCCACGCGACCGGGCCGGTCTCGCCGCGTACATCGGCCGGCTGCTCGACGCCGGTGTCGTCGGGCTCGGCTACGGCGTCGGGCTGGTCACCAAGGTCGTGCCGGACATCCTGGTGCGGGTCGCCGGTGAGCGGGGCCTGCCGCTCGTCGAGGTCGACCGCCCGACCCCGTTCATCGCCATCAGCAAGGCGGTCTCGGACCTGCTCGCCGCCGAGCGGTACGCCGAACTGTCCCGCGGCTTCTCCGGGCAGCAGGCGTTGGCCCGGGCGGCGGTCACCGGCCGCGCGCCGGGTGTGCTCGGCCGGCTTGCCGCGATCCTTGATGGCTGGGCTGCACTGCTCGACCCGGCCGGTGAGGTCCGGCGGGTCGCCCCGGACTCGGCGCGGCCCGCGGCCGGCGTCCTCGCGGGTGAGGTGGGCCGGTTGCGCGGCCGCCGTCACGCGGCGCTCTCGCTGGTGCAGGCTGACTCGCACGTGGTCGTGCACCCGCTGTCGACATCGTCGCGTGGTCGCGGGTTCCTCGCCGTTGGGACGAGCCGGCCGCTGGGCGCCACCGACCAGTCGCTGGTCAACGTCGCGACCGCGCTGCTCTCCTTCGACCTGGAACGGTCCTTGGTCGAGGAGGTGACCACGCGTGCCGCGGCGATCATGCGGCTGCTGCTTGACGGCGGTCAGCCCGGCGACGACATCCTCGCCGGGCTCGGCGGGGCTCTGGTCACCCGTCCCCGGCTGCACGTCACGGTCCTCACCGGCGAGCCGGCCGTCCTGGACGGGGTGTTGCTCGACTTGATTGCCGGTCTCGGTGACCACGTGCTCGCCGCCGTGGTCGGCGGCGACTTGGTGGCCGTGACCGCCACGGAGAAGGACCAGGAGATCCTGCGCCGGACGATCCCGGAGGACGGTTCCGTCGCCGCGGGCACCAGCCACGGCTCCGGTAGCAGCCAGGTGGCGGGTGCGATCAGGGAGGCGCGGCAGGCGGCTGCGGCGGCCCGGACCGTGGTGCCCCCGGTCCTGGACTACGCGGGGGTCCACCACACCGGCGCGGTCAACCTGGTGGACCTGACCGCACTGACCGCCTTCACGGACACCCTGCTCGGCCCGCTCGACGAGTACGCCCGGACCACCGGGATCGACCTGGTGGCCTCCCTGGCCGCGTGGCTCGGGCAGCACGGCCAGTACGACCCGGCTGCTGGGTTGTTGAACATCCACCGGCACACCCTCCGCTACCGCGTGCAGAAGGCGGAGGCGTTGCTCGGGCGCGATCTGTCCTCCGCCGACGCGCGGATGGAGCTCTGGTTCGCCATCACGGCACGGCGGCGGAGGTTGTCCACGCCGGCCAGCTGACGCCGCGTGTGGCGCCACTGCGTACAACGGCGCTGGCCGTCGGTGTGCGTACCTTCCCAGCCATGACCGAACTGCTCCCGCTCCGGATCGCCGGAACCCCCGCGCACGGCGAGACGATCCTCGAGGTACGAAACCCCTACGACGACCACTTGGTCGCCACCACCACCTACGCCACTGATGAGCAGGTGGAGCGGGCGGTCGCCGCCGCGGACGCCGTCCGCCGTGAGGCGGCCGCGCTCCCGGTCCACGTCCGCGCCGAGGCGCTCGCCGCGATCAGCCGGGCCATCGCCGACCGGGCCGACGACCTGGCCCGCCTGATCACCGCCGAGAACGGCAAGCCGCTGTTCTGGGCGCGCGCCGAGGTCGGCCGCGCGATGTCGGTGTTCCGGGTGGCCGCGGAGGCGACCCGTGCCTGGTCGGGCGAGGTGATGCGGCTCGACACCGACAAGGCCGCCGAGGGGCGGCTCGCCTACGTGCGTCGGGTGCCGAAGGGTCCGGTGCTCGCCATCACCCCCTTCAACTTCCCGTTGAACCTGGTCGCCCACAAGGTGGCTCCGGCGATCGCGGCCGGCGCCCCGGTCGTGGTCAAGCCCGCGCCGAAGACCCCGCTGTCGGCCCTGGCGCTCGGTGAGATCATCGCCGGGGTAGGGCTGCCCGCCGGCATGGTGAGCGTGCTCAACGTGCCGGATTCCCGGGCGTCGGCATTGGTCGCCGATCCGCGGCTGTCGGTCGTCTCGTTCACCGGGTCCGGGCCAGTTGGTGCGGCAATCGCGGCGACGGCGCCGCACAAGCACATCGTCCTCGAACTCGGCGGCAACGCGGCGGCCTACGTCAGCGCGGACTACGGCGCCGCCGCGGACCTGGACTGGGCAGCGCAGCGGATCGCCACCTTCGCGAATTACCAGGCCGGGCAGTCCTGCATCGGCGTGCAGCGCGTTTACGCCGATGAGCAGGTGTACGACGAGTTGAGGGCGCGCCTCGTGGCGGCGGTGGAGGCGTTGCACACCGGTGACCCGAACGACGAACGGACGCAGGTCGGTCCGCTCATCAACGTCGAGGCGGCGCGACGGGTCGAGGCGTGGGTCGCGGATGCTGTCGCCGCGGGGGCCCGGCTGCTCACTGGCGGAATCCGATCGGGCACGACGTACGCGCCGACGGTGTTGGAGGACGTCCCGGCCGACGCGAAGGTGGTGTGCGAGGAGCTCTTCGGGCCAGTCCTCGTGCTGCAGCGGGTCGCCGGGCCGGGCGACGCGTTCGACCGGATCAACGACTCGCGGTTCGGGTTGCAGGCAGGGGTCTTCACGCACGACATCCAGCTGGCGTTCCGGGCGTACCGCGAGCTCGAGGTGGGGGGCGTGATCATCGGCGACGTGCCGTCGTACCGGGCGGACCAGATGCCGTACGGCGGTGTCAAAGACTCCGGGTTCGGCCGCGAAGGGGTGCGGTACGCGATGGTGGACTACACCTACGAGCGGGTCATGGTGCTCACCGGAATCGACCTGTAGGCGGACACGATCCCGGCAGGCCGGGTGCAGTCGGACATCAAGCCCTACGTCATCGAGCGATCATCCGCACCCACGATCGCCAGCATCGAACAAGAGCATGAGGAGACGACATGAGCAACACCAATGGACGTACCGCGATCGTGACCGGCGCCGCTCGCGGTATCGGTGCCGCCGTAGCCCGACGGCTCGTCGAGGACGGCTTCTCCGTGGCGCTTCTCGACCTCGACGAGGCCGCCTGCCAACCGGTCGTCGATGCGATCGGATCCGCTGGCGGGCGCGCGCTGGCGGTCGGCGTTGACATCTCCGACGAGGCTGGCGTCGAGGCCGCGGTGACCCAGGTCGTCACCGAGCTCGGCGACCCTGCGGTGCTGGTCAACAATGCCGGCATCACCCGCGACAACCTGCTGTTCAAGATGAGCGCCGACGACTGGGAATCGGTGATGAAGGTCCACCTGCGCGGGGCGTTCCTGATGAGCCGCGCCGTGCAGCGCTACATGACCGAACAAAGATGGGGACGTATCGTCAACCTCTCGAGCACCTCTGCTCTCGGCAACCGGGGCCAGGCAAACTACGCGGCGGCCAAGGCCGGTATCCAGGGCTTCACCAAGACGCTGGCCATCGAGCTCGGCAAGTTCGGCGTCACCGCCAACGCGATCGCGCCGGGCTTCATCGAGACCGAGATGACCGCCGCGACCGCCGCCCGGATAGGCGTCTCGTTCGAGGAGTTCAAGGCCCACGCCGCCGCCCAGATCCCGGTCGGGCGAACCGGCAACCCGGAGGATATCGCCCACACGGTCTCGTTCCTCGTCAGCGAAGGGGCGGGTTTCGTCTCCGGCCAGGTCATCTACGTCGCCGGCGGTCCCCGCGCCTAGCGCCGGTCATATGGAGGAGTGCTCGTGAAGGTTTTCCAGAACATCCAGGAGTTGGCGAAGGCGGTCGGCACCCACCTGGGGCACAGCGACTGGCACACCGTCGACCAACAGCAGATCGACCTGTTCGCCGAGGCAACGGGCGACCACCAGTGGATCCACATCGACCCAGAGAAGGCGGCGCGCGGGCCCTTCGGCACGACCATCGCGCACGGCTACCTCACGCTGTCGCTGATACCGAAGCTGGCCTGGCAGGTCTACCGGGTCGAGGGCCTGAAGGCGGGCGTCAATTACGGCTGCAACAAGGTGCGGTTCCCCTCGCCGGTGCCGGTCGGCTCCCGGCTCCGCGCCGGCATCGAGCTGATCTCGCTGACCCCCGGCGCCCGGGGAATGCAGGCCACGGCCCGCGTCACCGTCGAACGGGAGGGGTCGGTCAAGCCGGCCTGCGTGGCCGAGACCGTCAGCATTCTGGTGCCCTGACCGGGCGGCGGGCGGCCCGGAGCCGAGTTTTGTGCTGCCCGCCGTCGGGGCACCACCCCTCGCCTGTCTCCTCACCACAGACTTCCTTCGCGAGGCACACCGGCCCCAGCTGCGGGTACGCCGCCCGCCGTGTCCTTGGCCGGGGCGGCGGCGATGGCCAAAGGGAGTGCCCAGATCGCCCGCTCTCGACATATGTCCGATGACAGGGTGCCTGAGCTGCCAGTACTTCTTTAGCGAGCTCAGGATGAGGAGCGGGATGAAGAGCCAGGAAGACCGACGGTCCGGACCAACCATCGAGTACGCCGCCGAGGCCGGAGTGGCGCACATCGCGCTTAACCGCCCAAGCCGGCTGAACGCCGTCATCCCGCAGCTCGTGCGCGAGCTGCTGGACGCCATCGACCAGGCACATCGGGACAGGGCGCGGGTCATTGTGCTCAGCGGACGAGGCCGGTCGTTCTGTTCCGGTTACGACCTCAAGTACGAGGTCGTCGGCAGCCCGGCGGCCACCGAGCGGATCATGCGACTGAGCCGAATCCAGGCCCTGACCAGCAAACTGCGTAACTCACCCGGTTGCGTTGTCGCTCAGGTGCACGGGTACGCATTGGGCGCCGGTGCCGAACTCGCGCTCGCCGCCGATTTCGTTGTCGCCGCCGAAGATGCGGTTTTCGGTTTTCCCGAGGTCGAAGCCGGTCTGAGTGTGACCGGTGGGGTCTCGGCCATCCTGCCGCGACTCGTCGGGCCGGCCCGTGCCCGCCGGATGATGATCCTCGGCGAGCGGATCGACGGCCGGCAGGCGTACGAGATGGGCATGGTCAGTCACGTGGCCGCCGCGGCGGATCTGCCGACGGTCGTGGATTCGTTGGCCACCACGATCCTCAGCCGTCCCGAGAGCGCGGTCGAAGGAGCCAAGCGGCTGCTGGAACAGGGCACCTGGACAGATCTGCGGACGGCGCTCTCCGCCGAAACACAGGCCGCCCTGCAGGCCCAGGAATCGGGTGAGGCGCGTGAGGCACAGCAGAGGTTCGCCGCGGGCCGAGGCCTCGAGCCGACGGGGGACGCGCGGTGACCGGGGTTGACATGGACCCGCTGAAGGTGCAGGACCTGGCCAGTCTCGTGCGGCGGGCGGCGGCGCGGTGGCCGAGCCGGCGCGCCCTGCGGTTCGACCAGCACGACCGCGACTTCACCTTCGCCGAGCTCGACGAGTTGTCGGACCACTATGCGGCCGCGCTCGGCGCCCTCGGCGTCGGGTACGGCGACCGGATCGCCCTGGTATTCGACAACCGGCCGGACTACCCGCTGCTGTGGCTGGGCGCGGCCAAGATCGGTGCCGCCGTCGTGCCGGTGAATCCGAGGTACTCGGTCCGGGAACTGACCCGGCTCCTGGAGCATGCCGAGCCCACCGTCGTCGTCACCTGTGCCGACTACCTGGATCTCGTGCTCACCTCGGCGGCCGAACACGACCGGGTCGCCGTCACAGACACCGCCGGCTGGCCGGGCGTCACCAGTCTGGCCGGCGTCGATGTCTGCACGGCTGCCGAGTCGCGCACGGCGGTGTATCCCGAGACGCTGGCCAACATTCAGTACACTTCCGGCACCACCGGCCACCCCAAGGGCTGCATGTTGTCGCACGGCTACTGGACGACGATGGTGCGTAAGTACGCCGACGGCTTCCCGTACCTCGGGCCCGACGACGTCCTGCTCACCGCCCAGCCCTTCTATTATCTCGATCCGCAGTGGAGTCTCGCGGCGTGCCTGTTGGTGGGATCGCAGCTCGTCGTCCTCGACCGCTTCCATCCCACATCGTTCTGGGACAAGGTGCGCGAGTACGGCGTGACCTACCTCTACTGCATCGGGATGATGCCCACCCTCCTTCTCCGCCAGCCGGAAAAACCCACCGACCGGGCCCATTCGCTTCGGGCTGTGGCCTGCTCCGGCATCCCCAAGCACCTGCACGCTGCGCTCGAGCAGCGGTTCGGGGTCGGCTGGTATGAGGGCTTCGGGATGACCGAGACCGGGGGCGACCTGCGGGTTCTGCCCGACGACCATGACGAGCTGGTCGGCACCGGATGCGTCGGGCGGCCCAATCCCCACCGCGAGGTCAGGATCGTCGACGAACGGGGACGGACGGTTCCCCGTGGCGCCACCGGCGAGCTGGTGCTGCGGGGCATCGGCATGATGGACGGCTACTACAAGGACGAGCAGGCGACGCGCCAGGTGTTCCGTGATGGGTGGTTCCACACCGGCGACCTGGCTCGGATGGACGACCGCGGCCGGGTCTACCTGACCGGCCGGTTGAAGGACATGGCCCGCCGCAGCGGCGAGAACATTGCGTTGAACGAGGTCGAGGCGGTGCTCTGCTCCTCCACCCGGGTCAGCCAGGCGGCCTGCATCGCGGTCGCCGACGAACTGCGGGGGGAGGAGGTCCAGGCATTCCTCGTCGCCACCGGCGGAGCCGACGAGACGATCCTCACCGAGGTCATCGCGCACGCCAGCGCGAACCTGGCGCCGTTCAAGGTCCCGAGGTACTGGAGCTTCGTCGACGAACTGCCGCTGACCCCGTCGCAGCGGGTCGCCAAGGAGAAGCTGAGGGCACTGCCGGTCACGTCCTTCGACCGCACCACCGACGGCCAGGTCCGTCCAGGGCCGTCCGCCGTCGGCGGGCACGCCGCCGAGCGAGCCGATGGCTGAGCCGCGCATCAAGATCGCCGGTCACTCGATCGGCGTGTCCGAGGCCTGGGTGCTTCTCCAGCTCCCTCCCGACCTGGAGTTCATCGGCTTCGACTACGCCGGCGACCTGCGCAACGACCCGCCGAGCGGGAGCGACGTGGTGCAGTTGCAGGACTTCGGCCGGCTGCTGCTGCTCGGGGTCTCCCTGAACCCCGATGATGTCCGCTCATGCTTGATGGCCGCCGAGCGGGCCCCGTGGTCGGCCGTCCCCAAGGACACGCGTCTCGTCGACACGCCCTACGGGCGCGCGGGGACCCCGTACGCGCACGCGATCGCGCTATACCGCCACTTCCGCTACCGCTACCGACTCGGGGTCACAGTCGCGTCGGCGATCCTCCATCTCAGGCGCCCGTCTCTCGTGCCGATGCTCAACGACCGGACCATCGCTTTCTACAGCGAACAGGCGGTCGACCTGGCCACCGCGAGCATGAGCGACTCCCCGCTGTACTGGGAGGTCTTCCGGCGGGACCTGATCAACAGCGCCGCCGGAATCGACGTCCTGCGGCAGCAGCTCGTCGACGCGGACGACGCGGTCTCGCACGCGCTGTCGAGGCTGAGCGACGTGCGGCTCTTCGGTGTCCTGGTCAACGGCGTGGCGGCGAGTTAGTCACGTGCCGCCGGCCGCCGCGCGGGTCAGGAACCGGCTTCCAGGATGGCGTGCATCTGCAGTGCGACTCCGAAGCTGAGCATCCACTCCGGGCTGCGGGGATCCTTCCCGGTCAACTCGGCGACGCGGTCGAGCCGGTACGACAGGGTGTGTCGGTGGATGCACAGCCGCTCCGCGGTGGGCCCGGGACGGCAACCCAGGGCGAAGAAGGCGGCCAGCGTGCTGACCAGTTCGGTGTTGTTGGTGGCGTCGTGACGCACCAGGTCGCCGAGCAGCATGTCCGTGAACGGCCGCATGACGGTCTGCGGATCGAGGCCCGCGAGCAACCCGGGAAGACCGAGCGCGGTGACGTCCTGGATCTCGTTCGTCGCGTGCGCTGAGGCCTGGCTGGCGGTCGCCGCCTCCCGGATCGCCAGGGCAAGGCTCTCCGCGTCGGTCTTGGGTCGGCTCCGACCGATGGTGATCGCCTTCCACCCACGGCTGCGACAGGCTTGGAGGAAATCCTCCGGAACGGTGCTGTCGGCCGGTTGGACCAGGCAGAAGATCTTGCCCTGTAGCCCGCCGACGATGGGTCGGGTGCTGGCCGCCGCGACGTCTTCGAGGAGGGTGAAGGCCCGCGCCTTGGGTGCGGTGCGGTCCAGTCGTACCGCGATGACGCGGTATCCTTCGGCCGGCTCCAGCCCGAGTCCGCGTAGCGCCGCCGCGAGCTTGTCGTGGCTCATCGCCCCCTCGACCGTGGAGTGCAGGAGCTCTTCGACCTCCGAGCGGAGAGCATCGCGCCGGGACGCCTCCCGGGCGAAGCGCAGGAGCATGGCGGCGCGGGCACGCTCGACGAGCAGGAGCTCTGGCAAGGTGAGCCTTCGGTGCCCGACGTAAACGATGACCCCTTCGACCTGATCGTGCAGACCCACGCCGACCAGCACCGCGACCTGACCATCGCTCAACTCGACCTGCATCGTGTCGATCCGAGGTGACGTCTTCAGTACGTCCTCGAGGCCGGCGGGCAGGGGCAGACTGCGCTGGCCGCGATGGCTCCAGGAGGAGACGACGGCTCCGGTGTAGTCGACGAACATGGCGTCGAACCGCGCGACCTGTCGGGCGGTCAGTTTCAGGATCGTTTCGACGTCGGCGCCCGACATAACCGCTGCGACCAGGGAATCGTGCAGTTTCAGGATTCTTGCCAGCCCGGCCCGCCGAAGAAATTCCACCTGTCGGGCCAGATCACGCGCATATGTTTCGGCGCTGATCTGACGAGGGCAGTGTGCCAGGCAGATTCCCAGCGGCTCGGTGTCGGCGGCGAATAGGGATTCCAGTTCGTTCTCCGGCATGCCCACCGCGACAACGGCTCCGGCCGGTCGGGGAATTTCGTGGATCCGGGCGAGGGCGGCTGAAACGGTGGTCCGGTCCACCACCAGGATTTCCCCAGGCCCGCGGAAAAGCGCCGGCTGCGTGGTGACCGCCTCGACCGGCAGCGCCGCATCGGCCGACTCGCGGATGATCCTGGTCGGGTGCTCGAGCAGGCTCAACGCGGTGGAGACGGACACATCGAACGCACCCGTCGTGCTGGCGTGCGACAAAGGTGTCTCCTCGTGCTGTGCTGATGACCAAAGCGACGCGATGGCCGGAGCCCGTCACTGTCCGTATATCTCGTGTCGCCGGCAGTGGGTGGGGTGCCGTGCCGCACAGGCGAACGCCGGCGCCTTGACCCCGCATCCTAGCGCTCCTACCAGGGCCGCCACGAACGCCGAGAAACGCTCGCCATATCCGGCCAACGCGTCCGGAAGCACCACAACCAGTAACCCACCGGTCTTGGCCACTTGGCCATGCGTACGCCGCTGAGACTGTCCATCCGTCGGCTGACGTGATTCGGGCCACGTGTGACTCTCTTACGACCGATCCACCGCGCTGACGGCGGCAGGCCCCAGCAAATGGATCGCGACAAGTTGTGTAGGCCGGCGATTCAACGGTGGGTGGCCGGTCGCCGCACTGACAAGAGCGGGAGATGGACCGTGACCAGAATAACGACCAGGCGAGCATTCCTGCCGCTTCTGCTAGCCCCGGCAGTGGCGCTTTCGGCATGCTCGACGGGCGCCTCCTCCAGCGGTGTCGGCGGGGGTGACACGACTATTCGTCTAATGGCGTACGCTACCGGCGGATTCAAGGAAAAATACATCAAGGCCGTTGTCGAACCGTTCGAGAAGGCAAACCCCGGCATCAAGGTGGAGTACGACGGCGTCGTCTCGTCCGCGGAAATGCTTGGCCGGCTGCGTACGCAGAAGAACAACCCGACCGTTGACGTCGTGATCATGGACCTGTCGGTTGCCGAGAGCGCCAACAAGGAAGGCGTCTACGCGCCGCTGGACCCGGCGGCGGTGCCGAACACGAAGGACCTCAGCGAGCACGCGAAGGTGCGGGACAACTTCGGCCCGGGTGTCACGTTCGACAACCTGGCCCTCGCCTACAACACCAAGGCCGTGACGACGCCGCCGACGTTGTGGAACGACCTCTGGGACCCCGCCTACAAGGGCAAGGTCTCGATCAGCGCCCCGCCGCAGCTGGATGGCATCGGGCTGACGCTGATCCTCAGCAACATGCTGGGCGCGGACTACAAGACCTCCATCGATCCGGCGATCAAGCGGCTGCGCGAGCTGGCGCCGTCGGTGCAGACGTGGAACCCCCAGCCGGACACCTACACGCTGGTCAAGTCCGGCCAGGTCCACCTGGCGCTGTCCTGGAACGCCCGCAGCCAACTGCAGCGCGACCAGTCCAACGGCGCGTTGAGCGTGGTCCTGCCGAAGGAGGGCAGCATCATGCAGGTCAACACCATCAACCTGGTCAAGGGCAGCCAGCGGGCGGACGCCGCGCAGAAGTTCATCAACTACGCGCTGGGCCCCGACGCGCAGGCTGCCTTCGCCGCGGAAATGTTCTACGCGCCGACCAACTTGATGGCCAAGGTCAGCGACGAGGTCGCCCAGCGGACGGTGATGACGCCGGAGAAGCTCAAGACCATGATCGCGGTCGACTGGGGTTGGCTCGCGGAGAACCGCGCGAAGTGGACCGATGCCTGGCGCAAGGACGTCATCTCGAAGTAGTTGCGGGCAGACCGAGGAGTCCGGTGTGGAAGACGCGTATCTCGTTCTAGACAAACTGACCAAGACATATCCCAACCAGCCCCGCTCGGCGGTGGACAACGTCGATATCGACGTCGCGCAAGGTGAGTTCGTCTCACTGCTTGGGCCGTCGGGCTGCGGCAAGACAACGACGCTGCGAATGATCGCGGGTCTCATCACGCCCACGGCCGGCAGCATCCGTGTCGGTGGGGTCGATATCACCAACCGCCAAGTCCATAAACGTGACATGGGCATGGTGTTCCAATCCTACGCGTTGTTTCCACACATGTCGGTGGGGCAAAATGTCGAGTTCGGGCTGCAGATGCGCCGGGTCGCCAAAAGCGAACGCCGCCGTCGAGTCGCCGAGGCGCTCGACATGGTCCACCTGACGCACCTCGCCAACCGCCGCGTGAGCCAACTCTCTGGTGGACAGGCGCAGCGCATCGCCCTGGCGCGGGCGCTGGTGATCGAGCCGACCGTCCTGCTGCTGGACGAGCCGCTGAGTAATCTCGATGCGAAGCTGCGCGAGGAGCTTCGCGTCGAGATCCGGCGCATCCAACAGGAAACGGGAATCACCACCGTATTCGTCACCCACGACCAGGACGAGGCGCTGGCGATGTCCGACCGGCTGGTGGTGATGTCCGAGGGGCGCGTCGAGCAGGTCGGCGAGCCCTGGGCCGTCTACGAGACCCCGAAGAACCGGTTCGTCGCGGACTTCATCGGCCGGACCAACCTGTTCGACGGGCGTGTGGTCGGACGCGAGGACGGAGTGCTGCGGCTCGAGGTCGAAGGCCTCGGAACTCTGTCGGTACGCGCGCGCGACGCCGACCGGACGAGCGTCACCGTGATGGTCCGGCCGCACCGCGTGCAGATCGAGCCGGTCCACCGAACGGTCAACGAGATGAAGGGCCGCGTGGTCCAGTCGAGCTACCTGGGCGACGTTGAATCGGTTGTGATCGATGTCAATGGCCTCCGCGTCGCGGCCGAGCGGACACACAGCGGTCGGCCGCTGACGGCCGGTGCCACGGTCAGGATCGGATGGGGTGACGCGGATGCTTACGTCATCCCGCAGTAGAGAAGGCGGCACCCGCAGGGTGGCGGCGGCCGCCCTGCTCGCCCCCGGACTGGTGGCCATCGGCATCAGCTTCCTCGTGCCACTCGTGTGGCTGGCCCGCATGTCCCTGAACCGGACCGTCGGCGCGGCCGAACTCCAGTCGGCGGTGAGTTCGCAGTCCTACCTCGACGTGCTCACCGACGAATTCGTGTGGGACATCGCCTGGCAGACGTTGCGGCTCGGCGTCCTCGTAACCGTCCTGGTGATCGTGGTGTCGTACCCCATCGCGCTGTTCCTCGCGCGGACCCGCTCGCGCCTGCGCGGGCTGCTTCTGGCACTGGCGATCGCGCCGCTGCTGACGTCGTCGGTCGTGCGTACGTTCGGCTGGCTGGTCCTGCTCTCCGACGACGGCGTCGTGAACTCGGCGCTGGGCAGGTTGGGCATCACCAGCGAGCCGCTCGCGCTCACCAACAACTACACCGGCGTGGTCATCGCGCTCGTCGAGATCATGATGCCGTACGCCATCCTCGCGATGATCGCCGGATTCGGCCGGGTCTCCAAAGACCTGGAGGACGCGGCCGGGTCGCTGGGAGCCGGGAGAATGCGCCGCTTCCTGCGGGTCACGTTCCCGCTGAGCCTGCCCGGTGTGCTCACCGGGGCGTTGATGGTGTTCGTGCTGACCATCTCCGCGTTCATCACGCCGCGCCTGATGGGCGGGGGGCGGGTGTTCGTGATCGCCACCGAGATCTTCGACCAGGCGACCACGACGCTGGACTGGCCACGCGCGTCGGCGCTCTCCATGCTCCTGCTCCTTCTGTTCGGGGTGTTCCTGGTCCTCTTCCAACGGGTCTTCCGCATCGTGGAAGGAAGGTGAGCGGCATGAGGTCCTTCTCGGAAACGGCCTACCGGATCCTCGGCGGCGCCGTGGTGCTCGCCAGTTACCTGTTCCTGCTGGCGCCACTGCTCGTGGTCTTCGTCATCTCGTTCGACGCCAGCCCCAACCTCGAGTTCCCGCCCAAGGACTGGTCGATGCGCTGGTACGCCGGGCTGGCCGGCAACAGCGAGTTCATCGAGGGACTACGGGTGTCGCTGGTGCTCGGCTCGGTCGTGACGGTCATCTCGCTGGTCGTCGGCGTCACCGCCGCGCTCGCGCTGACCCGGTACGACTTCGGCGGGCGGGACGCGGTGGTCGGCCTGTTCACCTCGCCGTTGCTGCTCCCCAGCGTGGTGCTGGGCCTGGCCCTGCTGCTGGTCCTCGGGCCGGTGGGACTCGTCGGCACCTATCCGGGTCTGGTCGTCGCCCACCTAGGCCTGACCATCCCGTACGTGGTTCGCACGGTCATGATGAGCCTCAACGCGGTCGACGCCTCCTGCGAGCAGGCGGCCCGGACCCTGGGCGCCAGTCCGGTGACCACGTTCCGGCGGATCACCCTCCCGCTGATCGCGCCCGGCCTGGTCGCCGGCGCGGCACTGTCGTTCATCATCTCCTTCGACGAGGCGGTGGTGTCGCTGTTCGTGGTCGGCACAGGCCGCACCACCCTGCCGGTGGTGGTGTTCCGCTACGTGTCCAACAACACCGACCCGCAGGTCGCAGCCCTGTCCGTGGTCCTTATCGTGTTCTCGCTGGCGGCCGTTGCGCTGATTGAGCGCGCCCTCGGTCTGAAGCGCGCGCTGAGCAAGGCCTGACGCCATGGCGGAGATCATGACCGTGACCGGGGCAGTGGACGGCGCACATCTCGGTACGACCCTCATGCACGAGCACGTCTTCATCAACCTGCTGCGGGAATACCGGGGCACCGGGCTGATCCAGGACTTCCCGCTGATGCGCTCCGAACTCGACCGCTACCGGGACGCGGGTGGCGTGACGCTGGTGGACGTGACCCCGGCCGAGTTGACCTGGGGGGCGAGCCCAGACCCGTGCGGCGTGTACCGCGCCGGTGGACCGGCTGCCGCCTCGGCCGAGCACACGAGGGCACCGGACAACGTCACCGCGTTGTTCGAGTTGTCGGTCGCCACCGGCGTAAGGATCGTCCTGGGCACCGGCCACTACCGGGATCCCTACCTGGCCTACGAGGGCTTCGACCAGCGGAGCGTCGACGCGACCGCCGACCTCTTGGTCCGTGACCTGACAGAGGGATTCGCCGGAACGCGGATCCGGGCTGGACTCATCGGCGAGGTCGGCGCGGACCAGTGGTTCATCTCCCCGCGGGAGGAACGTAACCTGCGTGCCTCGGCCCGCGCGTGCCGGCGTACCAACGCGGCGGTCACCACACACGCGGCGCGCTGGCCGGTGGGGCGTCAGCAACTCGATCTGCTGCTCGCCGAGGGCGTACCACCCGACCGGGTGGTCATCGGGCACTGCGACACGGTGAACATCCCCGAATATCACCTCGACCTGGCGAGAAGCGGCTGCTACGTCCAGTTCGACACGATCCGCCCCGGGTCGGAGTACGCCCTGGAAACCCGCGTCGCGCACGTGGTGTCGCTGATCCGGGCCGGCTTCATCAACCGTGTCCTGCTCAGCCACGACGTGTGTGGCCGGGACCATCTGCAGGCGTACGGGGGTGGCGGGTTCAGCTACCTCCTTCAGCACTTCGCCAAGCGGTTGTTGCGGACGGGCCTCGATCCCGCAGAACTCGACCACATCCTCGTCGAGAATCCACGGCGGGCCCTGTCGGGGGAGGCCGGGTGACGGCGCCTGGCGATCATACGGAAACCCTCTGGCTGGCCGTCCGGTTCTCTGACCTCGACGTCGCCGGACACGTCAACAACGTCGCCTGGCTCAGGTTCGTCCACCTCGGCGTGTCCCAGTTGCTCGCTTCGCGGCTGCCGCTCGCCAACCGAGCCGAGGCCGGGGCGCCCGTATGGCGGTGGGTCGAGGCCCACTATCGCCGGACGGTCCAGGCGGTGGGCACCCCGATTGTGGTCCGCGCAAGCTCTGTCGAGCAGGCGGAGGGCCTGCTCGTCGCCGCCGGCGTCGGCAGCGTCGGGCTCGACGGCACCGTGGTCGACTGCGTTGCGGCGGAAGTCTTCGTCGGCCCATCTCTCTCACCCACGCCCGAGGTGGTGAGCGGCCAGTTCGGAGCCGGGCCACCGCCTGCCCTGACCTCGCGGTGGCCCTGGTCGATGGTCGTCCCGGTCCGGCCGCCGGACCGTGCGGAGGGCGGAGCGCTGTCGCCCGTCGCGGCAGCCGACCTGCTGCAGGAGGCTCGGCACGGGGCCTTGTCCGGTTGGCGAAACGGGATCCGTGGCCGTTTGGTCGTGGCCCGGGTCGGGCTCGACCTGGGGCCGGCGTGGGTGGGGGACGAGATACGCCTGGACACCTGCTGCGCGCGGGTGGGTCGCGCGTCCTTCGACCTGGCCACGCGGGGCGTCGATCCGGTCACCGGCGCAACCGTGGTCCAGTCGACTGCCAGGATCGCCCGGCTGATGACCGACACCGACCGGTCGGCCACCCCGTGGTCGGAGGCCGAACGGGCGCTGCTCGGGCAACTACGGACCGGGGCGGGATCAGGCTAGAAAACGTACCTCCAATTGGCCAACGCCTTGTCCCGCCGTTGTGGACAGTTGGATATATGGCCCGAGGGGTCCGGCTCATACAGTTGCGAAAGGTTGAGGACAGTCCAGCGCGGCACCCTGATCGCGATGTCTTACGGAGAATTAGGGACACCAGATGTACCGACTTGGAATTGACACTGGCGGCACCCATACGGACCTTGTCCTGCTGGATGAGGAGACCGGCGGGATATGGGTGGAAAAGGTCCCTTCGACGCCTCGACGGATCGTCGACGCCGTCCTGTCCGGAGCTACGCGGATCCTCGAAAAGGCAGGCATCGAGCCGAAAGACGTTCACACGATCGTCTACGGGACGACGGTCGCGGTGAACATGATCCTCCAAGGCGAGCGCATTTCGGCGGGGCTCATCGCCACCGCCGGTTTTGGCGACATCCTCGAGGTCAGGAACTCCTACCGCAGCGGCAACATCTACGACGTCCAGTGGGAGCCCAGCTCGCCAATTATCGAGCGACGTCATTGCTTTGAGATTCGCCAGCGCCATGACTTCCGCGGCCGAGAACTTGAGCCGCTCGATGAGGAGCAGGTCCGGCAAGTCGCCCGGACGATCAGAGAGCTGGGCCTGGAAAGCGTCGCCATCTGCCTGCTCCACGGCTACACCCAGCCGGACCACGAGGTGCGGGTGGCGCAGATCCTGGCCGAGGGGGTTCCCGGAATCCCCGTGTCGCTCTCCTCGGTCGTCAGCCCCCGGATTTCCGAGTACGAGCGGGCGAGCACCACCGCGCTCGACGCGTACGTCAAGCCGAAGCTGAGCGCCCACTTCGTGGACTTCGCCGAGCAGGCGGAGAAAGCCGGTTTCGGTGCCACGTTGCTGACGATGCAGGGCAGCGGCGGAACGTTCAGCCTCCGGCAGGCCGCGGAGAAACCGATCCGGGTCGCCAACTCCGGGCCGGTGGCCGGTGCCATCGCCGGCTCGTACTTCGCGGCCGAGGTCGACTGCTCGAACGTCATCACCTACGACATGGGCGGCACCAGCACGGATCTGGCAGTGGCGATCGAGGGGGTCCCCACTGTCGTACCGCGCGACGAACTGCTGGGGCATCCGATCCAGTTGTCCAGCATCGAGATCACACCGATCGGATCTGGCGGGGGATCCATCGTCTGGATCGACGAAGGCGGTGCGCTGCGGGTCGGTCCGGACAGTGCGGGAGCCAGCCCGGGGCCCGTCTGCTACGGCGCAGGGGGGACACGACCGACGCTGACGGATGCGGCCGTGGTCACCGGACGGCTGAACCCGAACTACTTCCTCGGCGGGCGCCAACAGTTGGACCGGAAGGCCGCCTACCACGCGTTGGCGTTGTCGCGGCACGACACCGACGACTGGGACCCCGAGCGGTGGGCTGCCGGCGCCATCGCGATCGCCGCCGCCGACAGCGTCCGCGCGATACGACGGGTGTCGATCGCCCGCGGGCTCGACCCACGCGACTTCGCGATTGTCGGCTTCGGCGGAGCGGGCGGCTTGATCGTCAGCGACGCCGCCCGCGAACTCGGCATCCCCACCGTGGTCATCCCCCCGAGCCCTGGCAACGTCTCGGCGATGGGTCTGCTGCTGGCCGACCAGAGCTGTGACGCGGTCGTGTCGCGGCTGTGCCCGCTCGACGAGGTCGAGGTCGAAACGGTGAACGAGTGGTTCGACCAGCTTGAGACCGAGGCGGCCAAGGAACTGCTGTCCGAAGGCATCGCGATCGACCGGATCACCGTGGTACGGACCGCGGAGATGCGCTACCGGGGGCAGAGCTTCGAGCTCGTGGTCCCCTTCGAAAAGGGGTACGGCGACCGGGCGCTCGATCACCTGGCCGCGTCCTTCCACCAGCTCCACGAGCAGCGCTACGGTCACGCGTCCCCCGACGACCCGGTGCAGCTGGTGAGCTTGCGGGCGTCCGCGGTCGCCGCGACCGCCAAGCCTTCGTTCCCGCGACTGCCGCGGGCAACCACCGTCTGTGCCGATGCCGCCCTCAAGGAACGGCGCCCGGTCATGTACGACCAGAAGGTCGAGACCCCTGTCTACGATCGGGCGCTTCTGCGGCCCGGTCACGTCATTGAGGGGCCGGCAATCATCGAGGAGCTGGGCAGCACCACCGTCATGTGGCCTGATCAGAAGCTCTCCGTCAGTCCGATCGGCACGCTCGTGCTCACCGCGCTCTGAGCGCCACGCGACGAACGGAACCCAACACATGAAAGAGAAGTTCGTGAACCCAGAGGACACCCGCGACCCCGCCACGGGCCGCAGCCTGGACGTGGTGACCGTGGAGGTCATCCGCAGCGCCCTGGAATCGCTCGCCGAGCAGATGACCGAGACGATGACGCGTACGAGTTACTCCCTGCTGCTCAAGGAGGGCAAGGACTGCTCGTCGTCCATCTTCGACGCCAGCGGACGGCTGGTCGCCGAAGGGGCCAACGTCCCAGTCCACCTCAACGCACTCGGGCCCTGCCTGAAGGGCATGTTGAAGCACCACTTTCCGCCCCACACGCTGGTCCCTGGCGACATCATCCTGACGAACGACCCGTACGTCGACGGCAGCGTCGGGGCCCACCACACCGCCGACTTCATCGTCTACGAGCCGATCTTTCACGACAGTGAACTGGTCGGCTTTTCCACGATCTTCGCCCATCTAGCCGGGGCCGGCGGCCTGGACCCGAATGACTGGCACACCAGCATCTTCGAGGAAGGTCTGCGGATCCCCCCGGTCAAGCTGTACTCCGCGGGGGTCTTGGACGAGGACCTGCTCAAGCTCATCCTGACCAACACTAGCGTGCCGTACGCGCAACGCGGTGACCTTCTGGCCCAGGTGTCCGGCGCCCATGTCGGCGCCGACGGGTTCCGGCGCCTGCTGGAGCGCTACGGCAAGGATGTGGTGCTGCAGGCGGTCGACGCGCAGATCGACTACGCCGAGCGCCGCACCGCCGACTACATCCGCCGGATCCCGGACGGCGTCTATCGCGCGGAGAAGCTGCTGCTGGAAGACGGCAGCATGGGCGGACCGGTGGCCCTCCGGCTCGCTATGAAGGTCACCAACGATCGGATCGCCTTCGACTTCACCGGTTCCGATGGCCAGATCGCCGGGCCGATCAACTGCCCGAAGTCGGCGACCATCTCGGCCTGCCTGTTCGGCCTGCTGGCGATGATGCCGCCGGACATCCCGAAGAACCAGGGCCCGGCCAACCTGGTGACGATCGAGGCTCCCGCGGGCTCCATCGTCAACCCGACGCCGCCTGCGGCCGTATACCAACGAATGGCGGTGACCCACCAGATTGTGGACATGATCTTTGAGGCCATGGCGGAGGTGGCGCCCAGAGCGGTGGTCGCCAACTCGTGCGGCCTGATCTACGGCCGCGGTTCGGCGGTCAACACCACCACCCACCCGGACGGCGGCGACATCTCGGCTCGCCAGGAGTGGCGGATGGGGACCGGGCCGAGTACCGGCGGCCTCGGCGCCCGGGCGAGCCGGGACGGCTTGAGCGCGATGCCCGGATGGATCACCAATGTCGCCAGCCCCTCGATCGAGAGCTCTGAGTGGGAAGCCCCGGTGCTGTACCAGTCGAAGACCCTCTACACCGACTCGGGCGGCGCGGGCGAATGGCGGGGCGGGCTCGGCCTTAAGCTGAGCTGGCAGGTCAAGGGCGAGGCGGCACGGTTCTCGCACACCTCTCAGTACTCCGCCATCCCGCCGAAGGGACTGTTCGGCGGGCAGAGTGGAGCGCCCAGCCGGTGGATCATCAACGAGGGCCGGGAATCCGAACAGGTCCTGCGGTACCAGACCGGCCCGACGATGGGGCTCGACTACGACGACACCGTCACCCTCTATACCCCAGGTGGCGGCGGGTACGGCGACCCGCTGCGCCGGGATCCGGCCCGAGTACGGGCCGACGTGCTCAACCGCAAGGTGAGCGTCGAAGCCGCGCGGGAGGTCTACGGCGTGGTGTTCGCCGACGGTTACCAGGTCGATGAAGCGGCGACCACCGACCGGCGGGCCGCCCTGCGATCGGCACAGGCCCCGGCATGACCTCCACGAACACGGGTACGGCGTCGAAGCGGACGGTCGTCGTCGGCGGAGGGGTGCTCGGACTCTGCGTCGCCTGGGAGCTGGCTCGGTGGGGTCACCAGGTGGTCGTCCTCGAACGGGACCGGGTGGGCAGCGGGGCGTCCCGCGGAAACGCCGGGGAGATCTGCTCCTCCATCGTTGGGCCGCTCCCGTCGCCTGGCATTGTCAGCACGGCGCTGAAGAACATGTACCGCAAGGACAGCGCCCTCTACGTCCATCCGATGGCGGCGCTGACCATGGGGTCGTTCCTGTTGCGGATGGCCCGCAACGCCACCGCCGAACGCTTCCGCGCCGGGGTCCAGGCTCTGGCGCAACTGGGTGTGGACACGTACGAGCGGTTCGCAGCCCTGTCGGACAACGGAGTGGACGTCGAGGTCGTCCGGCGGGAATACCTTTACCTGTTCCCATCCCGAACCCGCGCCGAGCGAAAGCGCGCGTTCCTGAGTGAGCACTATCCGGTCGAGCGAGACCTCGGCGAGATCCTCACCAGCTCAGACCTCGTGGCGCTGGAGCCCGGCCTGGGCGAGCGGGCGCAGTCCGGCTTCCTGCTGCGCGGCCAGGCGCAGGTCGACCCGAGCGCGTTCGTGGATGCCCTCGTCGTCGCGCTGCGCGCCAACGGCGTCGTGATCCACGAGGGGGCCCGGGTGACCCGCGTGGTGCCGTCGTCCAGGGAGGTCCAGGTCGAGTCCACCATCGACACCTTTGTGGCTGGGCAGGTCGTCATCGCGGCCGGCGCCAGATCGGCCGATCTGGCCGGACCTTTCGGGCTCGACCTTCCGGTCCGCCCCGGTAAGGGGTACAGCTTCAGCATCCGCCCGGAGATACCGCTGACGCGGGTGCTGAAGCTGGAGGAGGCGCACGTGGGTGCGGTTCCTTTGGACGGCTGCGTACGGATCGCAGGCACGATGGAGTTCGACGCCCGAACGGACCGGTTCAACCGTAACCGGATTCGGGAGGTGGTCAACGCCGCCGCGCCGTACTTTACCGGGGTCGACTGGGCGCGGCGGACGGCGGAGTGGATGGGGCCGCGGCCGATGACCCCGGACGGCCTGCCGTTTGTCGGCGCGGCGCCCGGTCAGCCCCGGGCCTTCCTGGCGACCGGGCACAACATGCTCGGCGTCATGCTGGCTCCCTCGACCGCGTACCTGCTCGCCCGCCTCGTCGACGGCCAGGACGTGGCGGCACTGCGGCCGTTCGATCCCGCCCGGGTGCTGCCACGCCGTGGACGCTCCGTTCGGGCGGCATCGGGTACGTCCCGACGGGGGGACGGGTAGGTGGTGGAGGCGGTGATCGTCGGGGCCGTGCGCTCACCGATCGGCCGCGCGGTGAAGGGGGCGCTGGTGTCGATCCGGCCGGACGATCTCGTCGCCCAGGTCATCCGACGCGGCCTGGAGTTGGTGCCGGAGCTCGATCCGGCCGACATCGAGGACCTGCTGCTCGGCTGCGGCCAGCCAGCGGGGGAGTCGGGCTTCAACATGGCCCGCATCGTGGGGATCCAGTTGGGCGTGGACCGGATGCCGGGTACCACCGTCAACCGATACTGCGGCTCGTCGATGCAGACCACCCGAATGGCCTTCCACGCGATCAGAGCCGGCGAGGGCGAGGCGTACATCTCGGCCGGCGTCGAGACGGTCTCCCGGTTCGGTCACGGCACAGCTGACGGGTGGCCCGGCACACGTAACGAGATCTTCACAGTACCCGGCCTGCGGACCGTCCGGCGCGTCGAGGAGGGCGGCCAGGACTGGGACGACCCGCGAGAGCTCGGCCTGATGCCGGATGCGCACATCCCGATGGGCCACACCGCGGAGAACGTGGCGCTGCTGAAAGGAGTCACCCGAGAGGACATGGACCACTTCGCGGTACGCTCGCAGCAGCGCGCGGAGAAGGCGACCGACACCGACTTCTGGGCCCGAGAGATCTGCCCGGTGCGCCTGCCCGACGGGCGGATGGTCACCACCGACGACGGGCCCCGCCGCGGCGTTACGTACGAGGTGGTCTCCCAACTGCCTCCGGTGTTCCGGCCCGACGGCAGGGTCACCGCCGGCAACAGTTGCCCGTTGAACGACGGCGCGGCGATGCTCGTCGTGCTGAGCGATGCGAAAGCCCGCGCTCTGGGGCTCCGACCGCGGGCGCGGATCGTGGCGACCGCGGTCACCGCGTTGTCGCCGGAGATCATGGGCCTCGGGCCGGTCGAAGCGACCCGCATGGTGCTCCGCCGGGCGGGCATGAATATCGCCGACGTCGACCAGGTGGAGATCAACGAGGCATTTGCGTCGCAGGTGTTGGCCTGCCAGCGGGATCTGGGGATTCCCGACGACAAATTGAACATCAACGGCGGTGCGATCGCGATGGGGCATCCGTTCGGCATGAGCGGTGCACGGCTGACCGGAACGCTGTTGAACTCGCTGGAGTCGCATGACGGCCAGATCGGGCTGCAGACGATGTGTACCGCTGGCGGGCAGGGAATGGCGATGATCGTCGAACGGCTGTCATAGGGCGCCCGTCGTCCTGCTCGGTCTGGACGTCTACTCGTAGCATGGGTGGCCGGCGAGTGCGCCGGCCACCCATTGCACAAGGAGTACGCCGGTCGGCATCGCGAACGGCACCCTCCAGCCACCAGCCAGGTGTTGCAGCACGCCGAGCAGGAAAATCGATCCCAATGGTTGACTGCCTGTGCACGGAGGTGATGCCGATCCTGGTGCCACTGTTTGGGTCAGGCCGGTGCGGGATCAGGTGCGGGCCGGGCTCGCGGTGCTGCTCGCCGACGCCCCCGCTGTCTGCCTGCCGGCGGTATTGCCGGGTGGCAGCCTTCTTATAAGGCGACGTCCAAGTGCTTCAGCCGCACAGCGGCATCGCCGGCGTAGTGCTGATCGACCCCGCAGCAGAGACGACATCTGCCATCAAGGGCTGGTGACGGTGTCGGCCGTGACACCTGCCGGTGAGCCGACCCGGCTCGTCCTGCCCGACGGCATGGAGGTACGCGGAGCTCGTACCTTTTGCCGCGGCCACGAGCTCCACGTCATCATCGGAACATCCTGGTACCGCACCGATCTTGGACTACTCGGCCAGCGGTAGGGCCTTCGACATCTCCTCGCCTCGGGATTTAGGGACGAGTTCGCCCTGGTGGTCTGGCGCGGGGATCATGATTTGGCAGGGAACGTAGGTCACCAGGGCCAGTCGTGCACCAACTCCCCAACGTCTTCGCCAGGCCAGACCACAAATGCTTCTGCGGCCGTCTCGTCGAAGACCAACTGAGGGCCTGCGACTGACGCCAAGGCACATACGGCACTCAGTGCGGCAACGGAGTTTGGCTTACGGAAGGTCACCGTATCCACCACCGCATCCGCTGGAATCGGCGGCAGGCTACTCACCTTTCCGGGTGAGTACACGCTGACCTCCCCCAGATCCAGTCCGCCAGTGCTCGCGCAGGTGCTTGGGTCCGGGCACTCCGGCAACCGCGAGCCAGTCTCCTCGCCGACGATCTCGAACCAGTTCGTCCCGTGGCAGCCCGCTGACTAGAGGGCGTTGAGAACCTCGGCGACCGGGGGCAAGGGCAGAGTCTCCGGCACCCGGTCCGGAGTGCCTCGCGCGAATCTCGCCGACGCGATCCACTCCGACATCCCGTTCGCAGAGAGAGCGTGCAGCGGAATTACGAAGAGCGACCAACTCACGCCGCAGTTTCCCACTCGGGGGCCGCTGGCCAAAGGCCAGGCGACACCGGGATGCAAAAGGGATCTGCGGTGGTTCAGTCCCAGCGCTGCCAGACGTCGGGTCACCGTCCGCCGGCTGATATCCCGTCAGCCGAGCGGCACCGGAAGGGCCGCCCGGAACAAACCCTGTTCCAGCCAGACGGCGGCCCGGACCCCGTCGGCGGCAGCCTGGCTCACCAGGGTCAATCCGTCGGGCAGGGCCGGGAGCCGGGCGAGGTCGCCGGCGGCGGACACACCGGCGACGGTGGTCCGGGCGAACTCGTCGACCCGCACGTAGCCGTCGGGAAGAAGCTCGGCACCGAGCTGCACCGCCAGCGACGTCTGCTGTTCGACGGGCGCGCGGTGAAACGCCACCTGACATCGCGTACTGCTGCCGTCAGCGAACTGGACGGTGAGATCGTCCAGTTCGCCGGTGAGTTCCGTGACCGGCTCCTGGGTCACGGGAATGCCCAGCCCGCGCAGATTGCCGAGAACAGGTTCAGGCAGCGTGTGCGGGCCGTTCGTCACTACGGTGACTTCCTTGCTGTACCGATCGGCGAGGTAGGCGGCGAGCATCACTTCAGCGGGCTCACGGCCGAACACGACGATGCTCTTGCCTCGTGCCTCCCAGCCGTGGCAGAAAGGGCAGTGCATGACGCTGCGCCCGAAACGCTCCGGCAAGCCCGGGACAGCCCAGGGCCGGTCCACCTGACCGGTGGCCAGGAGCAGACGGCGAGCGCGTTGCCGGTCGCCGTTGTCCAACGTCAGGGTGAAGTCGTCGATGTTCCCGACAGCCTCGGCGGCCCGAGCGGCCACGACTTCGACGCCGGGGTACGGATGCAGCTCACGCCGGCCGGCCTCCAGCAGTTCCAGCGGCGGGAACCCGTCGCGGCTGAGGAACATGTGGATGCCGTCGGCGGGGCTGTTGCGCGGTGGCCCTCCGTCGAGAACCAGGGTGCGGCGCTGCTGGCGGCCGAGCACCTGCGCGGCGCTGAGGCCGGCCGCGCCGGCGCCGACGACGATGACGTCGTACTCGTTTCTAGGGTCGGTCATGGCTTCCTTCCAGTGGGTGCAGGGCGTGGTCGTGGATCGTCAGGACACGGTCGGCGCGGTCGGCGACCGCGGGATCGTGGGTGGCGATCAGCACGGCGAGCCCGTCGTGACGCATCTCGCCGAGCAGATCCAGCACTGTCGTCGTGGAGGCCGGGTCCAGGGCCGCGGTGATCTCGTCGGCGAGCAGCAACCGGGGCTGTGCCGCCAGGGCGCGGGCGAGCGCCACCCGTTGGCGCTGTCCGCCGGACAGCCCACCGGGGCGGCGGCCCGCCACCGCACGGTCGAGGCCGACTCGGGTGAGCAGGGCGTTCACGGTGGCGAGGCGTCCGGCTCGGTCGGTGGTCCGGAAGGTACGCAGCGGCCGGCCGACGGCGGTGGCGATCCGGTGGGCGGGGTTGAGCGTGTCGGCGGGATGCTGACCGACGTACTGGACGGCTTGCAACAGGGCGGAGGGACGGTGCCGGACGGGCCACGGCAGGCGGGTTCCGGCCAGCTCCGCGTGGCCGGCCGTCACGGGGTGCAGCCCCGCGAGTGAGCGCAGCAGGGTGGTCTTTCCGGATCCCGAGGGACCGAGCACGGCGACGCATTCGCCCGCGTCGACGGTCAGATCGACAGCTTGCAGCAGAGGAGTCTGCCCACCCGGACGATCCAGGCGGAGATGGTGGACGCGGAGCACCGTGGCGCCTGCCGCGGGACGGCGGGACGGTACCGGTGGCGACGCTGATGGCGCCGTCCCGAACACCACGACGTGGTCGGCGACCGTGGCGACGAAGTCCCTGTCGTGCGAGACCAGCAGGGTGACGAAACGCGGATCGCCGCGGCGGGCGCGGACCGCGGCGGCCACCAGCTGGGCCGCTGCGCTGTCCAGCGCGCTGGTCGGCTCGTCGAGGATCAGCAGGGGCGGCCGGGCCGCGAGCGCCCGGGCCAGGGCGACGCGTTGCGTCTGCCCGCCGGAGAGCTGGTGCACCCGCCGGGCGTGCAGGGACGCGTCGATGCCGACCTGTTCGAGTGTTATGGCCGCCCGACTGGTGTCCACCCCGGTCTCGGCCACCGACGCGACAGCTGTCAGCAGCGGATGCAACGACTGTGCGGCGTCCTGGACGAGGATCCCCGTATGCCGGCGGCGCCACCGACGTGCCGCATCGCCCGGCGCGATGATTTCTCCCTGCCACCGTACGATGCCGGCGCAGCGGCGCAACGGCGGTTCGAGGGCATCCAGGACGGCGGCCAGCCACACCGTCTTTCCCGCTCCGGATGGGCCGGTCAGTGCCACCACCTCGCCGGGCGCGGCGTGCAGATCAGGGGAGACGCCCACGGTCCGGCCACCGCGGCCGGTGACGCGCAGGCCGCTGACCTCCAGTCCGCCATCCCGCGTCACAGCGGCCGCCGGGCGTGGCGGGCGGCGGCATTGCCGACGACGGCGACGGTCAGGCTGAGCACTGCCAAAGCTATGGCGGGGGCGATCAGCGCGGCGGGGCTCAGGGCCGCGCCGCTCACGTTTTCCCGGATCATGGCGGACCAATCCGGGGCCGGGGGAGCAGGCCCCAGCCCGAACAGGCTGAGAGCGGCGGCCAGTTGCAGTGCCACCACGAAACGGGCGCCGATCTCCGAACCGGCCAGCGCGGCCACCGCCGGGAGGATCTCCCGGCCCAGGATCCTCGGGCCGGACTCCCCGCGGCCCAGTGCGGCGTCGACGAAGCCGGCATGGCGCACCTGCCGCACCGCGTCGCCGACGATACGCAGCGTCAGCGGGGCCCCGCCGCAGACGGTCGCGGCGATCACCGCCACGGCGCCGGGCAGGGTGACGGCGAAAACCAGGGCGATCAACAGCAGGGGTACGGCGAGAAGCAGATCCGCTGCCGCGTGCAGCAGCCGCGACAGGGGCCCGTCGTGCCACCCCGCCAGCAGTCCGCCGGCGATGCCGATCGCTGCCGCCACCAGTGCTGCCGCCCCGGCGGTGAGGGTCAGATGGCGACCTCCGGCCAGCACCCGGGACAGCACATCACGGCCCAGGGCATCAGTACCCAGCAGGCTTCCGCCGCCGGACGGCGACCACGGCGCACCCAGCGGTGCGGTGGGGTCGTGCGGCGCCAGCAGGCTGCCGAACAGGGCGAGACCCAGGACGGTACCGGCGAACGTCACGAAACCGAGCCGGCCGCCCGTCACGATGCTCATGTCATCGCCCGCCGGGGATCGGTCCGTACGGTGACGAGATCCGCTGCCAGCATCCCGAGGACCACGGCCACCGCGGCGAGCATCGCACCGGCCTGCACCACCGGGACGTCGCGGTTAGCGACCGCGCCGACCAGCAGCTCACCCAGCCCCGCATAGCCGAACATGACCTCCACCACCGCGGTGGCAGCGATCAGACCACCCGCGACGACGGCCAGGACCCGCAGAGCCGGTGCGACCAGGAACGGTCCGACGTAGACAGCGGCGATCCGCCATCCGGGAAGGCCGCGCAGCCGGGCATCACGCACGTACGGCCGTGCCACGATGTCAGCAACGAGCCCGCGTAGCAGCATCGCTCCGTAGGCGGCCGCCGGCAGAGCGAGGCTCAGCGTCGGCAGCGCCAGCACCGACAGCCCCGGTGGGCGCCCGTCGGCCGGCAGCAGCGAGATCGGCGGGAACCAGGCCAGCATCCCGGCGAACACAGCGGTCAGCGCCGCGGCGACGACCACCTGCGGGACGGCGGCGGTGGCTGTCACGACGGCGGCGACCAACCGGCCGGCCGGCGAGCCCGCACCGGCGGGCCAGGCCCACGCCAGCATCAGCGGCACGGTCACCAGGATTGCGGCACCGGCCAGCGCGGCTGTCGCGGGCAGTCGCTGACCGATCACGTCCGCCACCGGCCGGCCCGAGATCAACGAGACGCCCGCGTCCCCGCGAAGCAGGCCAGCGGCCCACTCCAGGTAACGCCGCCACACCGCGGCGTCCAAGCTGGTGGCGGCCCGCATCTCGGCCAGCTGCGCCGCGGTGGCCCGCCCCGCTGTGCGGGCCTCGGCGGCGTCGCCGGGCAGCGCCTCGGTGGCGGCGAACACCATCACCGAGACGCCGAACAGCAACAGTACGGCGCGGACCAGGGCCCGCAGGATCATCATGGCAGCCGTACCTGATCGATGAAGAGCCGTCCGAAGCCGGCGCCGGTGGGCAGACCCTGCACTCCGGAACGGGTCAGGTCCAGGCCGTCGCCGGTGCCCCACACCACGTACCCGCCCTCGTCGCGAACCTGCTGTTGCAATGTGCCGAGCACGCGGTTGCGCACGCCCTCGTCCGGCTCGCCCAGGGCCTTGTCCAGCGCCGCGTCGAACTCCGGCCGCTTCCACGCCGTCTCGTTCGTCGGCGAGCCCGAGATCAGCGACACCCGTGCCACGTCGAAGAAGGGGATACCGCCGAAGTAACCGGTGTAGAAGTCCTGCTGGCCCCACACCGTGGTGAAGTAGGTGTCCGGCGGGGTCATCTTCACCTCAGCGGTGACACCGATTTCCTTCAGTTGCGAGGCGAAAAGTGTTGCGGCGGTGTCCATCCCCGGATAGGACGTCGTGGTGTGCAGCGTGACGGTCAGCCCGTCGCCCTGGCCCGCATCGGTGAGAAACTGCCGTGCCTTGGCCACATCACGGGTGCGCGGGGTCAGCCCTTGAGGCGCGGACGGATCCGCCGGGGCGAGCAGGTCGTCCTGTGGTTGGCCGTACCCGAGGAATGTGGCCTGCACCAGCGCCGGCCGGTCGGCGGCCAGCTTGAACGCCTCGCGGACACGGGGGTCGTCGAACGGTTTGCGGTCGGTACGCATCACGAACGGGTACATGGTGACCGCCGGCCGGCGGACCAGGCTCAGGTCGGTGCGGCCCTCGGCCTGTCGCGCCGCCGCCGGCGCGATGCTCGCGGCCACGTCGGCCTGCCCGGACAGCACGGCCTGAGCGCGGGCCTGCGGGTCGGCGACCGCCCGGACCTCGATACGCCGCAACGACGGCGCGGTGCCCCACCAGCCGTCGCGGCGTTCCAGCACGGCGCTCTGCGCGTCGTTGCTGACCAGTGTGAACGGTCCCGACCCGGGTACCGCGGCGGTGAAGTCGTCGCTGCCCTCCGGGACGATGAACGTCATGGACTCCAGGGCTCGCGGCACCTCGGCGAACGGCTTGCGGCTGACGACTTCCACGGTGTGGTCGTCGACCACCCGCGAGGCGGCGAGATCGAAAGCGGCCAGCCGGCCGTAGTTCTCCGCCGCCTTACGGTCGATGCGGCGCAGCGAGTAGAGCACGTCCGCGGCCCGCACTGGCCTCCCGTCGGAGAAGGTGGCGTCGCGGCGCAGGGCGAACTGCCACTTCGTGAGGCTCCTGTCCGGTTTCCACGACTCCGCCAGTCTCGGCTGGGTGCGTCCGTCGGGGCCCTGTCCGGTGAGCACGTCGTACATCAGCGCGAACCGCACCGCGTCGGATTCGTTGCCGAGCCCGCCGTGGGGGTCGTTGCTCGCGGTGGCCGGTGACCCGACCGTCACGTATCGCAGGGTGTCCGGGGGTGTCGCGGTGGCCTGCTCGGAATCGCCGCATGCGGTCAGCGACGCGGCGCCGAGCAGGGCGACGAGGGTCAGGGTGATACGGGTTCTCATGGGTGCCTTCTGTCGCGGGGTCGGTCGGGGTTCAGAGCGTGGTGCGTGCCGCGGCGGCGCGCGCCGCTAGCCGTCCTGCCGCCCGGTCTCGTGCTGGCGTCGTTGCGGGCGGGTTCGCGGTGGCCGGTGGTACCGGAGCGCGGCGGCCGGCGATCAGCCGGGCCAGGTCGCGGACGGTCGGATGGGCGAACAGGTCGACCATCGCCAGTGGCACGCCGAGGCGGTCGCTGAGCCGCCGGTGTGCTCGCAGCAGCGTCAGCGAGGTCGCCCCGAGGTCGAAGAATGGCCTGGTGACATCGACGGTGCAGTCCATCAGTTCGCCGAACACGGCGGCCACGCTGTTCTCGATGTCCGAGTCGGACGTGCCGATGGGCGTGGTGGGCTCCTCGGTACGGATCACCGGCTCGGCGATGATCCGGAGTCCGAGAACGGCTTCGCCGTCGAGGTCCGGCACCACCTCGTAGGAGCCGTTCGACGGCCGGACCGCTACGGCCAGTTCGGTGGCCGCCCGCAGGGCCGAGACGACGTCCAGTCGGCCCGGGCGCACGCTGACGCGGACGTCGAGCCCCGAACGGGCGGCGTCGACGAGCAGTCCGGTCAGGTCGTCCGGGTCCGCCGGAGCCGCGACCTGCGGCGGTGCGGACGTGGTCGCCGGGACGGCAGGGGGCTGGTGAAAAGGCGGGTCGTTGCGGAAGGGGTTGCCCAGCCGGTCGTGGTCGACCTTGCCGTTTACCGTCACGGGCAGCGCCGCCAGTTGCACGAAGCGGCTGGGGATCATGTACTCGGGCAGGTGCTCGCGTAGGCGGGCCACCAAGACGTCCTCGGCCAGAGGTGACGCATCGTCGCCGGTGGCCACATAGGCGACGAGTCGGGCGCCGCCGTCCGGTCCCGGCACGGACCGGGCCACACAGCGTCGTACGCCGGGTGCGCGGCTGAGCACGGCTTCGATCTCGCCGAGCTCGATGCGGTGGCCGCGGATCTTGACCTGCCGGTCGACGCGGCCGAGGAACTCGATCGTCCCGTCGTAGCGCCAGCGGCCGAGGTCGCCGGTGCGGTAGGTGCGGCGGCGCAGGACCGGGTGGGTGGTGAACCGTTGTGCGGTCTGTTCCGGGTCACCGAGATAGCCGGCCGCCACCCCGTCGCCACCGATGTACAGCTCGCCGGCCTCACCGACCGGGCAGGGCCGCCCGTCGCCGTCGAGGATATGGAAGGACTGTCCGCGTAGCGCCCGCCCGTAGGGGATGCTGCGCCACGCCGGGTCGACTTCTTCGATCGGATGGCAGATGGACCAGATGGACGCCTCGGTCGCGCCGCCCAAGCTGATGATCCGGGCCTGTGGCGCGAGCACCCGCACTCTGTCGGGCAGCGTCACCGGGATCCAGTCGCCGGAGAGGAGTACCAGGCGCAGTGAGGACATGGCCGAGGCCGCAGCGCCGGGGTCGATCTCGGCGTACTCGACGAGCATCTCCAGCAGTGCCGGTGCGGTGTTCCACACCGACACCCGATGCCGGTCCATCAGTTCCAGCCAATGGCCGGGGTCGCGCTGGCGGTCGGGGTCGGGTAGCACCATCGCCCCACCGGCGCCGAGTACACCGAACACGTCGTAGACCGACAGGTCGAACGACAGTGCCGACAGCGCGAGCACCCGGTCGCCCGCCTCCAGAGGGAAGCGGTCGGCCATGTCGTCGAGTGTCGTACGGGCCTGGCGATGCTCGACCGCCACACCCTTGGGCCGCCCGGTGGAGCCGGAGGTGAAGATGGCGTACGCCAGATCTCCCGGGCGCGGCGCGCGTGGCTCTGCGGCGGCCTCGTCGCCGTCCGGCGCGCCGTCGTCGATGGCGTGAATTTGTACGGTGTCCGGCCACTGTGCCGAGGTCATGCCGGTGACCAGCGCATGCTTGATGTCGGCCTGCGCACAGACGGAGGCGATCCGTGCCGCCGGCCAGGACGGTTCGACCGGGACATAGCCGGCGCCGGAGGCGGTGATGCCGAGTGTAGCGGCGATCTGTGCGGCGCCCTTTGGAGCGGCCACCGCCACCATGTCACTCGGTCCCAGCCCGTGTCCGGCGAGCAGGGCAGCGGTGGCGCGGGCTCGTGCGTCCAGTTCGCCATGGGTAACGACGTCGTCCCCGTGTATGAGGGCGACGTCCTGTGGTGCTCGGCCGGCGTTCGCCCGCAGCGGATCGTCGATCAGCGGCCCGCAGTCGCCGCCGAACGGGCTGACGTCCAGTGCCTCGTCCGGCCGGAAGGACGGGTCCCAGCCGAAGGCCGGATCGGTCCAGGCCTGCTCGTCGTCGGCCAGCCGGCGCAGCAGTCGCAGGTGGGCGTCGCGGATACCGGTGGCGAAGCCGTCGGGCAGGCATCCGTCGACGACGTCCCAGGCGATGCGCAGCCGGTCGCCATCCTCCCAGACGATGTGGTCGACGAAGATCTGCGGGGTCTGTGAGACTCCGAAGACCTCCTCACCCAGCCAGGCGGTCGGGGGCTCGGTCGTGGCGGCCAGTCCGACCCCGCTGGTGAACACGACGGGATATGCGGGGACGAGCCCGGCGTTTCCGCGACCTCGGAGCGCCTCGACGGCCGAGACGGAACGGTGCTCCAGGTCGGACCAGAACCGGTGGTTGACCGCGGCGGCGTAGCCGGCGAACCCGCCGTCTCCGGACGGGTCGAGGGGGGCGCACTCGGTGAGCACGGTGGTGGTGAAGTCGCCCACCACCGTGCGCAGGCGATCGTCGTCCTGCGGCCGGTCGAACAGCGTGGTGTTCACACAGAACGGGTCGGTCGCGCCCCAGCGGCCGAGGATCGACGCCAGGGCGGCCAGCAGCACGGCGGTGGCGGAGACTCCGTGCCTGCTCGCCCGGCTCCGCAGCCGCGACCACTCGCCGGCGGTCAGGGCCGCGGCATGCCGGGTGAAGTGCGGGACACCCAGCTTCTCCGCGGTCGCGCTCCAGGGCAGTGCCGGGCCAGGCGGGAGCCGGTCCGCCCGGCTCTGCCAGTACGCGCGGTCACGCTCGCGGCGTGCGGCTTCGGCAGGATCCTGCTCCCGGTAGGCGAGCAGGGCCGCGAAAGTGGTGACCGGTGGCGCCGCCAGCAGGTTCGGATCGGTGGTCGCCTGACCCCATTCGCGCATGAGCTGCATCCAGCCGGCCATGTCGAAGGCGATGATGTCCATGCCGACGAACAACCGGGTGCGGCCGTCCGGCAGTAACGCGGCGCGGATGTCGAACAACGGCCAGCGGTCCACCGCGTGTGGTCGATGGGACAGCGCGGTACGCATGTCCGCCAGGGTCCGTTCGGCGTCTGTGGGCGGGGCGGTGCGCAAGTCGGTGACCGGGATCTCGTAGCGCAGCTCGCTGGGGAGCACCCGTTGGCGGGCCTCCTCGTCGATGACCAGCCGCAGCATCGGGTGGCGGGCCACCAGGCGGTTCCATCCGTCCGTCAGAGCGCGGACGTCGGCCTCCGCGTCGCCGCCGGGTCGCCGGTCGTACTCGAAGTAGAAGTACGTGGCCACGCCGCCCAGTGGCAGTGACGGATCGCGGCCGAGCAGGTATGCCGTCTGCAGCGCGGTGAGCGGGAAGGGCTCGGTCCCGGCGGCGGCAGCGGAAGCGGTCGTGGGGACGGTCTCCGCCGGCCCGTCGCCGGACGGTGCGGCGAGCACGGCCGCGGTGACGGTGCCGGGTGTCGCGCCGTTGAGGAATGTGGTCAGAGGCAGATCCACACCGAGTTCGTCCAGCAGCCTGCGCCGCAATCGGACCGCGGCGAACGAGTCCAGTCCCAGCTCGGTGAGCTTGCGGCCGGGATCGATGTCGGCCGGGTCGAGGTCGAGGCTCTCCGCGAGGCATGCGGTCACCTCGTCCACTCGGTCGATCGGCGGTGTGTGCGAGGCCGTCATGCGGCTCCTCCCCAGGACTCGGAGCGAGTAGTACAACATGAAAACGACAACGATTTCCAGTAGGCTCGGTCGATAGTGGACCGCGTCGATGGAAATGGTTGTCATTCTCATGTATAACGGATGAGCCCCTTCCGGCCAACCATCGAGGAGCGCGATGACGCCCCCTTCGCCGTCCCACCCCGCCCTTGCGGTGACCGCCGTCGCCGGGCGCTTCCCCGGTGCACCGAACGCCGACCGCTTCTGGGAGCTGCTGCGGGACGCGCGCGAAGGCCTCACCCGGTTCCCCGACGAGGAACTCGCCGACCGAGGCGTGCCTCTGGGCATGCGTCGGCGCAAGGACTACGTGCCGGTCGGCGGGATCATCGACGGCCAGGAACTGTTCGATCCGTCCCCCTTCGGGCTCACCGATGCCGAAGCGGCCCTCACCGACCCGCAGCACCGGCTCTTCCTCGAGACCGCCTGGGAGGCGCTAGAACGCAGCGGGCACGGCGGCGGCGCCGGCATCGAGGCGGTCGGTGTCTTCGCAGGAACGGCCCAGAGTGCCTATCTCACGGCCAACCTCGCCGGTCGCTGGGATCCGACCGGCGGCGGGCCCGATCCCCTCGGCAGCCTGCAGACCGCCATCGCCACCCAGGCCGACTACCTACCTCTGCAGACGGCCTACCGGCTGGGCCTGACCGGGCCGGCGATGAACATCACCACGACCTGCTCCACCTCGCTGGTCGCCGTCCACGTGGCCGCCCAGTCCCTGCTGGCCGGCGAATGCGACATGGCCGTCGCGGGCGCCGCTTCGCTGATCGTCCCGCAGGGTCACGGCTACCGGTATGTGCCGGAAGGCATCTTCGCCGTCGACGGGCGGGTCCGGCCCTTCTCCGCCGACGGCACCGGCATCGTCTACAGCCAGGGTGTGGGTGCGGTGGTGCTGCGCCGACTCTACGACGCGCTCGCCGACGGTGATCCCGTCCTCGCGGTTCTGCACGGCAGCGCGGTCAACAACGACGGCGCCGACAAGGTCGGCTTCACCGCCCCGTCGCTGCGCGGGCAGGCCCGGGTGATCGCGGAAGCCCTTGCCGTCGCGGGCATCGAACCGTCGCAGGTCGGATACGTCGAGGCCCACGGCACCGGCACCCGCCTGGGCGATCCGATCGAGGTCGCCGCCCTGCGCAAGGCATTCGGCCACGACGGCATCCGGACCACGGCATGGTGCGGGCTCGGCTCTGTCAAGAGCAACATCGGTCACGCCAACGCGGCCGCCGGTATCGCGTCGTTCATCAAGACGGTGCTCGCGTTGCATCACCGGACACTGCCCGCCTCGCTGCACGCCGATCCGATCAACGACCAGCTCGGGCTGGACGGCTCACCGTTCGCGGTGGTCACCCGCACCCGACCGTGGGATGCCCCGCCCTACGCGGGTGTCAGCTCGTTCGGCATCGGCGGCACCAACGCGCACGTCGTGCTTGGCCCGGCGCCCGACCGGACGGCCACCTCGCCGGACGACCGGCCCCAGATCCTGCTCTACTCGGCGTACGAACCGGCCGCCCTCGACGCCACCGCACGCGAGGTGCCGTCGGCAGATCTGCCCGACATCGCGCACACCCTGCAACACGGTCGCAAGTACCACCCGTACCGGCAGGCGGTCGTCGCGGGCCCCGGAATCACGCCGCGGCGTACCGCTGCGGTGCGCACCGACGGCGCGCCGCGCCTCGTGTTCCTCTTCCCTGGCGGCGGCAGCCAGTACGCGGGCATGGCCGCGCAGTTGTACGCCGACGAGCCGGTGTTCGCCTCGTGCGTGCAGGAGTGCGCGAAACTGTTCCGCGACCACCTCGGCACCGACGTCACCACGTTGATCACCGGAGGTGACGAGACGACGGCCGAGTCGGCCGTCGTGGGGCTGCCCGCCCTGTTCACCGTCTCGGTCGCCACCGCCCGGCTGCTCGAATCCTGGGGCATCCACCCGGACGTCCTGCTCGGCCACAGCCTCGGCGAGTACGCTGCCGCGGTCGTCTCCGGGGCACTGACGTTGCCCGACGCCGTGACCCTCGTCGCGGTGCGATCCCGCGCGCTGGCCGGAGCCGCGGGCGGCGGAGCGATGCTGTCCGTCCCACTGTCCGAATCCGATGTGACAGCTCTGCTGCGCGAACACCCCGATCTCGACCTAGCCGCAGTGAATGCTCCACAATCCTGCGTGGTCTCCGGGCCGGCCGGCGCTGTGGAGGATCTGGTCGCCGTTCTCGGCCGCAGGGGGATCGCGCCGGCCCGGCTACCACTGAGGTCCGCCGCGCATTCGCGGCTGATCGACCCGGCGCTGCCGGACATGCGGGCGGCCGCGCGGTCGGTGCGCGCCGGGCGGCCCATCGTGCCCACCGTCAGCTCCTTGACCGGCACGATGGTCGGCGAAGACCTCGCCGATCCGGAGCACTGGGTCCGCCAGTTGCGTGAGCCGGTGCGTTTCTCCGCCGCGCTCACCGCCGCGACGGCGGAGCCGACGCCGACCGTGGTGATCCAGGTCGGCCCCGGGGCGGCCCTTGTCGCTGCCGCCCGCAGCCACGGCCCTGCGCACCTGAAGGCCACCGTCACCACGTACCCGTCGGACGGCGAACTGTCCGACCTGGCGTCGGCACGCCTGGCCGCCGGCGAACTGTGGAGCCACGGCGTGCTCGTCGACTTCACCGCCATGCACCGGCCGGGGCGGCGGCGGGTCGTCGCACCCGGGTACGCCTTCCAGCGACGCCGCCTGTGGATCGACCCCGAGCCGCAGACGACGGAGCCACAGACCAGCGAGCTTGTTCAGGTACCGCTCTGGCGGCAGGAGCCGCCGCTGCCCGCCGTACCGAGTCTGGGCGGGCGCTGGCTGGTGACCGGTGACCCCGGAGATGTCATCGGCGCGGCGCTGCGTGCCCGCGACGCCGAAGTCGTCGGCCTCGACGATCCGGCCAAAGCGGTCGACGGCGTGGTGATCGTCACCGGTGACGCCCGGACACCCGAGCAGACCCGTGAGGAGATCCTCCGGTACGGCCGGGTCGCCGCGCTCGATCCGCCACCCGCTTTCCTGCTCCAGGTGACGGTGAACGGATGCCGCGTCGAGAGCCCGGACGTGCCCGCGCCCGGCGCCGCGGCGGTACGGTCCCTGCCCCGGGTCCTCGCCCAGGAGACGCCCGGACTGTCGTGGCGCACCGTCGACGTCACCGACCTGCGGACCCACGCGCCGGCGGTGATCGCCGAACTCGCCGACCTGCGAGGGGGATCCACCGGAATCCAGACCGCCGTCCGTAACTCCCAGCGGTGGGTGAGCGGCCTGGCACCCTGGCCCGCACTCTCCTCCGCCCCGGCCGCGCGACCCGGCACGGCCGCGCTGATCATCGGCGGCCTCGGCGATGTCGGCGTCACCATCGCAGCGCACCTGGCCGGGCAGGGAATGAGGGTCGTGATCACCTCCCGTTCCGGCGACCGCAAGGACGCGGTGCACCACCTCGTCCAGCGCGGGCACGACGTGTCCGTGCAGGTGCTCGACGCCGCCGACCCCGGCGCCACCGGCGTGCTGCTGGCCGACGTGAGCTCGCAGTCCACCCTCGACCTCGTGGTGCATGCCGCGGGCGTGGTGGCCACCGAAGAATTGGCACCAATGCGCCGCATCGGCCCCGAACACGTGGACGGCCACCTCCGGGCGAAAGCCCGGGGAGCACTGGCCCTGCGGGCCGCGATCGAGGACCTGCCGCCGCAGCAGCGTCCCCGCCATGTTGTGCTCATGTCGTCGGCCGGCACGCTCGTCGGAGGCATCGGCACCGGGCCCTACTGTGCCTCGAACGGCTTCCTCGACGCCCTCGCGCAACAGCCGCCCATCGGTGACACCCGCTGGGTCAGCGTGGTCTGGGACGCCTGGAAGGTGGGGCCGCTGGGCAGTGAACGCGAGGTCAACCTGACCTTCGCGCTCGACGCCGCCACCGGCATGCACGCCCTCGACGCGATCCTGAGCGCCGCGACGGCCGGCACCGTGCCGCCGGTCGTGGCGGTCTCCACTACCGACCTGCGCACCCGGATGCGTGCCGCGGACCGGACGACCGCACACCGGCACGACGACGTCACCAGTGACCTCACCGGCGTCGAAGCGGTCGTGGCGGCAGCCTGGTCCGACCTGTTCGGCGCCTCGGTCACCGACGGCGACAGCGACTTCTTCGCTCTGGGCGGACACTCGCTGCTGGCCACCCGTATGCTCGCCGACCTGGGAGAACGGTACCGGGTCCGGCTGAGCTTGCGGGACCTGCTCGCCCGTCCGACTGTCGCCGGTCTGGCCGGGACGATCGGCAGCGCGCAACCGGCTGCAGAGCGGGATCCGGCCACGACGGTGACCGGTGGACCGGACCCGGACGGCACCTTCGCCATGACCCGTGTGCAGCACGCCTACTGGACGGGCCGCACCGGGGGTTACCGCTTCGGCGACACCGCCTGTCACTTCGCTCTGGAGTACGACTGCCCGGACCTCGATCTCGACCGCTACGAGCAGGCGTGGAACCTCGTCATCGCCCGGCACGCGATGCTGCGCACCATCACGACCGGTCAGGGTCGGCTGCGGCAACTGGAACAGGTGCCCTCCTACCGCATCCGCCCGGTGGATCTGACCCAGGCCGGTGAGCAGAAACGCGCCGAACGGCTCGCCGCCCTGCGCGAGCAGGTCTTCCGCCGACCCGGTCCGTCCGATCGGTGGCCGCTGGTCCAGATCCGCGCGGCCCGGCTGCCGGGCGGTGGCGTTCGTCTATTTCTCGGCATCGACGTCCTCGTCTGCGACGCCGGCAGCTACTGGATCATCGACCGGGACCTGCGTCACTACTACGCGGATCCCGATCAGGCCCTGCCGGAGGTGCCGATCACCTTTGCCGGTTGCGTGCGAGCTCTGGCGGCACGCCGCGACACCCCCGAGTGGACGCGGGCTGCCGGCTATTGGCGCGACCGGCTGCCCGGCCTGCCCGGCGCACCCACTTTGCCGGTCTCCGGTATCGAGACCGGCGGCCGGTTCGAGCGGCATACGGGCCGGCTCGACGCGCAGCAGTGGGCCGCCTTCCGCCGTAACGCCGCCGCCAACGGCGTCACCCCGACAGCCGCCCTTCTCACCGCGTACGGCGAACTGCTCGCCCAGTGGAGCGGCGAGGAACACTTCGCCGTCACGCTGACTCTGTTCGACCGCCCGCCGCTGCATCCGGCGATGGACAGCGTGGTCGGTGACTTCACCTCGCTGCTGCTGCACGAGGTGGACCGGCGTGCAGCCGGCAGCTTCGCCGAACACGCCGGCCGAGTGCACCGCCGACTGTTCACCGATCTGGACCATCGGCTCTTCTCCGCCCTCGACCTGCTGGCGGAGAAGTCCGCGCAGACCGGTGCGCTCACCTCCGTACCGGTCGTGTTCACCAGTGCGCTCGGACTGGACGACGTCATCGGCGGCGACCGTGACCTGGAGTGGGCGGGCCGGCAGGTGTCCGCCCTGAGCCAGACCCCCCAGACCGTGCTCGACCATCAGGTTCTGGAGCATCACGGTCAGCTACTGGTCCAGTGGGATGCGCTGGAGCCGGTGCTGCCGCCGGCCGAGGTCGACCGCATGTTCGACCGTTACCTGAGCCGGCTGCGCAGCCTGACGGACCCGGCAGCCTGGCGCAGCGAGGCCGTAAGCGCCACCCCGGCGCTGCCGGTCGGGGACGTGGCGATTACTTTGCGTGCCGGAACCGGATCCGGTCCGACGCTGTTCCTCGTCCATCCCTCCGGCGGCGACGTGACCTGCTACGCCGACCTCGGCCAGCGGCTCGACGAGCGGGTCACCGTCGTCGGCCTGACCGATCCTGGCCTGTCCGGCGGCGAGGCGCCCACCGAGCTGCCCGCTCTGGCGCGCCTCTACGTCGATGTCCTGCGTTCCGTCCAGCCCGACGGCCCGTACCTGCTCGGCGGCTGGTCGATGGGCGGCAGCCTGGGCCAGGAGATGGCCCGGACCCTGCACAGCCAGGGCCAGCATGTCGCGCTGCTGGTGATGCTGGACTCCAACGACCCCACCTACATCACGGCGGTCCCCGGCGAGCCCGAGACGGCGGAGACTCTAGTGCTCGCCCGGCACCTGGGAGCGCTGGAGGCTTACCTCGACATCGACCTCGGCATGGGTACGACCGACGCGTTGAACGCCTTCCTGAGCGTACCGGCCGAGCAACGCTGGCAGGAGGCGACGGACCGGCTCCGGCAGCACCGGCTCCTCGGCACCCGTGAGGATCCCCGTTCCCGTGTCGCGGTCTTCGGCCGGCACCTGCATAGTCTCGCCCAGCACCGGCCGGGCTTCCACGGCGACGAGCGGACCCACACCCTGCTGGTCAGAGCCGATCGCAGGGCCACCCGCAACTCGGGCATCGGCATGGGCGTCGACGACACCCCACCCGGGTTGACCGACCTGGGCTGGTCCACCAGTCTCGCCATGCCTCCCGAGGTGATCGGTGTCGACGCCGACCACTACTCCCTGATGCGCGAGCCGGCACTCACCGCTGTCGCACGCGTACTCAACACCGCCCTCGCCCGCCACCTGTCATGACCACCGAACGGAGCCGTACGTGTCCCCGGAGATGACCGCCGCCCTGGACCGGCTGCACGCCCACCCGTGGATCGCCGCCGCAGCCCACGACGGCACCGGCTTGCAGATCCGGCTGCGGCCCGAAGCCACCGCGGTCCGGCCCGGCCTGGGGCCGCTGGTACGCGAATACCTGGATCACTGGGCCGAGGTGTACGACTACACGTACGCGGCGGGAGCGGGCACCGGTGACACCCTGGCGGGATGGCGCGCCTCCGACACCGGGGAGCCGCTGCCCGTCGCGCACATGACCGAATGGGTCGAGCGCACCGTCGAACTGGTGCTCGCCACGCGGCCACGGCACGTCCTGGAGCTGGGCTGCGGAACCGGGCTGCTCGCCGACCGGCTGTACCCGCACCTGGCCGGCTATGTCGGCACCGACGTCGCTGAGGACATGGTGCGCCGGCACGAGCAGCGGGCCAGGCCGGGGCAGGTCTTCCTCAGCGCCGGCGCACACGAGTCGAGTTCCGGGCAGGTGCGGCGGGCCCTCGACCGGGCCGGTGTCCCCACCGCCGGACCGGACTGCGTCCTCGTCAACTCCGTCACGCAGTGCTTCCCCGATGTCGCCTATCTCAGCCGGGTGGTGCAGGACGCGGTCCGGCTCGTCGCACCCGGCGGGGTGGTGATCGTGGGCGACAACCGGCACGCCGGTCTGCTGGACGCCTACTGCCGCTGGCTGGAACGCGCCGCCGACCCGGAGGCGACCGACTCCGTGATCACCGAGCGCGCCCGAGCCCGAGCCGACCGCGACGACGAACTCAACTTCGACCCCGCCGTACTCGCCCGCGCCGCGATGGGCAGCGGCCGCGACGTGCGCATCGCCGCCTATCCGAAGACCATGACCGCCGACACCGAGTTGACCCGCTACCGCTTCGACGCGGTCCTCCACGTCGAAGCGGCCGACGCCTGCGTCCCGCCCGCCGCCCATAACTGGGCCGGAATGGACGATGCCCGCGCGATGATCGCCGAGGGCCGGCCGATCCGCATCGGCGGCATCCCCAACCGGCTCCTGGTGAACGCCGCCGACGCCGTCACCGCTCACCAGCTGCGTACCGCTCTGGCCGGAGCCGACGTCGCGGTGGTGCTGGACCAGTCCGATCCTGCCGCTCTCGCGCTCGTCGCTCCCGCGGCCGCTGCCTTCACCTCGGTCGCTTCCGCGCCCGGCCGCGCCCATGAGCCGTTCACCGCCTTCGTACGCCGCCGCGTCGGCGAGGCCACGCGGGCGATGCTCCGGCAGGCGGGCGCCAATACGCGGGGACTGCGGCTCACCGTCGACCGTGGCGTTCCGGCCGATCGCATCGCGGCCGCTGCCGCCCGTGCGGTCGACCCGCACGACGCCGAGCGTCTGCCGGTCTTTCTCCAGGAGCTCGACCGCATCGCCCGGCTGGCCATGGCCGACACCCTTGCCGGCGCGGACCTGTGCACCGGACCGTCCGGCGACGACGAGGAGAAGATCGCGGCCGCGCTGGCCATCGCGCCGAGACATCAATGGATCATGCGCCGCTGGCTCGCGGTTCTCGTTGATGCCGGCATGCTCAGCACCGACGGTCACCGCTACCACGATCTGCGTGCACCGGGACGGACGGCTCTGGTCGCGGCCGTCGACGGCATCGACGACGCTCGCCGGGGCCTGCACTACCCGCCCGAACTCACCCGGTTCTTCCAGACCGCGGTGCAGTACCTGCCCGCACTGTTGCGTGACGAGGTCAGCCTGCAGGCGCTGCTGTTCGCAGACGGCGAGACCGGCACCGCCGAAGGCGCCTACCGGGACAACGCCGTCAACCGTTACGTCAACGCCGCCACGGCCGAAGCGTTGCGCTGGGCAGCGCAATGGCGTCCCGCCGACCGGCCGCTACGGGTTCTGGAAGTGGGGGCCGGGGTCGGCGGTACCACCGTGGACGTCCTCGACGCGCTGCGCGAGACTCCCCTGGACTACCTGTTCACCGATGTCTCGGCGTTCTTCCTCACCGACGCCCGGCGCCGGTTCGCCGACCGCGCCGGCCTACGGTACGGGCGGTTCGACATCAACACGGACATCCTCGCGCAGGACGTCGGCGAGGGCACACTCGATGTCGTGCTCGCCGCCAACGTGCTGCACAACGCCGTCGACATCGCCGCAACCCTGCGCGGTTTCCGGCGCCTGCTGCAGCCCGGTGGTGTGCTCCTGTTCGTGGAGACCACGCGCGAGATGCACCAGATCCTGACGTCCATGCAGTTCCTGATGTCGGCCCGGCCGGGCGGGCAGCGGCCGGGTGACCGGGACAGGCGGGCGGGAACCGGCCAGATCTTCCTCGACGAGACGCAGTGGCGGGCCGAGCTGGACGACGCCGGCTTCAGCCAGATCGTCTCCGTTCCCGGCCCGGACCATCCGTTGCATCCGGTCGGCGTCCAACTCTTCGCCGCCACCACCTGAGTACGACCTGCGCGCCAGTCAGCGAGAGGGCAGGGCCAGCTCGCTGACCCAGGGGTCGCCCGCCAACTCTCTGGCGACCGTTTGGGGGTTCAATGCCTCCGAGGCATAGTGCGCGCCGGGTGCGACGGCACCGGCGGCCACCTCGCGTGCCGCGATGGCCGCCACCACCCCGCTGAGCGGGTACGAGTCCGGTGTCCTCAGCAGCACCCGACGAGGCACCAGGCCGGACCCGGCCGGCGGACGGGCGTACGCCAAAACCGCGTAGTGACGTCCGTGGTCCTCGACATCGCGCCGCGCCGCCTGCACGATCGCGGCAGCGTGCGCCTCCGGCGACTCGTCGTCGTCGGCCCACGCGGTCGCGAAGGCCCGCGGCAGGTTGTCCGTCGCGTACACGGTGTAGTTGCGCAGTTCGGAAAGCCCGGCCGCCGACGCCAGACCGATCATCTCGGTGGACAGGAACGGTACGGCGTGCACCCGCCCGTGGAAGCCGGGCAGCGTGATGGAACGCAGCGGCGCCAGGCTGTGCTGCGCCACCTGTCCGTCGCGCCACACCGCCAGCGCGTGCCCGAACTTCGGCCCCCGGGTCAGCAGCGCGTCCACTGCGGAAGCCGCGCTGATCTCCACCGACCCGCCGACATACACGTCGAGGCGGGCCACCGGGCTGCCGTCCAGCAGCAGCCGTGGCAGGAGCCCGGAGAGGCCGGGCATCAGCCCGGCGGAGAAGACAGCCGCGTGCTGCGAAAGACCGGCCGGTGGATCCTGGGTGAGAGCCTCCACCGCCACCAAGTCACCCGCCGCGTCCACGTAGCCCGCACCTGCTGACAGGGCAGCCCGAGCGACCCGGTCGAGAATCCGGTACGACGGCCCGGCACAGTTGAGCACCACCGAGCAGCCCGCGCAGAACGCCTCGAGCGAGGCGTCATCGAACAGGTCGACGCGCACAGCAGTCGATCCGTTCGCCTCGGCGACCTCGCCGGCCCGGTCGAGATCACGCCCACCGACCCGGACGGGGAGCCCGAAGCCACGCAGCCGTTCGACGGCGGTCCGGCCGACCGTGCCGGCACCACCGAGCACGCCGACGGAGCCCGTCATCGCGCGGCACCCGCGCGGCTAACCGCGGCCAGCCCGGCCACCGTGGGGTCGGCGAGGAAGTCGCGCACCGGCACGGTGACTCCCGCCTCCTTGGCCAGCCCGGCCAGGGCCCGTACGGCGAGCAGGGAGTCGCCGCCGAGATCGAAGAAGCTGGCGCTGCGGTCGAGCACCGGCGTGTCCAGCAGTTCTTCCCACAGCATGGCGATCGTCTGCTCGAGTTCGGTTGCGGGCGGGCCGTCGGCGGCACCGGGACGGTCGTCGGCGTACTGCCCCAGCCGCAGGCCGGTCCGGTCGCTGTCCGGCTCCGTGGGTAGGTCGACCGGCCGGTCCCAGCCCTCGCCGTCGGCGAGGCTGCCGACCAGCGCCACCAGTTCGGCGTAGGCGGCGTCCACCTGCGCGGCGTCGAACAGCTCTTCCACCAGCGAGAACACGATGGCCAGCGATCCCCGTAGCTCGTAGAACCGGGCTTCCAGCGCCACCTGGGGGGTACGCAGCTGATGGAAGAAGTCGTCCATGCCCAGCTCACCCAACGGCCCGGCGGCGTCGGGCTGCTGAGCGCCCATGGCGGCGTCCATGCCGAGCGTGCTCTGGAACACCACCGGGGCGACCGGCCGATGGGTGCCGCGCCGCCGGCCGAGCTCCCGGGACACCTCGACACCGGTCACCAGTGCGTGCCCGGAATACTCGGTGAACCGCCGTTGTGCCTGGGTGACCAGTTGCGTGAACGTCGAGCCGGGTGCGAGTTCGGTGGGCAGCAGCATGGTCGAGGCGAAGGCCCCGAAGACGCGATGCACGTCGGGATGCAGCGGCAGCCGGTTGAGCTGCAGGGAGTTCAGCAGGAGGCGGTGGTGGCCGGCCCACCGGGCGATGGTGATCGCGAAGGCGGTGAACATCGCGGTCGACGGGGTGACGTCGTGCGCGGCGCACCGGTCGCGCAGCGCGGCCCAGCGGCCGGGCGACAGGTACTGCTCCCGGTTGGCCATCGTCGTGGCACGGACCTCCCGGGGGTCGGCTGCCAGCGGCAGCGCCGGGGGCTGCGGCAGGGTGTCCAGGCGCGACCACCACCAGTCGCGGTCGCCGGCCCAGGCATCACTCTGGGGGAGGGCCTGCACCGACGCGACGTAGTCGTCGAAGTCCATGTCCAGCGGGGCGGGCACGGCGTTCCAGTCGGCGCTCAGTTCGAGCAGTTCCCGGTTGAGCAGCGTGGCGGACCATCCGTCGAACAACAGCAGGCTCATGTTCGTGTGGAGCCGGCCCCTGCCGTCGGGCAGCAGTGTCAGCCGGACGTCGAGTCCGGGACTGTGGGTCGGGTCGGGCCCGTTCGCGATCATTTCCGCGCGCAGCCGGGCCAGACTCTCGGACGCTGTCTCGATCGATGCGTTGCGCAGGTCGTACACCTGCGGCTCGGGGACGGCCGCGGGGGCGTCGAGCGGCAGGATGTGCTGCATGCCGTCGGAGGTGACCCGGGCCCGCAGCATCGGCTGGTGCTCGGCGAGGCGCCGCAGGGCGTCGGCGAGGGCTTCAGCGGCCTCGTCGCTGTCCATGTTCCGCAACGCGACATCGCTGTAGAAGTGCGCGGACTCGTACGACAGCTCCCAGCCGCCCTGCTGGCCGACGAAGTATCCCTGTTGCAGGGGAAGTAGCGCGAACGGGCTCGCCTTGTCGGCACGCCGCCGCAGGTCGACCGGCAACGCCCGGGCCGCGGTGCCGCCGGCTGACCTTCTGCCTACGAGCCCGGCCAGCTCCGACACCGTCGACTCGGCACCCACATCGGCCAGCGCGAGCACCACGCCCAGGCGTTTGCGGATGAGTGCGGCCATGCGGACCGCCAGGACCGAGTCTCCGCCCAGACGCAGGAACGACACCTCGGGCTCGATGGTGCGCGAGGGCACGCCGAGCAGTTCCGACCAGATTTCGGTGAGGGCCGGGACGGGATCGCCCTGGGGGGCGAGGGTGCCGAGTGACATCGAGAGGCTCCTCGTGGGTCGGGTGCGTATTGGGCGGGCACGGAGACAGGACGTAGCGTACACCGGCATGAATGTCATTTTCGATAGCGTGGATGATGTGGACGGTGGTCGGTGATCACGTCCCTGGTCCCGGTATCAGTGGCGGTGGTGGAACAGTTCGAGGACATCCTGGGCGAAGAGCCGTTCCCCGGCGAGGAGGACCTGATCGCCGGTGCGCTCGACAGTCGGCGACGGGAGTTCGTCACAGCCCGCCGCTGTGCCCGGCAGGCCTGGAACAACTGGGGCATGCGGCCGCACCGCTCACATCGGGGCCGTGCCGCGAGCCGCTCTGGCCGCCCGGCATCGTGGGTAGCATCACGCACTGCTCCGGCTACCGGGCGGCTGCGGTGGCCCCACGGACGGCCCTGGCGGGACTCGGTATCGACGCCGAACCGCACGCCTCGCTGCCTGGCGACGTCGAGGAGTCGGTGACAGGCCCCGCCGAACGGGCGCGTCTGCGGGAACTGGAGGTCGCCGTGCCGCGGGTGCACTGGGGTCGCGTCCTGTTCAGCGCTAAGGAGGAGATCAAGGAAGGCGCGGGCGAGGTTGCTCCGCACCTCACCCCACCCACGCTGCTGCGCCCGCCGAGCGGCCAACGCCTTGTCGTACGCCGCCCTGAGCTCCTCGTCGGTGGCGCCGTGGCGCTGCTCGTCCTCGTCAAGGGAATCCACGAACTCGTCGGCGTCGTCCTCGCCACGCACGACCCAGTCCCAGATCTCGTTCTCAATCTCCCCACGGCCCGGATCCGCGATCCGCTCGGCCAGGAACCGCACGCCTTCAGGGCGATCGTTGTAGATCCAACCAGTCACGGCGACGATCCTTTAGCCACCTACGACAGCCTGAGACGGATCAGGAGCCGGGCCGGCGGTAGCGGACCCGGGGCCGGCCGTCAGCCGCCGTGTCGACGTCCGCCCGTACCCGGTATGCCTGCGCGATCCGGTCTGCGGTGAGCACCTCGGCGGGCGCACCCGCCGCGACCACTCGGCCGGCGTGCAACAGCACCAGCCGGTCGCAGTACTGTGCGGCCAGGTTGAGATCGTGCAGGGTCACCACGACGGTGGTCGCCGACTCCGAGAGGAACTGCAACAGGTCCAGCTGGTGCCGGATGTCCAGGTGGTTCGTCGGCTCGTCGAGCAGCAGCAGGTCCGGCTCCTGAACCAGGGCGCGGGCCAGGTCCACTCGCTGCCGCTCCCCACCTGACAGGGTGGACCAGCGCCGCTGCTCGAACCCGGCCAGACCGGCCTCGGCGAGCGCGTGCCGGGCCAGGGCCACATCGGCAGCGGCGACACCGGCGAGACGTGGGCGGTACGGGATTCGGCCCAACAGGACCACCTCCAGGGCGGACATCTCCACGTCGGTGACCGCCTGCTGGGTGACCACCGCGATCCGCCGGGACAGTGCGCGCCGAGACAGCGCGCTCAACGCGACGTCGTCGAGGAGCACCAGCCCGGAGTCGGGTCGCGCCAGCCCGGCCAGCAGCCGCAGCAGGCTCGACTTGCCTGAGCCGTTCGGCCCGAGCAGTCCGACCGTGGCACCCGGCTCGGCGGTGAGCGCCACCTCGGCCAGAATCCGCACGCCGGCTACGCCCCATCCGATCTGGTCCGCGCGCAGCAGAGCCGGACGCGGGCCCGTGACGTGCCCGCGGCCGTCCCGGCCGTCTCGGGTTGCCCGCCCGCCGCCGGTGGGCTCCCAGCCGGTCACGGCGTAGCCGTCCGGCGCAGCATGACCAGGGCGAACACCGGCACGCCGAGCAGTGCGGTGAGCACACCCACCGGCAGTTCCTGCGGCGAGAACACGGTCCGCGCCGCGGTGTCCGCCCAGATCAGGAAGGTCGCGCCGGTGACCGCGCAGGCGGGTAGCAGCGTGCGGTGCCCGGAACCGATCATGAACCGTACCGCGTGCGGCACCGTCAATCCGACGAACCCGATCGCCCCGCTCGCCGCGACCAGCGTGGCCGCCACCAACGCGGTGACGCCGAACAGCAGCAGCCGGGTTCGCCCGGTGGAGAAGCCGAGCGATCGTGCGGTGTCGGTGCCGAACGCGAAGGCGTCCAGCGCCGTCGCGGCGGCCCAACAGACCAGCAGGCCAACGCCGGTCACCACGGCGCACAGCGCCACCGCCGGCCATGAGGCCGCGGTCAGCGAACCGAGCAGCCAGAATGTCACGCTGCGGGTGTCCTGGGTGTGCGCGTCGGAGATCACGATCAGGCTGGTCACCGCATTGAACAGCTGTGAGACGGCCACCCCGGCGAGCACGATGCGGGTCGGCTCGACGGCTCGTCGACCTGCCAGCAGCAGCACCGCGCCGAACGCGGCCAGGCTGCCGGCGAACGCGCCGGTGGTCAGGCCGACGGGGCTTGCGCCGACGTGGATTCCGAGCACCAGCACCGCCACCGCGCCGGTGGAGGCGCCGGAGGAGACGCCGAGCAGGAACGGGTCGGCCAGCGGGTTACGGGTCAGCGCCTGCAGCACCGCGCCGCACACGGCCAGGCCGGCACCGACCAACGCGGCCAGCAGCACCCGGGGCAGCCGCAGGTCCCACACGATGCTGTCCGGCAGCGGCAGCAGCGGGCGGGCCGGCAGGCCCAGATGGGTGCCCACGGAACGCAGTACGTCGGCGGCGGAGAGATCGGCCGAGCCCACGGCGACCGCTGCCGCGATGCTGGTGAGCAACAGGAACACGGCCAGCGGCAGGACGTACCGGCCACCCGGCCGCCAGGTGCCGGCAGGGGTGAACGAGGCTCGCCTCGCCCCGGCACCGGAATCGGGTGCCGGGGCGAGGGATGGTGCGACCGGTGGGCTCATCGGCGGGCGAACACCACGTAGTCGTCGAGGTACTGCCAGACGGTGCCGACCTCGGCGAAGCCTGCCGTACGCAGTGCCGCGAGGTGAAACTCCAGCGGGGCCAGGGCCTGCGGCGGCCGGTCGGCGAACCGCCGTTCCCGCTCGGCGGCCAGTCCCGCCAGTTCCGGATGACGGGCCGCCTCGGCGTACCAGTCGGAGTAGTTGAGCGCGCCGGCGGCGAACGTCTCCTCTTGCACTCGCTCGTCGTGCCGGCGGGCGATGTCGCTCAGCGTGGGAGCCGACCCGTCGTACCGGAGGTGGTCCGCGTTCAGCAGCACACCACCGGCCGGCAGCAGCCGAGCGGCGGCGGTGTAGACGCGCAGCAGCTGTGCCGGTGAGAGCCAGTGCAGCGCGGTCGAGCTGAGTACGGCGTCGATCCTCCTCCCGGCCAGCGCCTTCTCCCAGTCCTCGGTCGCCAGGTCCACGTCGCGCACCTCGGCCCGGGAGCCGTACCGATCGAGCGCACCCTGGGCCACCGTCAGCAGCATCGGGTCGTAGTCGACCGCGACAGCGGCGGCCTGCGGGAAGCCGGCCAGTACCCGGTCGCTGATCGCGCCGGGACCGCAGGCCAGGTCCAGGATCGTCAGGTCGTCCGGGCAGTGCAGCCGCAGCACGTCGAACATCGCCTCGAACCGCAGGTCACGGTGGGCCACGTACGCGGACTGCTGGTTGTCCCAGAGCTGGAGCAGGCGCCGGGCGGCCGCCTGATCCAGCGCCCCGGCGGCCCGCACGCCGGCGTCGGCGGTATCCCGCGCGGTCATCGGACGAACCCGCGCAGGCCCGCGGCGACCAGTTCGGCCGCCTCGACGCTGCGGATCGACGGATCCATCGACGATCCGGACACCGTGATGATCCGTCCGCCGGCCACCGCGTCCAGCTTGGACGTCACCGGGTTGCGGCGCAGAAAGTCGATCTTCGACTGGGCGCTGTCGCCGTCGCCGCCCCGGGTCAGGTCGGCCACCACGATCACATCCGGGTTGCGTCTGGCGATCTCCTCCCAGTTGCCGGCGGGCCACTTCTGGCTGACATCGGTGAACGCGTTGCGAGCTCCGAGAAGCGAGCTGACCGCGTCCGGTACGCCTCCGTGCCCGGCCACGTACGGAGTGGTGGTGCCGGAGTAGTACCAGAGCAGGGAGGGGCCTGAGCCTGGCTGTCCGGTAGCGCTCGGCACAGCCGTGTGGACCCGCTGCCCGGCGGTGTCCAGCCGGCCCTGCTGTTCGCGGATCAGCTTCTCACCCCGCTCCGGTACGTCGAAGACGGTCGCGATGTCGCGGATCTCGCTGAAGATCCTGTCGAAGCTCACCGTCGGGACCGCGTCCGCCGCGTTCTCGCAGGCGAATGGGGAGAGGTACGCGGGCACGCCGAGCTTGACCAGGTCGGCGCGGGAGCCGGCGGCGTCCGGGGCGTATGCGGACGAGTAGGTCGAGTAGACGAAGTCCGGGTTCGCCGCTCGGACCGCTTCCCGCGACGGGTACAGCTTGGCCAGTACCGGCACCTGTTCGTACGCCGACCGCAACTGGGGCAGCACCGGGTCGGTCTGGTAGCTGGTGCCGACCATCCGGTCGGCGAGACCGAGGCTGAGCATGATCTCGGTGGCGTTCTGTTCCAGCGTTATCGAACGCTTGGGCGGCGCGCCGATGCCGAGGGGAAGCCCGCAGTTGGTCAGCTGGACCGGGCTGGCCGGACCGGTCGGACCGCTCGGTGTGGCGGCCTCGCTACCGGAACAGCCGGTGGCGGCCAACACCACACACAGTCCAGCGGTAATAAAAACCGTTTTCATGACCGGGAAGAGTAGCAGTGGCTCGTCGAGGAATCGGCAGGTAGGGGCACCGACGTACACGGAAGCACCTTGCGAACGGCACGGCGCCGTGGCCAGTTCGTCCCGGTGCTGGCCGGTATCCGGGTGCCCAGGCCCGACGGTGGCAGGCCGCGTACCCGTCCGAATCGGGTGCTGGCGGACAAGGCCTACAGTTCGCGGGCCAACCGTGAGTACCTGCGTCGTCGGGGTATCAAGGCGACCATTCCGATCAAGGTCGACCAGGCGGCCAGCCGGCGGAAGAAGGGTTCCAAGGGCGGCCGGCCGCCGGTGTTTGACCCGGTGACCTACCAGCAGCGTCACGCGGTGGAGTTGGCATCAACCGGCTTAAGCGGCACCGCGGGGTAGCGACTCGGTACGACAAGCTCGCCGTCCGCTACGAGGCCACCGTGCACGTCGCAGCGATCAACGAGTGGCTACCCCGCTCCTGAAACGAGGCCTAGAGCAGGTCTGGAGGCGGCCCCCATCCCTGCCGCGGACCTCTACATCTTCGGCGGCGCGGCCGTGGCTGGCACCGTCCAGCTTTTCTCTCGCTGATCCTGTTCGTCGGGGATGGCGGGTGGCCAGTCGAGGGTTTCGGGGTCGATACTGGCCCTGGAAGCGTGCGGCCAACGTGCCGTACCTGGTGGAAGGGGTGGTGGCGGCTGAGGTGACGGCGGGGAATTGTGAGCGGCAACTTGTGG
>NZ_JBIDCU010000022.1:0-97874 GCF_043204765.1 Micromonospora sp. NPDC047730 | reverse complement strand
GGTCGCAGCCGCCCCCCGACCTCGCCGCCGAACCCTGGACCCGCTCCCACACCCACATCCACCAACAGGGGGTAGCGCCGCCCGGCACCCGGGCGGGGGGCCGCCCGGCGGCACATCTCGACACCGACGGCCGGCACCCCGACACGGGGTGCCGGCCGTCGGCGCATGCCGCAACCCGCCACCGAATCTTGGACAGTTGCCGCTCGGTGCGAACGGCAACTGTCCAAGATCTCGGCGCGGGCGGGGCAACCGACCGGGTGGGCGGGAGCGGTGGGCGGGGAGCGGGTGGGCGGGAGCGGGTGGGCGGGGAGCGGGTGGGCGGGGAGCGGGTGGGCGGTCAGGGGCGGTATGGGGAGCGCCGGCTGATGCGCGTCCCGCGTGGGGTCACCGGCGGCGGGCTGCCACCCAGCGCGTGGCCAGGGCGGCGGCACTGCCCCAGATGCCGCGCCGGAACACCAGCACGACGAGGACGAAGATGCTGCCGGTGACCAGGCCGATCGCCTCGAACCCGGAGAACGACAGCCAGTCCTCCAGACGGACCAGGATGGCCGCGCCGAGCACCCCGCCCCAGAGCGTGCCGATCCCGCCGAGCACCACCACGATGACGGCCTTGCCGGAGGTGGTCCAGTGCAGCACGTCGAGGGAGACGAAGCGGTGGCCGACGGCGAACAGCCCGCCGCCGAGCCCGGCGATGAAGCCCGACAGCACGAACGCGGTCAGCTTGTAGCGGTGCACGGGGTAGCCGAGCGCGCGGGCGCGGGCGGGGTTGTCGCGGATGCCGACCAGCACCCGGCCGAAGGGCGAGTGCACGATCCGCCAGGCGCCGGCCAGCCCGAGCAGCACGATCGGCAGGATCGCGTAGTAGAAGTAGTAGTCGTCGGTGAGGTCCAACCCGAACAGTTCGCGGGGCACGCCCTGCAGGCCGTTCTCGCCCCGGGTGACCGAACGCCACTCGTTGGCCACGTAGTAGACCATCTGCGCGAACGCCAGGGTGACCATGGCGAAGTAGATGCCGGTCCGCTTCACGGCCAGGTAGCCGATCGGCACCGCGAGCACGGCCGCGGCGAGCGCCCCGGCCAGCACCGCCACCGGGAACGGCAGGCCGGCGTGGATGGCCACCAACCCGGTGACGTACGCGGAGGCACCCCAGAAGGCCGCGTGCCCGAAGGACATCAGCCCGGTGAAGCCGAGCAGCAGGTCCACGGCGACGGCGAACAGCGCCCAGCAGAGGATGTCCACCGCCACCGCCGGGTAGAGCCCGTTGGGCAGCCAGAACGCCACCAGCAGCCCGACGGCGAGCAGTGCGTACCGGACCCAGCCGGGCGCCCGGGTGACGGCGACCAGCCCGGATCTCGGCGCCGGGCGGCCGGCGTCGGTCGCGGTGTCGACGGTGCTCGTCATGCCGGTGCCTCCTCACGGCCGAACAGCCCGGCCGGACGCCAGAGCAGCACGGCGGCCATCACGATGAAGACGATCGTCTGCGACACGATCGGGAAGTCGGACAGGTACGCCTCGCCCCACGCCTGGACCAGGCCGATGCCGAAGCCGGCGGCCACGGACCCGAAGATCGAGCCGAGCCCGCCGATCACCACCACCGCGAAGACCACGATGATCAGGTCGGCGCCCATCAGCGGGTTCACGGCCCGCATCGGCGCGGCCAGCACCCCGGCGAGCGCGGCCAGGCCGATGCCGAAGCCGAAGACCGGGGTGACCCAGCGGCCGACGTTGATGCCGAACGCCTGGGTCAGCTCGGCCCGCTCGGTCGACGCCCGGACCACCATGCCGATCCGGGTGCGGGTCAGCACCCACCAGACGCCGACGCAGACGGCGACCGCGAAGCCCAGGATGAAGACCCGGTAGGTGGGGAAGTCGAAGAGCCCGAAGTCGACCGACCCGCTCAGCGCGGACGGGGTCTCGTACGGGCTGGACTGCACGCCGTAGCGGAGCTTCACCAGGTCCTGGAGGATCAGCGTGAGGCCGAAGGTGAGCAGGAAGTTGTAGAGCGGGTCGAGCCGGGTGAGCCGGTGGATGAAGGCCCGCTCCAGTGCCATGCCGAGCAGGCCCAACCCCACCGGCATGATCACCAACGCCGCCCAGAACGGCACGCCCGCCTCGCTGAGCAGGACGTACGCGCCGAACGCGCCGAGCATGTAGAACGCCCCGTGGGCGAAGTTGACCACCCGCAGCATCCCGAAGATGACCGCGAGCCCGAGGGCGAGCAGGGCGTAGAACGCCCCGCTCACCAACCCGTTGAACGTGTTCTGCAAGAAGCCGGTCATGCCCTGGTCACATCTTGCAGTCCGCCGACGGGGCGCGGAACGCCTCGGCGGCGGGGATGGTCTTGAGGACCTTGACGTAGTCCCACGGCTCACTGACCTCGGACTGCGGCTTCACCTGGGCGAGGTAGGCGTCGTGGATGACCCGGTGGTCCTCGGCGCGGATCTTGCCGTTGCGCAGGAAGACGTCCTCGACGGTCTTGCCCTCCAACTCCTTGACCACGGCGTCGGCGTCGTCCGTGCCGGCGGCCTGCGCGGCCTCCAGGTACTGGGTGGCGGCGGAGTAGTTGGCCGCGTGCGCGAAGGACGGCCGGGTGCCCGTCTCCTTCTGGAACCGGTCGGCGAACTCCCGGTTCTTGGCGTCGAAGTTCCAGTACCAGGCGTCGGTGTACGTGGTGCCGGCGAGCGCGGCCGGGGTCAGCGAGTGGATGTCGGTGATGAACATCAGGCCCACGGCGAGCCCGACGCCCTTCTCCCGGAGCTTGAACTCGTTGTACTGCTTGACCACGTTGACCAGTTCGGCGCCGGCCTGCATGGTGCCGAGCACCTGCGGCTTCGGGTTCAGCGTCGGCGCCTTGAGCAGGAACGTCGAGTAGTCGCCGCTGGTGTTCGGGAACGGCGCGCCGTCCTTGCCGACGACGGTCCCACCGGCCGCCGTGATCGCGCTCGAGAAGCTCTTCTCCATGTCCTGGCCGAAGGCGTAGTTCGGGTAGAGGATGTACCAGTTCTTCCCGACCTGCTCGGTGGTGGTCTTCCCGGTGCCGTTGGCCAGCATGTAGGTGTCGTACGCGTAGTGGAAGGTGTACTTGTTGCAGCTCTTGCCGGTCAGGTCGGTGGTGGCCGCCCCGATGTTGAAGTAGAGCTTCTTCTTCTCCTTCGCCACGTCGGCGACCTTGAGCGCGGCCGAGGAGGTCGGCACGTCGAGGATGAGGTCGACGCCCTTGCGGTCGAACATCTCGGCGGCCTTGCTGTTGGCGATGTCGGGCTTGTTCTGGTGGTCGGCGGTCTCCACGGTGATGTCGCCGGTCACCGCCTTGTCGCCGTGCTTCGCCTTGAAGTCGGCGATGGCCATCTCGACGGCCTTGACCGAGTTCTTGCCGGACAGCTCGGAGTACGCACCCGACTGGTCGTTCAGCACGCCCAGCACGATCTTGCCCCCGGTCAGCTTCTGGTCCCCACCCGACTGGGGACCACCGCCGCCGCATCCGGCGACCAGCACCATCGCCGCCGCCGACGCGGCGGCCACACCCACCGTCCTACGCATGCTCATCCCTCCACCCCCGCGCGGCGCGCGGGTCGTCGAAATCGAAAAATCAGATGCCGAGGTACGACAGCAGCTCGCGTTCCCGCGACTGCACCTCGGAGTTCTCCATCGCCTCCGCGATGCGTCCCTCGGCCAGCAGGTAGTGCCGGTCGGCGACGCCGGTGGCGAAGTGCAGGTTCTGCTCGACCAGCAGCACGGTCACCCCGTGCCGCTTGGCCTCGCGCAGGAGGTCGCCGACCTGCTGCACGAGCAGTGGCGAGAGCCCCTCGGTCGGTTCGTCGCAGAGCAGCAGCCGGGCGCCCATCCGCAACACGCGGGCGAGGGCGAGCATCTGCTGTTCGCCGCCGGAGAGCATGGTGGCGGCCGAGTCCCGTCGCTCGTAGAGGGCGGGGAACGCCTCGTACACCCGCTCCAGCGGCCACGGGTCGGGGCCGACCGTCGGGGGCAGGGTGAGGTTCTCCGTGACGCTCAGCGTGGCGTAGCTGCCCCGGTCGTCGGGGACCCAGCCGAGCCCCAGCCGCGCCCGCCGGTACGCGGGCAGCTTCCCGACGTCCCGACCGTCCAGCTCCACCGTGCCGCGCTGGCCGGTGTGCAGGCCCATCACGCAGCGCAGCAGGGTGGACTTGCCAGCCCCGTTTCGCCCGACGAGGGTCACCACCTCGCCGGCGGAGACGTCCAGGCTGACCTCCCGCAGCACCTGCGCCTCGCCGTACCAGGCGGACAGGTTCTCAATGCGCAGCATCAGCGGCTCCCAGGTATGCGGTGATCACGCGCTCGTCGGCGCGGACCTGCTCGTACGGGCCCTCGACGAGGACCTTGCCGGCCTGCAGGACGGTGACGGTGTCGGCGAGCCGCCCGACCACGCTCATGTTGTGCTCGACCATCACCACGGTCCGGCCCTGCCGGACGCGCGCGATCAGGTCGACGGTGCGGTCGACGTCCTCCAGGCCCATGCCCGCGGTCGGCTCGTCGAGCAGCAGCACCTTCGGGTCCAGCGCGAGGGCGATGGCCAGCTCCAGCGCCCGCTTGCGCCCGTACGCCAGCGCCTCGGCGGGGGCCTCGGACAGCTCGGCCAGCCCGACCATGTCGAGCAGCTCGCCGGCCCGGTCGGTGTAGCGGCGCATCAGCTTCGCCGAGCGCCAGAACCGCCAGCCCAGCCCGCTCGGGCTCTGCAACGCCAGCTCGACGTGCTCCCGCGCGGACAGCTGCGGGAAGAGGCTGGTGATCTGGAACGACCGGGCCACGCCGAGCCGAGCGACCTGCTCGGGCGGCAGCCCGGTGACGTCGCGGCCGGCCAGCTCGATCCGGCCGCCGCTGGGCTGCAGGAACCCGGTCAGCAGGTTGAAGAGGGTGGTCTTCCCGGCGCCGTTCGGGCCGACGAGCGCGTGCACGCTGTCCGCCGCGATGTCGAGGTCGACGCCGTCGACCGCCCGGAAGCCCCGGAAGTCGCGGGTCAGCCCGCGAGCCGACAGGAGCGCTTGCCCGGCCATCGCCTACTCCTTCGCAGGTGTCGCGACGGCCGGGTCGGTGACCGCGGTCACATGGCCGTCGCGTGCTGGAAACCTACGGCGGCGCCAGAGGTCGAGCTATGTCGATGGGAGCCATATTCCGGGACGGCTGGCCGTGCGGGACCTCCACCCTCCGCCCGACAGCCCCGCTGGTTCGCATCGACGGATCTCGCTGTCCAGCCCGACACCTACCACCGGCATGTGGACGGCCCACGGCCGCCACCTCCGCACCGTCTTGACCGGCGGCCCTAGTGTCATGGGCCCCCTCCCGTGAAAGGTGCCGAGCGAATGCCCTTCGGCTTCACTGTTGCGATCATCTTCGCCGCCGGTCTGGCGATCTCCGGCGCGCTCGCGCTCGGCGCGCGCGCCAGCTCGGCGAAGCGAACCGCCACCCTGGCGGCGCTCGGCTGCCTCGTCGGCGTGGTGGTGTTCGTCGTCGGTTCCAGCGCCCACTCCGTGCCGATCCGCTCGGTCGGGATCGTCACCAGCTTCGGCAAGCCGACGGGCAAGGTCACCGGCTCCGGCCTGAAGTGGGTCGCCCCGTGGCAGAAGGTCGGCGAGTGGGACGCCGGCCGGCAGAAGTACGACCACATCGGCGGCGAGAACTGCGTCCGGGTCCGCACCGGCACGCTCGCCGACGCCTGCGTCGAGGTGCTCGTCGAGTGGCAGGTCAGGCCGGAGAACGCGCCGAAGCAGTTCATGGACTACAAGGGCGACTTCGACAGCTTCCGGGGTCAGCGGGTGGGCGTCCAGCTCGACAGCGCCGTCAACGACGCCTTCGCCACGTACAACCCGCTGGAGAAGATCGACGCGAACACCGGCAACCTGAACGTGGACCTGAAGCCCTTCGCCGAGAGCATCAAGGCCAGCGCGGAGACGCGGCTCTCCAGCGACGTCGACATCCTGTCGGTCACGATCACCCGGGTCAACCACGACGACAAGACCGAGGGCAACATCAAGGCCTTCCAGGACAAGCTCGCCCAGACCCGAAACCTGGAGCAGGACCGGAAGAACGCCGCCATCCAGAAGCAGATCACCGAGACGAACGCGAAGGTCGACAAGGTGTCGCGGTGCCTGGAGATCGCCGAGCGTAACGGCAGCAACCCCGGACTCTGCATCAACCCCGGGATCATCACCGGCGCCAAGTGACGGCCCGCCGGCGCTGACCCTCGCCCTGGGCGCGCGCCCGGCTCAGCCGGTGAGCGCGTCCAGGGCGAGGTCCACGTCGTCCACCGTGGAGTAGACGTGGAAGGACGCCCGGACCCGGCCGGCGCGGACCGCCGCCCGGACCCCGGCCCGCTCCAGCCGCTCCGCCGCGCCGGGCACCTCCACGGTGACGATCGCGCTGTCGCCCGTCGGCCGGCCCAGGCCGGCGAGGAACCGGTTGGCCAACGCGACGTCGTGCGCGTGCACGGCGGGCACGCCGATCTCCGCGACCAACTCCAACGCGGGGGCCGTACCGACCCAACTGAACCAAGCCGGCGAGATGTCGAACCGGCGGGCGTCGTCGGCCAGGCGCAGCGGCGGGCCGTAGTAAGAGGCGTGCGGGTCGCTGCCCGCGTACCAGCCGGCGGCGTCGGGGCGCAGCCGCTCGCGCAGCGCCGGGGCGAGGTAGGCGAAGGCGGAGCCGCGCGGCGACATCAGCCACTTGTACGCGCCGACCGCGACCACGTCGGCTCGGCTCGCGTCGAACGGCAGCCAGCCGCACGCCTGGGTGGCGTCCACCGCGACGAGCGCGCCGTGCGCACGGGCCGCCGCGACGATCTCGTCGTACGCGGCGATCGTGCCGTCGGCGGACTGCACCAGGCTGAACGCGACCAGGTCGGTGCCGGCGTCGATCGCGTCGGCCAGCCCGGCCAGCGGCACGGTGCGCACCTGGACGCCCCGCTCGGCCTGCACCAGCCAGGGGAAGAGGTTGGAGGTGAACTCGACCTCCGGCACCACCACGGTCGCGCCGGCGGGCAGCGCGGCGGCGACCGGGGCCAGCAACTGGGAGACGGTGCTGCCGACCGTGACGTCGGCGGCCGGCACCCCGACCAGGCCGGCGAAGGCGGCCCGGGACCGTTCGGTCGCCTCGCCCCAGCCCTCCCAGGAGGTACGCCCGGTCCGCCAGTCGGCCAGCGCCCCCTGCACCGCGTCCCACACCGGGTCGGGTGGCAGCCCGTAGCTGGCGGTGTTCAGCCAACCCGGCTGCGGCTGCCACAGCTTCTGCGCCTGTGCGATCTCCACACCGCCGACGCTAGTCACCCGCGGCGCGTACCGGGACGGCCAATCCCGCACCTGCGGCCCCGGCGCCGGCCCTGGCGGCGTCAGCTCACGTTGGCGGGGCCGAGGACGCTCTTCAGGTCGCCCATCAGCGCGGTGGTGGCCGCCACCCGGAACGGGCCGAGCCGCAGCGTGGTGACCTTGCTGCCGTTGAGCAGCTTGACGTGCACCTCGGTGTCGCCGGGGTGCAGCACCAGGGTCTCCTTGAGCCGCTCCACCAGCGGGGGCGTGCACCGGGTCACCGGGATGGTCAGGGTGATCGGCTTGCTCGCCGGGTTGCTGCTGATGTCGGGCATGGACATGTCCATCGCCATGATGCGCGGGGTGTCGTCGCGCCGGTCCACCCGCCCCTTGACCACCACGATGGCGTCCTCGGCGATGTACTGCCCGATCACCTCGTAGGTGTTGGGGAAGAACAGCGTCTCCACGCCGCCGGCCAGGTCCTCCAGGGTGGCCGAGGCCCAGGCCCGGCCCTGCTTGGTGACCCGGCGCTGCACGCCGGAGAGGATGCCGGCGAGGGTCACCACCGCCCCGTCCGGGACGGTGCCCTCCTCCGACAGGGCGGCGATCGTGCAGTCGGCCGCCGCGCCGAGGACGTGCTCCAGGCCGAAGAGCGGGTGGTCGGAGACGTAGAGGCCGAGCATCTCGCGTTCGAAGGCGAGCTTGTCGCGCTTGTCCCACTCGCCCTCGCCGATCACCGGCATCACGGTGGTGCTGCTGGTGTCCGCGTCGCCGAAGCCGGCGCCGAAGAGGTCGTACTGGCCGACGGCCTCCTTGCGCTTGACGTCGGCGTACGCGTCGATCGCCTCCGCGTGCACCGCGAGCAGCGCCTTGCGGGAGTGCTTGAGCGAGTCGAACGCCCCGGCCTTGATCAGCGATTCGATGGTCTTCTTGTTGCAGACGACCGCGTCGACCTTCGAGAGGAAGTCGTAGAAGTCGGCGTAGTCGCCCTTCTCCTCCCGGCAGCGCATGATCGCGGCGACCACGTTCGCCCCGACGTTGCGTACCGCGCCGAGACCGAACCGGATCTCCTTGCCGACCGGGGTGAACGGCCCGGCGGAGGTGTTCACGTCCGGGGGCAGCACCTGGATGCGCATCCGGCGGCACTCCGAGAGGTAGAGCGCCATCTTGTCCTTGTCGTCGCCGACGGAGGTGAGCAGCGCCGCCATGTACTCGGCCGGGTAGTGCGCCTTCAGGTACGCGGTCCAGTACGACACCAGGCCGTACGCCGCGGAGTGCGCCTTGTTGAAGGCGTAGCCGGCGAACGGGACCAGCACGTCCCAGACCTTCTGGATCGCCTCGTCCGAGTAGCCCCGTTCCCGGCAGCCGTCCCGGAACGGGATGAACTCCTTGTCGAGGATCTCCTTCTTCTTCTTGCCCATCGCCCGCCGCAGCAGGTCGGCCTGGCCGAGGGTGTAGCCGGCGAGGATCTGCGCGGCGCGCTGCACCTGCTCCTGGTACACGATCAGGCCGTAGGTGGGCGCGAGGATCTCCCGCAGCGGCTCCTCCAGCTCCGGGTGGATCGGGGTGATCTCCTGGAGGCCGTTCTTGCGCAGCGCGTAGTTGGTGTGCGAGTCCACGCCCATCGGGCCTGGTCGGTACAGGGCGAGGACGGCGGAGATGTCCTCGAAGTTGTCCGGCTTCATCATCCGCAACAGGGAGCGCATCGGCCCGCCGTCGAGCTGGAACACGCCCAGGGTGTCGCCCCGGGCCAGCAGCTCGTACGCGGCCCTGTCGTCCAGCGGCAACCCGAGCAGGTCCAGCTCCTTGCCGTGGTTGAGCTGGATGTTCTTCACCGCGTCGTCGATGATGGTCAGGTTGCGCAGGCCGAGGAAGTCCATCTTCAACAGCCCGAGCGACTCGCACGTCGGGTAGTCGAACTGGGTGATGATGACCCCGTCGGAGTCCCGGCGCATCAGCGGGATGTGGTCGATGATCGGCTCGGCGGACATGATGACGCCGGCGGCGTGCACGCCGGTCTGCCGGATCAGCCCCTCGATGCCCCGGGCGGTGTCGATGACCTTCTTGACGTCCGGCTCGGCCTCGTACATGCCCCGGATCTCGCCGGCCTCGGCGTACCGGGGGTGCTTGGGGTCGAAGATGCCCTCCAGGGGGATGTCCTTGCCCATCACCGCCGGGGGCATCGCCTTGGTGATCCGGTCGCCGACCGCGTACGGGTAGCCGAGCACCCGGGCCGAGTCCTTGATCGCGGCCTTCGCCTTGATGGTGCCGAAGGTGGCGATCTGGGCGACCTTGTCCTCACCCCACTTGTCGGTGACGTACTTGATGACCTCGCCGCGCCGGCGCTCGTCGAAGTCGATGTCGACGTCCGGCATCGAGACGCGCTCGGGGTTGAGGAACCGCTCGAAGATCAGGCCGTGCGGGATCGGGTCGAGGTCGGTGATGCCCAGCGCGTACGCCACCAGCGAGCCGGCGGCCGAACCGCGGCCGGGGCCCACGGCGATGCCCTGGTTCTTGGCCCACTGGATGAAGTCGGCGACCACGAGGAAGTACGACGGGAAGCCCATCTGGATGATGACGCCCAGCTCGTACTCGGCCTGCCTGACGTGGCCCTCGGGGATGCCGCCGGGGTAGCGCCGGGCCAGCCCGGCGAAGGTCTCCTTGCGGAACCAGGACTCCTCGGTCTCCCCCTCCGGGACCGGGAAGCGCGGCATCAGGTTGTGGAACTCGAACATCCCGGCGGGGTCGACCTTCTCGGCCACCAGCAGGGTGTTGCGGCAGCCCTCCAGCCAGAGGTCGGAGCTGTCGACGGCGCGCATCTCGTCGGCGGACTTGATGTAGTAGCCGCTGCCGTCGAACCGGAACCGGTTCGGATCGGCGACGTTCGCCGCCGTCTGCACGCAGAGCAGCACGTCGTGCGCCTCGGCCTGGGCCTCGTGCGTGTAGTGCGAGTCGTTGGTCACCACCGGCGGGATGTCCAGCTTGCGGGAGATGTCGTGCAGCTCCTGGCGGACCCGGCGTTCGATGCTGATGCCGTGGTCCATGACTTCCAGGAAGTAGTTCTCCTTGCCGAAGATCTCCTGGTACCGCGCGGCGGCCTTGAGCGCCTCGTCGTACTGGCCCAGGCGCAGCCGGGTCTGCACCTCCCCGGAGGGGCAGCCGGTGGTCGCCATCAACCCGTCGGCGTTCTCGGCGAGCAGTTCCGCGTCCATCCGCGGCCACTTGACGAAGAACCCCTCCGTGTACGACCGGCTGGTCAGCTTGAAGAGGTTGTGCAGGCCGGTCTTGTTCCGCGCCCAGATGGTCATGTGGGTGTAGCCGCCGCTGCCGGAGACGTCGTCGCTCTTCTGCTCCGGCCTGCCCCAGCGCACCCGCTGCTTGTGGAAGCGTGATTCCGGCGCCACGTACGCCTCGATGCCGAGGATCGGCTTGACCCCGGCGGCCATCGCCTGCTTGTAGAAGTCGTTCGCGCCGTGCATGTTGCCGTGGTCGGTCATCGCCACCGCCGGCATGCCCTGCCGCTTGACCTCGGCGAAGAGGTCCTTCAGCCGGGCCGCACCGTCGAGCATCGAGTACTCCGTGTGCACGTGCAGATGCGCGAACGAATCGCCCATGCGTGGCGCCCCCCGGGTCGGATCATGGGATGGTCGAGGTCGGTCGGCCTACCCTATCGCCGCCGGAAGAGACGGCTCCAGACGCCGCGCGGGGCGGAGCGGGCCGGGGTGGTGTGGATCTCCCCGGCCGCGGCGGGGGACGGCCGAGGCGCGCGCCCCACCCGGTGGTCGACCCCTTGACGTCCCGCTGACCAGCCACTTCCCTAGGCTGGACCGTCATGACAGAGCGGAAGACAGTTCTCGTGACCGGCGCGACCGGCAACCAGGGCGGCGCCACGGCACGCCGGTTGCTCCGGGACGGCTGGCAGGTGCGGGCGCTCGTACGCGATCGGGCCAAGCCCGCCGCACGCCTCCTTCACGAGCAGGGCGCCACCCTGGTCGAGGGAAACATGGACGACGCCGACTCGCTGCGCGCGGCGATGCACGGTGTGCATGGTGTCTTCAGTGTCCAGGCCCTGGCGCACACGCCGGACACCCTCGCAGCCGAGGTCAGGCAGGGAAAGACCGTCGCCGACGTGGCCAGGGAGACCGGCGTCGCACACCTGGTCTACAGCTCGGTGGGCGGTGCGGAGCGCCGGACCGGCATCGACCACTTCGAGACCAAGGCAGAGATCGAGCGGCACATCCAGGCGTTGAACCTCCCCGCGACCGTCCTGCGCCCGGCGTTCTTCATGAACAACCTTCTCCACTACGCCGACACCGAGGGGGAACGGGTCCTGCGGCTACAGGTCGTACCCGACCGACCGATCCAGATGATCGCCTCGGACGACGTCGGCCGCATCGCCGCGCACGCCTTCGCGCACCCCGCCGATCACCTCGGCACGCAGATCGAGATCGCCGGTGACGAGCTCACCTTCACCCGGGTCGCCGAGATCTACGAGGCGCTCACCGGCACCCCCACCCGCCTGGAGCCGCAACCCATCGACCAGCGCATGTACGCATGGTTCGCCGAGAGCGGATACCGGGCCGACATCGCCGGCCTGCGGAACCGGTTCCCCGGGCTGCTGACGTTCGAGGAGTTTCTGCGGGACCGCCTCGGCCGGGCGGCGTCCGCACCGCAGGGCGACCGGACCGGGGAGCCCGCGCGACGGAAGCCCCACGGCGGCTAGCCCACCGCCATCCGGCCAGCGGCGCGTCGACCGGCGGCGAACCCTGCGGGGTTCGCCGCCGTCCTTCTCGCCGGAACACACTGCTGTCTTCGGGCACCATGATGTGGCACTGGAACTGGAGCGCACCAGGATCCCCTGCACCTGCCCGACTGGAGCGTGGTCAAGGCGCTGCGCGACCGCCGCTGACCCGACCGCACCACGCGGCCCGGCACGCCCCGGCGTGCCGGGCCGTCAGCCGTGACGAGCGGGCCGGAGTGCGCCGGCGGTGGCCGCGGCGAGGAAGCCGGTCCAGGCCGCGGGGCCGAAGGCCAGCACCGGCCCCCCACGGTCCTTGCTGTCGCGTACGCCCACCACGTCGACAAGGTTCGTCGCCACCTCGACGCAGGTGGCACCTCCGTTGTCGCTGCGGGTGGACTTCCGCCAGATCGCGCCGGTCAGGTCCATGACTCCGCCACCTCCGCGAGGAGTTCCCGGGACGCCCGGCGGGGCAGCGCCTCGCCCCGCAGGTTCTCCCACCTGCGTTGCAGGCTATCAATGTCGTCCGAGCGGTCGCTCACGTGCGCGCGCAGCGGGGTGTCCACGTGCGCCACCTCGCCGCCCTCGGGAGTGCGGGCCAGGATGAACGCGCCGGCCAGCCCGGCGTGCATGCCGACGTCGGCGGGCACCACGTGCAGGTCGACGTGCGGCGACCCGGTGACCGCGAGCAGGTGGGCGAACTGCTCGGCCATCACCTGCCGGTCGCCGATCTGCCGGCGCAGCACCGCCTCGTCCACGACGAAGACGGCCTCCGGCGGGGCCTCCCGGGTCAGCACCGCCTGGCGGGCCAGCCGGGAGGTCACCCGCTGCTCCACCTCGACCTCGCGAAGCATCCCGCCGCCGGTGAGCACCGCGCGGGCGTACGCCTCGGTCTGGAGCAGGCCGGGGATCAGCGACGGCTCGAACCAGCGGATCAGGGTCGCCTCCGCCTCCACCGAGATCCACTCCCGGAACCAGGGCGGGGCGGCGTCGGCCCGGACCAGAGTGAGCAGCCGCTCGAAGAAGCCGCCAGACTCCAGCGCGGCGTCGACCCGGCCGACGAAGTCCTGCGACGGCGTGCGGTGCCCGATCTCCACCATCCCGACCAGCGAGGACGAGTAGTTGATCTGCTGGGCCAGCTCCTCCTGGCTCAGCCCCCGGTCGCGCCGCGCCCGGCGCAGTTCGCCGCCGAGGAACTCCAGCGTGGAAAACTGCCCGACTCCCATCACACCTCCACCACAGCCACGCCGATCACCGCCAGCACCCGCCACCGGGGCCGCCCCGGCCCGCACCACCGGCCGGCGACGCCTTCCGACCGTAGTCACCCGAGCAGCAGAGTGTGAACAGGCACGACGGAGGAGGTCGACACGGACAGGCGCGCGGATCCGGTACCCCCGGCTGCGCGGCGGCCGCACGTGGCCGCCCGGCAGGGTGCCCGGCCGACGCCGACCAGCGGGATGGGATCCTCACCAGGGTGAACACCGTGATGGACGACGACTGGCGGCGGCCGGGCCCCACCCCGGAACAGCGGCGGTACGACGTCTACGTCGGGCTGGCCACGGTCGTCCTGGCGCTGGTCAGCCTCACCCTCGCCCGCAGCACCGGGGCTTTCCTGCTGGGGCCGCCGCCCTCCGGGCCGGAGCAGGTCTTCTGGACCGTCGCGGTGACGCTGCCGGTGATCTGGCGACGCCGGTTCCCCGCCGCCACCCTCCTGGTCATCGCGATCGCGTTCGTCGCCGCGCAGGCGCGCTCCGCCCCGGAGTCGCAGCTCTCCTCGTGGGCACTGTTCGCGGCCCTCTACTCGCTCGGCGCCTGGGGGCCGGACCGCCGGCTGGCCCGCCGGCTGCGCATCGGCGTCATCGCCACCATGTTCGCCTGGCTGGGGGTCTACTACGCGGTCACCATCGACAGGATCCCGGCCGACGCGTTCGACCGCGCGGTCGGTCCGGTGCCCCCCGTGCTCGCCGCGATAGTGAACGGGGTGCTGGTCAACGGCCTCTTCTTCGGGTTCGCGTACTTCTTCGGGGAGACCGCGTGGCTGGCCGCCCGCCGGCAGCACGAGGTGCAGGCGCGGGCCGAGGAGTTGCGCCGCTCGCAGGCCGAGGTCCGTGAGCACGCGGTGGTGGGCGAGCGGGTTCGCATCGCCCGGGAGCTGCACGACGTGGTCGCCCACCACGTGTCGGTGATGGGCGTGCAGGCGTCCGCCGCCCGCCGGGTGCTCGACAAGGACCCGGCGAAGGCCCGCACGGCGCTCGGCGCGATCGAGGAGACGGCCCGCACGGCGGTGGACGAGCTGCGCCGGATGCTCGGCCTGCTCCGCGCCCGCGACGACCGCCCGGAGCGCGCGGACGAGCCGGGGCCCGCCGCGATCGACCAGGTCACGGCCGTGGTCGACCGGGCCCGCGAGGCCGGCCTGCGGGCCACCCTGGGGGTGTACGGGGACCGGGTGCCGCTGCCGGAGTCGGTCTCCCAGGCCGTGTACCGGATCGTCCAGGAGGCCGTGACGAACGCGCTCAAGCACGCCGCCGGGGCGAACGCACTCGACGTGCGGATCCGCTACCTGGCGCACGAGGTGGAGGTGGACGTGACCGACGACGGACGGGCCACCCGCCCCGCGAACGCCGACGGGCTGGGCCTCGTCGGGATGCGCGAGCGGGTCGCCACCCACGGCGGGGCGCTGGAGGCCGGCCCGCGGGCCGGCGGTGGCTGGCGGGTACGGGCCCGGTTCCCGCTCCCGGTCGCGGCGGGGTGCCCGGCGTGACCGCCGACCGCGAGGTGCCCGGCGTGACCGCCGACCGCGAGGTGCCCGGCGTGACCGCCGACCGCGAGGCGTTCGGCGTGGGCGCCGACCGCGCGGTGCCCGACGCCGACCGGCCGGTGCGGGTGCTGCTCGCCGACGACCAGCACCTGGTCCGCACCGGCTTCCGGGTCATCCTCGAGGTGGAGGACGACATCGAGGTGGTCGGGGAGGCCGCCGACGGGGAACGCGCCGTCGGCATGACCCGGGCGCTGTGCCCGGACGTGGTGCTGATGGACGTGGAGATGCCCGGGGTCGACGGGCTGGAGGCCACCCGGCGGATCACGGCCGAGCAGGACGAGCCGGGCGGGCCGGCCGTGCTGATCCTCACCACCTTCGACCGGGACGACTACCTGTTCGCCGCGCTGCGCGCCGGGGCCAGCGGCTTCCTGCTCAAGAACGGCACCCCGGAGGCGCTGGTCGAGGCGATCCGGGTGCTCGCCCGGGGCGACGGCCTGCTCGCTCCGGAACTCACCCGGCGGGTGATCGCCACCTTCGCCCGCCCCGGCGACCCCGCCGGGCGGGGCGGCGTCCGGACCTCTCCCGAGGCGGCGCTGCGCGACCTGACGCCCCGCGAACGGGAGGTCCTGGTCCTGGTCGCCGGGGGTGCCAGCAACGCCGAGATCGCCGCGGAGCTGCACCTGGGCGAGGCGACGGTGAAGACGCACGTCAGCCGGGTGCTGGCCAAGCTCGGCCTGCGCGACCGGGTGCAGGCGGTGGTCTTCGCGTACGAACACGGGGTGGTGCGACCGGGCGGCTGACCTGCCTCCGCCGCGCGGGGGACCTGCCCGCTCAGCCTCCGGGCGGACGGCGGCGGGCAGTTGACGATCTAGCGTGACCGCCGTGACCAGTGTGCTCCGTCTCGACGGCGTCGACCGCAGCTTCGGCGACCGTCGGGTGCTCCAGAACGTGTCCTTCGACGTGGCGGCCGGCCGGATGACCGGCTTCGTCGGCGGCAACGGCGCCGGCAAGACCACCTCCATGCGGATCATCCTGGGGGTGCTCGCCCCGGACGCCGGGGAGGTCAGCTGGCAGGGCGCTCCGCTGACCCGGGAGGTCCGCCGTCGCTTCGGCTACATGCCGGAGGAACGCGGCCTCTATCCGAAGATGAGCGTCCGGGAACAGGTGGCCTACCTGGGCCGGCTGCACGGCATGACGGCCGCCTCCGCGCGGCGCGGCACGGACGCGCTGCTGGAGCGGGTCGGGCTCGCCGAGCGCGGCGACGACCTGCTGGAGACGCTGTCGCTGGGCAACCAGCAGCGCGCGCAGATCGCGGCCGCGCTGGTGCACGACCCCGAGGTGCTGGTGCTCGACGAGCCGTTCTCCGGCCTCGACCCGCTGGCCGTGGACACGGTCGTGGCGGTCCTGCGGGAGCGGGCCGCCACGGGCGTGCCCGTGCTCTTCTCCAGCCACCAGCTGGACGTCGTGGAGCGGCTCTGCGACGACCTGGTGATCATCGCGGGCGGCGTGATCCGCGCCGCCGGCAGCCGGGAGCAGCTACGCGCGACGTACACGGTGCCCCGGTTCGAGCTGGTGGTGGAGACCGACGCCGGCTGGCTGCGGGACCAGCCCGGGGTGACCCTGGTCGACCTGGACGGCGCCCGCGCCGTGTTCGACCTCGCGCCCGGCGCGGACGAGCAGGTGGTGCTGCACGCGGCGCTGGCCCGCGGCCCGGTGCGCGCGTTCCGCCCGGTCAGCCCGTCCCTCACCGAGATCTTCCGAGAGGTCACCCAGTGAACACCACGCAGGCCACCCGGCTGGTCGCCGCCCGGGAGATCCGGGTCAAGCTGCGCGACCGCACCTTCCTGATCAGCACCCTGTTCTTCCTGCTGATCGCCGCCGCCGCGACCATCCTGCCGCCGCTGCTCTCCGGCGGCCCGTCGAGCGTGGCGGTGACCGAGGCGGCGGCCGGCCCGCTGCGCGAGGCGGGGCTAAAGGTGCGGCTGGCGCCCGACGACCACGCCGCCGAGCAGGCCGTCCGCGACGGCGACGTGGACGCCGCCGTGGTCTCCGGGCCGGCGGTGCTGGCCATGGACGAGGCCCCCGACGACGTGGTCGCGGCGCTGAGCACGCAGCCCCCGGTGCGGCTGCTGGACCCCGACGCGGTGGACCCGGTGGTGGCCTTCCTGGTGCCGTTCGCCTTCGCGTTCGTCTTCTTCATCACCTCGCAGACCTTCGGCGTGCAGATCGCGCAGAGCATCATCGAGGAGAAGCAGACCCGGATCGTGGAGATCCTGGTGGCCGCGGTGCCGGTCCGGGCGTTGCTGGCCGGCAAGATGGTCGCCGGCACCCTGCTGGCCCTCGGGCAGATCGCCCTGGTCGCCCTGGTCGCCGTGGTGGGTGTGCAGTTCGGCGACAGCGGTGGGCTGCTCTCGCTGCTGGCCCCGGCGATCGGCTGGTTCGTGCCGTTCTTCCTGCTCGGCTTCGTGCTGGTCGCGGCCATGTGGGCGGCGGCCGGGGCGCTGGTCAACCGCCAGGAGGACATCGCCGGCGTGTCGATGCCGGTGCAGCTCGCGGTCATGCTGCCGTTCTTCGCGGTGATCTTCCTGAACGACAACGCGACCGCCATGCGGGTGCTGTCCTACCTGCCGTTCTCCGCGCCCACGGCGATGCCGTTGCGGCTGTTCACCGGGGACGCGGCCGGCTGGGAGCCGCTGCTGTCGCTGGCCCTGCTGCTGGTCGCGGCCGCCGCGCTCGTCGCGGCGGGGGCCCGGGTGTACGAGGGTTCGCTGCTGCGGACCAACGGCCGCACCTCGGTCCGGACGGCGTGGCGGTCCCGGGAGACGGTGGGCTGAGCGGTGTCGCGGGGCGCCGGCCGGGCGTACCTCGTCCGGGGCTGACGGCCGGCGCGGCCCGGCACGCCAACCACGTGCCGGGCCGCCGCCGGCCAGGCGTCGTCGAAGCCGACGAGGACTTCCAACTCGGCCAGGGCCTCGTCGCCGACATCGACGCGGCGCAGCGTGTGCGGCAGCGTGCGGGCCGCGTCGGCGATCACGTAGGCGTCGCGGGCGTCGGTTCTGGCGGCGCCCGGGTGCAGGTCGGCGATCCGCCGCATCGCCAGACCGGGCAGGTAGGCCACCTGATGACCGCAGGCACGGGCGACTGCGACCGGCAGCGCACCGATGGAAGCCGGCTGGTCGACCACCACGAGAACCCGGCCGTGGCGGGCGAGTTTGTCGAACACCTGCCGCAGCTTGGCCTCGGTGTTGACCAACGCCGCGTCGTGCAGCCGCTTGCCGTCCCGGTTCAACGCGACGGCGTGGTGGCCGTCCTTGCCGACATCGAGACCGAGAAACACCTCGTAGTCGTCGCCGTGCACCGCATCGCCTCCCCGACACATCCACTGACCCGGTCGCCGATCTGGCGTCGACTGCCGGCAGCCACGTTACGAAGAGACCTACCCCAACACCGCGAGTGGCCGTGTCCCTATCAGCGGTCCGTCGACGCCACCCGACCCGGCGACAACACCCCCGGATCATGCGTACGACAGGGGCAGTAAGTCATACCGGGCCGGGCGACCGAGCAGTCCCGGCTGGGGACGATCAAAAAGGTAACGGGCCGAGGACCCTCGACGAATTTTGATTTCCCACTGAGGCCTGTCCCGGCCTGGTCATTCGATGACCGCGGTGGCCTCGATCTCGACCAGGTGTTCCGGTACGTGCAGGGCGGCGACGCCGAGCAGCGTGGCCGGCGGTGCTGGGGTGATCCCGAGCTTCGCGAACGCCCGGGTGGCCCCCGCCAGGAACAGGGGCATCTTGTTGGGGGTCCAGTCGACGACGTAGGCGGTCAGTTTCGCCACGTCGGCGAAGGTGGCACCGGCCCCGGCCAGGGCGGTGCCGATGTTGAGGTAGCACTGTTCGACCTGGGTGGCGAGGTCGCCGTCGCCGACCGTGACGCCGTCGGCGTCCCAGGCGACCTGCCCGGCGACGAAGACCAGCTTTGCGCCGGTCGCGATCGACACCTGCCGGTAGGCGTCGATCTCGGGGAGTCCGTGGGGGTTCACAAGGGTGATGGCCATGTCGTCTGCCTCCTCGTCGGGCGAGGCCCGGTTGGGTGCCCGCCCGTGGTCTCTTGCGGTTACTGGGAAACCATAGGAGAGTGGCCGCTGACGTGGAAGAACGCACTTTTTGGTGACGGGAGAACCTCATGGTGACTAAGCAGTTCAGCGGCGCGCCTGAGGACGCGGACCTGATGCGCGCGGATTCCCTGGCGCGAGAGATCTTCTCGGACGTCGCCAACAAGTGGGCACTGCTGATCATCGAGATCCTCGGGGAACGCACCCTGCGCTTCAGCGAGCTGCGCGACGAGGTCGAGGGCATCAGCCACAAGATGCTCACCCAGAACCTGCGCATGCTGGAGCGCAACGGCCTCGTCGAGCGGACCGTGCACCCCACCGTGCCGCCCCGGGTCGAGTACACCCTCACCGAGGCGGGCCGGGGCCTAAGGGCGACGGTCGACGGGATGTGCGCCTGGACCCGGCAGTACCTCGGTCACATCGAGGATTCCCGCCGCCGCTTCGGCAACTGACCGGCAGAGCCCGGCGCCTCCTGCCACGAGGCAGGCGAGGCCTACTGCTTCTTGCGTGTCTCGGGTGCTACGTGGGAGCCCGCCCGATAGCGAGCGGCGGTGTCACGCCGGGCGCCATTCCCATCGCAGGCACAGGCCCGAGAAGGTTCCGCAACGTTCATCCGGCGTTCCCGATCGATTGTCCGACAGAATGATCTTTGTTCCCGCAGCTCATCGGCAATAGACCTCCTACCCAAAGCGGATACGAGGGATACGAGACATGCCAAACAACCCCAGCCGCCGCAGCCTTCTGCAGGTCCTCGGATTGTTCGGAGCCAGCGCAGCCGCAGGAACGGTCCTCTCCCCGGCCGGCGCGCACGCGGCTGAGGCCGGTAACCCGGAGTCGGGCCGACAGCCCGATCCGCACGCACCCCGGTTCACGCTCGCGGTGATCCCCGACACCCAGTACCTGTTCGACGGGGATCGCGGCGACCCCGCCCCACTCAGAGCTGCCTTCCAGCACCTGGTGACGGCACGCGCCGAGAAGAACATCGTCTTCACCGCGCATCTCGGCGACGTGGTGGAGAACGCGGCCGCGGCGGAACTGGCCCAGGCGGGCAAGGTGTTCGAGATTCTGGACGGGCACCGGATGCCGTACAGCGTGTTGGCCGGAAACCACGACATCAACGCCGCGACCGACGACCAGCGCGGCGCCAGCCCCTATCTGGACGTGTTCGGACCAGGCCGGTACCGGAAGATGTCCACCTTCCGCGGTGCCTCCGCGGACGGCTACAACACCTACCACGTCTTCACCGCCAGCGGTCGGGAATGGTTGCTCCTCGCCCTCGACTGGCGCCCCTCGGCAGGCACGCTCGCCTGGGCCCGGGAGGTGCTCGGCGCACACCCGGGGCTGCCCGCGATCCTCACCACCCACGACCTCGCGTGGGCCGACGGCAACGGCCAGGCGCGGCTGTCCGGACACGGCCAGCGGCTGTGGGATTCGCTGATCAAGGAGCACGACCAGATCTTCCTGACCCTGAACGGCCACTTCTGGCCGTCAGGCCGCACCGTGCTGCGCAACACCGCCGGGCACGACGTCCACGTCCACATCACCAACTACCAGGACCGCTACTACGGCGGCAGCGGCATGGTCCGCCTCTACCACTTCGACCTGGCGCGGAACACCATCGACGTGGAGACCTTCTCGCCCTGGATCCTCGACAAAGACCCGAGCCAGCGCAACGACCTGGAGCAGCAGGAGGTGGAGCTGACCGAACCGGCAAACCGGTTCAGCATGGCGATCGACTTCACGGAGCGCTTCGCCGGCTTCGCGCCGGTCCCGCCGCGCGAACCCAGGCCGGCCAGCCAGATGGTCGTCCCCGGCACCGTCGCGTACTGGCGCTTCGACGAGGTCGGCCCCGACGGCACCCCGGTCCCCGAAGGCGCTCAGGTTGCCGACCTCTCCGGCCGCGGCAACCACCTGACCCGGATCACCCTCCCGGGCAGCGACCAGACCGCGATGCGCTCCAGCGTCGAGCACCACCCCGATCAGCCCGCGCACGGCAGCATCTTCCTCAACGGGAAAAAGCAACCGGCGCGCGGAGCGTACCTGCGAACCGCGGACGATGCACCGCTCAACCGGCTGACGTTCGCTTCCGGATACACCATCGAGGCGTTCGTCAAGCTACCGGCGGACGTACGAGCCACAAACCATGCATGGATGAGCCTGGTGTGCCGGATGGGCAGCGGCCGGGACGCGGGCAAGACCGCCGGCGATCCGGCCGAGCCGCTCGTGGCCCTCAGTCTCTCCGACGGCATGGCGCTGCAATGGGCGGTCTTCCCGCTCAACCAAGGCGGCATCTCGACCAACTGGGGCCACGAGATGCGGGCCGGGGAGTGGTTCCACGTCGCCGTCGTCAACGACGGCCGGACCACCACCATGTACGTCAACGGCGCGAAGCTGCTGCGCAACCCGTCCACCTCAGCCAATGGGCTGGCCACCAACAACGAGCCGTGGCTTGTCGGGGCGTACCACTACGACCGCATCATCGAGCAGGGCTTCTACGGCTGGCTCGGGGACATTCGGATCGTGGACCGGCCGCTGCCGGTTCGCCATTTCATGCGCGCCTGACGGACGACGTAGGGCATGGTCGGGCGAAAGAATGATCGTTGACGTCCTCCCCCGCCTGAACGCGGGGGAGGACGTCAACTTATCGGCCGTCCGAGGGTGGATTGTGAACGGCTCGAACCGGTTCTCCAACTGGTCGTCGGAGCGGATCGCCAGGTACACCTCCCGGGTGCCGACTCCGACGAGGGGGATGCGCAACTCGTTGCCCAAGAAACCGGATCAAGTTCAGGCTCTCCCGGCGTACGTCTCCGCGGAGGTGTCCAGCAGTCGGTAGCGGTCAGTCCTTTGGCGAACAGTCCAACGCCCGCGCGGCAGGCTGATTTGCGGCGGCCGGCCTTGCGCAGCCCGGCTGGGCCGCCGCACCGCGACAGCAGTTCGAGGACGGCCTTGTGCTGAATGTTCTTGCCGAACGCTCGTTCCAGTGCGGGGTGGATCTGGATGAGCAGAGCGCGAATCGGGCGAGGACCACCGGGAGCCGGGACGGACGCGCGCCACCGCCGCCGCGGGCGGCTGCCGGATCAGCCGGTACGCGTCGGCGGTGGCGCGCGGTCGGGTCAGTCGGCGGCGTTGCGGAAGACCGGGTAGTAGCCGCCGGACTGGCCGGCCGCGGTCGGGTGGTAGGAGACGCCGAGGTTGAGGTAGTTGAGGGCGTGCAGCCACTTCTCGCCGTAGCTGCACAGCTGGTGGCCGACGAAGGCCGAGCGCACGTCGGCGAAGGTGAAGCCGGCCGCGTTGGCCGCGCTGCGGGTGATGTCGTCGACCAGGTTGATGGCCTCGTTGATCTTGGCACGCGAGGTGGCGCTCAGCCCGACGCAGACGGTGCCGAGCTGGTAGAAGACCGGGTACCCGACGACCACGACCCGGGCGTTCGGGGCCCGGGTCTTGATGCCGTTGTAGACGTTGCTCAGCAGGCCGGGGAGCTGGGCGCGGGCCTTGTCCTCGGCGGCCTGCACGGCGGCGACGCACTCGGTGGTGCCCTTGAGCACACAGGTGGTCATGATGTTGGAGTAGCCGACGTCGTTGCCGCCGACCGTGATGCTGACCAGGCTGGTGGTGGAGCTGAGCGCGGAGAGCTGGGTGTTGATCACGCTGGTCGTGGTGGCGCCGGAGCAGGCGACCGAGCGGTACGAGGCGGGCTTGACGGTGGCGGCGTACAGCGCGGGGTAGGCGTTGGTGCTGCGCTGACAGGAGCCGCTCTCGCTGGTGTAGCTGCCGGCGCCGACGCCCGAGGCGTAGGAGTCGCCGAGGGCGACGTAGCGGTCGGTGGCGGCGGCCTGGGCGGGGGTTGTCAGGGACAGGCTGGCGCCGAGAGCCGCGGCGAGGCTCAGGGCGAGGGTCACGAAGCGAGTTCTCCGCACGTCGCACTCCGGGGGTGAGAGGGATCGGTGCGAGATTGATATCACTAAATATTTCCCGGCGAAAGATCCTTGCGGCGATCTTAGGGGTGCCGGCAACGGTTTCCGGGTCCGGCACCCCGTACCGCCGCGACCGCCCACCCCGCGCCTCCGGGGGTCGAACGCCCCCGGCACGCCCACCGTCCCCTACGGAACCGGCGGCGCCGACCGGGCGGAAGGGGCCGGCTCGGCGGACGGCGCGAACCCGGAGGGGCCCCACGTCCGGGCCCGCGATAGCGTCGGCGCGGCGCGGCACCCCGACCGGCGGGACGGGCAACCCTGGGCGTCGGCCATCGACACGGAGGCGCGGCATGACGGAGATCGGCGGCACCACCCGGCTGTACGCGCTGCTCGGCGACCCGATCGCGCAGGTACGCGCCCCCGGCCTGCTCAATCCGGTGCTGACCCGCCGCGGCACCGACGCGGTGCTCGTCCCGGTCCACGTCGCACCGGCCGACCTCACCCCGGTCGTACGCGGCCTGCAACGGGTGGGCAACCTGCACGGGATGCTGGTCACCGTGCCGCACAAGGCCGCCGCCCTGGCCCTCGCGGACCGGGCCAGCGACCGCGCCCGCCTGGCCGGCAGCGCCAACGCCCTGCGGCGCGAGCCCGACGGAACCTGGACCGCGGACACCTTCGACGGCGACGGGTTCGTCCGCGGGCTGGCCACGGCCGGACACCACCCCCGGGGCCGCCGGGTGTGCGTGGTGGGCGCGGGCGGGGCGGGCAGCGCCATCGCCGTCGCCCTGCTCGACGCCGGCGTGGCGGAGCTGCGGCTGGCCGACACCGACCCGGGCCGGCTGGAGACGCTGCGGCGACGGCTGTCCGCCGCGTACCCGGACCGGGTCACCGGAGCGGCGCGACCGCGACTGGCCGACGCCGACCTCGCGGTCAACGCGACCCCCCTCGGGCTGCGCCCCGACGACCCGCTGCCGTTCCCGGTGGCCGAACTGCCCACGGACGCCGTGGTCGCCGACATCATCATGACCCCGGCGGAGACGGCCCTGCTGGCCGAGGCCCGCGCGCGCGGCCTGCGGGCGCACCCCGGCGAGCCGATGCTCGCCCACCAGCTCGACTCCTACCTCGCGTTCTTCGGGCTCTGACCGGGACCCGACCGCCGCACGGTGACGTGACCGCCGGCCCACCGACCGGACGTCGGCCGATCGATTGGGGCGCCGCGCGGACGTCGCCCCGGTGGAGCGCCGGCGGCAGGCCCTACCCGGGCCGCCGGGCGAGGTCGTCGCGGTAGACCTCGACGCCGACGACGAGGTCCTGCCACGGCATTCCGGTCCCCTTGAACAACCGTGGTCGACCGGCCGGCAACCGCACGCGGCCGGTCACCACGTCACGGAGCGGACGCAGGTCCTCCTCCCGCAGCACGCCGGCCGCCAGCGCAGCGACGATGTCGCCCGCCTCCCGCGGGGTGCCGGCCAGCGACTCGACGACGACGTGGGAGCGGGCGACGAGGCGGTCGTCGACCTCGCGGGCGTCCGGCGAGTGCGACCCGATCGCGACGACGACGGCGTCGGGCCGGACCAGGGCACCGTCGAACAGCGGCGTCGACGCGCTGGTGCAGCAGCAGATGACGTCCGCCGCCGTCACCGCGTCGGTAACCGGGCCGGGCTCGTACACCCGCACCGGGACGCCCGCCCGGTCGCACCGCGCGGCGAGCCGGTCGCGCCGTGGGCCGTCCCGTCCCACCAGGAAGACCTCGGCGATCGCGTGCAGCGCCAGCATCGCCTCGACGTGGGCGCGGGCCTGGGGGCCGGTGCCGAACACGGTGAGCCGCAGCGCGTCGCCCGCCGCGCGGGGCAGCAGGTGCCGCACCGCGAGCGCGGACACGGCGGGCGTACGCAGGTTCGTCAGGGCGGTGCCGTCGACGAGCGCCGCCGGGCGTTGCTCCGGGCCCTCGAAGAGGACGAAGGCCCCCTGGATGAGCGGCAGACCGCGACCGGCGTTGTCGGGGGTGCTGGTCAGCAGCTTGCAGCCCGAGTACGCGCCCCGCGTCGCGGGCATGACGAGCAGCTCGCCGCCCCGCGTGGGCACCTTCGAGCGGGGCGTCTCCCGCTCGGGGTCGAGGCCCGCCCGCAGGGCGGCCTCCAGGGCGTCCACCGCGACCCGGACCGGGGTAGCCGCGACCGCCTCCGCGGGGATCAGGCGCATGCCGGCGAAGGACGCGGCCGGCGGGATCGGATCGGTCATGGTGGCCTCCGGCGGCGGACGGACGAGGAACGCCCCGAGGCTAAGCCCCGCGCGGGGTGGGGTGGTCGGTGCGGTCGTCACTACGGTGCGGGGCCGTGCGAGCACTGGCAGGATGGCCGCTGTGGACCTCGACTCCGGCGCCGGGCTGCTGCACCGGCTGACGTCGTACGTGCCGAACCGCGACTGGGACGTGCCCGGGGACGACCCGCGGATCCGCCACGACCTCGTGCCGAACGACCCCGGGACCATGCCGCCGCAGCTCAAGGGCTATCCGGACGGCCTGCCCGTCGTCGCCCTGCCGCGCGACCTGCCCGACCCGGGGATCCCCGCGACGGCGGTGCTCGCGGGCGCCGCGGGCCGGGCGCAACTCCTCGACGCCGCGCAGCTCGGCCGCGTGCTCTTCCTCGGCGCCGGCGTCGTCCGCACCGCCGAGCGCCACGGGCGGCCGTTCCTCTACCGGGCCGCCGGTTCGGCCGGCGCACGCTTCCCGCTGGAGGTCTACGCGAGCACCCGCGACGTCGCGGGCGTCCCGGACGGCGTGCACTGGTACGATCCGGCGCGGCACGCGCTCGTCCAGGTCGCCCCCGCCGCCACCGGAGCGGCCACCACGCTCGTCGTCACGGGCGTGCCGTGGCGGACGGGGTGGCGGTACGCCGAGCGCGGCTGGCGGCACCTCTACTGGGACGCCGGGACGCTGCTGTCCCAACTGTCGGCGGCGGCCGCGAGCGCCGACCTCGCGCCACGGCTGCGGACGCTGTTCCCGGACGCCACGGTGCGCCGCCTCGTCGGCGCGGACGGAGTGCACGAGTATCCGCTCGCCCTGCTGTCCCTCGGCGACGGCGAGCCGGCGACCGGCCCCACCGCGGCGGCGGTGCCGGGTGAGCTGCCGCCGGTCGAGCTGCCGCTGTGCACCGCCGCGCAGCGCGCGGGCGAGCGGGACACCCTCGGGGCGCCCTGGCCGGAGGCGCCGCCGCTGCCGGAGTTCCCGCCGTCCGACCCGCTCGACGAGGTGGTGCGCCGGCGCGGGTCGCAGCGCCGGATGGACCGGTCCCGGACGCTGCCGCGCGCCCTGCTGGAGTGGCCCCTGGCCGCCGCCCTGCGCGGCGTGCCGGTGCCGCACTGGGTGGCCGTGCACGGCGTCGACGGTGTGGCGCCCGGTCTCTACCGCTGGCCCGACCTGGCGAGGCCGCTGCGGGCCGCGGAGCTGCGTGACGAGCTGCTGCGGGTCTGCCTGGACCAGGCGCTCGCCGGCGACGCGGCGTACGTCGTCGTCGGGGCCACCCCGCTGTCGGCGCTCGACGACCGCGGCTACCGCGACGCCCAGCTCGCCGCCGGGCTCGTCGAGGGCCGGCTGCACCTCGCGGCGTACGCCCTGGGTGCCGGCGCCTCCGGGATGACCTTCCTCGACTCGGAGGTCCCGGGCCTGCTCGGCGAGCCGGACGACCTCGCGGCGCTGCTGTTCACGTGCGTGGGCGTCCCGGAGTACACGTCGCGCGCCGGCGGCGGGCCGGGCCGCCCGGTCGAGGTCCGTCCGGTCATGCCCCGCAACGGCGGGTCCTGACGAGCAGGGCCGAGGCACGCTCGGGGCCGGCGGGCTGCGGTCAGCGGGTCGGCGTCCCAGTCGGTCAGCGGTCAGCGGTCAGCGGGTCGGAGGGACGGTGTCCCAGCCGGCCGGCAGGGCCGGCACCGGCCACGCCGGGTCCGGCCGCCACGACGCCCACGCCTCGTCCCACCACCGCTCCCCGGCGTCGAGCAGGGCGGCGATCCGGTCGCCCTCGGCGCGGATCGCGTCGGCCATCCCCGGATAACGCCCCTCTTCCAGGCGCTGGGCGAACATCTCCACGTCCTTCCAGACGTAGCGGGCGGCGTCGGCCGGCCACCAGAGGTCCAGCTCGTGGTCGAGGGTGTCCACCCCGATCGCGGTACGCCGGAACGGGTCCTGGAGGTTGAAGTACCACCCGGCGAAGGCGCGCTCCGGGCCGGTCCAGAAGACGTCGACGGAGTGCGCCTCGCCCGGGCGGTGCAGCATCAGCTTGCCGTGGCCGCTCCACACCCGGTGCCCGGCGACCTGCCACGGGTGCCGCCCGCACGGGAACCGCCCGGTCTCGGGGAAGCCGAACTCCGCGCCCGGGGGCAGGTAGAGCACGAGCAGGTCGGGCGAGTCCTCGACGCAGACGGTCGGGCAGGCGAACCACACCTCGCCGTGCAGGACCTCGCGCCGGACCACCACGTCGCCCGGGGCGAAGCGGTGCCCCTTCCCGACCCGCCCACCGTCCCGCTCCACCCGACCCGGACGATCCACTCCCCCAACCTACCGACTGTCGGCGTCCCGGTTCGCGTGGACGTTTCTGCGCGTCGTCGCAGTCCTCCAGGACGTCGAAGACCTCACGCGCGCCGTCCTCGTCGGGCTCAGCGGGGCCGGGAGAGCACGGCACGGGCTGCGGGTCGGCGCCCGGCGACGGTGGATCCGGCCGTGGCGAAGGGGTTCGGCGTCGCTCCCGTCCAGTGCTGGAGGAGTGCGGTGCCGGCCTGCCGCCGCTCACCGTCAACCGTGGTCGTCCCGCTGCTCACCACGTAGAACCGCCCGTCGCCGAGCGCCTCCAGGCCGAAGCTGCCGGGCCCCTCCCAGCCGCGGATCCCGGTGGCCGGATCGGCCAGCCCGGCCGGGGCCAGCGGGACGATCCAGCCGGTCGCGCCGTCCGGCTGGCCGGTGATCACACCGGTTTGCGGGGCGACGGTGCCGTCGATCGCGTAGAGCGTCCAGTTCGGAAACTCCGGCTTGCCGCCCCGGTAGACCGCCATCAGCCACCGGCGGGTGTGCCGGTCGTACTCCAGGTTCTGCACCCCGAAGGTGGTGTTCCCGGTCCGGACGAAGACCTTGGAGTACGGCTGCCCGGGCCCGCTCCGGTGCGGTGCCGTCTGGCTGAGCGGGCGGGCGAGGAGGCTCCACCGCCGCACGTCGTACGCGAGCAGCACCTGGTGGTCGTTGTCGGTACGCGTCGTGTTCGGGTAGATGCCGTAGGCGACCATCAGCACGTTCCGCCCGCCGGCGGTGCCCAGCGCCGGCCCGAACGAGACCCCGTCGATGCCGCTGGCGCCGTACCGGTGGTCGGCGGTCTGCCCGGTGTCGCCGTCGAAGACGCCGTCGCCGTCCAGGTCCGCCGTGAAGTCGTCGACGACCTCCTTCAGGTAGACGGTGGTCATCACGCCGTCCGTCTCGGCGTCCATTCCGATCCGGGTGATCCGGGCGACGTCGAAGATGGCGATGTAGAAGGCCCGCTGCGCCTTGTACTCCAGCGAGCCGTAGACGCGGCCGTCCTCCGGGTTGACGTCCAGGTCGCCGAGGTGGCCGGTCAAGCCGGTCACCGTGCCGACGACCCGACCGTCGAGGTCCGTCTTGACCAGGAGGTTCGTGAAGGACCAGTAGACGTGACCGCGGCTCCAGTCGACCGCCACTCCCTGCACGTGGCCCGAGGGCCACGCGCCCCCGTACACCGTCGCCGGCATGTTCGGGGGCGCCACCGGTGGGCGCGACGTCCCGACGGCCACGCCCCGGCCCGGAGTCGGCATCGGGCCCGCCGTCGCATGCGGCGGGGCGACGGCGCCGGCCAGGACGGGAATCGCCAGGACGGCAGCCGCGGCGGTGAGGGTCCTTCGCATGTCTCTCCGTTGCTCAAGAAGATCAAACAGCGGGAGATCCTATGCGAGCTTTCCGAACGGCGGGTGTCCGGATGATCATCCGGAAATTTCGCCCGTCCGGCGGCGGCCGCCCCGATCACCGCCCGGACGGACACGGGGCAGGGCACGACACAGCGCGCCGGGGCGGCGGCCGCCCGGCGCGCTTCGTCGCCGTGGGTCAGGCCGGGATCAGCCGACGGCGGCCATGATCTCGTCGGAGACGTCGAAGTTCGCGTAGACGTTCTGCACGTCGTCGCAGTCCTCCAGGACGTCGATCAGCTTGAAGATCTTGCGCGCGCCGTCCTCGTCGAGGGGGACGTTGACGCTCGGGATCAGCGCCGACTCGGCCGACTCGTACTCGATGTCGGCGTCCTGGAGCGCGGTGCGCACCGCGACCAGGTCGGTCGGCTCGGAGACCACCTCGAACGCCTCGCCCAGGTCGTTGACCTCCTCGGCACCGGCGTCGAGGACCGCCATCATCACGTCGTCCTCGGTCGTCCCGGCCTTGGGGACGATCACCACGCCCTTGCGGGAGAACATGTACGACACCGAGCCCGCGTCGGCGAACGAGCCGCCGTTGCGGGTCAGCGCGGTGCGCACCTCGGTGGCCGCGCGGTTGCGGTTGTCGGTCAGGCACTCGATGAGCAGCGCCACGCCGTTCGGGCCGTAACCCTCGTACATGATGGTCTGGTAGTCGGCGCCGCCGGCCTCCAGGCCGGAGCCGCGCTTGACGGCGCGGTCGATGTTGTCGTTCGGGACCGAGTTCTTCTTGGCCTTCTGGATGGCGTCGTAGAGCGTGGGGTTGCCGGCGGGATCGCCGCCGCCGGTCCGCGCGGCGACCTCGACGTTCTTGATGAGCTTGGCGAACATCTTGCCGCGCTTGGCGTCGATGACCGCCTTCTTGTGCTTGGTCGTCGCCCACTTTGAGTGGCCGGACATCTGTTACCTCCGTTGCTACCCGCCGTCTGCATCGACCGCACCGCGCACGCCCCGCTCCCGCCGGCGCACGCGGTGGTGCCGGTCAGCCCTGGTGGAAGCCGTGACGGGCAGCTGGCCCTGCCGAATCTCGGCAATCCTACCGACGCCTGGCGGCCCGCTGTCACCGCGCCGCGCCTCGCCGCCACGCCCCGACCGCCCGGACCAGGACAGACGGGGCGAAAACAAGGCACGGCTCGCCGCCGCTCAGCGCGACGCCCGGACCAGCTCCACGAAGTACGCGTGCACGCGCGCGTCGCCGGTCAGTTCGGGATGGAACGAGGTGGCCAGCAGGTTGCCCTGCCGGACCGCCACGATCCGCCCGGCAGCCGGGCCCTCGGTCACCGTGCCGAGCACCTCGACGCCGTCGCCGACCCGCTCGACCCACGGCGCCCGGATGAACACCGCGTGGAACGGCCCGCCGTCGACGCCGGTGATCGCCACCGGCGCCTCGAACGAGTCGACCTGCCGCCCGAACGCGTTGCGCCGCACGGTCATCTCGATGCCGGCGAAGCCGCGCTGGTCGGACCGACCGTCGAGGACCTCGGTGGCCAGCATGATCATGCCGGCGCACGAGCCGTACACCGGCATCCCGCCGGCGATCCGCTTGTCGATCGGCTCGCGCATCTCGAAGATGTCGGCGAGCTTGCTGATCGTGGTGGACTCGCCCCCGGGGATCACCAGCCCGTCCACCGCGTCCAACTCCTGCGCCCGACGCACCGGGCGGGCGTCCGCGCCCGCCGCGGCGAGGGCGGCGACGTGCTCACGCACGTCGCCCTGGAGCGCGAGCACACCGATCACGGGTGCGTCGCCCATCTGCCGCTCCTCTCCTGGTTAGGAAGGGCCCCTTCCTCTACCTCAGGCGTTAGGAAGGTGCCCTTCCTTACAACCTTCACCAGCCGCGCTCGGCCAGGCGGTGCGGCTGCGGGATGTCGTCGACGTTGATGCCGACCATCGCCTCGCCCAGGCCCCGGGAGACCTTGGCCAGCACGTCCGGGTCGTCGTGGAACGTGGTGGCCTTGACGATCGCGGCGGCCCGCTGCGCCGGGTTGCCGGACTTGAAGATGCCGGAGCCGACGAAGACGCCCTCGGCGCCGAGCTGCATCATCATCGCGGCGTCGGCCGGGGTGGCGATGCCACCGGCGGTGAACAGCACCACGGGCAGCTTGCCGCTCTCGGCGACCTCCTTGACCAGCTCGTACGGCGCCTGGAGCTCCTTGGCGGCCACGTACAGCTCGTCGGTCGGCAGCGAGCCCAGCCGGCGGATCTCCTGGCGGATCCTGCGCATGTGGGTGGTGGCGTTGGAGACGTCACCGGTGCCGGCCTCGCCCTTGGAGCGGATCATGGCCGCGCCCTCGGTGATCCGGCGCAGGGCCTCGCCGAGGTTGGTCGCGCCGCAGACGAAGGGGACGGTGAAGGCCCACTTGTCGATGTGGTTGGCGTAGTCGGCCGGGGTCAGCACCTCGGACTCGTCGACGTAGTCGACGCCGAGCGACTGGAGGATCTGGGCCTCCACGAAGTGGCCGATCCGGGCCTTCGCCATCACCGGGATGGAGACGGCGTCGATGATGCCGTCGATCATGTCGGGGTCGCTCATCCGGGACACCCCGCCCTGGGCGCGGATGTCGGCGGGCACCCGCTCCAGCGCCATCACGGCGACGGCGCCGGCGTCCTCGGCGATCTTGGCCTGCTCGGCGTTGACCACGTCCATGATCACGCCGCCCTTGAGCATCTCGGCCATGCCGCGCTTGACGCGGGCGGTGCCGGTGACCGGGCTGGCGCTGGCGTTCTGGGCAGTCGTTTCGGGCACGGGTCATCGCTCCTCGACGTGCTCGGGGTGGGGTGGCTGCGAAAATGCTACGGCCGTCCCAACGCCCGTCCGACAGCCAATCAGACCCACGGTGGCCTGCCCTGTGGCAGTCGTCACCGCCCCGCCGCCGCCCGGTCGCCGGGTGCGCCCGGCGTCCCGTCTGGGCGTTCTGTCGGGTCCGTGCCCGCCTCAGCCGGCGGGGACGTCCGCCGGGACGGTGAGGGTGGGGTCGTCGATGTCGAAGTAGCGCGGCCAGGGCCGGCGTCGCCCCATGCGCAGCAGCCGCACCAGCGGACGGCCGCGCGCCGCGCGGGCGTCGCGGACCAGGTCGGTGTGCACCTGACGGGCCAGGGCGAGCCGTCGGCTGGCGCCGATCACCGCCTCGCAGTCCGGATCGGCCGGGTCCAGCTCCACGGCACGCAACTGGCGGGTGAGGTCGTTCTCGGCGGCCTCCCGCTCGTCCGGCTGCGCGTCCAGCGCGATCCGCGCCGCCGCGTACAGCTCGACGCCGTAGCGCCGCTCGGCGAGGACCGCGGCGGCCGCCGCGCGGCGCAGCAGGTGGGCGTCCAGGGCGCGGGCGGCCAGCTCGGCCCGGCCGTGCAGCCGGTCGACCCGGCCGGCGGTCCAGACCAGGTACGCCGCGACCAGCCCGACGGCCAGGGCCGCGACCACCCCCCACCACATGCCCGACATCGTCAGTCCAGCCCCACCCATTCGGTGTCCATGACCCGCCCGTCGGTGGCCTCGATCGCCGCCGCGTACACCTCGAGGACCCGGCGGGCGACCACCGGCCAGTCGAAGGTGGCCACCACCTGGTCGCCGCAGGCGGTCAGCGCGGCCCGGCCGTCGGGATCGTCGAGCAGGTCGGCCAGGGCGGTACACAACGCGGGCCGGTCCCCCGTGGGGAAGAGCCGACCGGCCCGGCCGCCGTCGAGCACGCGGCGGAACGCGTCGAGGTCGCTGGCCACGACGGTGGTGCCCGCCGCGAGCGCCTCGGTGAGGATCATGCCGAAGGACTCCCCGCCGGTGTTCGGCGCCACGTAGAGGTGCACGCTGCGCAGCATCCGCGCCTTGTCCTCCTCGGAGACCAGCCCGAGGAAGGTCACCTGGTCGCGCAGCTCGACCGGGAAGCGCCCGAACAGGTCGTCCGGGTCACCGGGGCCGGCCACCAGCAGCCGCAGCCCGGGACGCTGCCGGGCCAGCTCGACGAAGGCGTCGCGCAGGATCGGGAAGCCCTTGCGGGCCTCGGTGAACCGGCCGAGGAAGCCGATCGCGCCGCCGTGCCCGGGCGCGCACTCCCCCGGCCAGCCGGGCAGCGGCTGCGCGTGGTTGAACTTCGCGACGGCCACCCCGTTGGGGATCTCCACCGCGCCGCCGTCCATGTGCTCGACCTGCACCTTGCGCGCCAGCGCGCTGACCGCGATCCGGGCGGTGATCCGCTCCAGCACGATCTGGAGCACCCCCTGCGCGGCGGCGAGCGCCCGCGACCGGGTCATCGCCGTGTGGAAGGTGGCCACCACCGGCCCGCGGGCGGAGAGCACGGCCAGCAGCGACAGGCTCAGGGTCAGCGGCTCGTGCACGTGCAGCACGTCGAAGTCGCCCCGGGTGATCCAGCGCCGCACCCGCGCCGTGGAGACCGGGCCGAACGCGATCCGCGCCACCGAACCGTTGTACGGCAGCGGCACCGCCCGCCCCGCCGGCACCACGTACGGCGGCAGCGGGGAGTCCTCGTCGGCCGGGGCGAGCACGCTCACCTCGTGTCCGAGGCCGATCAGCGCCTCGGCGAGGTCCATGACGTGGTTCTGCACCCCGCCCGGCACGTCGAAGGAGTACGGGCACACGATGCCGATACGCACGCCTCAACCCCTCCCTTACGCCTGTCCGGCAGCCGGGGAGGGCAGGGTCGCGCCGCCACCCGTGCCGTGCTGGTCCAGCCACATCCGCTGCAACATGTGCCAGTCTTCCGGATGCCGGGCGATGCCCGCCGCCAGACCGTCGGCGATCCGCTGGGTCAGCGACCGGACCCGCCGGTCGAGCGGGCCCTCCTCGGGGTCGGGCAGCGGCAGCGGACCCTCGATCGACGCGCAGGCCGCGTCCGCCTCGTACCACATCGAGGCGACGTAGAGGGGCGCCCCGGTGCGCAGGGCGAGCAGGGCCGGGCCCGGCGGCATCCGGGTGCGGGCCCCGAAGAAGTCGACCTCCACCCCCCGGGCGGAGAGGTCCCGGTCGGCCAGCAGGGGCACCACCGTGCCGGCCCGGACCCGGTCGACCAGCACGTCGAAGGCCGGCCGGTCGCCGCCGTGGGTGGGCAGGATCTCCATGCCCAGGCTTCGCCGGAAGGCAAGGAACCGCTGGTAGACGCCCTCGGGCTTGAGCCGCTCGGCGACCGTGGTGATCGGCCAGCCGGTCGCCGCGACCCAGGCGCCGGCGGCGTCCCAGTTGCCGGCGTGCGGCAGCGCCACCACCGCGCCCCGGCCGGCCGCCACGTCGGCCGCGAGCAGTTCCTCGCCGTCGAGCCGGAAGCCGGCCAGGATCTCCGTCCGGCTGAGCGAGGGCAGCCGGAACGCCTCCATCCAGTAGCGGGCGTACGAGCGCAGGCCGCGGCGGACCAGCTGGTCGAGGTCGGCCTCGGGCAGGTCGGGGCCGACCACCCGGCGCAGGTTCGCGCGCAGTCGGGCCGTACCCCCGCCGCCGCGGCGGTGGGCGCGGTCGGCGCCCGCCCGGAACGCCGCGGCCACGACGGGCCGGGGCAGCGCGCGGATCACGCGCCACCCGGCGACGTAGCCGAGCTCGGTGAGGTTCACCGGCGCCGGCCCCCGGACAGCGGCCGACCGGCGCTCGTCGCGCTCACCCCTGCCCGCCCGGGGTGTGCACCCGCTGGGCCTGGCGGTAGACGTGGGCCATCCGCTGGCCGACGGTGAAGATCGACACCGCGGCGAGCAGCCAGAGCGCGATCTCCAGCGCGGGCCGGACGCCGAGGCCGGTGAGCAGCCCGCCCACGCCGACGATGAGCAGCCGCTCGGTGCGCTCGGCGATGCCCACGTTGCACGTCATGCCGAGCCCCTCGGCCCGGGCCTTGACGTAGGAGACCAGGCCGCCGGCGGCCAGGCAGAGCAGCGCGGCGGCGACGCCCGAATGGTCGTGCTCGGTGGCGAGCCAGTACGCCACCGCGCCGAAGACCGCGCTGTCGGCGATCCGGTCCATGCTCGAATCGAGGAACGCCCCGAATTTCGTGGAGCCGCCGCTCATCCGGGCCATCGTCCCGTCGAGCAGGTCGGTGAGCGCGAACACGGTCACGATCAGGGCCCCGGCGACCAGATGGCCGCGGGCACCGAAGCCGAGCGCACCGACGAGCACCCCGAGGGTGCCCGCCACGGTGACCGCGTTGGGGGTTACGCCCGCTCGGAGCAGGCCGCGTGCGACCGGCTCGACGACGCGGGTCATCCCCGCGCGGGCCGTCACTTGGAAGATCTTCGCCATGGCGGTCCCACGATAACGGTCCCACCGGCACCGGCGGTACGGCCGGTCAGCGACCCGCGCAGGACGGAGGCTTGTGCCGGCCCCGCAACAGGTGTGAGATCGAGCCGGGAAGGTGAGTCAGCTCACCCACCCGCCCGTTGATTACCCGCAACCCTGCAGAGCACCGGAGGATATCGCCGCGGAACCCGCTCGGGCCGCTTCCCCGTCGCGCGCGGCGGTCGCCACCAACCACGGCTGAGGGAGGTGCGCCCCATGGCGCAGAAAAGTCAGGAGAAGGGGGCCGCCGGCGGCGCGCCGGTGGTGACCGAGCCGGGCCGGATCCGCAACGTGGTGCTCGTCGGGCACTCCGGAGCGGGCAAGACGACCCTGGTCGAGGCGCTGCTCGCGGCGACCGGCACGATCGGCCGGGCCGGCACCGTCGCCGACGGCAGCACCGTCTGCGACCACGACCCGGCGGCCGTACGCCAGCAGCGCTCGGTGAGCCTGGCCTGCGCGCCGCTGCTACACGACGGGATCAAGGTCAACCTGCTCGACACCCCCGGCTACGCCGACTTCGTGGGCGAGTTGCGCGCGGGGCTGCGGGCCGCCGACGCGGCGCTGTTCGTGGTCTCCGCCGTCGACGGGATGGATGCCGCCACCGCCGCCCTGTGGGAGGAGTGCGCGGCGGTCGACATGCCCCGGGCCGTCGCCGTCGCCCGGCTCGACCACCCGCGCGCCGACTTCGACGAGGCGGTGGCGCTCTGCCAGCGGGTCTTCGGCGACAACGTGCTCCCGCTCTACCTGCCGATGCTCGGCGACGACGGCGTCTCCACCGTCGGCCTGCTCGGCCTGATCACCCGCCGGGTCTTCGACTACACCGCCGGCCTGCCGGCCGACGTGCGCGAGCCGGACCCGGAGCACCTGCCGGCCATCGTCGAGTCCCGCAACGAGCTGATCGAGGGGATCATCGCCGAGAGCGAGGACGAGTCCCTGATGGACCGCTACCTCTCGGGCGAGGAGATCGGCACCGAGGTGCTGATCGAGGACCTGGAGAAGGCGGTCGCGCGGGGCCACTTCTACCCGGTGGTGCCGGTCTGCGCGGAGACCGGGGTCGGGCTGGACGCGCTGCTGGAGGTGCTCACCGCCGGTTTCCCGTCGCCGCTGGAGCACGAGCTGCCGGCGGTCGCCGGGGTGGACGACTCGCCCCGCCCGCCGCTGGCCTGCGACCCGGACGGCCCGCTGGTCGCCGAGGTGGTCAAGACGACCGTCGACCGGCACGTCGGCCGGGTCTCCCTGGTCCGGGTCTTCTCCGGCACGCTGCGCCCGGAGCAGACCGTGCACGTCTCCGGGCACGGGATGGCCGAGCGCGGCCACCCCGACCACGACGCCGACGAGCGGGTCGGGCACATCTACACCCCGCTGGGCGCGAGCCTGCGCGAGGTGGGCGCCTGCGTGGCCGGCGACATCTGCGCGATCACCAAGTCGGGCAGCGCGGAGACCGGCGACACGATCTCCGCCAAGGACGACCCGCTGCTGATCGCCCCCTGGGAGATGCCCGAGCCGCTGCTGCCGGTCGCCGTCGTGGCCCACAGCCGGGCCGACGAGGACGCCCTCGCGCGCAACCTGGCCCGCCTGGTCGCCGGCGACCCGACCATGCGGTTGGAGCGCAACCCGGAGACCCACCAGCTGGTGCTCTGGTGCATGGGCGAGGCGCACGCCGACGTGGTGCTGGAGCGGCTGCGCGCGGGCGGGGTGGAGCTGGACACCGAGCCGGTCCGGGTCGCGCTGCGCGAGACGCTGACCGTCCCGGCCAAGGGGCACGGCCGGCACGTCAAGCAGTCCGGCGGCCACGGGCAGTACGCCGTCTGCGCCATCGAGGTCGAGCCGCTGCCGCGCGGGGCCGGCTTCGAGTTCGTCGACCGGGTGGTCGGCGGCGCGGTGCCGCACAACTACATCCCCTCCGTCGAGAAGGGCGTACGCGCCCAGATGGAGCGGGGCCTGGTCGCCGGCCATCCGGTGGTGGACCTTCGGGTGACCCTCTTCGACGGCAAGGCGCACAGCGTGGACTCCTCCGACGCGGCCTTCCAGACCGCCGGCGCGCTGGCGCTGCGGGACGCCGCCGAGAAGGGCCAGCCGGCGCTGCTGGAGCCGGTCGACGAGGTCGTGATCCGGGTGTCCGACTCGTCCGTCGGCGCGGTGATGGGCGACCTGTCCGGGCGGCGCGGCCGGGTGCTCGGCACCGAGCCGGACGCGGACGCCGAGGGGCGCACCCTGGTCCGCGCCGAGGTGCCCGCCACGGAGCTGCTCCGTTACGCGGTCGAGCTGCGCTCGATGACGTCGGGCACCGGCACCTTCCGCCGCCACTTCGTCCGCTACGACCCCATGCCCGCCCACCTGGCCGACCAGGTCCGCAAGGAACACGGCAGCCACCCCTGACCGGGCTCCTCGCGGGGTCGATTCACGCGGTTGTGGCGGCGTGCCGCCCGGCGCGGTGAAGCTGCCCGACGAAACGGGCGATCCGGGGCGCGACGCCCACCACAACTGCGTGATCGACGGTGACCCGGCGGGCGGGGCCCGTCAGGGGCGGGCGGTGGGGAGCATGGGGCTCGGGTGGTGGGGGCGGTCGGCCTCGCGGAGCGCGGCCGAGCGGAGCGCCGCCAACTGGCGTTCCACCTCGGCGAACTGGTCGGCCGGCAGCGGCCCCCGGTGCAGGGCGGCGGCGTTCTCCTCGACCTGCGCGACGGTGCGGCAGCCGGGAATCGGGACGGTGCGCCCGCTGCGCGCCCAGATCCAGCCCAGCGCGCCCTGGGCGGGGGTGCGCCCGTCGGCGGTCAGCGCCGCCCGCACGGCGGCGGCCCGCCGCAGCCACTCCGGGGCCGGCCGGCCGCCCCGGAACCACTCCAGCCAGCCCGGTGCGACCCCTCGCACGTCGTCGCGGGGCAGCGTGGAGCCGGTCGTGTACTTGCCGGAGAGCAGGCCCATCCCCAGCGGCCCCCGGTTGACGCTGGCCAGGTCGTACTTGTCGCAGACGGCGAGCAGCTCGGGGGCGTCCCGGAGCACCGAGAGGGTGTGCTGCACGGCGGTGGCGTGCCGGGCGCCCTGGCCGAAGGCGGCCGCCCGGTCGGGGCGGTCGGTGCTCCAGCCGTACGCGCGGACCAGCCCGTCGGCGACCAGGTCCTCCAGGGTGCCGACGAGCGCCTCGGCCCGGGGCACCGGCAGGTCGGCGAGGTGCAACTGGTAGAGGTCGATCCGGTCGGTGCCGAGCCGGCGCAGCGACTCCTCCACCGCCCGCCGCAGGTACCCCGGGGAACTGTCCGCGCCGGTGGCCTGGCGGGTCGCCTCGTCGAAGGTGTGGCCCCACTTGGTGGCGATCACGGCCTCGTCGCGCCGGCCGGCGAGCGCCCGGCCCAGGACCCGCTCCGAGTGCCCCGCCCCGTAGGTGTCGGCGGTGTCGAAGAGGGTCACGCCGAGGTCGAGCGCGCGGCGTACCGCCCGGACGGACTCCTCGTCGTCGACGGCGCCCCAGCCCAGCGGCTGCGTGCCCTCGGCCCAGGGGCCGCCGATCGCCCAGCACCCCATTCCCAGCGCGCTGACCTCGATGCCGCTGCGGCCCAACGTCCGTGTCGTGACTGCCATCGACGCATCGTGCCACCTCCGCCGCCCGCCCCCGGGGCGGCGTCCCCGCCGCCGCGCGGGATCCCGACCCCGGCGGGCCGGGTCAGGAGGGCCAGGCACGGGCGAGCAGCTCCCGGGTGTCCCCGAGCAGTTGCGGCAGCACCTTGGTGCGCCCGATCACCGGCATGAAGTTGGCGTCCCCGCCCCAGCGGGGCACGACGTGCTGGTGCAGGTGCGCGGCGATCCCGGCGCCGGCCACCCCGCCCTGGTTCATCCCGAGGTTGAACCCGTGGGCGTTGCTGACCTTGCGGATCACCCGCATCGCGGTCTGGGTGAACGACGCCAGCTCGGCGGTCTCCGGCCCGTCGAGGTCGGTGTAGTCGGCGACGTGCCGGTAGGGGCAGACCAGCAGGTGACCCGGGTTGTACGGGTAGAGGTTGAGCACCACGAAGACGTGCGCGCCGCGCGCGACGACGAGGCTCTCCTCCGCCGGCAGGCCGGGGGCGAGGCAGAAGGGGCACCCCTTCGGCTTCTCGTAGCCCTCGGGGCGGTCCTCGCCCGAGATGTAGGTCATCCGGTGCGGCGTCCAGAGCCGCTCCAGGCCGTCGGCCATGCCGCTGTCCGTGTGCCGTTCCACCCCTGCCACAAGCCGATCCTACGGAGCGGCCCGACGACCGGCGAGGCCCGCCGTGGGGAACCCGGCGCTGGAAGTTGTTGACGAATCGAAAAGCACCATTGAAAATTCCGTCCATCGATTTACTTCCATAGACCGATGGAGGTCTCCGTGATCCGACGGCTCGGCAGATTCCTCGCGGCGCTCGCGCTGACCGCCGCCACCACCGTGGTCGGCGTCACCTTCACCGCCGGCGCGGCCCACGCCGACGGCTGCTACACGTGGGGACGCACCCTGTCCGAGGGGATGTCCGGCGAGGACGTCCGGCAACTCCAGATCCGGGTCTCGGGCTACCCCGGCTACGGCGCCGTGCTCGCCCTCGACGGGGTGTACGGCCCGGGCACCCGGTCCGCCGTGATCCGCTTCCAGCAGGCGTACGGGCTGGGCGCCGACGGCGTCGCCGGGCCCCAGACCTTCAACCAGATCTACGCGCTCCAGGACGACGACTGCACCCCGGTCAGCTTCAGCTACGCGGAGTGGAACAGGTGCAACAGCGACTGGTCCGGTGGCGCGGTGTCGGCCAGCACCGCCCGCTTCAACGCCCGCGTGTCGATGTGGAAGCTCCAGGCCATGCGGCGCGCACTCGGCAACGTACCGCTCTACATCAGCAGCGGCTTCCGCAGCTACGCCTGCAACAGCGCGGTCGGCGGCGCCAGCAACAGCCGGCACCTCTACGGCGACGGGGTCGACCTGGTCGGGTCACCCTCGCTGTGCCGGCTCGCCCAGCAGGCCCGCTACCACGGCTTCAGCAACATCCTCGGCCCCGGCTACCCGGGCCACAACGACCACACCCACCTGGGCAACACGCCGAGCCGGTCCTGGTCCGCCCCGACCTGCGGGATCTGACGCCCGACGGCCCGTCCACGGAAGGCCCCCCGCGGGGGGGGGGGGGCCTTCCGTGGATCTCGGAGCGTGGTGGATCAGGCGGCCGACGGGCCGACGTTGGTCCGCGAGCCGACCACGTCGAGGACGTGGGCCACCGCGTCGGCGATCGGCACCCCGTTGCGCTGCGAGCCGTCCCGGTAGCGGAACGAGACCGTGCCGGCCGCCACGTCGTCGTCGCCGGCGATCACCATGAACGGGATCTTCTGCTGCTGGGCGTTGCGGATCTTCTTCTGCATCCGGTCGTCGCCCGCGTCGACCTGGGCGCGGATGCCCTCGGCCCGCAGCGCGGCGACGAAGCCGTGCAGGTAGTCGGTGTGGTCCTCGCGGATCGGGATGCCGACCACCTGCACCGGCGCCAGCCAGGCCGGGAAGGCGCCCGCGTAGTGCTCGGTGAGCACCCCGAAGAAGCGCTCGATCGAGCCGAAGAGCGCCCGGTGGATCATCACCGGCTGCTGCCGGCTGCCGTCGGCGGCCTGGAACTCCAGCCCGAACCGCTCCGGCAGGTTGAAGTCGACCTGGATGGTGGACATCTGCCAGGTCCGGCCGATCGCGTCCTTCGCCTGCACCGAGATCTTCGGGCCGTAGAAGGCCGCGCCGCCCGGGTCCGGCACCAGGTCCAGACCGGACTCCTCGGCGGCCGAGCGCAGCGCCTCGGTGGCCCGCTCCCAGTTCTCGTCGGTGCCGACGGACTTCTCCGGGTTGCGGGTGGACAGCTCCAGGTAGAAGTCGTCCAGGCCGTAGTCGCGCAGCAGGTCCAGCACGAACGACAGCAGCGACTTCAGCTCGCCGGCCATCTGCTCCTGCGTGCAGTAGATGTGCGCGTCGTCCTGGGTCATGCCGCGCACCCGGGTCAGGCCGTGCACCACACCGGACTTCTCGAACCGGTAGACCGAGCCGAACTCGAACAGCCGCAGCGGCAGCTCCCGGTAGGACCGCCCCCGGGACCGGAAGATCAGGTTGTGGAACGGGCAGTTCATCGGCTTGAGGTAGTAGTTGGCGCCCTCCATCTCCATGGGCGGGTACATGCCGTCGGCGTACCACTGCAGGTGCCCGGAGGTCTCGAAGAGCTGCGCCTTGGTGATGTGCGGGGTGTTGACGAACTCGTACCCCGCCTCCTCGTGCCGGCGGCGCGAGTAGTTCTCCAGCTCGCGGCGGATGATGCCGCCCTTGGGGTGGAAGACCGCCAGGCCGGAGCCGATCTCGTCGGGGAAGCTGAACAGGTCGAGGTCCGCGCCGAGCTTGCGGTGGTCGCGCCGGGCGGCCTCCTCCAGCAGCTTCAGGTACGCCTTCAGCTCGTCCCGGGTCGGCCAGGCGGTGCCGTACACCCGCTGGAGCTGCGGGTTCTTCTCCGACCCGCGCCAGTACGCGGCGGCCGAGCGCATCAGCTTGAACGCGCCGATCAGCCGGGTGTTCGGCAGGTGCGGGCCGCGGCACAGGTCCGACCAGCAGACCTTGTCCTCCGTCGCGGCGAGGTTGTCGTAGATGGTCAGCTCGCCGCCGCCCACCTCCATCACCTCGGAGGTGTCCAGCCCCTCACCCTTGACGTCGATCAGCTCCAGCTTGAACGGCTCGGCGGCCAGCTCGGCCTTCGCCTCGTCCAGGCTGCCGAAGCGGCGACGGCGGAACCGCTGGCCGGACTTGATGATCTCCTGCATCCGCTTCTCGAGCTTGCCGAGGTCGTCCGGCTGGAACGGCTTGTCGACCGCGAAGTCGTAGTAGAAGCCGTTCTCGATGGGCGGGCCGATGCCGAGCTTGGCCTCGGGGAAGACGTCCTGCACGGCCTGGGCGAGCACGTGCGCGGTGGAGTGCCGCAGCACGTTGAGCCCGTCCGGGGAGTCGAGGCCGACCGGCTCGACCTCGGTGTCGACCTGCGGCGACCAGTCCAGGTCACGCAGCTGGCCCTGCGGGTCGCGGACCACGACGACCGCCTTCGGGCCGGCCGCGGGCAGCCCGGCCGCGGCCACCGCGTCGGCCGCCGTGGTCCCGGCGGCGACGACGACGGGGTCGGCCACGGCGGGGGTACGGGGTGCGGACACGGTCACTCCTCCAGCAGACGGTACGGATGACGCCGAACGTTCGGCTCCTGCGATGCTATCGGTCGCCCCCGCCGGCACGGTCGGCGACGCCACCGCCCCCGCGACCCGTGGGACGCCGGCCCCGGCGCCCGCCCGACCGGCGGGAAGGGTCAGGCGGACCAGTCCGGCAGCGGCTCGCGGGCGGCCAGCCAGTCGGCGGGCACCCCGCCGGGGGTGCCCACCCCGGTGTGCGCGGCCACCACCGACCCGACGATGGCGGCGGTGGTGTCCACGTCCCCGCCCGCCTCGACGCAGGCGCCGATCGCCGCCGGGTAGTCGTCCAGGTGCACGGCCGCCACCCAGCAGGTGAAGGCGACGGTGTCCTGGGCGGTGACCCGGGAGCCGTTGCCGAGCACGTCGACGGCCTCGCGCAGCGGCCGGTCGAGCAGGTCGGCGGCCCGGCGTACGCCCCGGTGCACCTCGGTGGCCGGGTCCAGCGCGGCGGCCACCCCGGCGAGCAGCCGGCGCGGGGGCGGCCGGTGGCCGTCCAGCCGGCCCCGGGCGGCCAGCGAGGCGGCCACCGCCACCGCGACCGCCCCGGCGATGCCCTCCGGGTGCGCGTGGGTCACCTCGGCCGACGCCCCTGCCTGCGCCGCCGCCCGGGCGGTCGAGTCGGCGAACCACGCGCCCAGCGGACCGACCCGCATCGCCGCGCCGTTGCCGCACGAGCCCTGCCCGTCGAAGGCGGCGGCGGCCGCCACCGGCCACGGCGTGCCCGTGCGGATCAGCCGCAGGATCGTCACGGCCCCCGGCCCGTACCCCCGGTAGGGCTCGCAGCGCTCGGCGAAGGCCATGGCGAGGGCGTCCCGGTCGATGGTGCCCGATGCGGCAAGGGCGGCGACCACCGAGCAGGCCATCTCGGTGTCGTCGGTCCACTCCCACGGCGGCGGGGGAAGCCTGCCGGCGGCCAGGTCGGCCGGGTGCCGGCCGGGGACGAAGAACTGCGAGCCGAGCGCGTCGCCGACCGACAGGCCGGCGAGCGAGTCCCGGGCGAGCGCGAGGCGGGTGTCGGCAAAGAGCGTGAAGGACATCGTTGCACCAGCTTGCCCGGTTCGCAGGTGCGCCGCAACGCGATCAACTTGCCACCCCGAGTACCGTCTTGGCGTGGCCACCGTGCTCCTGGTCGAAGACGATCACGTCGTACGCGGCGCGATGCTGCGGTCCCTCGCCGACCGGGGGCACGCCGTGCACGCCGTGGGCACCGCGCTGGACGCGCTGCGCCGCGTGGCCGCCGAGACCCCCGACCTGGTGGTGCTCGACCTCGGCCTGCCCGACCTCGACGGCTCGGACGCGCTGCGGATGCTGCGCGGCATCACCGACGTGCCGATCATCATCGCCACCGCGCGCGACGACGAGCAGTCCGTGGTCCGGCTGCTGCGCGCCGGGGCCGACGACTACATGGTCAAGCCGTTCACCGGCGCGCACCTCGACGCCCGGATCACCACGGTGCTGCGCCGGGCCGGGCGGGCCAGCCGGGCGGTGCAGCCGGCCGTGCACAGCGTCGGCGGGCTGCGGGTGGACGTCGGGGAGCGCAGCGCCCACCTCGACGGCGAGCCGTTGGCGCTGACCCGCAAGGAATTCGACCTGTTGGCGTATCTCGCCGCACGTCCGGGCCGGGTAGTGTCCCGCCGGGAACTTCTGGAGGAGGTATGGCGGCAGCCGTCGGTCGGCGAGGACCAGACCATCGACGTTCACCTTTACTGGCTACGTCGCAAAATGGGCGAGTCCGCGGCGAAGCCGCGCTACCTGCGCACCGTGCGGGGGGTCGGCTTCCGGCTGGTGGCGCCGGACTGAGGGCGTCGCTGGCCCGTCTCACGGCCGGCATGTGTGCCCTGGTCGCGTTCGCCTTCCTCGTCCCGCTCGCCACCGGCCTCGGTGACCGGGCCCGCGAGGAGGCGCTCGCGGATGCCGCCCGCCGCAGCGCGCTGGTGACCGGGGCGCTCGCGGTCAGCACCGATCCCGCCGTGGTGCAGCGCGCCGTGGCCGCCAGCGGCGACGACCCGGCCACCCGGCCCGTCGTACACGGCCTCGGGACGGACGGGCCCGCGGGCCGGGCCGGCGGCGCGGACCTGGAGCGGGCCCGGGCCGAGCGGCGCTCCGTGGTCGTCGACGTCGACGGCGGGGTGCTCCGGCTCGACCCGGTGGTGCTCGGCGACCGCACCGCCGTGGTGGAGGTCTTCGTGCCCGAGTCGGCGCTGGACGAGGGCGCCGGCGGCCGGTGGCTGCTGCTGCTCGGGGTGGCCGCCGGGCTGGTGGGCGCGGCGGTGCTGGTGGTCGACCGGGTCGCCGCCCGCGCGGTCGACTCGGCCCGGGGGCTGGTCAGGGCCGCGCTCGCGATCGGCGACGGCGACCTGGCCGTACGCGTCGAGCCCAGCGGCCCGCGCGAGCTGGCCGAGGCCGGGTACGCCTTCAACCGGATGGCCGACCGGATGGCCGCGGCGCGCACCGACGAGCGGGAGCTGGTCGCCGACCTGTCGCACCGGCTGCGCACCCCGCTGACCGTGCTCCGGCTGGACGCCGAGGCGCTGGAGTCCGACGACACCAGCGTGGGCTCGTTCAGCGCGGCGGAGCTTGATCGGCGGCGCGGCATCCGACGGATCCGGCAGGCGATCGTCACCCTCGAGGGCGAGATCGACGTGCTGATCAAGACCACCCGCAAGGCAGTGGCGCACGAGGCGGGGCCGGCGATGTGCGACGTCAGCGAGGTGGTCCGGGACCGGATGGTGTTCTGGGCCGCGCTGGCCGGCGACCAGAACCGCCCGCACCGGGTGACCGGCGCCCAGCTACGCATCCCGGCGCCGGTGCCGCGGGCCGAGCTGGCCGCCGCGCTGGACGCGGTGATCGGCAACGTCTTCCGCTACACCCCGCAGGGCACCGCGTTCGAGGTGGCGGTCTCCCGCCGCGACGGCTACGTGGCCATCCGGATCGACGACGCCGGGCCGGGGATCGCCAACCCCGACCGGGCGCTGCGCCGGGGTGCCAGCGACCAGGGCTCCACCGGGCTGGGGCTGGACATCGCCAAGCGGGTGGCGTTGCAGGCCAACGGCTCGGTGAGCATCGACCGGGCCCGGCTCGGCGGGGCGAGCGTGGTCATGCTCCTCGCCGACCCCGAGGCGACGCCCCGGCAGGTCAGCCGGTTCGGGCTGGTCGGCCGAGCTGTGGGCCGGCGCAAGTCTTCCTTAGATCCCGATTAACCGCGGCGGCCGACCCGTCGCGAACTGGCATGATCTTCCACGAACCCATCAGTTCCACCGGTCACTGCCCCGAGCACCCACCGGCCGGTGGAGCCGTGCGCGCGGCGGGAGCAACGGTCCCCCCACAACCTGCTCCCGCCGCGCGCCACACTTCCTCCCGCCACACCTTCCCGCACGGCGCGCGACGCTCTCCTGCCACGCCGCGCGCCGGCTACCCCGCCCCGCTCAGCGGGTGGCGGCCGCCACGTAGGCGTCGATCTCGGCGCCGATCCGCTGCTTGCCCGCCGGGTCCAGGAAGGAGGCGGTCACCGCGTTGCGGGCCAGCGCGGCCAGCCCCTCCGGCCCCGCGTCGAGCAGCCGGGCCGCGACGGCGTACTCGTCGTTGAGGGTGGTGCCGAACATCGGCGGGTCGTCGGAGTTGATGGTGACCAGCAGGCCGGCGTCGACCAACTGCCGCAACGGGTGCTCGTCGATGCTGGCGACCGCCCGGGTCCGCACGTTGGACGTCGGGCAGACCTCCATGCCGATCCGGTGCTCGGCGAGATGGGCCAGCAGCTCCGGGTCCTGCGCGGCGGAGATGCCGTGCCCGATCCGCTCCGCGCCCAGGTCGCGCAGCGCGTCCCAGACCGTCTGCGGGCCGGTGGTCTCGCCGGCGTGCGGCACCGAGCGCAGGCCGGCCGCCCGGGCCCGGTCGAAGTACGGCTTGAACTGCGGCCGGGGCACGCCGATCTCCGGGCCGCCCAGGCCGAAGCTGATCAGCCCGTCCGGGCGCTCCTCCAGCGAGATCCGCAGGGTCTCCTCGGCCGCCGGCAGGCCCGCCTCGCCGGGGATGTCGAAGCACCAGCGCAGCTCGATGCCGAAGTCGGCCTCGGCCCGCTTGCGGGCGTCCTCGATCGCCTCGCAGAACGCCGGGGCGGGGATGCCCCGGTGCACGTGCGAGTAGGGCGTCACGGTCAGCTCGGCGTAGCGGACCTGCTGGCGGGCCAGCTCGCGGGCCACCTCGTGGGTGAGGATCCAGACGTCCTCCTGGTCGCGGATGAGGTCCACGACGCTCAGGTAGACCTCGATGAAGTGCGCGAAGTCGCGGAAGGCGAAGTAGTCGGCGAGCGCGGCCGGGTCCGCGGGCACGGGGCTGCGGCCCTCGTGGCGGGCGGCCAGCTCGGCGACGATCCGGGGCGAGGCGGAGCCGACGTGGTGCACGTGCAGCTCCACCTTGGGCAGTCCGGCGATGAAGGTTTGCAGGTCGGTCACATGTTCTCCTCTGCACGGGCGCCGGTACGGGCGACGATGAAGACGCGTCGGAACGGGAAGTACACCTGACCGTGCCGCACCGGGTACGCCTGCGCGAGGCGTACGCCGAGTTCGGCCCGGAAGTCGGCCCAGCCGGCGGCGTCCAGGGCCGCGCGGACCGGCCGGAGCGCGGTGCCCTCCATCCAGGTCAGCACGGGGTGGTCCGCGTCGGCGCGGGCCGGCAGCAGGTGCACGTAGGTAGTCTCCCAGGCGTCCACGGCGCAGCCGGCACCGGTCAGCAACCCGGCGTAGCCGGTGGCGTCGTCGACCGGGGCCTCGCGCAGCAGCGGAACGAGGTCGGCGCGCCAGGCCGGGCGGCCGGCGACCTCGCGCAGCGCCCGGTGTGAGGGCGCGTCGAAGTTGCCCGGCACCTGCACCGCCAGCCAGGCCCCGCCGGGCAGCTCACGTGCCCAGCGGGCGAGCAGCTCACGATGGCCGGGGACCCACTGCAGCACCGCGTTGCTGACCACCACGTCCACGTCGGATTCCGGCCGCCAGTCCCGGACGTCGCCCACCACGAAGGAGACCGGGGACGCGGTGGCGTGTGCCCGCGCGATCATCTCCACCGAGGAGTCGAGGCCGACGACGCGGCTGTCCGGCCAGCGTCCGGCGAGGACCTCCGTCAGGTTGCCGGGCCCGCAGCCGAGGTCGACCACGACGCGCGGCCGCTCGGCCGGGACCCGCGCGAGGAGGTCGTGGAAGGGCCGGGAGCGCTCGTCGCCGTAGCGCAGGTATGTCGTCGGATCCCACATCGCAGCCTCCCAAACCGTACGTCCGTCTTGTTAACCGTACGGCCCGTGGCGCGGCCCCACAAGCGGGATCACTAGGCTCGGTGGCATGGAGCAGCGGACCTTCCCCCGGCCGGGGTGGCACGTCGGGGTGGTCGGACCGGGCAGCGAGCAGCTCGTCGGACGGTTCCCCGCGGCGGGGATCGACGAAGGGGAATCACGATGAAGGGCTGGCTGCCGCTCACCCTCGGCCTGCTCGCCGTGGTCGTAGGGGCGGTCTGGACGGTGCAGGGCCTCGGCTACGTCGAGGGCAGCCTGATGACCGACCAGCGGATCTGGGCGATCCTCGGGCCACTCGTCGTCCTGATCGGACTCGCCCTGCTCTGGTCCGGGCTGCGCGCCCGCCGACGCCGCTGAGCGGCCCCACGCTCCCGCCCCCGGCCCCGGCGCGCCGACCGTGCCCGGGATACGCGGAAAGCCCCGCATCCCGGGCGGGATACGGGGCTTCACTGGTGATCCGGGCGTCGGATCATCCACTGGTCGGCGACTGCCGACCGGCAGTGCTCAGATGGGGCGGACCTGCTCGGCCTGCGGACCCTTCTGACCCTGGGCGATCTCGAACTCCACCCGCTGGTTCTCCTCCAGCGTGCGGTAGCCGCTGGTCTGGATGGCCGAGAAGTGGACGAACACGTCAGCACCCCCGCCGTCGACGGTGATGAAGCCGAAGCCCTTGTCAGCGTTGAACCACTTCACGGTTCCCTGCGCCATGTGTATCTCCTTCTAAAACTGGCGGCCGAGCACGCCGTGCGGCCGATTGGCCGTTTTCGAGCAGCGGTGCCTGAGGCGGCCCCCATTGAAGGAGACTTCTCTCAACCCACGCCATCTCTCAACAGCGTGGAACAGCAAACCACGTACGCAAAAACTCTGCACAGCCTACCCGACGAAATTCTCCGACATGTGACCTGACGGATGCCGAAGATCCGCTGGGTGGGCGCTTACCGCCGTGCGAAAGGCCCCCTCACCGCCACGGCGAGGGGGCCTTCGGCGAAAGCCGGGTCAGTCCGGCCAGTGCCCGGTCAGCCGGCGTACGCCCACCGCGCCGCCCCGGTCGACGGCGGCCCGGACGACCGCGAAGATGGCGCCCTGCAAGGCCGCCGCCGCCAGGATCTCGCCCCAGCCGCGCTCCTCGTCGGTGGCGCTGGGCGCCTCGCCGTCGCCCGCCGTCACCTTCCACACCTGCCGGAAGATCATGCCCGCGACCGCACCGGCGGCGATGCCCATCAGCACGCCGACCGGCTTGTACGCGGCCCTCCCGATGTTCCTGCTCACCTGCGCCTCCCCCGGACGATCAACAGCACGATAGCGGCGGCCACCGCGCCGGCCGCGAGGGCCACGAACGGCGCCGGGTTGCGCCGGACGACCGCGCCCGTCTCCTGCGCCTGCCCTCGCGCGAGTTGCGCCTTCTGCGCCGCCTGCCCGCGCACCCGGGCCACGGTCTGCGCGGCCTGCTCCCGCATCCGCTCCTTCGCCTGGTCGGCGGAGGACCTCAGCCGCGCCTTGACGTCGGCCTTGGCGGCGAGCGCCTCCATGGTCTCGCCCAACTCGACCCGGGTCCGCCGGATCTCCTCCCGGAGAGCCTCGGTGTCGCCGGTGCCCCGGCCGTTGCCCGTCGTCATGCCCGACCCCTGTCCTTCACCGCGGCGGCGACGGTGTCGACGTCGGCCCGGACGCTGCGCACCGTGGCCGCCGGCACCGGCGGGACCGCCTGGCTGACCTGCTTCTTGCCCACCAGGGCGAGGACGCCGGCCATCACGAAGAGCACCACCGCGACGATCAGGGCCGCGGCCCAGGCCGGCAGCACCAGATCGAGCAGCAGGATCGCGGTGGCGACCAGGGCGCCCAGGCCGTAGAGCGCCAGCGCCCCGCCGCCGCCGAAGAGGCCGATGCCGATGCCGGCATGCTTGCCCTTCTGGGTCAGCTCCGCGCGGGCCAGGGCCAGCTCGTCGCGGACCAGGCGGGAGACCTGCTCCGTGGCCCGCTGCACCAGCTCGGCGGTGGACGGCTCGCTCCCGTCGCGGGATGTGCGGGCGTTCGCCACGTCAGCCATGCTGTCCTCCTTTCATCATCACCGCGCTGTATGCCCGGAGTCGCCGCCCGTCAATCCTTCGCGCGGCGGCCGGTCAGCCCGGGCTCGCCGCGTCCCCCGTGCCGGCGGACGGCGCGTGGGAGGAGGTGCAGAAGCGTCGCGCAGCAGGTCCCCACGAAACGCCCGGTCAAACTTCCCGAGCCAGCGCACTCCGCCCGGTCACCCCACGAGGCACAACCCCACCCACACCTCCAACCGCCCCCACCCCCCACAGGTCACGACCCTCCCCCTCCCCGCCCCCTCCCCGCCCTGCCCCCGCCCCCGCCCTGCCCCGCCCCCACTCCCACCCGGCCTCGCGATCTTGCACTTTCCGCCCCGGCAAAGCGGACGTTCTCCGCATTCGGAGGGCACAAAGCGCAAGATCGCGGGGGCGGGGGCGGGGCGGGGGCGGGGGTCAGCGGCGGGTTTCGGCGGGCTCGTCGGGGCCGACGAACGCCTCGCTGCGGGCGTCGCCGTCGTCGCTGCCGCCGAAGACCCGGGCGTCGTCGGGCACCTCGCCGTCGGCGAGGCGGCGCACCGGCCGGCGGGGTCGTACCCACTGCCACGGCAGGTTGCTCTCCGCGTCGCCGATCTCGGTACGCATCCGGGGCATCGCGGTCGGCCGCTGGTCCCGGATCCAGGCGACCAGGTGCTCGCGGACCAGGCAGCGCAGGTCCCACAGGCTGCCGGCGTCGGCCGCGCTGACCAGGGCGCGCACCTTGATCATGCCGCCGGTCGCGTCGGTCACCTGGAGCACGCAGACCCGGCCGTCCCACAGGTCGGTGCTCTCCACCAGGCGGCGCAGCTCCTCCCGCATGGCCTGCACCGGGATCGCCCAGTCGACGTCGAACTCGGCGGTGCCCAGCACGGCCGCCTCCGTGCGGGTCCAGTTCTGGAACGGCTTGGTGGTGAAGTACGAGGTGGGCAGGATCAGCCGGCGGTCGTCCCAGATCTGCACCACCACGTAGCTGAGGGTCAGCTCCTCGATCCGGCCCCACTCCCCCTCGACCACCACCACGTCGTCGAGGCGCACCGCGTCGCTGAAGGCGAGCTGGAGGCCGGCGAAGACGTTGCCCAGCAGGCTCTGCGCGGCGAGCGCGGCGACCACACCGACGACACCGGCGCTGGTCAGCACGCCGGCGCCGATGCCGCGTACGGCCGGGAAGGTCATCAGCATGACGCCGACCGCCAGGACGACGATCACCGCGATGGTCAACCGGCGCAGCAGCACCACCTGGGTCCGCACCCGCCGCGCGTGCCGGTTGTCCGGCACGTCCACCCGGAACCGGGCGAGCGCCGTGTCCTCCGCCACCACGAGCAGCGAGGCGACCAGCCAGGCGACGCTCGCGATCACGCCGAGCACCAGCGCGTGCAGCAGCACCTGCCGCCACTGCTCGCCGACCGCGTAGCCGGTGCTGAAGCGGACGGCGAACTGGACGGCGAGGACCGTGGCGGCGACCTGGATCGACCGGTGCGCGTGCTCGGTGAGCTCGGTCAACAGCAGCGAGCGCCGGCCGAGCCGCCGGACCACGCGATGCACGACCTCGACGACGAACAGGGCGATCGCCGCCGCGGCGAGCGCGGCGACGATCGTCCCGAGGTAGCTCTGCACAGGTTCTCTCCTCCTCCGGACTGGGCGGCCTGTTTCGGGGCAAAGGCCCAATAGTGCCCGACGGCCCCGGAATCGACCAGGCTCAGACCTTGCGGTACCGGGACTGGAGGAAGCAGAACAGGCCGAAGGCGGCGATGCCGAGGGCCACGAGGGTGAGCAGCAGTTGACCGTACGACTGTTCGCGCAGCGTGTGCAGCGCCGCGTCCAGGCCCCGGGCCTTCTCCGGGTCGTAGTTGACGGCGGCCAGGATGATCAGCAGGCCGGCGATGCCGTACGCGACGCCCTTGGCGACGTAGCCGGCGACGCCGAGCCGGCGGGCGAGCTGGCGGGTCCGCGGGCTCATCTCACCGCTCCTGAGATGCTTCTCGAAGCGCTTGACCAGCCCGTAGATCACCAGGCCGACGCCGATCGCGGCGAGCACGAGCCCGGCCAGGCCGACCAGCCAGCGACCGCCAGAGGACTCCATCGCCCGGCCGGTCAGCGCCTCCTGCTGGTCGGCGCTGTTCGAGCCGGCGTCGGAGAAGACCTTGACGGCCGTCCAGGCGAAGTAGAGGTAGACGAGGGTCCGGCCGAGCGAGGCCAGCCGCTCCCAGACCCGCTCCTTGCCGCGCTCGGCGCGGTGCCCGACCGCTGCCTCCAGCGCCTGCCAGATCGCCATGGCGAAGAGGCCGACCGCGATGGTGACGACGAGGAACCTGCCCAGCGGCTGGGCGGCGATGGTGCGCAGCGCGCCGGACTGGTCGCCGTCGTCGGCGGGCTTCCCGAACGCGATCTGCAACGCCAGCCAGGCGAACAGAAGGTGCACGATGCCGTAGCCGATGAAACCGGCCCGGGCCAACAGTTCGAGCCACCGGCTGTGCGCCGTACGGGAGGCGGTGGCTTCGGCGTTCCGGGTGAGTGACATGGCGCCACAATCTCCGAATGCGAAGATCCCCAAACGTCGGCCACCGCCGCCCCGGGCGGGTCAGTTGCCGGCGGTCGCCACCCGGATCTTGACCTCCTGGTCGGTGACGCTGTCCAGCGTCACGGAGAAGCCGCCGACGTCGGTGGCCTGCTGGCCGGTGGTCAGCGTCAGCTGCTCGCCGGCGACCTCGACGGTCACCTGGTCGCCCTGCGCGCCGACCAGCTTGGCCTCCACGCCGAGGATGGTGGTGCTGGCCTCGACGCCGCGGTCGAAGGTGACCGTGCAGGCGTTCAGGCCGCAGTCGGTGGAGGCGCCCTCGGAGCTGCAACCGGCCAGCAGGGCGACGCCGAGCGCCAGGCCGGCCAGCAGGCCGGTGGCCCGGCGGGTGGGGGTCAGCGGGGAGTAAACGCGTCGGTTCGTCACGCGGCCAAGGGTACGAGACGACCGCGACCCCGGCATTGTGATGATCATCCGCCCAGGTGGCGGCGCCGTGGCGACCGGGCGCGCCACGGTTCCAGGCGACGGGGCTGCGGGACAGCGGCGGGGCGGTGCGCGCCAGCATCCACCACTACAACACCCCGGACGAGGTGGACCGGTTGCTCGCCGAACTGGACCGGCTCGCCGGTGGCGGGGGGAGAATGGGCGGGTGAGCACCCTGGTCGAGGACAACCCCGCCAAGCGCCGGTTCGAGATCCTGGTCGACGACGCGCTGGCCGGGTTCACCGCGTACCTGCCGCGCGGCGAGGTGCTGGTCTTCACCCACACCGAGGTGGACCCGAAGTTCCAGAACATGGGCGTCGGCGCGACGCTGGTCCGGGACACCCTCGACCAGCTCCGCGAGCGCGGCACTCCGGTGGTGCCGCGCTGCCCGTTCATGGCCGCCTTCATCGACCGCCACCCCGAGTACGCCGACCTGGTCGTCCCCAAGGCGTAACGGGGCGACCCGGGCGGTCGGCGACGTCGGCAGGGCGGCGGGTCAGCGACCGGTCAGCAGCTCGGCGGCGGCGCGGGCGGCGGCCCGGGTGGCACCGTGGGTGGCGACGTGGACGGCACCGGTGACCGCCTCGGGCACGCCCAGCTCGACCACGACCGCGTCCGGGCGGGCGGCCAGCGCGCGGCCCACCGCCGCCCGCACCCAGTCGTGCCGGTGCAGGTCGCGCACCACCAGCACCACGCACCGGCCGGCCGCACCGGCGGTCGGGTCGGCGGGCACGTCGGCCTCGGCGTATCGGGCGGTGGTGGTGCCGGCGAGCAGGTCGGCCAGCGGGGCGGCCAGGCCCCACGGCGTCTCCGGGCCGATCGCGATGTTGCGCGGCGGCTCGAACTCCACCACGTGCGCGGGGCCGGCCAGCGGCAGCGCGCCGACGCCGGCGGGCGCGGTGGTGACCCGCAGCGCCCGGCGGGCGGCGGCCAGCCCGACGGCGGAGCCCTCGACGGAGGGGCGGGGCCGGGGCGGCAGGTCGGCGCGCGCGGTCACCGTCCAGGCGGCGAGCTGACCGACCCGCTTGGCCGCCTCAGCGAGGCGTTCCTCGGGCAGGTCGCCGGCGACGACGGCGGCGACGATGGCGTCCCGCAGCAGCCGCGCCGACTCCTCGTCGGCCCGCTCGCCGCCGATGCAGATCGCGTCGGCCCCGGCCGCGAGGGCACGCACCGTCGCGCCGGCGAAGCCGTACCGGCCGGCGACGGCCCGCATCTCCACCGCGTCCGTGACCACGACGCCGGAGAAGCCCAGCTCGTCGCGGAGCAGCCCGCCCAGGATCCGGCCGCTGAGGGTGGCCGGCAGCTCCGGGTCCAGCGCCGGCACCAGCAGGTGGCCGGTCATCACCGCCTGCACGCCGGCGGCCACGGCGGCCCGGAACGGGGCCAGCTCGACGGCGTCGAGGCGGGCCCGGTCGACCGCGATCCGGGGCAGGGCGTGGTGCGAGTCGACCCGCGTGTCCCCGTGCCCGGGGAAGTGCTTGGCGCAGGCGGCGACCCCGCCGGCCTGGAGGCCGCGCACCCAGGCGGCGGTGTGCCGGGCGACCAGCGCCGGCTCCGCGCCGAAGGAGCGGACGCCGATCACCGGGTTGGCCGGGTTGGAGTTGACGTCGGCGTCCGGCGCGTAGTCCAGGGTGATCCCGAGCGCGGCGAGGTCGGCGCCGAGGTCGCGGGCGACCTGCTCGGTCAGCGCCGGGTCGTCCACCGCGCCGAGGGCGAAGTTGCCGGGCCGGGAGCTGCCCCGGGCGGACTCGATCCGGGTCACGTCGCCGGCCTCCTCGTCGATGGCGACGACGACGTCGGGGCGCTCGGCGCGCAGGGTGGCGGTCAGCGCGGCCACCTGCTCCGGGTCAACCACGTTGCGGGCGAAGAGCACCACCGAACCGAGCCCCTCGCCGAGCCAGCGGCAGATCCAGGGCGGCGGGGTGGTGCCGACGAAGCCGGGTTGCAGGACGGCGGCGGCCAGGGCCGCCAGGCTTCCGGCGCTCACGCCACCACCTCGGCCCGCCCGGCGCGGGGCGCCACCTGCCGATGCCCCGGCGTCCGGCCGCCGTGCCCGCTCACGCCGGCCCGCCCGCGTGGTGTCTGCTGGTTCGCTCGCTCATGTGGTCGTCGTACCCCCGTCTTCTCCGCGCCCCGGCGGCCCGCCACCGGCGGCGGTGCTGCCATGGTCACATCGCCCGACGAAATAGTCAATAAACCTTACAGTTGCCGTCGGGCGCGGAGCTGGGGACAGTTCGGGGATGGATCCCCTGCTGCTGGCCGACGCGACGAGCCCGGCCGACATCCCCGGCGTACGCCTGCTCGGCCTGGTGGTCGGCGGCCTGCTACTGCTCGCCGCGATCCGTGCGATGTTCCGGCGCTGATCCCGCCCGCGCGGCCCGGCCGGTTCCGACGGCGGCCACCGGGGTACCGGCTGCCTGGTTGGACCCGGTACGACACGGCGAGGGGGAAGCATGAAGATCGGCTATTTCCTGTCCACGGAGGAGTACGCGCCGGCGGAGCTGCTCGAACAGGCGCGCGCCGCGGAGCGGGCCGGCTTCGAGGCGCTCTGGATCTCCGACCACTACCACCCGTGGACGGACGCGCAGGGGCAGAGCCCCTTCGTCTGGTCGGTGATCGGCGCGCTCAGCCAGGTCTGCCGACTCCCGGTCACCACCGCCGTCACCTGCCCGACGGTGCGCGTCCACCCGGCGATCGTCGCCCAGGCGGCGGCCACCAGCGCGGTCATGCACTCCGGCCGGTTCGTGCTCGGGGTGGGCAGCGGCGAGGCGCTCAACGAGCACATTTTCGGCGACGTCTGGCCGCAGGCCGACGTCCGACTGGAGATGCTGGAGGAGGCCGTCGCGGTGATCCGCGAACTCTGGCGGGGCGGCTTCGTCAACCACCACGGTCGGCACTACACCGTCGAGCACGCCCGGATCTACACGCTGCCGGACACTCCCCCGCCGATCTACGTGTCGGGCTTCGGCCCGAAGGCAGTCGACCTGGCGGCCCGGATCGGCGACGGTTTCGTCAACACGTCCCCCGACGCCGATCTGGTCCGGCGGTTCCGCGAGGGCGGCGGCGGCGACAAGCCGTGCCAGGCCGGCTTCAAGGCGGCGTACGCGCAGACCGAGGAGGAGGGGATGCGGATCGCGTACGAGCGCTGGCCGAACGCCGGGGTGCCGGGCGAACTGTCCCAGGTGCTGCCCTCGCCGCGGCACTTCGAGCAGGCCGCCAAGCTGGTCCGGCCGGAGATGATGAAGGACGCGTTCGTCTGCGGGCGGGACGCCGACGCACACCTGGCCAAGATCGACGAGTACGCCAAGGCCGGCTTCGACGAGGTCTACGTCGCCAACACGGGGCCGAACTGGCCGGGCCTGCTCGACCTCTACCAACGCGAGGTGTTCCCGCGCCTGCGCTGAGCGGTGTTTCCCCGCCGACGGGACAGGCGCCCCGGCCCCGGTCCCCCGGCTCAGTCGGGCGCCGGGGCGATGCCGCGTAGCAGGGTGACGACCAGGTCGTCGACGGTCCGCGCGGGCAACTCGGCCGGGGCCGGGGCGGCCGGGTCGAGCAGATGGCCGAGCACCAGGTCGTGACAGACCCCGACGACCAGGGCCGCGACGGCGTCGGGCCGGGCGTCCGGGGCCACCCGGCCGAGCCGCTGCTCCGCCCGCAGGTAGTCGGCCAGCTCCGCGCGCACCGAGCCGCCCGCGGCGGGACTGGGCAGCTCCGCGAAGCGGGCGAGCACCCGGGGCTGGTGCAGCAGCCCGGTGAAGGCCGGCAGGACCGCCGCGTGCAGCGCGAGGGCCCGGGTGAGGTGCGCGCGCAGGTTCGCCCCGACCGTCCCGATACCCGGCTCCGGCGCCGGCCCGCCCGCCCGCTCCTCGGCGGCGCGGACGTGGGCGTGCAGCGCGTGCGCGAGCAACTCCTCCTTGTCGGCGAAGTGGTTGTAGAGCACGCCGTCGGCCACGCCGGCGGCCCGGGCGATGTCGCGCACGGTCAACCCGGCCACGCCACGGTCGGCGATCAGCCGCTCCGCCGTGGCGATCAGGTGATCGCGCAGACTCCGGTCGCCGCCCCGCAGGGCCGCCGCTGTCCTGGGTGACATCACCCGAATCGTAGAGACTTCGTCGAAGGCCGGCCGACCGCCCCGGTCAGCCGGGGCGGCGGGCGGTGACCAGCCAGGCGGTGCCGCGCAGGCGTACCGCGTCGGGCTGCTCGTACCGGCGCAGCGCCTCGGTCAGCGCGGCGGTGGCGCGGTCGACGGTCGCCTGGTCCACGCGGTCGAACTGGTGGCGGATCGGCCCCCAGCCGGCCAGGAAGGCTGCGGCGTCGGCGGCGTCCCGTCCCCAGACCTGGGGCGCCTCAACGGCGGCGCAGTCGGCGTCGAGGAAGCCGGCCGCGGTGAGTACCCGGTCGACCACCGTCGGGTCGGCCAGCGACAGCGGCTCGGCCACCCCCGTCCCGTCCCCGTCCGGCGGGGGCAGGTGGGCGGCGAGGGCGGCGAGCACCTGGCCGAGGTCACGTCGGCGGATGTCGTCCATGCAGAGGAAGGCGAGGCGACCGCCGGGCCGCAGCGCGCGGCCGATGTTGGCGAAGGCGGCCACCGGGTCGGCGAAGAACATCACCCCGAAGCGGCTCAACGCCACGTCGAACGCCCCTGGTGGGAACGGGTGGACCTGCGCGTCGGCCCGGTGGAACCGGACGTTGTCCACCCGCTCGGCGACGGCCCGGTCCCGGGCCCGCTCCAGCATGGGGGCGGAGAGGTCGACGCCGAGCGCCTCGCCGGCGCCCGCCCGCCCGGCCGCCAGCCGGGTGAGCTGGCCGTTGCCGCAGCCGACGTCGAGGACCCGGTCACCGGGGCGTACGGCCGCCAGCAGGGCCTCGTTGAACCCGCTGTTCACCGCGTCGTAGCGGTCGTGGTGCGCGGCCCAGTGCCGCCCCTCGTAACCGTTCCACGCCTGCGCCTGCTGCTCGTTGACGATCATCGACCACCTCCGGAACGTGATGAACCACCGTTCATGAACGAGTGTTCATAGTGGCCGGCGGGTGTCCCGGCTGTCAACGGGGCCGGCCGTCGGGTGATCGTCCGCGCCACACCCCGGGCGGCGGTTTCGCCGCTGATCACGGCGGGTACCTCCGGCCCTCGATGAAACTGTCCACGCACTCGACGACCCTGCGCCGCGCGGCCAAGAGCCTCTTCGGCTGGACGGCGCTGCGGCCCCACCAACTGGCCGCCATGCGGGCGGTGATGAAGCGCCGCGACGCCCTGGTGGTGCTGCCCACCGGCGCCGGCAAGTCGGCGATCTACCAGATCCCGGCCAGCCTGATCCCCGGCCCGACCGTGGTGATCTCCCCGCTGCTCGCCCTCCAGCAGGACCAGATCGCGGCCCTCAACGAGCGGCAGCGGCCGGAACTGCGCGCGGTGCGGATCAGTTCCGCCGAGTCGCCCGCCCAGCAGGCCGAGGCGATCGCCGAGATCCGCGACGGACGGGCGGAGTTCCTCTTCATCACCCCGGAGCAGCTCGCCAACCCCGACCGGACGGCCGAGGTGAAGTCGCTGAGGCCGGCGCTGGTGGCGATCGACGAGGCGCACTGCATCTCCGCGTGGGGGCACGACTTCCGCCCGGACTACCTGGCGCTCGGTCACCTCGTCGAGGGCATCGGCCGGCCACCGGTGGTGGCGCTGACGGCAACCGCCTCCCCGCCCGTACGCGACGACATCGTCGCCCGGCTCCGGCTGCGCGAGCCCGAGGTGGTGGTCTCCGGGCTGGACCGGCCGAACCTGTTCCTCGAGGTCGCCCACTGCCCGACGGAGGACTACCGGTGGCGGCGGCTGCTCGCCCTGCTGCGCGACGACACCCGGCCCGGCATCATCTACGTGCCCACCCGGCGCTCCGCCGAGGAGCTGGCGGCCCGGCTCACCGACGCCGGGTTCCCGGCGCAGCACTACCACGGCGGCATGGCGGCCGGCGCCCGCGCCGAACTGCACGAGGCGTTCCTCGCCGACCAGGTGCCGATCATGGTGGCCACCTCGGCGTTCGGGATGGGCATCGACAAGCCCAACATCGCGTGGGTGGTCCACATGGCGCTGCCCGACTCGCCGGACAGCTACTTCCAGGAGATCGGGCGGGCCGGCCGGGACGGCGCGCCGGCGCGGGTGCTGCTGCTCTGGCAGGCCGAGGACGTCGGGTTGCAACGGTTCTTCAGCGGCGGGCTGCCGGACGAGACGGAACTGCGCGACCTGTCCGCGCTGCTGCACAAGCAGGCGCGCACCAAGAAGGAACTGCGCGAGGTCACCGGCCTGGGCCCGCGCAAGCTCGGCCAGTACCTCGCCCTGCTGGAGCAGGTCGGCGCGGCCGAGCCGCGGGCCAGGCAGCGCGTCGGCGCGCCCCGCTACTCCCCCACGCCCGTGGACGCCGCCGCGGCGGCCCTGGCCGAGGCGGAGCGGCAGCAGAGCGTGACCCGGTCGCGTACCGACATGATGCGGGCCTTCGCCGAGACCACCGCCTGCCGGGGGCAGACGCTGCTGGCCTACTTCGGCGAGCAGATGACCAGGGTCTGCGGGCACTGCGACAACTGCCACGCCGGCACCAGCACCGCCGACGACGGCGCGGTCGGGCCGTTCCCGGTGCACAGCCAGGTCCGGCACCCGGAGTGGGGCCCCGGCCTGGTGCTGAGCTACGAGGAGGGCCGGATGACGGTTCTCTTCGACGAGGTGGGGTACAAGACGCTGTCCGTCAGCGTGGTGTCCGAACAGGGCCTGCTGACCCTCGACTAGCCTGAGCCGGGCACCGCTGGCGGGGCCGTGGACGACGAGCGATTCAGTGCGGGAAGGGGCGTTGCCGTGATCGAGCAGCCGGCGTACACCGGGTTCGGTTTCTCCGACGAGGAATGGGGGCTGCTGGTCGGCCTGCCGCAGTCGGTGCTGACCGCGGCGAGCGCCGCCGAGTCCGACGGCACCAAGCGCACCATGGCGGAGAACGCGGCCGGGCTGGAGACCATCTCCGCCGGCCGGGAGTCGGCCAGCCCGCTGGTCGCCGCCGTCGCCGGGGAGGTCGTCTCCCGGGTGGGCGACCCCGAGGCCGGCGAGGAGCTGCCGGTCATCGCGCCGTCCGACCCGCGGGCCTACCTGGAGGACGTGCTGGGCCGGGCCAAGGAGGCGGCGGCGCTGCTGGCGGCCAAGGTGGACGAGGGCGAGGCCGGGGCGTACAAGCACTGGCTGGTGGACATCGCCGAGCAGGTGGTGGGCGCGGCGTCCAGCGGCGGCATCCTCGGCCTCGGCGGGGACGTAATCAGCGACTCGGAGCGGCGCTTCCGCGACCGGCTCTCCCAGGTGCTCAACGACTGACCCGTCGACGACGGCGGCATCGGACGAGGTCCGGTGCCGCCGCCGCCCGTTCCGGGTGGCCGCCGCCGCGCGTCCGGCGCGGGGCGGCCGGGCCGGGTCGGCGCACCGCCGGGTCCGCGCGCGCTCAGGCGACCCGGCGGCGGAACAGCACCACGCTCGCCAGCACGGCGACGAGCAGGATGCCGAGGCACCAGGCCACGGCCCGGGCCGGAGCCGTACCCGTCGGGGTGTCCAGCAGCAGGGCCCGCAGCGTCTCGATGACGGGGGTGACCGGCTGGTGGTCGGCGAAGCCGCGCAGCCAGCTCGGCATGGTCTCCACCGGCACGAACGCGCTGCTCGGGTAGGGCAGGAACATCACCAGGAAGGTGAAGCCGCCGGCCGCCTCCGGGGTGCGGGCCAGCAGGCCGAACGCGGCCGAGAGCCACGACACGGCGAGCAGGAAGAGCAGCAGCACCCCGACGGCGGCCAGCCAGCGCAGCGGCGCGACGGTCGGGCGGAAGCCGATGGCGACGGCGACGGCGAGCACCAGCACGGTGGAGACGGTGTTGCGGACGACGCTGGCCACGACGTGCCCGCCGAGGATCGCGGCGGCGCTGACGTCCATCGTGCGGAACCGCTCGATCACCCCTTCGGTCAGGTCGGTGGTCACGCTGACGGCCGTGCCCGCCGCCCCGAAGCCGGCGCAGAGCAGCAGCACGCCGGGGACGACGTAGGTGACGTACCGGGTGCCGGTGTCGATCGCGCCGCCGAACAGGTAGACGAAGAGCAGCATCAGGATCACGGGCAGCAGCAGCGAGGTCAGCAGCGCGTCGACGTTGCGCCGGGACAGCCGCAGGCAGCGCGCCGCCATCACCAGCGCCTCGCCGGCGCGGGAGGGCCGCAGGGTCAGCTCAGACACGGGCCACCTCCCGCGCGGCCGCCACCGGGTCGCCGGTGAGGGTGAGGAAGACGTCGTCCAGGGTGGCCTCGCGGACGGTGAACCGGGCGAGATCCTGCCGGTCCGGGTCCACCTCGTCGAGCAAATGCCGGACGTGTGGCGCGCCCCCGTCGGTCGCCACCGCCAACTCCAGCCGGGCCGGGTCGCGGTGCGTGACCCGGTCGCCGAGGCGGCGCTCCGCCGCGGCGAAGCTCGGCGCGTCGCGCAGCGTCAGCTCCAGGCGGTGGGCGCCGAAGCGGCGCTTGAGGTCGCCCGCGCTGCCCTCGGCGGCGAGCCGGCCGCCGTGCAGCACCGCGATCCGGTCCGCCAGCCGGTCGGCCTCCTCCAGGTACTGGGTGGTGAGCAGCACCGTCACCCCCGCCCCGGCCAGCTCGGCCACCACCTCCCACAGCCCCTGCCGGCTGCGCGGATCGAGGCCGGTGGTGGGCTCGTCGAGGAAGATCACGGACGGCTCGCCGACCAGGCTGGCCGCGAGGTCGAGGCGGCGGCGCATGCCGCCGGAGTAGGTCGCCACCCGCCGTCCGGCGGCGGCGACCAGGTCGAAGCGCTCCGTCAGGTCGGCGGCCCGTCGCCGGGCGGCGGCCGGGGAGAGCCCCGCCAGCCGGGCCATCATGTGCAGGTTCTCCGTGCCGGTCTGCTGGTCGTCGAGCGCCGCGTGCTGGCCGGCGAGGCTAATCGTCCGCCGCACCCGGCGCCGGTCGCGCACCACGTCGTGACCGTCCACCCGGGCCACGCCCCCGTCGGGGGTGGCGAGCGTGGCCAGGATCCGGACGGTCGTGGTCTTCCCGGCCCCGTTCGGGCCGAGCAGGGCGTACACGCTGCCCCGGGCGACCCGCATGGTCAGGCCGTCGAGCACGGCAACCCCGCCGTACGACTTGCGTAGGTCGATCGTCTCCACCGCCTCAGGTGCTGCTGCTCCCATCGCCCCTCACCCTCCGCATTCCGCGTATGACGTACGCTATTCTGCGTAGACCATACGCAGAGGCTAGGATGGCGGTCAAGCCGGATCGGGAGGTGAGTGTGAACGACGCCGACGTCGAGCTGCCCGAGAGCGTGGAGATCGCCTGGGGCCTGCGCGAACGCCCTGGGAAGGGCCCCAAGCGCAGCCTCAGCCTGGAGCAGGTGGTGGCCGCCGGCATCCGGGTGGCCGAAGCCGAGGGACTGCCGGCGGTGTCGATGAGCCGCGTCGCCGGCGAGCTGGGCGTGGGCACCATGTCGCTCTATCGTTACGTCTCCGCCAAGAGCGACCTGCTGGAGCTGATGGCCGACGCCGCGTACGGCGATCCGCCGCCGCCGCGCGGCGCGGACGAGGGGTGGCGGCCGGCGCTGGCCCGCTGGGCGCTGGGCAACGCGACAGCGATCCAACGCCACCCGTGGACCCGGCACGTCCCGGTCGGCGGCCCGCCGATGGGCCCCAACCAGGTGCGCTGGATGGAACAGGGGCTGGACACCCTGCGCGGTACCGGCCTGCGCGCCGCCGAGCGCCTCTCGACGATCCTGCTGGTCAGCGGGTACGCCCGGCACTGGGCCACCCTGACGGCGGACATCAGCGAGGCGGCGGCACGGACCAAGATCAGCCCGGACGAGGCCGGCGTACGCTACTGGCAGCAGCTCGCCCGGCTGACCCGGCACGGCCCGTACCCGGCAATCCGCGCGCTACTGGCCGACGGCGTCGCCGCCGACGACGACGAGGAGTTCGACGCGGAGTGGCAGTTCGGCCTCGACCGGGTGCTCGACGGCGTCGAGGTGCTGGTCAGCAGCCGCTCGACGGCGGACTGAACGCAAACCCTCCCTGGCCGCCGCCGGCCGCGTCGCCCACAATGGCCACCGGGCGGAGAGCGAGGGACGGGGGGCGGGGATGCTGCGGCGGACCACCATCGACACGGAGCAGGTTCCGGCAGCAGACCGCTTCGGGATGTGGCTGGACATGGTGGCCCGTACGGCGACGCCGCTGCGGATCCGGACGGAGCACGCGCACGACTTCGCCGCCCGAGCCGAGATCATCGAGCTCGGCCCGATCCAGGTGGTCAACTACCGGTACCCGTCGCTGGACTGCGTCCGGACGCCGAAGCTGGTGCGCCAGTCGGACCCGGAGGTCTACATGCTGGCGCTGACCGTCAACGGCGACGGCGTGGTCAGCCAGGCCGGCCGGAGCAGCATGCTGGGGCCCGACGAGTTCACCTTCTACCACGCCTCGCGCCCGCACGGCGTCCGGCACCTCGGCGACGACCGAGGTCAGGAGGCGGCCCGGTCAGTGGTGGCGCTCATCCCGCACGGCGCGCTGCCGCTGCCGCCGGACCGGCTGGCGCCCCTGCTCGGCGGCCGGATGTCGGGCACCGAGGGGATCGGCGCGCTGCTGGCGCAGTTCCTCGTCCAGGTCGCCAACCATCCCGAGCAGTACCATGCCGCCGACGCCGCCCGGCTCGGCACCGTCGCGCTGGACCTCGCGTCCACCATGCTCGGTCGGCACCTGGTGGCCGAGGACGCCGTGCCCACCGAGGTACGCCGGCGCGCGCTGGTCACCCAGGTCCAGGGCTACATCCAACGGCACCTGGGCGACGCGACGCTGAGCCCCCAGGTGGTGGCGGACGCCCACCACATCTCGCTGCGCAGCCTGCACCGGCTCTTCGAGGCCGAGGAGTCGACGGTCGCGTCGTACATCCGGGACCTGCGACTGGCGCGGTGCCGGCACGACCTGGCCGACCCGGGCCTGAGCAACCATCCGATCCAGGCGATCGCGGCACGCTGGGGATTTCCCGACAAGGCACACTTCAGCCGGATCTTCCGGGCGGCCCACGGCATGACGCCGCAGTCCTGGCGCGCCAGCCAGGCAGAGCCGGCACGCAAAGTCAACTCGACGGCATCCACGGTCAACCCGGTCGGGGCAGACTGACATCCGAGGCGGCCGATCCCCTCCCCGCCGACGGCGACAGCGGGGTCGGGCGTCAACGGGGGCCGCGGCGAGGCGCCCGCCGCCCATGGAGGCGGCGGGCGGCCGCCCGGTGACCACCCGGACTCGTCCTGGACCCCGGCCCCGTCGCCACTCTCCCCCAGGACCGACGGCGGGGCCGGTCAGGCCTCCTCCAGCAGCTCCAGGACTATCTGCTCGGCCTTCTCCCGGGGCGTCCGCCCGTCGACCGGGGCCACCACGCCGTCGTGGTAGAGGTCGACCACCCGCGGGTCGACGTACGACGTACGTGCCACGGTCGGGGTGTTGCCGAGCAGCTCCGCGACGTTCCGCATCACCCCCGCGACCGCCCTCCTCCGGGCGGTGACCGAACGCTGTGCCCCCGCCGTCGCCAGCGCGGTGGCGGCCAGCACGGTGGCGTGCCAGGTCCGGAAGTCCTTCGCGGTCATCTCCCCGCCGCTGGCGTCGCGCAGGTACTCGTTGACCTCGTCGCTGCGCACGTCGCGCCAGTCCCGGCCGTCCCAGTAGCCGAAGAGCCGGTCGGCCGCCCGCCGCCGGCGCCGCAGGTTGGTCAGCACCCGGCACAGCTCCGGGTCCTCGATCCGGCGCACCTGCTCGACGCCGCCCTTGGCGGGAAACTCGAACACCACGCAGCCGCCCCGGGACCGGGCGTGCTCCGGTCGCAGGGTCGACACCCCGAAGGTCGGGTCGTCGCCGGCCGCGTACTGGTCGCTGCCGACCCGGAACATGCCCATGTCCAGCAGCCGGGTGACCGTCGCCAGCACCCGGTCGCGGTTCAGCCCCCGGCCGGAGAGGTCCTGCCCGACCCGCTCGCGCAGCGCCGGCAGCCGGCGGGCCACCTCCAGCACGTGGTCGAACTTCGCCTCGTCCCGCTTCTGCCGCCACGTCGGGTGGTAGAGGTACTGCTTGCGTCCCGCCGCGTCCACGCCGGTGGCCTGGATGTGTCCGTTCGGGTGCGGGCAGATCCACACGTCCCGCCAGGCCGGCGGGATCACCAGCTCCCGCAGCCGGCCCAGCGCGTCCGGGTCGCGGACCGGCTCGCCGGCCGGGTCGAGGAAGAGCCACCCCGTGCCGCGCCGGCGACGCCCGAACCCGGGCCTGCCCGGATCACTACGCCGCAACCGCACCGGAAACCCGCACCGCCTGTTCCGCCTCGTCCACGGCGGCCACCACCTCGTCGACACCCACGGCCGCCAACGTCGGATGCGTTCCTACCCCGTCCCACCTCGGCCAGTCCCGTGCGCCGGCCCACAGCACCCGGTGCCGGGGGCGGTCCGGCGGCGGCCCCCACCGTGCCGGCGGGACCGGGCCGAAGAGCACCACGGAGGCGGTGCCGTAGCCGGTGGCCAGGTGCGCCACGCCGGTGTCCCCGCAGACCACCAGCCGGGCGTAGGCGACCACGGCCGCCAGCCCGGCCAGGCCCGTCCGGCCGGCCAGCACCGCCGTGCCGGGCAGCCCCGCGTCGTACGCGACCCGCTCGGCGAGCGCCCGCTCGTCGGCGCTGCCGGTCAGCACCACCCGGTGCCCCCGGCGGGTCAGCTCCCGGGCGAGCGCGGCGAACCGCTCCGCCGGCCAGCGCTTGGCCATGACCTTGGTGCCGGGGTGCAGCACGGTGGCCCCGGTCGGGGCGTCCCCCGTCGGCGGCCGGCGCAGCCCGAGGTCGGCCGGGTCCGCCGCCGTCCCGTACCAGCGCAACAGCCGGCACCAGCGGTGCACCTCGTGCTCGTCGTCGGCCCAGTCGGGACCGTCGTGGTGGCCCGCGGCGGGGTTGGCGAAGGCGAGCAGCCGGCCGGGCCGGGTGTCGGCGAGCACCCGGTGGGACTCGGGGCCGCGGCCGTGCAGGTTGACGGCGATGTGGGGCCTTCGCACGGTGGGGTCGAGGCGGCCGAGGCCGTCGGTGGGCACCAGCCGGTCGACGCCGCCGACGAGGCCGACCAGCGGGGCCAGCCAGGCGGGCGCGGCGAGGGCGAGTTCCTGGTCGGGGTGGGCGGTGCGCAGGGCGCGCAGGGCGGGGACGGCGGTGGCGAGATCGCCGACGCCGAGGGCGCGCAGGGCGAGGATCACGGGTAGGAGGTTTCCTGTTCGGCGCAGACGACCATCTCGCGGACGGCGCAGCCGGGCGGCTGGGTGAGGGCGAACATGACGGCGGCGGCGGTGTCGGCGGGGTCGTTGAGGTTGGCGTCGGGGCCGGGCCGGTACTGGGGGTCGCGGTCGTCGAAGAAGGCGGTGCGCATGCCGCCGGGGATGAGCAGGGTGACGTTGACGGTGCCGGCGAGTTCGGCGGCGAGGGCACGGGTGAAGCCGACGACGCCGAACTTGGCGGCGCAGTAGGCGGTGGCGTCGCTGACCGCCTTCACCCCCAACGTCGAGGCGACCGTGACGATGCTGCCCCGGGAGCTCTCCAGGAACGGCAGGGCGGCCCGGACGACGGCCGCCGTGGCGAGCAGGTCCACGGTCACGACGCGGTCCCAGGTCTCGCCGGGGAGGTCCGCCAGCCGGCCCGGCACGTCCACCCCCGCCGCGGTGACCACCGCGTCCAGCCCGCCGGAGCGCTCGGCGAGCTGCCGGGTGGCGGCCTCGGCGGCCCGGGTGTCGGCCAGGTCGCACTCCACCCACGGCACCCCGTCCGCCGGCGCGTGCCGGTCCAGCACCACGGGCCGGCCGCCGGCCCGGGCCACCGCCGCGACCACGGCGGCGCCCAGGCCACTCGACCCGCCGGTGACCAGCACGGTCTGCCCGGCCCCGGGCGGCGCGCCGCTCACCGGGTGCCCTCCGCCGTGCTCGGTCGCTGCGCCGACGCGCCCCCGGACCCGGGGCCGGGCGGCGGACAGGCCGGCGGCACGGTGTCGGTGAGCGGCGGCGCGTCGGCCGGACCGGCGGCGGGGCCGGCCGACCGGGCCGCGGCGATCAGCCCGGTGGTGGAGCGGCCGTCCAGGTACGGCACCACCACGGTGTGCCCGCCCCAGCGGCGCAGCACGTCCGCCTCCGGCAGGGCGGGCTCGCCGCCGTCGCCGGCGTAGTCGCCGCCCTTGACCCAGACGTCCGGCCGCAGCCAGGACAGGGCCGCGCGCGGGGTGGACTCGTCGAAGATCATCACCGCGTCGACGCAGCTCAGCGCCGCGAGCAACCGGGCCCGGTCGCCCTGCGGATTCACCGGCCGGTCGGGGCCCTTCAGCCCGGTCACGCTCGCGTCGGAGTTGAGGCAGACGACCAGGCAGTCGCCGAGCTGCCGGGCGGCCTGCAACGTCGCCACGTGGCCGGCGTGCAGCAGGTCGAAGCAGCCGCCGGTGGCGACCACCGTGCCGCCGGCCGCGCGTACCGCCGACACCACGGCGGCGGCCGCGGCCACGCCGACCCGCTCCCCACCGGGGCTGGACACCGCCGGCGGCAGCGGACGCGCCGGCGGCAGGGCCGTCGCCACTCCCCCGCCCGCCACGTACGCCGACGCCTCCGCGACCGCCTCCTGCACCGCCTCGGAGACCAGCGCGCCCCGCGCGAGGGCGAGGCTGGCAGTGGCGGCGAACCGGTCGCCGGCCCCGCAGGTGTCCCCCTCGGCGGTGGTCGGTGCGGAGACCACCAGCGGGGTCGAGCCGGCGTGGCAGAGCAGCGCGCCGTCCCCGCCGAGGGTCACCGCGACCGCGCCGGCCCGCCAACGCTGCCGCAGCGCCTGCGCGCCCCGGGACGCGGTCGCCAGCCGGGTCGCGCCGGGCGGGGACTTGACCAGTTCCCGCACCTCGGACTCGTTCGGGGTGGCCAGGTGCACCCCCGGCACCGCCGCCGGTCCCCGCGGGTGGGGGTCCCAGACCACCGGCGCCCGGGTCTCGGCGAGGGCCGCCCGCAGCGCGGGCTGCCGGGCCACCCCCCGACCGTAGTCGCTGACCAGCACGGCGGAGGCCCGGGCGATCACCCGCAGCACCGCGTCGGAGGGCTCGCCCGGCGTGCCGGCGGCGCCGCCCCGGTCGTGGCGCAGCAGTACCCGGCCCCGGGCGCGCAGCCGGATCTTCTCCGGTGTGCCGCCGCCCAGGCCGAGGGCGTACACCTGCACCCCGGCGGCGTCGAGCAGCGAACTCAGCCGGGCCCCGCCGGCGTCGTCCGCCAACGCGGTCACCAGCACCACCTCCGCGCCCTGAGCGGCGGCGAAGACCGCCGCCAGTCCGGCGCCGCCGGGCCGGTCGACGTGGGCGGTCTCGTCCAGCACCGGCACCGGCGAGTCCGGACAGAGCCGGTTCACCACCCCCTCGACGTCGCGGTCCAGCAGGGTGTCGCCGACCACCACCACGGGTCCCGTCACGCTTCCCTCCTCATCACGCGTCGACCTGCTGACCTGCCCCACCGTCGAGCACCACCTCGACCCCGGTCCGCACGGGCGCCCCCGGCCCGGCGAGCGCCGTCGGCAGCGCCTGCTCCACGTACTCGCAGAGCAGGTGGCTGGTGACGAGGTGGAGTTCCTGGACGACCTGGCTGTCGGGTGAGGGGACGGCGAGGGTGTCGTGGCAGAGGTCGGCGAGGGGGTTGGGGGCGGGTCCGGTGAGAGCCCAGCAGCGCAGGCCGGTGTCGCGGCCGGCCTGGGCTGCGGCGAGGAGGTTGGTGCTGGTGCCGCTGGTGGACAGCAGCAGGAGGATGTCGTCCGCGCGCCCGTGGGCGCGCACCTGGCGGGCGAAGACCTCGTCGTAGCCGTAGTCGTTGCCGATGGCGGTGAGGGCGGAGGTCTCGGCGTGCAGGGCGATGGCGGACAGCGGTCGGCGGTCGTCGCGGAGTTTGCCGACGAGTTCGGCGGTGAGGTGTTGGGCCTCGGCGGCACTGCCGCCGTTGCCGGCCACCAGCAGCCGGCCGCCGTCGACCAGCCGACGCGCCAGGGTCTCCCCCCACCCGGCCAGCAGCTCCTCGTACTGCCGGAAGGGCAGCAGCGCCGCGGCCAGGTTCGCGAGGTGCGCGTCGAGCGGCGTCGGGGCCGCCGCCATCAGGCCACCACCCGGGTGGGCCGGCGCACCGCCGCCACGTCGCCGTAGACCTCGACCAGCCGCTCGGCGGTGGCCGCCCACGAGTACCGCCGCCGGGCCCGTTCCCGCGCCGCGGCCGCGTACGCGAAACGGCGGATCCGGTCGTCGAGCAGCCGCTGGATCGCGGTGCCCAGCGCGTGCGGGTCCCGGGCCGGGACCAGGTCGCCGGTGACGCCCTCGACCACGGTGTCCTTGATGCCGCCCACGGCGGTGCCCACCACCGGCACCCCGCACGCCATCGCCTCCAGCGGGGTGAGCCCGAACGGCTCGTACCAGGGGGCGGCCACCAGGACGTCCGCCGAGCGGTACCAGCGCCCCATCTCCTCCCTCGGCACCGCGCCGACCAGCTTCACCCGGTCGGCCACCCCGCAGGTGCCGGCGAGGGCGCGCAGCCGGCGGGCGTACGGGTCGGTCTCCAACAGGCCGGCGGGCGGACCGCCGACCACCACGCACTCGGCCCCGGGGACGTACGCCATCGCCCGGACCACGGTCTGGAAGCCCTTCCGCTCGACCAGCCGGCCGACGGTGAGGATCCGCGCCCGGCCGTCCTCCTTGTCGGCGGTCGGGCCGAGCGGGGCGAACGTGCCCAGGTTGACCCCGGACGGGACGACGGTCATCCGGGACCGGGGCACGCCCATCCGGACCAGCTCGCCCACCTCGTCCTGGCACTGCGCGATCACCCGGTCGACCGAGCGGCCCAGCTCCCGCTCGTAGCCGATGCGGCGGGCGGGGCTGGTGTCCTGCACGCCCTGGTGCCGCCGCTTCACCACGCCCAGGGCGTGGTACGTCTGCACCACCGGCACCCCGGTCTGCCGGCTGGCGGCCAGCGCGGCGAGGCCGCTCATCCAGAAGTGCGCGTGGATCACCTCGGGCATCCAGTCCCCGCCGCGCCACCGGTCGACCAGCCACCGGCTGAACTCCTTCATGTGCGGCAGCAGCGCGTCCTTGGCGACCGGCTCGGCCGGCCCCGCCGGGACGTGCACGACGTCGTAGCCGTCGGCGCTGCGTACCGTCACGGGCAGGTCCACCGCGTCGCGGCGCGTGTAGACCCGCACGTCGTGTCCGGCGGCCGCGAGCGCGGCGGAGAGCTCGGCGACATGCGTGTTCTGACCGCCGGCGTCCTCGCCGCCCAGGATGGCGAGCGGGCTGGCGTGCTCCGAGATCATCGCGATGCGCATACTTCCTCCTCCAGCAGCCGGTCCCAGTCGGCGAGGAAACGGTCGAGGCCGTAGCGCTCCCGGGCGGCGGCGCGGGCCACGGCCCCCGCCCGGCGCGCCTCCGCCGGCTCCTCGACGAACCGGCGGGCGGCGTCCAGCAGCGTGTCGACCCGGGTGGACAGGGCTCCGGCGCCGGGCGGCACCGCCGTCACCGCCTCGGTGGCGGCCAGCGCGACGACCGGCATCCCGATCGACATCGCCTCGATCAGGCTCAGCCCGAGGGACGTCCACCGGCACAGGTGCAGGTACGCCCGCCGCCGCCCCAGCTCGGCGTGCATCCGGTGCTGGGGCACGTCGTCGTGGCTGGCCAGCCGGTCGGCCGGCAGACCCAGGTGGTCGGCCAGCCCGGCGACCCGCATCCCGAAGACGTCGAGCGGGGCGATCTCGGCGAACCGGGGCAGCAGGTCGGTGCCGGTGACCCGCCAGCGGCGTACCGGCTCGTTGATCACCACCGCCAGCCGCTCCAGCTCGCCGGTGTACTCGACGGTGGGCGGGACGATGCCGTGGTCGACCACGGTGGTGCGGGTGGCGCCGGTGTCCCAGAACAGCTCGTTGAATGCGGTGACGTGGGCGATGAGCAGGTCGTCCCGGTCGGCCATGGGGTGGCGGCTGTGGGGGACGTCGCCGTCCTTGGGGGTGTTGTGCTCGACGTAGACGGCGGGGATGTCCTGGCCGGGGCGACGGCCCAGCCACTCGGTGGCGAGGTCGAGTTCCTCGGGGCGTTGGAGGATGACGAGGTCCACGTCGGCCGTGCGCAGGTGGTCGGGGGTGACCTCGACGGCCGTGTCCGGCCAGGGGTAGGTGCGGGCGCGGCCGAGGCCGTAGGGGCCCCGGTCGGGGGTGACCGGCACGAGGTAGCGGTGCTTGCCGTGCACGAACGAGGTGGTCCAGGAGCCGTGCACGTGCCACAGCAGGACGTTCATCGGCCGCTCCCGCCGGTGCTGGCCGCCGCCGGCACGCGGCCTCCCGCGCCGCCCCCGTCGCGCGCCGGCAGGGCCGCCGGGGCCACCCCGAGCAGCCGCAGCGCGTCGAGCACCTGCCCGGCCCCGACGCCGCTGAGGCAGGGATGCCCGGGCACGGGACACCGGGCGGCCCGGGTGTCCCGGCAGGGGGCCTCGGCGTCGCCGAGCCGTACGGCCGGCACCCGCCACGGCCCCCACTGTCCGAACGGGACGGTCGGGGCGAAGAGGCTGACCACCGGGACGCCGTGGGCGGCGGCGAGGTGGGCGGGGCCGGTGTTGCCCACCACCACCGCGCCGGCCCGGGCGACGGTGGCGGCCAGCTCGGCGAGCCCGGTCCGCCCGCCGAGGTCGACGGCGTCGTCGCCGGCCACCTGGGCGGTCAGCTCCCGCTCGCCGGGACCGCCGGTGACCACCACCCGGTAACCGGCGCCGGTCAGGGTGCGGGCGATCCGGGCGGCCAGCTCCGGCGGGCAGCCCCGGGCCTGCGCCGCCGAGCCGGGGTGCAGCACCACGTAGCCCGGTTCGCCGGCCTCGGGCGGGGGCTGCGGCGCCGGGCGCAGGCGCAGGGCCGGTTCGTCGTGGTGGGCGAGGGTGTAGCCGGCGGCGGCGGCGAGGGAGAGGGCACGCTCGGGTTCGGGTACGCCGGCCGGGACGCGGTGGCGCACGTCGAGCAGGGCGCCGGGGTAGTCGTCGCTGATCGCGCTGATCCGGCCGACCCCGGCCAGCCGGAGCAGCAGGGCCAGGGGCAGGGCGGACTGGTGGAAGCTGGTGAAGATGACCGCCTCGTCGGCGCCGACGGCGGCCAGCCGATCCGTCAATGTCGCCATGTCGGCCGGGTCGACCGGCTCCGGGGTGGGGTCGATCCAGGGCAGCGGGTGTTCGACGATCTCGTCGATGCCGGGCAGCAGTTCCGCGGCGGCCCGCCCCCGGGGCCCGCACAGCATCACCACCCGGCCGGCGGTGGCGGCGACGGCGCGGATGCCGGGGCCGGTGACCAGCACGTCCCCCGCGGAGTCCGACCGCACCACCAGCACCGTCCCGCCCCGCTCCCGCCGGCCGACCGGCGGACCGGTGCCGGTCCCGGTCCACCGGGAAGGTCGAGTGCCGGCCCGGCCGGGGTTGGCCGGGTCGAGGGCCGGCTGGCCGTAGGTGGCCGGGTCGAGAGCCGTCTGGCGGCGCAGGATCTCCGCCACCGCCGCCGGCAGGTCCGCCGCGACCTGCGGGGCGGCAGCCACCTCGTGGGGTCGGGTCACCGGCGTGGGCACGAGGATCCCCGCCGCCCCCGCCGCCAACGCCGCCGTCATGTCCCGGCCGATGTCACCCACCAGCACACACCGCGACGGCACCGTGCCCAACTCCCGGGCCGCGGCGTGCACCAGCCCCGGCGCCGGCTTGCGGCACCCACACCCGTCACCGTCGTCATGCGGGCACACCAACCACGCGTCGAACCGCCCCAGCAGTTCCTCGACCCGGGCGTGCACCGCCCGCATCTGCGCCTCGCCGAAACAGCCCCGCGCCAGACCCGACTGGTTCGTCACCACCGCCAGCTTCAGGCCGGCGGCCCGCAACCGGTCCAACGCCGCCCGCGCCCCCGGCATCGGCCGCACCTTCTGCGGGTCACCGTTGTACGGCACGTCCTCCACCAACGTGCCGTCCCGGTCCAGCAGCACCGCGTCGAACAGGACGGGGCCGGACGCGGCCCGGTCAGCGCCGGCACAAACCCGGGCTGACCTGCGCTGATCCGGCTCCACCTGGTCCTGTCGCACAGCCGGCGGGTTCCCGGCGCCCAGGGGAGTAAACGTCATCTTCAACGCGCCGCCGCGTCATCCGGGCCGGCGGCGTCGACACGCCGGCCCCGGGGTGGCGTTACCCGTCGCCCCGGAGAAGCTAACCCGCGGGCGCTGTTAGGCCGGGCCGCGTCAGGGTATGGGGACGCAGTGGCGATTGTGGAGAAAGTGATCGAAGCTCGCCCGGAGCAGGTCTGGGCGGTGCTGGCCGACGGGTGGACCTACAGCGACTGGGTCGTCGGCACGGTGCACGTCCGGGACGTGGACGACGCCTGGCCCCGGGTGGGCACCCAGCTGCACCACAAGGCCGGGCCGTGGCCGCTCTCCCTCCAGGACTCCTCCACGGTGCTCGCCTGCGAGCCGCCGGGCCGGCTCGTGATCCGCGCCGGGCTCTGGCCGGCGGGTGAGGCGACCGTGGTCTTCACCCTCGAACCGGTCGGCGACGGCGCGACCCGGGTACGCATCGGCGAGGACTTCGCCGCCGGCCCGCTGCGCTGGCTACGCAACAAGATCAACGACCTCGTGCTGCACCAGCGCAACAGGGAGACGCTGACCCGGCTGACGGACATCGCCAAGCGGCAGAAGGCGGACGGATGACGCAGACCGTGGTGGTGACCGGGGCGAGTGCCGGCGTGGGACGCGCCGTCGCCCGCCGGTACGCCGAGCGCGGCGCCCGGCTCGCGCTGCTCGCCAGGGGCGAGGCCGGCCTGGCCGCCGCCGAGCGGGACTGCCGGGAACTGGGCGCCTCCGAGGTGCACGCCTACCGGGTCGACGTGGCCGACGCCGGCGCGGTGCAGCGGGCCGCCGACGACGTGGCGCGCCGGTTCGGCGGGATCGACGTGTGGGTGAACAACGCGATGGTCTCGGTCCTCGCCCCGGCCTGGGAGATCCCCGCTCCGGAGTTCCGCCGGGTCACCGAGGTCAACTACCTCGGCACCGTGCACGGCACCCTCGCGGCGCTGCGCCACATGCGGGCGCGCGGACGGGGCGCGATCGTGCAGGTCGGCTCGGCGCTGGCCTACCGGGGGATCCCGCTGCAGTCGGCGTACTGCGCGAGCAAGCACGCCATCCAGGGCTTCAACGACTCGCTGCGGGCGGAACTGCTGCACGACTGCCCGGGCGTGAGGCTGTCGATGGTGCAGCTCCCGGCGGTCAACACCCCGCAGTTCTCCTGGGTGCGCACGCGGCTGCCCCGGCATCCGCAGCCGGTGCCCCCGATCTTCGCGCCCGAGGTGGCCGCGAAGGCGATCGTCTGGGCGGCCGACCACGGGCCGCGCGAGCTGAACGTGGGCGGGCCGACCTGGCGGGCCCGGCTCGGCGACATCCTGGCGCCCGGCCTGCTGGACCGGAAGCTCGCCCGTGACGGCTACGACAGCCAGCAGACCGGGACGCCCGTCGACCCGGCCACCTGGCGGGACAACCTGGACCGCCCCGGCGACGACGAGCGGGACCGCGGCGTGGAGGGCGTCTTCACGGACCGGGCCCGCACCCGCTCGGCCGCCCTCTGGGTCGGTACGCACAAGCCGGCCGTCTCCGTCGCCCTCGCCGGCCTGGCCCTGGCCGTCACCGCCCTCACCCGCCGCCTCCGCTGATCCACGGAGCACCGCTCAGGCCCGTCCTCGCTCCCACCAGGGGGCGGATGACCGGCGGAACGGGGTGCCTTTTCGACCCGGATGTGGCAACTGGCTACGCTCTCAGGGAGTCCTGTCCGCCGACCGAGGATGTCCGACATGATCGAACCCGTGCAGTTGCCCGCGCCCTGGCGGGACGCACGCCTGACCGTCGTGGTTCCCACCTACAACGAGGCGGGCAACCTCCCGGTGCTGGTCGAGCGGCTCCTGGCCCTGCCGCTGCCGGGCCTGAAGATCCTCGTCGCCGACGACAACTCCCCTGACGGCACGGGCGAGGTGGCGGACAAGCTGGCCATCGAGCACCCCGACCGGATCGAGGTCGTGCACCGCGCCGGCAAGGAGGGCCTGGGCCGGGCGTACGTGGACGGGATCGGGCGCGCGCTGGACGGCGGCGCGGAGTACGTGGCGCAGATGGACGCCGACCTGTCGCACCCGCCGGAGGCGCTGCCGGGCATGCTCGGCGCGCTGCTCTCCACCCAGGCGGGCGTGGTCATCGGCTCCCGGTACGTGCCCGGCGGCGAACTCGACGAGAACTGGCCGCTCTACCGGCGGGCGCTCAGCGGCTGGGCCAACCTCTACGTGCACACCCTGCTACGGGTCCGGATCCGCGACCTCACCGCCGGCTTCAAGATCTGGCGGGCGGACGCGCTGCGCGACATCGGCCTGGAGCGCGTGCAGTCCAACGGCTACAGCTTCCAGGTGGAGATGCACTACCTGGCCACCAAGCTGGGGCACACCATCCTGGAGGTGCCGATCCGCTTCGAGGAGCGGCGCGACGGCGCATCCAAGATGACCACCGCCACCAAGATCGAGAGCGCGCTGATGCCGTTCAAGCTGCGCACCAAGCACCGCAACGTCGAACGCTGAGACACCGGGAACGGCCGGGCGCCGGGCGCGGAACCGTCCCGCGCCGACGGCGCGGGACGCGGGGCGACCGGCGCCGCCTCGGCGCGGCGCGCGGTTCGGCGCGGCGCGCCGAACCGTGCCGCCGAGCGCCGTCCACTCGCCCATCGCCGTCACGGATTGTCACGTCACGCTCCGTGACAATTGCTCCCGAGTCGCTGGACTACCGGTTTGGCGCTTTGCTCTGCACCCATCCACGCACCACCACCTTGACCTGCCCTGATCCGGCAGCGGTCCGGGAAGCCCCGGTCGAGTGGTGTTACCGACGGTTGCCGGTGCGTATCCGGGTGCAGAGCAAAGGCGAATTGTAGGTGGTCCGGGAGACGCACGGGCCGTCACTCTTGGTAGGCCCGAGCGCACGAACCGCCGTGCCACCGCCGGGCCCCGTTGCCGCCGACGGGGCAGCAGAGCCAGCAGCCAGCAGCCAGCAGCGGCATCTTCGACGAACTGGTGACGGCAGCGTGGGTCAGCCGCCGGTCCCGTCAGCGGTAGATCGCGCGGTGCGCCGCGTCGATCGTGGCGGCGTACACCGCACCGGTGAGGGCGCGGTCGCGGGCCAGGGCGGCGCGGGCGGCGTTCGCGCCGGGGGCGCCGTGCACCCCGCCGCCCGGATGCGCCGACGCACTCGCCAGGAACAACCGGTCCACCGGGGTGTCCGCGCGGCCGAGGCCGGGGATCGGGCGCAGGAAGAGCTGCTGGTACGCGGCGGAGGTGCCGCCGCCGACCGCCCCGCCGACCAGGTTCGGGTCGCCTGCCTCCAGGTCGGCCGGCCCGGCCACGTGCCGTCCCACGATCAGGCTGCGGAAACCGGGCGCGGCCTCCTCCAGCACCCGCTCCATCCGGTCGACGTGGTCGGTTATCTCCTCGGCCCGCCAGTGCCGGCGGAACGGCAGGTGCGTGTACGACCAGAGCGACTCGGTGCCCGGCGGCGAGTGGCTGGGGTCGGCCACCGACATCTGTCCGACCAGCAGGAACGGGTCGCGCGGGACCTCCGAGCGGGCCAGTGTGGCCGCGTAGCCGGTCAGCCCGTTCAGGTCCGCCCCGAGGTGCACGGTGCCGGCGGTGGCCACCGCGCGGTTGGTCCACGGCACGGGCGCGGACAGTGCCCAGTCCACCTTCAGCGTCGAGCCGTCCCACCGGAAGTGCGCCAGGTCCTCCACCAGCCGGGGCGGCAGCGCCGCCGCACCGACCAGGTCCAGGTAGAGCGCGGGGGCGGGGACGTCGGCGAGCACGGCCCGGCGGGCCCGCCACAGGGCGCCACCGACGGTGCGCACGCCCATCGCCCGGCCCCGGGCGGTCAGCACCCGGTCGACCCGGGCGCCGTAGAGGATCCGGCCGCCGCGCTCGGTCAGCCGGGCCACCAGCGCATCGGTGATCTTCTGCGCGCCGCCTTCGGGCACCGGCCAGCCGACCTGCTGGCCGAGCATGGCGAGCAGCCAGCCGTACACGCCCGAGCCGGCCTCCTCCGGCGACAGGTCGGTGTGCAGGGCACAACCGGCCAGCAGCGCGGGGCCCCCTTCCCCGTCGAAGAGCTCGTCACCGAGCTTGCGGACCGGCACCACCAGCCGCCGGGCCAGCCGCAGCGCGCCGGAGACCCGCAGCCGGCGCAGCAGGGCCAGGCCGCCGCGCACCGGCGGGAACGGCCTGGTGATGGTGTCCAGCATCGGCTCGGCGACCTGCCGCCAGTCGTCGTACGCCTGCAGCCAGCGCTTGCCGTCGCCGGGCGCGAACGCCTCGAGCGAGGCCGCGGTGGCCTCCGGGTCGCGGTTGAGCACGGCCGCCCGGCCGTCGGGCAGCAGGTGCGCCAGCACGTCCGGCGAGTGCCGCCAGCGCAGGCCGTACCGGTCGAGCTCCAGCCCGCGCAGCACGGGCGAGGCGTAGCCGAGGGGGTAGAAGGAGCTGTAGAGGTCGCTGAGGTAGCCGGGGGCGGTCACCTCCGCGGAGCGCACCGCCCCGCCGGGCGCGGCGGTGGCCTCCAGCACCAGGACGTCCCAGCCGGCGTCCGCCAGCAGGTTGGCGGCGACCAGACCGTTGTGACCGGCTCCGACGACGACGGCGTCCGCGCTCTCCGTGCCGGGCGAACTCATCCGGTCCGCCTACCCTGGCGGCAACCGGGCGAAACGCGTTTGCCTCGTCGGGGCACGGGGATCCACCGCCGCATGTACACGGTTGCGCAGCTCATAGGTGGAGTGTGGGGCGCGGGCGGCGAGGGGGGCGAACTGGTCGTACGCGATCCGGCCGACGGCTCCCCGGTCAGCTCCGTGCCGGTGGCGACGGCGGACGAGGTCGGCAAGGCGGTGGAGGCGGCGCGCGGCGTCGCGGCGGAGTGGGCGGCGACCGCCCCCGCCGAGCGCGTGGCGGCCCTGCACCGGGCGGCGGACGCGGTGGCGGCGGTCGCCGACGAGCTGGCCCGCGCGACGACGGCCGAGATGGGCAAGCCCCTCGCGGACGCGCGGGGCGGCGTGGAGGCGGGCATCGGCACGCTGCGACAGTACGCGGAGCTCGCCCCGGTGCGCGGCGGGCGGACCCTGCACGGCGACACGCACGCCCTCGACTTCATGGTGCCGCAGCCGCGCGGGGTGGTCGCCGCGATCACCCCGTGGAACGACCCGGTGGCGGTCTCGTGCGGGCTGCTCGGCGCCGCCCTGGTCACCGGCAACGTGGTGCTCTACAAGCCGAGCGAGCGCGCCCCGGCGACCGGCTGGCTGCTGGCGAAGGCGCTGGACTCCGCGCTGCCGCCCGGGGTGCTGTCGCTGCTGACCGGCGGCCCGGAGGTCGGGGCGGCGCTGGCCGCGCAGGAGGTCGACGTGGTCGCGCACGTCGGCTCCACCGCCACCGGGCGCGCCATCGCGGCGGCGGCGGCGCGGACCGGCGCCAAGGTGGTGTTGGAGAACGGCGGCAGCGACCCGCTGGTCGTGGACGGCGACGTCGACCCGGTGTGGGCGGCCGGGCAGGCGGCGACGGGCGCGTTCGCCAACGCGGGGCAGCTCTGCGTGGCGGTGGAACGGATCTACGCGCACCGGGACGTCGCCGAGGACCTCACGGGGTCCCTCGTGGAGCGGGCGCAGCGGCTGCGGGTCGGCCCGGGCGCGGACCCGGCGACCGAGCTGGGGCCGCTGGTGGACCGGCGGCACCGCGACCACGTGCACGGGCAGGTGACCGCGGCGGTGGCGGAGGGGGCCCGGATCCGCACCGGCGGGACGCTGCCCGAGGGCCCGGGGGCGTTCTACCCGGCGACGGTGGTCACCGACTGCCGGCACGACATGACGCTGGTGCGCGAGGAGACGTTCGGGCCGGTCGCCGCGATCGTCGTGGTCGACTCGTTCTCCGAGGCGCTGCGGTGCGCCGCCGACTCCCCGTACGGGCTGTCCGCCACCGTGCTGACCGGGTCGATGAGCCACGCCCAGCGCGCCTGGCGGGAGTTGCCGGTGGGCACCGTGAAGATCAACGCGGTGTTCGGCGGGGCGCCGGGCGGTGCCGCGCATCCGCGCCGGGGCAGCGGCCACGGCTTCGGGTACGGCCCGGAACTGCTGGACGAGTTCACCGCCACCAAGGCGGTGCACATCGAGGCGCCCGGCGGCGGCCACTGGTGAGCACTCGCACGCAGGGGCTGCCCGCGGTCGGGCAGCCCCTGCGTCGTACGCGATGGTGGCCTCAGCGGCCGCGGGCCTTCGCGGTCTGCCGGTTGTTCGCCTTCTCGATGGCCTTGACCAGTTCGGGCTTGGTCATGCTCGACCGGCCAGGGACGTCCAGCTTGCGGGCCACCTTCATCAGGTGGTCCTTGGTGGCGTTGGCGTCCACCCCGCCGGCGGTGGGCGCCCGGCGCTCCGGTCCGCCGCCGGCCGCCTGGCGGTCGCTCGGGCCCTTGCGGCCCTTGGGCTCCCAGTGGTCGCCCACCTTCTCGAACTCGTGCTTCACCGCAGCGAAGGCGGTGCGGTGCGCCCGCTCCCCCTCGCCGTACGTCTCCACGGCCGAGTCGTGCGTCTTCTCCCAGGTGCGCTGCGCCTTCTCCGGGGAGCGTCGCAGCGTGCTGGGCAGTACCTCGCGCCCGGGCATCTCGTCCTCCTCCGCGTCGATGGGTTCTGGTTTGACCGTTCCCCCACCGCCGGTCGGCAAACCGGGCGGCCGGGTTTGTCGTTTTCCGGCCGGGGGTACCGGCGGGGCCAGGCTGAGCCGGAGGCACCCGGGCGTCCGGCGGCCGGGGGCACAGGGGGCGGGCCATGACGACGACGGAGCCCGGCACGGCGCGCACCGGGGAGCAGCGGCTGCGGATCCCCCGCAGGGTGCGGCAGTTGAGCTGGCGGACCTGGCGCGGGGTGCTGGTGCGCAGCGCGCGGAACTTCGTCAAGGACAACTGCGCGGACTGGGCCGCCGCGCTGACCTACTACGGCGTGCTCGCGCTGTTCCCGTCCACCATCGTGGTGGTCGCCCTGGTCGGGCTGGTCTCCAACGGCGAGCAGACCGTGGACACCGTGCTCGACCTGGCCCGGGACATGGGCGCCGGCTCGGTGGTGGCCAACGAGGGCTTCGTCTCGGTGGTCCGGGGCGTGGTCGACCAGAACGACTCGGCCAGCGTGCTGCTGAGCTTCGGTCTGCTCGGCGCGCTCTGGTCGGCGTCCGGCTTCATCGGGGCGTTCACCCGGGCCTCCAACGCCGTCTACGGCGTGGCGGAGGGGCGGCCGGTCTGGAAGCTGCGGCCCATGCAGATCGGGCTCGCGGCGGTCTCACTGGTGCTGCTCGCCGTCGTCGCCACCGGCCTGATCGTCAGCGGCCCGGTCACCGACGCCGTGGGCGACCTGCTGAACGCCGGCGGGCTGGCCCGCACCGCCTGGAGCGTCGCCAAGTGGCCGGTGCTGGCCATGGTCATGATGGTGCTGCTGAGCCTGCTGTTCTGGATCGCGCCGAACGTCCGGCAGCCACGGTTCCGCTGGCTCACCCCGGGCGGGGCGGTCGCCCTGGTGTCCTGGGTCGTCGCCTCCTTCGGCTTCGGCCTCTACGTGGCCAACTTCGGCTCGTACGACGCCACCTACGGCAGCCTCGGCGCCGTGATCGCGTTCCTGGTCTGGCTCTACCTGTCCAACTCGGCGCTGATGCTCGGCGTGCAGATCAACGCCGAGTTGCAGCGGGGCCGCGTGCTCCAGGCCGGCGAGCCGGACCCGGACGAGCCGCTCCTGCCCCCGAAGACGCCCGCCGACGCGTGACCGCTGGCGGTTTACCGCCGGTGCCACCGGGTAGCGCAGAAGGCATGGAACGTGGCAGCAGCAAGCACGGACCGAGGGTCGACGAGCAGATGAGCCGGGAGGTCAGCGGCCTCGTGCAGGGGCCGGGGACCGGCGGCTCGCGGGTCGACGAGTCCCGTGTGCCGGAGCCGGCCGGTGAGGACCAGCCGGAGCCGACGACGGCCCCGGCCGGCGAGTTGCGTACGGGCGCGCCCAAGGGGATGAGTTCCCAGGACGTCGAACGGCGCAGCCGGCTCGGACGGTTCATCACGATGGCCGCCCTGCCGGGCGACCGGGAGGCGCTGATCGCCAACGCGCGGGACAACGACGCGCCGGCGGACATCCTCGCGGAGCTGGGGCGGCTGCCCGAAGGCACCCGTTACCAGACGGTCTCCGAGGTGTGGGCGGCGCTCGGCCACAAGAACGAGACGACCCGCTGGTGACCGGATCCCCGCACGATCCGGCCCGACACCGGCGGACGAAGGAGGATGCCTGATGAGTGGCGTTACCGAACACGTGGACGTCTCCGTCCCGGTGCGCACCGCGTACGACCAGTGGACCCAGTTCGAGGAGTTCCCCCACTTCATGGAGGGGGTGCAGGAGGTCCGGCAGCTGTCGGACACGATGACCCACTGGACCGTCGAGATCGCCGGGGTGAAGCGTGAGTTCGACGCCGAGATCACCGAGCAGCTCCCCGACGAACGGGTCGCCTGGCGCTCGACCGGCGGCACGAAGCAGGCCGGAGTGGTGACCTTCCACCGGCTGGACCCGGACACCACCCGGGTCACCCTGCAGCTCGAGTTCGAGCCGCACGGCGTGGTCGAGCAGGCCGGCGACAAGCTGGGCATCGTCGACCGGCGCGCCAAGGGCGACCTCGATCGGTTCAAGCAGTTCATCGAGCGGCGCGGTCAGGAGACCGGCGCCTGGCGCGGCAGGGTCGACCGGCCGCAGCCCTGATCCCCCGCCCCCCGGGCAACGAACTCCGATGGCCGCCGGCTCCCCCGGCGGCCATCGCCGTTTGCGGGGAGCGGGCCCGGGTACCGCGATGGGTATGACGGACGAGAACACGGTGTGGCGGGACGAGGAACGGATTCCCCTGCCGGAACTGGACAAGGCCGTCGCCCGGTCGACCCTGGACGGCCAGACCGACGACGCGACGGGCAACGACGCCGGCGAGGAGGCCGCGTTCGGGCACGGGCCGGAGGCGGCGGACCGCGGCGGGCAGGCCGCCGGGGCGGGCCGCGAGCCGACCGACCCGCAGCGCGCCTACCGGCCCTCCACGACCGGACGGACCGGCCCCGACACGATGTGAGCCGCGGCCGGCGCGGCGGTCACCCGGCCGCCCGCGTCGGTCCCCCTCAGCGGGCCGCCGGCACCGGCCGATCGGCGCCCTCGGCCGGGGCTGACGCCGTCCCGCTCAGCGAGCCGCCGGCACCGGCCGGTCGGCACCCTCGGCCGGGGCTGACGCCGTCCCGCTCAGCGAGCCGCCGGCACCGGCCGGTCGGCACCTCCGGCCCGGTGGCGGTCGTGCTGCCGGCGGGTGCCCGCCGCGTGCAGCGCGATCAGCGCCAGCGCGAGCACGACCAGCGCCGGCCCGAGCAGCTCGACCGAGGTGTTGCCGAGCAGCACCCCGACCCCCGCCGGGACGAGCGCCCCGCCCAGCCCGGCGGCGCCGATCTGGAGCCCGATGGTCCGGTCCGCGTGCGCGGCGCCCACCCGGTCGACGGTGGTGAGGGTGAGCAGCGGGAAGACCGGGGCGGCGGCGAACCCGACGACGAACAGCCCGGCCACGGCCAGCCAGGCCGGGGCCGGCACCGCGATCAGGGCCGCGCCGACGGCCATCCCGACCAGGCTGCCCCGCAGCACCACCCCCGCGCCCAGCCGCTCGGCCACCACGCCCTGCACCACCCGCCCGACGAACAGGCTCCCCCAGTAGCCGGAGACGCAGACGCCGGCCACCGCCGCGCCGAGGTCGCGGCCCTCGGTGAGCAGCAGGAACGCCCAGAGCCCCGCGGCCACTTCGATCGCCACGTAGACGGCGAAGGCCAACGCGCCGATCCAGACCGCCGGCAGCCGCAGCGTCTCGCGTACCGGCGTGACGGTCGGCGGGGCGACGGGCGCCGCGCCGGCCGGGGGCCCGGCGGACTCGCGGGCCGGGGCCCGGTCCCGCCAGGCCCGGACGGTCAGCGCGAACGCGGCGGCCAGGACGAGCTGGGCCGTCGCCACGAGGCCGTACCCCCAGCGCCAGGCCAGCCCCGCGCTGAGCGCCCCGGTCATGATCAGCGGTCCGAGCGCCACCCCGAGGCCGAAGAAGGCGTGCATCCAGTTCATGTGGCGCGGACCGAAGGCGCCGGCGGCGTACGCGTTGAGCCCGGAGTCGATCGCGCCGGAGCCCAGACCGAGCACCAGGGCGCAGCCCACCATCAGGGCGAGGCCGGGCGTCAGCGCGTAGCCGGTGAGCGCGAGGCTGGCCAGCAGGGTGCTGCCGGCGAGCAGCCAGCCAACCCCGAGCCGGGCCAGCGTGAAGCCCGCCAGCACGCTGGAGGTGAGGTAGCCGACGGTCCCGGCGGTGAGCACCAGGCCGACGGCCTCGGTGGGCACGCCGAAGTCGGCCCGGATCGAGGGCCAGCCCACCCCGATCAGCCCGTCGGGCAGGCCGAGGCTGACGAAGGCGAGGTAGGCCAGCAGGAGCAGCGAGGCGCGGGGCGGGACAGTGGGCACGGACGACCATCCTGCCTCGTGTCGCCGGCGCCGCGACCGGGCCTCCCCCGCAGGGACAAAAAGTGCGGTCCGGACGGGTGGAGAAACGGACAGCTCATCCAGAATCGGCCGTTCGGCTGACGGCAACCCCTGGGTCGCGCGCAAGACTTTCGGGATGCAACAGGGCTCCGGCTTCCTCTCCACGCGTCAGCGCCGCCTGGCTTGGCTCGGCTTTCTTCTCGCCGCGCTCCAGGCTCCCGTCTCCGCCAAGCTGGTCTCAGACGACTCCTGGTTGTTCAGCCTCTGCGTGGCGCTGATGGTGGCGACCGTGATCATCGCCGACGACGCGGCCCGGCGCCGCCCGGCCGACGCGCGCTCGACGGACTAGGCGCGACGGCAGCGCCGCGGACATCGCGGCCCTCGCCGCGCGGGATCAGCCCGGCTTGACCGCGATCGCGCCGTCGACGGTACGCAGGATCAGGCGCAGCGTCTCGTGCCGGGAGGCGTCGGTCTCGGCGACGTAGGCCCAACCGGCGTACAGCTGGGACCAGATCAGGCTCTGCACCCAGTCCGCCGGCAACTCCGGGTCGATGGTCCCGTCGCGGTGGCCGCGCTCGACCATCGCGGCGAACTCCGGATCGCAGCCGGCCGGCCCCTCGGTGGTCGGGGCGGCGGCGAGGCCCGGCTCGGTGAAGATCAGCGAGAGCAGGCTGCCGAGGTCGAAGTACTCCTGGCAGAGCCGGCGCACGGCCGACGCCCCGCTGCCCTCGGCCATCCGCGCCTGGGCGGTCGCGCGGGCCAGCCGGGCACCGGCCTCGGTGCCGACGGCGGCGAGCAGGTCGGCACGCTCGGCGAAGTAGCGGTGCAGCGTCGTACGCCCCACGTCGGCGGCGGCGGCGATGTCGCCGAGGGAGGCGGCGGGGTTGCGCCCCAGCACCTCGATCGCCGCGCCGACGATGGCCTGGCGGGTCCGGGCCCGGCTGCCGGACACCTGCGTGTCGGTCACGCGGCGAGGATAGCAGTACGTCGTTTTCGGTATAGCGCTTGACTGAATTGGAACATCACTGTTCCATTCAGGGCATGACTTCCTCCGCGCCGGCGCCCCGGTTACGTACGCTCGCGTCGTTCCTCGCCCCACACAGGCGGACGATGGCCCTCGGGCTCGTGTTGGGGCTCGCCGCGAACGCGGCCGGGCTCGCGACGCCGATGGTCACCAAGTGGGTCCTGGACACCCTGGGCGCCGGCGGGTCGATGACCCGCCCGATCTACGTGCTGCTGGCGCTCGTCGTCGTCGGCGCGGCCGTCTCGCTGTGGCAGTGGCGGCTACTCGGGACGCTGGCCGAGCACATCGTGCTCGACGCCCGGGCCGCGATCGTCCGGCACTACTTCCGGGCCCGCGTCGGCGACCTGCAACGCCGACCCACCGGCGAACTGGTCACCCGAGCCACCTCCGACACGCAACTGCTGCGCGAGGCGTCCGGCAGCATCGTCGGCCTGGTCAACGCCGGCATCGCCCTACTCGGCACGCTGGTGCTGATGGGCGTGCTCGACCTGTTCCTGCTGGGCTGCACCATCGTGGCCGTGCTGGTCGTCGCGGCGGTCATGGGCGCGCTCATGCCCCGCATCGCGACGGCGCAGGCCGCAGCGCAGGAGTCGATGGGCACGCTCGGCGGCGCGCTGGAGGGGGCGTTGCGCGCGATCCGGACGGTCAAGGCCAGCCGGGCCGAGGCCCGGTTGACCGAGCGGATCGTCGCCGACGCACGGCAGGCGGCGACGCACAGCGTACGGGCGGCGCGGGTGACCGCGTCGGTCTGGACCATCGCCTGGACGGGGATTCAGCTCGCGGTGATCGCGATCCTGGGCATCGGCGCCTGGCGGGCCCAGCGTGACCTGCTGGAGATCTCCAGCCTGATCGCGTTCCTGCTGTACACGTTCCAGCTCATGGGGCCGATCACCGAGCTGACCCAGAACACCACGGCGTTGCAGGCCGGGATCGCCGCGGCGGGGCGGATCCGCGAGGTCGAGACCATCCCGGCCGAGCCGGCGGGCCCGGTGTCCGCCCCGACGGAGCGCCCGGGCATGCCCGACGCGGAGCAGCCGGTGCTGGTGTTCCGTGGGGTCACCGCCCGGTACGGGCCCGACGCGCCCGCTGCGGTGCACGACATCGACCTGGCCATCCCCCGGCGCGGGCACACCGCGATCGTGGGGCCGTCGGGGGCCGGCAAGACCACGCTGTTCTCGCTGATCCTGCGCTTCCTGGAACCCGAGCGGGGGCAACTGCTCCTCGACGGCCGCCCGTACGCGGCCCACGGACACGACGAGGTGCGGGCCCGGCTCGCGTACGTCGAGCAGGAGACCCCCGTGGTGCCCGGCACCATCCGCGACAACCTGCGCTTCACCCACCCGGACGCCACGGACGAGGAAATCCGGGCGGTTCTGCGCGCCGTCCGGCTCGACGACAAGGTCGATTCGCTGCCGGACGGACTGGACACGTCGCTGTCGTCGACGGAGGTGTCCGGCGGGCAGCGCCAGCGCATCGCTCTGGCGCGGGCCATGCTGCGCACCCCCGACGTGCTGCTGCTCGACGAGGCGACCGCGCAGGTCGACGGGCTGACCGAGGCGGCGTTGCAGGAGTGCGTCCGGCAGCGCGCGGCGGCCGGGGCCGTGGTGACCATCGCGCACCGGCTCTCCACCGTGCTCGACGCCGACCGGATCGTGGTGATGGAGCACGGCCGGATCCGGGCCCAGGGCACCCACTCCGAGCTGCTGGCCGGCGACGACCTCTACCGCCGGCTGGTCGCGGCGCTGCGCATCGCGGCCGAGGAGCACGCGGTGGCGGCACGCTAGCGCTCTGCCGGAGCGCGCCTCACGGCCGGGGCGGCCCCCTGGGCGCCCGCGCAGGGCCGCTTTCGGCGCGCCTCGTGACCGGAGGAAGGCCGCTAGCCCGCTCCGCCGGGGCGCGCCTCGTGGCCGGGGCGGCCCCGGCTCCGCCGCCGCTCCTTCATCTCCGCCTCGTAGAGGTGCCGGCGACCGCCGACCAGTTCCTCGCGGGCCGCCCGATCCAGGTCGCGGAAGAGGGCGTGGTACCCGTCGTCGAAGTCCTCGACGATCTGGAACGTCCAGCGGCCCGCGATCACGTTGCGGCCCAGCAGCTCGGTGTCGATGCGTTCGGCGATGTGCGGGTGCCCGGCGGCGCGGAACATCTCCACGGCGTCGTCGAGCATCAGGTCGGCGTGCCCGACGAGCTGGTGCAGCGAGTAGAGGTGGCCGCGGACCCGCTCGACGCACTCCAGCGCCTCGCTGAGCTTGCCGAGCGCGGCCACCGTCTCGTCGCTGACCCCGGCCGGCCGGCGGTGCCGTTCGTCCGGTCCGTCCACGTGCTGTCCCATCCGTTCCTCCACGGTGTCGGCTGCGCCCGTCCGGGCGGTTCTCCTCCTGCCCCGCCCGCGCCGGGTCAATCCCGGCGGGCTGGGTTGACCGATCGGTGGAGGACCAAAAACCCGCCGAGTGGCCGAGGTCGACCGGGGAATCGGCCGGATAGCCTCGTTTCCCATGCGTGTGCCGTTCAACCGGGTCGAGGCCCGTTCCGCCGCCGGTTCGGCGAGAGCCACCCTGGCCGTCCTGTCCACCTCGGTCGGCGTCGAGGGGCTGGCCGCCGCCGCGGCGCAGCCTGGGCTGCTCGCCCTGGTCGACCAGCACGCCGCGGCGGTGCGGGAGAGCCTCGACGGCGACCGGCGGCCGCTGAGCGCCGCCGCGCTGGCGGGCTATGCGGAGGGCGTACGCGCGGCCGCGCTGGAGCACGGCTGGCAGCCGGCGGCGACGCCGGTGGACTGGTCCGAGCCGGACTGGCTGCTCACGCGGCTGCTCGCGGTCTGCGCGCTGGCCCGCTCGCTGGGCACCCCGGCGCCGGGTCCGCTCCCCCGCGGCTGAGCGGGCCGACCGCGTCCGCCGGCACGCCGGAGGGGCGTCCGCCACATTCGCGGACACCCCTCCCGACTCGCCGTCACCGGCTCGGTCAGCGGCGGAACTGCTGGGTCTCGTCGCCCACGTTCCCCGACTGGTAGGTGCCGCGCCCGCCGGCCATCGTCGACTCCTGCGGCATGACCTGGGTGCGCTCGGCCGCCGCCCGGTCGGCCATCTGCCGGCCGACGTCGGTCTGGCCGGCCTCCCGGGCCCGGCGGTGCTCCTGCATCGCCCGCGACTCCTCGGCCATCCGGTTCAGCCAACCGTCCCAGCGGTTCTGCATCGGCTTCACCAGACCGCCGCCGACGCCGACGATCAGGATGCCGGCCACCGTGGCGAGCACCGCGATCAGCACCGGTGTGGTCACCGTGGTGGCGATGCCCACCTGGTTCAGCGCGGCGATCACACCCAGCGCGAGGATGAAGATCGCCGTCAGGTCGGCCAGGATCTTGCCGTACGCGAGCCCGCCCAGCGCCCCGGTGATCAGATCCCGGACGGCGTTGGCGATCGCGGCGGCCACGACGACGATGATGATCGCCACGAAGGCGCGTGGCAGCCAGGCGACCACGCCGCGGATCAGGTCACTGATGGCGTTGGGCCCCCAGACCCCGAAGGCGAACTGCAGGGTGAACAGCAGCACGGCGTAGTACGCGAGTCTCGCCAGGATGTCGCTGGCGTCGTACTTCGTGCGTTCCAGCGCGCGCTTGATGCCGCCCCGTTCAACCGCTTTGTCGAAGTTGACCCGTTCCAGCGCCGCGTCGACGATTTTCAGCACGGCTCTGGCGATGAGCCATCCGACCACGAGGATCGCGATGAACGCGACGGCCCGCGGTATGAACAGCAGCACCGACCTCCACATGTCGGCCACGGCGTCGCCGATGTCGACCTGCCTGACCGCGAGGGTTTCCGGCATGATGTCCCTCCTGTCGCATGGACTCCGCCGGGCGCTTACCCGGTCACCGACGCGGCACGCCGTGCCGGTCCCCGTCTTTTTCCCGACATGTCGTCGCAGACCCGTCCCGGCCTGGCCGAACGTTGGCCGTACACGACGCGCGGGACATGATCGGGAACGGGTGCCGGGTGGTCCGGTTAGGCTGCGGTCATGCCAGGAACGGTCGGACGGGTCCCCAACCCACCAGCCCCGGTGTCGGGGGTGCCCTCCGCCTCGGGCGCGGCGGCCGCCGTCCTCGGCCACGACTGGGCCGGCACCCCGCTCGGCCCGTGGCACTCGTGGGACCCGGCGGTCCGCGCGACGGCCGAGGTCGTCCTCGCCTCGCCCGTGCCGATGGCCCTCACCCTGGGCGCCGACCACCTGCTGCTCTACAACGACGGGTACGCGGAGCTGATCGGCGACCGGCACCCGGGGGCGGTGGGCCGGCCGGCGGGCGAGGTGTTCCCGGAGGTCTGGCCGATGCCCGGGGTCGGCGACGCCGTCGAGCGCGCCTACCACTCGGGCGAGCCGTTCCTGGAGAGGGAGTCCACCCTTCCCCTGCGTCGGCGTACCGGCCCGGTCGAGCAGCGGGTCTTCACCCGGGGCCACTCCCCGGTGCGGGACAGCGCCGGGCGGATCGTCGGCGTGCTGACCGTGGCCGCGGAGACCGCCCAGGTCACCCAGCAGTTGCAGAGCCTCAGCGACTTCGCCGCCGCGCTCGCCGGCACCCTCACCCTGGACGACGTGGCCCGGGTGACGCTGCGCTACGCGATCACCTCGTTCGACGCCGACCGGGTCTCGTTCGCGGTGGACGAGGGCGGCGGCGGGTGGCGGATGGTCCGGCGCGTACGCGGCGAACTGATGGACGAGGCCGACGAACGGCTCCCCCCGCTGTGGCGGCGTATCCCGCCGGACTGGGAGGGCCCGGTCGCGTCGGCCGCCCGCACCGGCGTGCCGATCTTCGTCGACGACGGCCAGCCGCTGCGGGAGATCGCGGTGGACCGGCACGACCAGAAGATCCGGGCGCTGGCCGCGGTGCCGCTGCGGGCGTCGGTGGTCCGCGGCGGGCTGGCCGTCGGCTACCAGGCCCCGCGCGTCTGGTCGGCCGCCCAGCGGGCCCTGCTGGCCGCGTCCGCCGAGCTGGTCGGCCAGGCCGCCGAGCGGGCCCGCCGGTTCGAGACGCAGCACGGCACCGCCCAGCTCCTGCAGCGCAGCATGCTGCCCGAGCACCTGCCGGACCTGCCCCGGATGCGGATCGCCGCCCGCTACGACCCGGGCGTCGACGGCAACGCCGCCGGCGGCGACTTCTACGACGCGTTCCTGCTGCCGACGGGCGGCCTGGGCATCGTGCTCGGCGACGTCGCCGGCCACGACGTGCAGGCCGCGGCCCGGATGGGGCAGGTCCGGGCCGCGCTGCGCGCGCTGGCGCTGACCGACCCGCGCCCGGACGCCGTGCTGGCCGGGCTCGACCGGCTGGTCACCAGCCTGGGCGCCGAGGGCGACACGCACGAGCTCTTCGTGACCGTGGTCTTCGGGGTGGTCGACGCCGAGCGGCAGCAGCTCACCCTGGCCAGCGCCGGCCACCCCGCCCCGCTGATCCGTCGGTGCGCCCCGGACGGCGAGCCGGTCGCCGAGTACGTCGACGTGCCCGCCGGCGCCCCGCTGGGCCTGGGCTGCCGGCCGCCCACCGCGACGGTCCGGTTCGCCCCCGGCGACACGCTGCTGCTGTTCAGCGACGGCGTGGTGGAGCGGCGCTGGCAGGGGCTGACGGCGGGCCTGGACGCCCTGGCCGAGGCGGTGGCCGGGGCGGGCAGCGGCGACCCCCGCGCACTGTGCGCGGTGGCGACCGCGGCGGTGCCCGGCGCCACCGAGGACGACGTCGCGGTGCTGGCGGTGGAGCACGCGCTGCGGCCGAGCCGGTCGACGAGCATGGAGGTGCCGGCCGAGCCGACCGCGCCGAGCCGGGTGCGGCACTGGATGACCGGGCAGCTCACGGAGTGGCAGGTGCCGGAGTCGATCATCGGCGCGGCGGTGCTCTGCACCAGCGAGCTGACCACCAACGCGCTGCTGCACGCGGGCACCGCCGCCCGCGTGGAGGTCGACCTGAGCCCGGAGCGGCTGCTGGTGTCGGTCGCCGACTCGGGCACCCGGGGCACGGTCACCCGGGCGCAGACCGACACGCTCAGCAGCCGGGGCCGGGGGCTCGGGCTGATCGAGGAGCTGAGCGACGCGTGGGGGACGGATCCGACCGTACGCGGCTCGACGGTCTGGTTCGAGCTGCTGATCCCTTCCGACTGAGCGGTGGCGTCAGCCGGCCCGGCACGGGGTAGGAGGAACACATGCCCACCGAACAGCCCGCCGGTGTCCTCTTCGACGTGGACGGCACCCTGGTCGACACCACATACCTGCACACCGTGAGCTGGTGGGAGGCGCTGCGCCAGACCGACCGGCACGTACCGATGGCGGAGATCCACCGCGCCATCGGGATGGGCTCGGACAAACTGCTCGACCACCTGCTCGGCCCGGAGCGGGACCGCGACGCGGACGGGAAGCTGCGGGACGCCCACGACGCGCTCTTCGCGGAGTACTGGGAGCGGCTGGTGCCGCTGCCCCGCGCGGCCGACCTGCTGCGGGCCTGCGCGGAGCGGGGGCTGCGGGTGGTGCTGGCCACCTCCGCCGCCGAGCACGAGGTCGCCGCGCTGCGCCGGGCCCTGGCCGCCGACGACGTGATCGACACCGTGACCTGCGCGGCGGACGCGCAGGAGAGCAAGCCCGCACCCGACATCCTGGTGGCCGCGCTGGAGCAGTCCGGGCTGGCCGCCGAGCGGGTGGTCTTCGTCGGCGACTCGGTCTGGGACGTCGCAGCCGCCGGCAGGCTGGGCATCCCGTGCGTCGGGCTGACCTGCGGCGGGACGAGCCGGGGCGAGCTGGCCGGGGCCGGGGCGCTGGCGGTCTACGACGATCCCGCGGCCCTGCTCGCCGCCCTCCCGGGCTCGCCGATCGCCGCCGCGGCCTGAGGGTCGCGTCGCACCGACCGGGACACGGAGTCGATCGGGACAGGAATACGAAAGGACCTCCGGGGGCAAGGACTCTCTCCGCCTGCCCGCACGCCGTGGGCGACGCGGAGAGGTGGTGTCGTGGAGCCGGTAGACGTGGCGTTCGCGGTGGTCGGTCTGGGTGCGCTGCTGGCGGGGGTCCTGCCCCGGGTCCTCGAACGCCGGCCGCTGTCGATGCCGATCGCCTTCCTCGGGCTCGGCATGCTGGTCTTCGTCCTTCCCACCGGGCTGCCGAACCCCGATCCGCTCGCGTACCCGGAGATCGCCACCCACCTCACCGAGATCGGCGTGATCGTCGCGCTGATGGGCGCCGGCCTCAAGATCGACCGGCCGCTGAGCTGGGCGCGCTGGTCGTCGACGTGGCGGCTGCTGGCCATCGCCATGCCGGTGTGCATCGCCGCGGTGGCGCTGCTCGGCTGGTGGTGGGCCGGGCTCGTGCCGGCCGCCGCGCTGCTGCTGGGGGCGGCCCTCGCTCCCACCGACCCGGTGCTCGCCGCCGACGTGCAGGTCGGCGAGCCCAGCGACGTCGAGGACTCCGAGGACGAGGTCCGCTTCGCCCTCACCTCCGAGGCCGGGCTGAACGACGGGTTGGCCTTCCCCTTCGTGTACGCGGCCATCGCCATCGCCACCACCGGCCTCGCCCCGGCGGACTGGCTGGGCCGCTGGCTCGCCATGGACGTGCTCTGGAAGGTCGTCGCCGGGGTGGCCGGCGGCTGGCTGATCGGCTGGCTGCTCGGCAAGCTCTTCTTCCGGGCCCCGAGCCACCTGCGGCTGGCCCGGCACGCCGAGGGCTTTCTCGCGCTCGCCGCGACCTTCCTGGCGTACGGGCTGGTGGAGGTGGTCGGCGGGTACGGCTTCCTGGCGGTCTTCGTGGCCGCCCGGGCGATCCGGGCCGCCGAACGGACCCACGAGTTCCACTCGGTGCTGCACGCCTTCGCCGAGCAGATCGAACGGCTGCTGACCGTCATGCTGCTGCTGCTCTTCGGCGGCGCGGTGGTGGGCGGGCTGCTGGCCCCGCTGACCTGGCCGGCCGCCGCGGTCGGGCTGGCGCTGGTCTTCGTGGTCCGGCCGCTGGTCGGCCGGCTGTCCCTGCTCGGCGCGCCGGGCCGGCCCGCCGAGCACTGGGTGATCGCGCTGTTCGGCATCCGCGGCGTCGGTTCGTTCTTCTACCTCGCGTACGCGACGGCGAAGACCGATTTCGCGCAGGCGGACCTGATCTGGGCGACCGTCGGCCTCGTGGTGATCGTGTCGGTGGTGGTGCACGGTGTCGCGGCGACCCCGGTGATGCAACTGCTGGACAGCAGGGGCGAGCGCACCGCCGACCCGTCCGAGCGGGGCCGTGCCGGCGAGCCCGTCGCCGCCACGAGCTGACCGGTCGGCTCGGACCGGGGCGACCGGTCAGTCGGCAGCGAGCGCTCGGTCTGGCGGGGGTGACCGGTCGGTCGGCGGCGAGCGCTCGGTCTGGCGGGGGCGACCGGTCGGTCGGCGGCGACCTGCGTTCCGGGGCGGCGGTCAGGTCAGGCGGGCGACCAGGGCGCGGCCGAGGTCGCGGCCCGAGAGCCAGGCGCTCTGCACCCGGGGCTCGCCGAAGGCGTCGCCGGCCAGCCCGACGCCGTCGGCGTCCAGGTGGTGGGTGCCGCCCCGGCCGGCCGTCGGCTTCGCGTACCTCCAGCGGTGCACGTGCACGTGCTCCGCCGGCTCGGGCAGCCCCAGCAGGTCCCGGACGGCCTCCTCGATCGCCGGCCCGGCGCCGGTGGGCTGGGCGAGGTGGCCGGCGGCGAACCCGGGCGTGGTGTGCGCGACCAGCACCGGCGCGCCGTCGCCGCGCCGGTCGCCGTCGTCGCAGACCAGGCTCAGCAACGGGTGGTCGTTGACGAACACGCCCCGGAAGGCGGCCCACCGGCGACTCGGGAAGCGCAGGACCCCGGCCAGCGACGGCGACCACCGCTGCGCCTGCACGACCCGGGTGGCGGCGTCCAGGGCCGGGTCGAGCAGCAGGGCCGCCTGCGGCCCCGGCATCGCCAGGGCCACCGCCTCGCAGGCCCGTCCGTCCACCACCGGCCCCGGCTCGACGCCGAGCACGAGCCGGTCGACGGTCACCGGCAGGTCCCGGGCCAGGTGCTCGACCAGGGACCGCAGCCCCCGGGGCGCCGCCCAACGCATCGGGCCGGGCACCTCGCGCCGGCCGTCGGCGCCGTACGCGACGAAGGTGTCGGTCCACTCCCGGGCCAGCCCGGCGGCCCGCCACCCCTCGACCACCTCGGCGAAGTCGGGATCGCTGACGGTGAGGTACGCGGCGCCGGTGTCGGCCGGCCGGCCGTCGAAGCGGCGGCTGGCCAGCCGGCCACCGGCCACCCGGGCGCGCTCCCGGATCTCCACCGGCACGCCGGCGCGGACCAGTTCCGTCGCGCAGGCCACCCCGGCGATGCCGGCGCCGACCACCACCACACCCGCCCGGTCCGCGCTCACCGGGTGATCGTATGCGCCCGACGCCCGGCGGGCGGACGAGATCGACCCGGGCATGTCGGCGCGCGTGGGCCTCCGGCGGGCCGGCGGGACGGGTGGGGGTCCGAGCCGGCGCGCCGGCGGACGGCAGGACCCGTCCGGGGATCCGCATGGATGGGCCCGGGGCGGGGTATTGGCACGTCTGTTCGAAGGAAGGTGGAGATGATGACGGACCGCAGCAGCACCCGGGCCAACCCGCAGGGCGCGATCAAGGACCCCGACGAATGGGTCACCGGCGAGGAGCCGCCGACGGCGGCCCAGGAGTCGTACCTGGCCACGCTGGCCCGCGAGGCCGGCGAGGACCTGCCGGAGGGGCTCACGAAGGCCGAGGCGTCCAAGCGGATCGACGAGCTCCAGGAGGAGACCGGCCGCGGTCAGTGACCCGGCGGGAGGCGCGGCGGGAGGCGGTGCCACTCGACCTCGTCGAGCCGCCCCGCCGCCACCCGCGCGGTCACGAAGGTGGCGTACGGCTGGGCGCGCCGATCGGTCGGCGAGCCCGGGTTGAGCAGGCGCAGCCCGCCCGGGGCGGCCGTGTCCCACGGGATGTGCGAGTGGCCGAAGACGAGCAGGTCGGTGTCGGGGAAGCGGGCCGCGCAGCGCTCCTCGCGCCGGGCCTTCGGCCCGGTCTCGTGCACGACCGCGATCCGCAGCCCGTCGAGTTCCACCCGGGCGACCTCCGGCAGCCGGGCGCGCAGCGTCGGCCCGTCGTTGTTGCCGTACACGCCGACGAGCCGGCGGGCCCGGGCGGCCAGGGCGTCGAGCAGCGACTCGTCCACCCAGTCTCCCGCGTGCAGCACCACGTCGGCGGCGTCGACGGCCGCCCAGAGCGGCGCCGGCAGGTCCTTGGCCCGCGCCGGCACGTGGGTGTCGGCGGTGATCACCAGACGCATCTTCCCATTCTCCGCGACGGCGACGGCGACGGCGACGGCGGCGACGGCGGCGGCGTCCACCGCCCGTCCATCCGGCCGTAGGATCGGGACGTGGGCGCTGCCGCGGTGGTCGAGGGGCGGTCGGCGCCGGTGGGGGCGCTGCTGCGGCAGTGGCGGGAGCGGCGCGGGCTCAGCCAGCTCGCCCTCTCGGTCGAGGCGGAGATCTCCACCCGGCACCTCAGCTTCGTGGAGACCGGCCGCGCGACGCCGAGCCGGGAGATGGTGCTGCGGTTGGCCGAGCACCTCGACGTGCCGCTGCGGGACCGCAACCGGCTGCTGCTGTCCGCCGGGTACGCCCCGGTCTACTCCCACGCGCCGCTGGACTCCCCCGAGCTGCGCCGGGTCCTCGACGCGGTACGCCGGGTCCTGCGCGCGCACGAGCCGTACCCGGCGGTCGCGGTGGACCGGCTCTGGAACCTGGTCGCCGGCAACGCCGCCCTGCCGCTGCTCACCGAGGGCGTCGCGGCGCACCTGCTCCGGTCACCCGTCAACGCGCTGCGGCTGACCCTGCACCCCGAGGGCCTGGCCCCCCGGATCGTCAACCTCGCCGAGTGGCGCGACCACCTGCTCGGCCGGCTGCGCCGACACCTGGGGCTGACGGCCGACCCGGAGCTGACCGCGCTCCACGAGGAGCTGCGCGGCTACCCGGGCGGGTCGGCCGATCCGGACGCCGAACTGCCCCGCGCGGGTGACGTCGTGGTGCCCCTGCGGCTGCGCCGTCCCGGCGGCGAGCTCTCCTTCCTCAGCACCGTCTCGATCTTCGGCACCCCCCTCGACGTGACGGTCGAGGAGCTCTCCATCGAGTCGTTCTTCCCGGCGGACGAGGCCACCTCGGCGTACCTGCGCGACGCCGGCCGCTGACCCCGTCCCGACCGCCGGTGACCGCCGCGGCGGGCCGGCCGGACGCGGCGTCCTGTCGAACCGGGCCGGCCCGACGGGTCCGGTCCGCGCCCCCGGCGGCGTTACCCGTGGACGGCGGCGGGAACCCGGGCGGTTGACGAAGGAGGAGGCTCATGAGCACACCGTCGAGTGGGACCTCGGGCTGGCGGCCCGGCATGCCTGGCGGCGACACCCTCCCGTCCGGTCCCGCCGGTCGGCCGGCCGCCCATGCCGGCGACGGGCACGGCCCGGAGATGGGCCCGCCCACCGTGACGATCGGCTCGTACCCGGACTATCCGTCCGCCCAGCGAGTGGTGGACTACCTGGCGGACAACCGCTTCCCGGTGGAGCACACCGCCATCGTCGGCACGAACCTCACCCTGGTCGAGTCGGTGCTCGGCCGGCTGACCACCGGCCGGGCGGCGCTGCTGGGCGCCGGCACGGGCGCCTGGTTCGGGCTCTTCGTCGGGCTGCTGTTCGGCATCTTCACGGCGGGCAACAACTGGATCGCGATCATCCTGGTCGCGCTGGTGGTCGGCGCGATCTGGGGGGCGGTGTTCGGCGCGGTCACGCACGCGATGACCGGCGGGCAGCGCGACTTCACCTCCGCCAGCTCGCTGCGCGCCGCACAGTACGCGGTCATCGTCGACGCGCAGTTCGCCGAGCAGGCTCGGCAACTGGTCGGCCGGATGCACCTCACCGCGTCGCCGCAGACCCGGTGACGTCCGCCACCCGGGCGACCGCCGCCCGGGGACGTCCCGCCCCGGGCGGCCGGGTGGGTAGCTGCCGGGCCCGGGTGGGCGGCGGGCGTGGCGCGGGGCGTTGTTCAGCGGTCGGTGGCGAGGCGGGCGTGCAGGTGCTCGTCGTAGCGGCGGCCGTCGCCGTAGCGGTAGGACTCCCGCAGCGTGCCCTCGGCGAGATAACCGGCCCGCTGGGCCACCCGGCAGGAGGCCGGGTTGGCCACGGCGTGGCACAGCTCGATCCGGTGCAGCCCGAGCGCCGCGAACGCCCACCCGGTGAGCCGGACGACGGCCCTGGAGGCGATTCCGCGACCGCGCGCCGCGGCCACCGTCCAGTAGCCGATGGAGGCGTTCCGGTCGTGGATCCGGAACAGCGACACCGAGCCGAGCAGCCTGGCGGGGTCGGCCGGGTCGGCGACCGCCAGGGAGACGTGGTCCCCGGCGGACCAGTCGGCCCGGCGACGCACCCACGCCAGCGCCGCCTCCCGGTCGACCGGCCCCGCCGGGGGGTTCCACTGGGCGATCGCCGGCTCGCGCAGCGCGGCGAGGACCGCCGGCGCGTCCTCCTCCCGCCACGGACGCAGCAGCAGGCCCGGGGCGGTCAGTTCGAGATGCTCCACGACGCCGGAGTCTGACACACCCGCGCACCCCGCCACTCGGGTTTTCCGGCGTCGTCCTTCAAAGCTGGAGGATCCGTTCTGGACAGCGGCGGTAACCGCGCTCACACGCCACTAGTTAAATTTTGAAAGAGTGCTACTGTAGCGGCGTGACCGAGAGCCTGAACGCTCCCCGACTCGCCGCGTGGCGGGCCTACATCGAGGCCAGCCAGCGGCTGTTCACGCGGCTGGAGGAGGATCTGCGCGCCGACAGCGCGCTCAGCTTCGCCGACTACCACGTGCTCGTCCTGCTCTCCGAGGCGCCGGGTCAGCGGCTGCGGATGGGCGAGTTGGCCGGGCGCCTGGTCTTCTCGCCGAGCCGCCTGACGTACCAGATCTCGGCGATGCAGCGGCGCGGCCTGGTCGCCCGGGAGCCCTGTCCCGAGGACCGCCGCGGCAGCGAGGCGGTGCTCACCGCCGCCGGACTGCTGGCCCTGCGCGAAGCCGCCCCGCACCACCTGAGGTCGGTGCGCGCCCACCTGATGGACGACCTCGACGACGCCGAGGTCGCCTGCCTCACCCGGATCTTCGAGCGGCTCGGCCGGCGCCTGCGCGCGGACCGCGACGCGTCGACCCCGCACCCCGACAACTGAGGAGCCTCCGATGCCCGCCATCACCGTCGACAACGTGCTCGTCCTGCCGCGCCTGCCCCGGCTCGACGAGTCCACCGCGTTCCGGCCGGTCCGCCGGCTGACCACCGCGCCGAGCGGCTACGAGGGCGAGGGTTTCCCGGTCCGCCGGGCCTTCGCCGGCGTGCCGGTGACCGAGCTGGACCCGTTCATCCACCTCGACCAGATGGGCGAGGTGGACTACGCGCCGGGCGAGCCGAAGGGCACCGCCTGGCACCCGCACCGCGGCTTCGAGACCGTGACCTACATGATCGACGGGATCATGGACCACCAGGACTCGCAGGGCGGCGGGGGCACCATCACCAACGGCGACACCCAGTGGATGACGGCCGGCACGGTCATGCCCATAGACACACATTAGACGGGGTGCGCTGAACGATCGGCGCACGGTACGCTCAACGCATGACGCACCTACCGTTCGCGGGG
>NZ_JBIDCU010000021.1:81903-103273 GCF_043204765.1 Micromonospora sp. NPDC047730 | reverse complement strand
GGCGGCACCCACTCCTTCGAGGGCGGCCACTACATCAGCGTCGTCGGCTACCGCGACAACGGCCAGACGGTCAAGATCGCCGACTCCGCCGACCCGGCCCAGGCCTCCTACTGGATCACCACCGAGGCCCTCGCCGACTGGATCGCCACCCGCGGCTACGCCGCCTGATCCAGGCACCACCACCAACGACAAGGGCCGGCCCCGAACGGGGCCGGCCCTTGTCGTCGTCTCCGTACCGGGCACGCCGGGCACGATCGGCCTCGGCGCAGGCAAGCCGGGCGGCGCAGGCGAGCCGGGCGACGCGGTCCGGCCGCCCTGTCAGCCGCACGACCGGTGCCTCACCGCCGGCTTCGCAGCAACGCACACCGGACGTCGGGGGTGGTGGTGGAACGCTGTCGAGCTGCCCCGTCCATGAGACCAACCGGAGCCCTTCACTGCCCCGTCCGTGCAGGCAGCTCGACAGCGGAACACGGCCGGCAGGCCGGACCTTGTACGCGCCCAGGCAGACACGGCAGCGCGGTGCCTGACCAGCAGCAGAACTCAGCGCAGCCACGACCAACCCTGCTCCGCCCGGTCCGATCAACCGCGCGACCTGGTCCGACCGACCCGATCAACCGCGCGACCTGGTCCGACCAGCCCGGCAAGCCGCGCGGCTTTGTCGTACCGGTCCGGTCAGCCGCCGGAGTCGGCCAGCTCGGCGCCCTCGGGCACGGTGTCGTCGTCGCGGCTGGCAAGCCAGCCGTCGGGCAGGAAGACCTTGCCGGGCGAGTTCGTGCGCCCGCGCGGCTGGCCGAGCGTGGCGACCGGGAAGGGCTCGGTCGGGTCGAGCTTGCCGAGCAGGTCGTCGAGCTGGGCCAGGCTCTCGATCATCGCCAGCTCGCGGCGCAGCTCGCTGCCCACCGGGAAGCCCTTGAGGTACCAGGCGACGTGCTTGCGGAAGTCGGTGCAGCCGTCCCGTTCGCCCCGCGCGGGGTTGCGTGCGCCCGCGGTGAACTGGTCGACCAGCAACTCGGCGTGGCGGCGCATGGTCTGCGCGACCTCGCCCAGGCTGGGCAGCCGGCGCTCGGGGCGTCCGTTGAACGCGGCCTCCAGATCGGCGAAGAGCCACGGGCGACCCAGGCAGCCCCGGCCGATCACCACCCCGTCGACGCCGGTGTGCGCCACCATCCGCAGCGCGTCGTCGGCCTCCCAGATGTCGCCGTTGCCGAGCACCGGCACGTCGAGCGCCTGCTTGAGCGTGGCGATGGCGTCCCAGTCGGCGGTGCCCGAGTAGCGCTGCGCCGCCGTACGCCCGTGCAGGGCGACCGCCGCCACGCCGGCGTCCTGCGCGGCGAGGCCCGCCTCGACGTACGTCAGGTGGTCGTCGTCGATGCCCTTGCGCATCTTGACCGTGACCGGCACCCCGGCGGGCGACGCGGCGGCCACCGCGGCCCTGACCAGGCGGGCGAAGAGCCGGCGCCGCCACGGCAGCGCGGATCCGCCGCCCTTGCGGGTGACCTTGGGCACGGGGCAGCCGAAGTTGAGGTCGATGTGGTCGGCGAGGTTCTTCTCGACCACGATCCGCACGGCGGCGGCGGTGATCTCGGGGTCGGTGCCGTAGAGCTGGAGGCTGCGGGGCCGCTCGTTCCCGCCGAAGGCGATCATGCGCAGCGTCTTCGGGTTCCGCTCCACCAGCGCGATGGTGGTGATCATCTCGCAGACGTAGATGCCGCCGCCCTGTTCCCGGCAGAGTTGCCGGAAGCCGACGTTGGTGATGCCCGCCATCGGGGCGAGCACCACCGGCGGCCACACCTGGTGCCGCCCGAGGGTCAGCGGGCGCAGTGCGGGAACGATCGGCGCGGTCACCGCACAAGTGTAAGGAAGGGCCCCCTCCTATCGTCTGGTGCAGAGGAGGGGTCCCCTGCTAACACGACGCATATCACAGTCGGGGCGGCGTCGGGCGTTCTCCACAGCGGGCAGCGCCGTCCACAGACCGATCGATCGGGCGGGACACGGGATCGTCCTGCACCCATGCTGCGCCTCATGCGTGAGCAGCCACCCGAACTCGCCGACGCGGCGGAGCGACAGCAGCAGATCGTCACCCGGGCCCAACTGCTGGCCGCGGGCTTCGACGACATGTACCTGTACCGCCAGACCCGGCGCAGCCAGTGGCAGCGCGTGCTGCCCGGCACGTACGCCCTGGTCACCGGCACCCTGACCGACGAGCAGCGACGGATCGCGGCGGCGCTCTACGCCGGGCCGGAGGCACAGCTCACGGGGCTCGCCGCGCTGATCTGGTACGGCTTCCGGCAGAGCCCGCGCACCGACGACGTACACCTGATCGTGCCGCACCACGCACGGCGCAGCTCGGCGGGATTCGCCCGGGTCGCGCGGGCCCTCGCCCTGGACGCCAAGGCCCGGCAGGCGTCGGTCTACCGGGTGTGCTCGCCGGCGCGGGCGGTCGTGGACGCGGCCCGCGACCTGCGCCACCTACGTCCGGTACGCGCGATTGTCGCCGAGGCCGTGCAGCGTGGGTTCACCGATCTCGCCCGGCTGGACGAGGAGATCGGCCGGGCCCGGCGCAGCCGGACCGCGCTGGTCAGGAAGGCGTTCTCCGAGGTTGTCCACGGCGTCCGGTCGGCGCCGGAGGCGGAGTTGCGGGAGTGTCTGACCAGCAGTCCGGTGTTACCGGAGATCCGGTGGAATCCGCGCCTGACCGCCGGCAACGGCACGTCGCTGCCGACCCCCGACGGATATCTCGCCGACTCGGCGGTGGCACTGGAGGTCGACTCGCAGGAGTACCACTTCAGCCCCGGTGACTGGCGCGAACGCTCGACCGGCACAACGAACTGAGCCGGCACGGCATCCTGATCCTGCATTTCACCCCGGCGCAGATCCGTCGCGACCCGGCGCGAGTCCGCCGCACCGTGGAGGATGCGTACGAATCCCGGCGCGGCCTCGGCGCCGCGAACCGGGTCCGCGTCCAGCCTGTTGACGTGCCGGGTAACGACGGGTGAGCGCTCCGGGATGTTAGGAAGGGGCCCCTCCTCTACTGAAAACGTTAAGAAGGGGCCCTTCCTTACACCTCAGCAGCCGGGGAGGCGCTCGATCAGGTAGCGCTCGACCTGGTCCAGGGAGATGCGCTCCTGGGCCATGGTGTCCCGGTTCCGCACGGTCACCGCGTTGTCGTCCAGGGTGTCGAAGTCGACCGTCACGCAGAACGGCGTGCCGATCTCGTCCTGGCGACGGTAGCGGCGGCCGATCGCCTGCGAGTCGTCGAACTCCACCACCCAGCGCTTGCGCAGGTCCGCGGCGAGGCCCTTCGCCTTGGGCGAGAGCGCCTCGTTGCGCGACAGCGGCAGCACCGCCACCTTGACCGGGGCCAGCCGCGGGTCGAAACGCATCACCGTGCGCTTGTCCACGCCGCCCTTGGTGTTCGGCGCCTCGTCCTCGTCGTACGCCTCGAGCAGGAAGGCCAGCACCGCCCGGGTGAGGCCGGCGGCCGGCTCGATGACGTACGGCACCCAGCGCTCCTGCTTCGTCTGGTCGAAGTAGGACAGGTCGACGCCGGAGTGCTTGCTGTGCGTGGACAGGTCGAAGTCGGTGCGGTTGGCGATGCCCTCCAGCTCCGCGAACTCCGTGCCGCCGAACTGGAAGCGGTACTCGATGTCGACGGTGCGCTTCGAGTAGTGGGAGAGCTTCTCCTTGGGGTGCTCGTAGAAGCGCAGGTTGGCCTCCGACAGGCCCAGGTCGAGGTACCAGTTCCAGCGCTCCTGGAGCCAGTACTCGTGCCACTGCTCGTCGGAGCCCGGCTCGACGAAGAACTCCATCTCCATCTGCTCGAACTCGCGGGTGCGGAAGATGAAGTTGCCCGGGGTGATCTCGTTGCGGAACGACTTGCCGGTCTGCGCGATGCCGAACGGCGGCTTCTTGCGGGCGACCGTCTCGACGTTCTTGTAGTTGACGAAGATGCCCTGCGCGGTCTCCGGGCGCAGGTAGTGCATGCCCTCTTCGCTCTCCACCGGGCCCAGGAAGGTCTTCATCAGACCGTTGAACATCTTCGGCTCGGTGAAGGTGCCCTTGTTGCCGCAGTTCGGGCAGTTCAGCTCGGTCAGCGAGGCCGGCGGCTTGCCGTGCTTGGCCTCGTACGCCTCTTCGAGGTGGTCGGCCCGGAACCGCTTGTGGCAGGACTGACACTCGGTCAGCGGGTCGACGAAGGCGTCGAGGTGGCCGGAGGCGGCCCAGACGTCCCGGGCCAGGATGACGGCGGAGTCGAGGCCGACCACGTCGTCGCGCTGCTGGACCATGGTCTTCCACCACTGCCGGCGGACGTTCTCCTTCAGCTCCACGCCGAGCGGACCGTAGTCCCACGCCGACCGGGTGCCTCCGTAGATCTCGCTGGAGGGGAAGACGAAGCCTCGGCGCTTGGCGAGGCTGACGACGGCGTCGATACGGTCGGCTGGCATGTTTTTTCCTCCTACGCCGACTGGCGGTCGGCGGGGACGCGGTGAAGGACGGAACGAGCAGTTCGGGACAACGGTACGACCAGCACCAGCCCGAGCCCAGGAGAATACCGGGGGCGGGTCAGTTGACCCCGCACACCTCCATGCCGCCGGTCTGCCGGTCCTGCCCCAGGACGACCTCCTGCCGGTCCTGCCGGCCGCCGGTGTAGGTCACGTCCACCGGCACGGTCAGGGTGGTGGTGTCCACGTCGCCCACCTGGAAGGCGGCGATCTGCGGCTCGGCGGCGACCCGGCGCTCGAACTCCCGCCGCGACTCGCGCCGCTGCGCGTCGTCGCAGAGCTGGTCGTACGCGGCACCGTACTTCCGCTCGACCAGCGCCTGGTAGTAGTCGGTGGAGACGGTGCGCCCCTGCTCCCGCACGGCCTGCACCCCGGTCACCGCCAGGCCCACCACGGCAGCGCCGCCGCCACCGCAGCAGAGCAGCACGGCGAGCGCCCCGGCGCCCAGCCCGAGCCAGAGCCGGGTGTTGCGCCCCTCGGTGGGCGGCGCCGCGAACGGCGGGGCCACCCCGGGGCCGGGCGGCGGGGCGGGCACGCCCGGATCCGCCGGCGGGCCGGGCACGACGGGCGGCTGCGCCCCCTCCTGGCCGGGCAGCGAAGAGTACGGCGGTGGTGCCGCCGATCCGGGAGCGGTCATGAGAGCAATCTAGTGCCCGCGGGCTCAGCGGTACGGACCAGCGGCCCGATCGCTGGCCGCCACGACCACGTCCCCGCCCGGCGCCGCGGTAGCGAGCGCCTCGTACGCGGACGGCTCGTCGACCGACTCGGCGAGCAGCGGCACTGCCGTGACCTTGACGTCGAAGCCGCCCAGGGCACGCCGGTAGGTGCCGACGGACTCCCACTCGGTGACCAGGCACCAGTGGCGCGGGTCGTCCAGCGCCCGGACGAGCTGCCCGCGCAGGTAACCGGGACGGGCCGCGAGCGCGGCGAGGGCGGCGTGCGCCCGCTCGGTGAAGTCGTCGGCGACATCGACGTCCACCACGAACCGGTTCGTCACCAGCACGGGTTCCTCCTCGTAGAGTCTGTGGGATGCAGCGTACGCAGAGCCCCCTGCCGGCCCGGTTGGCGCGGGCGAACCCGACGACGGTGTTCCTGGTCACCCTGGTGCTGGCGCTGGTCGCGTTCTTCACCCCCGGGGTGGTGGGCGGGCTGCTCACCCTGCTGCTCGCCGCGGCCGTCGCCGCGCTGCTGGTCACCACCTGGTCGGTGCAGACGGCGCCGACCCGGGTGATCCGGCTGCTGGCGCTTACCCTGCTGGTCACCGCGGGCCTGGTGAAGCTGCTCTGACATGCAAGCATGCGTTTTTGACAATCATTGTCGTTGTCGCGGAGAGTTCATGTCATGAACATCCGCTCCGCCCCGCGCACCCTGGCCGCCGCCACCACCGCCCTGCTCGCCCTCGGTGGCGTCGCGGCCTGCTCCGACGACGCGGCCGGCACCGACCCGCAGCGGGTCGACGTGGTGGCCGCCTTCTACCCGCTGCAGTTCCTCGCCGAGCGGATCGGCGGCGACGCGGTGAAGGTGACCAACCTGGCCAAGCCCGGGGCCGAGCCGCACGACCTGGAGCTCAACCCGGGGCAGGTCGGCGACGTCAGCCAGGCGGAGCTGGTCGTCTACCTGAAGGGCTTCCAGCCGAACGTGGACGAGGCCGTCGAGCAGAACGCCGGGGAGCGCGCGTTCGACGTGGCCACCGTGCAGCCGCTGCGCGACGCGGCGGCCGGCGGGCACGACCACGACCACGGGCACGAGGGCGAGGCCGCCGGGGAGCCCCACGCCGAGGAGGAGGGCGGCGGCAAGGACCCGCACCTCTGGCTCGACCCGACCCGCCTGGCCACGGTGGGCGACAAGCTCGCCGAGCGGCTGGGCCAGGCCGACCCGGAGCGCGCCGCCGACTACACCGCCCGCGCCGCGACGCTCCGCACCGAGCTGGCGAAGCTGGACGCCGACTTCACCGCCGGCCTGAAGACCTGCCAGCGGCGGGAGATCGTGGTCAGCCACACCGCGTTCGGCTACCTGACCGAGCGCTACCAGCTCGAGCAGATCGGCATCACCGGGCTGAGCCCGGAGAACGAGCCGTCCCCGCAGCGCCTCGCCGAGGTGATCGAGGAGGCCCGGGAGCACAAGGCCACGACGATCTTCTTCGAGACGCTGGTGAGCCCGAAGGTGGCCCAGACCATCGCCGACCAGGTCGGCGCGAAGACCGCGGTACTGGACCCGCTGGAAGGGCTGTCGACCGACGGCGGCGACTACCTTTCGGTGATGCGCACCAACCTGCAGACCCTCAGGACGGCGTTGAGCTGCTCGTGACATCCCCAGTCATCACCGTCACGCACGGGGTGGTCGGCTACGACGGCCGCCCCGTGCTGCGTGACGTCTCCCTGACCGTGACCGCCGGCGAGGTGGTCGCGGTGCTCGGCGCCAACGGCTCCGGCAAGTCCACCCTGATCCGCGCCGTGCTCGGCCTGGTGCCGCTCAGCTCCGGGTCGGTCACCCTCTTCGACCGCCCGTTGCGCCGGTTCCGGCAGTGGCACCGCGTCGGGTACGTCCCGCAGCGCCTCGGTGCCGGCGGCGGCGTACCGGCCACCGTCCGTGAGGTGGTGGCCTCCGGCCGGCTGGCCCGCCGGGGCGTCCTGCGCCCGCCCGGGCGCGCCGACCGGGCCGCCGTCGACGCGGCGCTGGCGGCGGTCGGGCTCGCCGACCGGGCCCGCGACCCGGTCGCCACGCTCTCCGGCGGGCAGCAGCAGCGCACCCTGATCGCCCGGGCGCTGGCCGGCCAGCCGGAGCTGCTCGTCCTCGACGAGCCGACCGCCGGGGTGGACGCGGCCAGCCAGGAGGCGTTCGCCGGGGCGCTGCACGACTTCGTGGGCGGCGGCGGCACGGTGCTGCTGGTGGCCCACGAGCTCGGGCCGCTGCGGCCGCTGATCAGCCGGGCGGTCGTCGTACACCAGGGTGGGATCTGCCACGACGGCGTGGTGCCCGAACCCGCCGGCCACCACGCGGAGCCCGACCACGACCACGTGCACCCGCACGGTCCCGACGAGCCCGCCGGGCTGTGGAGCCGCTGAGATGGAACTCTTCCAGTACCCCTACATGCAGCGCGCCCTGATCGGCGCGCTGGTCATCGGCCTGGCGGCGCCGGCGCTCGGCATCTACCTGGTGCAGCGGCGGCTCGCGCTGATCGGCGACGGGGTCGGGCACGTGGCGCTCACCGGCGTCGGCGCGGGCCTGCTGCTCAACCGCTCCCCGGTGCTCGTCGCGGTGGTCGTGGCAACCGTCGGCGCGATCACCATCGAGCTGGTTCGCGCCCGGGGGCGCACCTCCGGCGACCTGGCCTTGGCCCTGCTCTTCTACGGCGGCATCGCCGGCGGCGTGATGCTGGTCGGGCTCTCCGACAGCACGAGCGCCAACCTCAACGCCTACCTGTTCGGGTCGCTGACCACGATCTCGCCGGGGGACCTGATCACCATCGCGGTGCTCGGCGCGGCGATCCTGGTCGCCATGCTGGCCCTGCGCCCGGCCCTGTTCGCGGTCTGCCACGACGAGGAGTACGCCCGGGTCTCCGGGCTGCCGGTGCGCACGCTCAACATGCTGCTCGCGGTGGCCACCGCGGTCACCGTGACGATCGCCATGCGGGCCGTCGGCGTGCTGCTGATCAGCGCGCTGATGGTGGTGCCGGTGGCCACCGCGCAGCAGGTGACCCGGGGGTTCCGCAGCACGATGGCGGCGGCGATGGCGCTCGGCCTCTTCGCCGCCGGCTCGGGGGTCTGGGTGGCGGCGAACGCCGACACCGCTCCCGGCGCGTCGGTGGTGCTGATGGCGATCGCCTCGTTCGGGGTGGTCGCGCTCCTCGGCGCGGCCTGGCGGGTGCTGCGCCGGCGGCGCACCCCGGCCGCCGCGCCCGCGCCCGAGCCGCACGAGGTCGTGCTCCGCTGAGCCTGGTCAACGACACGCCGATGGGATTGGTTACCGTTACGGGGTGACCAGCGGATCAGGCTACGATGCCTTCGAGGGGGCGAGCGAGCTGCTGCGTGCCCTGTCGGCACCGATCCGGCTGGCCATCGTCAGCGAGCTCGCCGAGGGCGAACGCTGCGTGCACGAGCTGGTGGACAAGCTCGGCGCCGCGCAGCCGTTGGTCTCCCAGCACCTGCGGGTGCTGCGGGGCGCCGGCGTGGTGCGCGGCTCGCGACGGGGGCGCGAGATCGCGTACGCCCTGGTCGACGAGCACGTCGCGCACATCGTGGCCGACGCGGTCAGCCACGCCGGGGAGGGGTCATGACGGGTTCGGCGGTCCGCAACACCCGGCAGCGCTCGGCGGTCAGCGCGCTGCTCGCCGAGATGGAGGGCTTCCACAGCGCGCAGGAGCTGCACGCGATGCTGCGCGAGCGCGGCGAGCGGGTCGGGCTGACCACGGTCTACCGCACCCTCCAGGGGCTCGCCGACACGGGCGAGATCGACGTGATGCGCCCGCCGGGCGGCGAGCACCTCTACCGCCGGTGCAGCGAGGGGCACCACCACCACCTGGTCTGCCGCAGCTGCGGCCGCACCGTGGAGGTGGCCGGGCCGACGGTGGAGAGCTGGGCGGAGCGGGTGGCCGCGCAGCACGGCTACGCCGACGTCAGCCACACCCTGGAGATCTTCGGCACCTGCCCGGCCTGCGCCCGCTGAGACCCGCCACGACGGGTCAGCCGGACACCAGGCGCAGCCCGGCCTGCCGGCGGCTGGTCAGACTGTCCAGGAACCGTGCGCGATCCGCACCGTCCGGGCCGTGCGCGAAGCGGTCGACTGGGCGAGGGAGAAGCCGTAGCGGGCCGGACGGGCACGGCGGTGCCGGCCGTCCGCGACAGATGCCCGGAGCGGTCGCGCGTGGCACGCTGTCCGGCGTGAAGATCTACGCCGATCGCTTCCCGACCGCCGTCCGACAGTTGATCACCGACCTGCTCGTCCTCGCCTGGGTGTACGGCGCGGTCCGCGGCGCGCTGTGGCTGCACGACCTCGTCCAGAAGCTCGCCGTACCCGGCCAAAAGCTGGAGGGGGCCGGCGGCGGCCTGGCTGACAACCTGGCCGAGGCGGGCGGCAAGGTCGGCCGGGTGCCGCTGGTGGGCGACGAGCTGACCGCGCCGTTCGAGCGGGCCGCCGGCGCCGCCCGGTCGCTGGCCGAGGCCGGACGGGACCAGCAGGAGCTGGTCGACCAGCTCGCCCTCGCGCTGGCCGTCGCCGTACTGGTCTTCCCGCTCGGCCTGGTGCTCTTCGGCTGGCTGCCGCTGCGGGTGCGCTGGATGCGCCGGGCCGCCTCGGCGGCCAGGCTGGCCGCCGTGCCCGCCGGCCGGGACCTGCTCGCCCTGCGGGCGTTGGCCACCCAGCCGCTCGGGCGGCTGACCCGGATCGCGCCCGACGTGGCCGAGGCGTGGCGGCGCGGCGACGACGCCACCGTCGACGCGCTCGCCGCACTGGAGCTGCGCCAACTCGGCCTGCGGGCCGGCCGCTAAGGCGGTGTCCACCAACCTTCGCAGGGTTCGTCGGCGGTGAGATTGTCGTACCGGTGGTGTTGGCTTTGATTCGTGCCTCGTCGTCGGGATCCCGCCGCGCTGCCAGTGGTGTATCGCACCGCTCGTGTTGCGGTGCGGGTGACGCCTGGGCAGCGGCGGCGGTGTTTCGGGTTGCTGCGCTCGGCTGGTGACGTGTGGGCGTGTGTGTTGGAGGTCAACGCCTGGCGGCGCCGCCACCACGCCCCACCGTTGACGGGCTATCAGGAGTTGTGTCGGGAGTTGTCGGCGTCCGGGCCGGGCACGTTCGCCGAGTTGGACACGACCGGGGCGCGGTCGGTGTTGCGGCGGTTCTCGGATGCGTGGTTCGCGGCGGCGAAACGCCGCAAGGCCGGTGACGCATCGGCGGGGTTCCCGCGTCGGCGGCGGGGGCTGGTGCCGGTGCGCTGGTACCACGGCACGTTCACCCTCGACGGCCACCGCGTGCGCATCCCCACCGCGAAGGGCACGCCGGGGTTGTGGGTGCGCCTGGCCCGTCAGGTGCCGTATCCGGTCGAGCAGGTCCGCTCGATCACCCTGCTGTGTGAGGGCGGCCGCCTGTTCCTCGACGTCACCGCCGAAGTCCCGATCACGGTGTATCCAGCGGGTGAGGGGCCGGACCCTGCCAGGGTGGCGGGCGTGGACGTGGGGATCATCCACCCGTACGCCGTCGCCGGCCCCGGCGGGGAGGCGCTGTTGGTGTCGGGGCGGGCGATCCGCGCCGAGCATCGCATGCACCTGGCCGACACCAAAGCCCGCCAACATGCCGTCGCCCGCCGGGCACCGAAACCGGGCCAGCGCGGGTCGCGGCGGTGGCGCCAGTACCGGGCCCGCACTCGGGTGGTGGAGGGTCGGCATCGGCGGCGGGTGCGACAGGCCCAACACGAGGCCGCCCGCACCGTCGTCGGCTGGGCGGTCGGTCAGCGGGTGGGGGTGTTGCACGTCGGTGATCCACGCGGGGTCCTGGACCTGCCGGCGGGGCGGCGACACAACCTGCGGCTACGGCAGTGGCAGATCGGGCGCCTCCTGCAGATCCTCACCGACAAGGCCACCCTCGCCGGCATCACCGTCCACCTCGTCAACGAACGCGGCACGTCCTCCACCTGCCCCACCTGCCACCGGCGGATACCGAAGCCGCGTGGGCGGACCCTGACCTGCCTGCACTGCCAGTTCTCGGGCCACCGTGACCTCGTCGCGGCGGCCAGCATCGCCACCCGCACCCCGGGCGGCGGACCCACCACCCCCACATCACCTGTAGTGCTGCCCGGGGTGGTCACGCACCGTCGAGTCGGCCGGCACCTCCCCGGCGCCGGCCGGTCCCGGCGTGACCCCCGCCGCCCACCCGGGCGGCGCGAGGGCCCAGTTGGCCCGCGGTGGCCCGCCCCACCAACCAGTGGGGAGTCGCTCGCCCACACGGCGAGGATCCACAACACACCACCGGACTCCTGGTGAACGTTGGTGGACACCGCACTAAGGTCGTCGGGTGTTCTACTTCCTGGTCGTCATCGCCATCCTGCTGCTCGGCTACGCCGCCGTGCTGGTCAACTTCGTCCGCAAGGGCCGCAAGATCCCGCCGGCCGCGTACCTGGGGTTGGCCGTGCTCAACGGGCTGCTCCTCGCGGCGATCCTGGCCTGGGCCGTCGCGAGCTGACCCGCCGGCTGCCGGGCTGGTCGGACACCGGCCCGGCACCCGGGCGGGCCGGTGTCACGCCGAGGGCGGGATGCGGCGGCGGACGTCGGGGGCGGCGGACGGGCCGGGCGACCAGCGCGCCACCCAGGGCAGGTCGTCGGCCGGGGTGACCACCCCCTCCTCCAGGCCGGCGTAGCGCCCGGCCAGGATCCGCTTCGCGGCGGCCGTGTCAACCGAGTCGGTGTTGTCCCACAGGGCGGTGAAGAGCGCGTCGACCCGGACCCGGGCCTGCCGGCAGAACAGGTCGGCCAGCTCGACGTTCTCCGGCCGGGTGTCCCGCTCGGCGTAGGCGCGCACGCAGACGGCGGACATCGCGAACAGCTCCGCGCCGATGTCCACCACCCGGCCGAGGAACGCCTGCTTGCGCTCCATCTTCCCCTGCCACCGGGACATCGCGTAGAACGTCGACCGGGCCAGCTTGCGCGAGGCGCGCTCGACCTGCCGCAGGTGGCCGGCGAGCGGGCCGAACTCGCCGTACGCCGACGGGCGCTGGCCCTTGCCTACGGCCAGGGTGGGCAGCCACTTCGCGTAGAAGACGCCGGCCCGCGCGCCGGCCTTCGCCTTGCGGCCGAGCCCGGCGTCCGGGTCGATGATGTCGCCGGCGACGGACAGGTGCGCGTCGACCGCCTCGCGGGCGATCAGCAGGTGCATGATCTCGGTCGAGCCCTCGAAGATCCGGTTGATCCGCAGGTCGCGCAGCAGCTGCTCGACCGCGGCCGGGCGCTCGCCCCGCGCCGCCAGCGAGTCGGCCGTCTCGTAGCCGCGACCGCCCCGGATCTGGATCAGCTCGTCGGCGATCCTCCAGGCCATCTCGCTGGCGTAGAGCTTGACCAGCGCCGCCTCGATCCGGATGTCGTTGCGGTCGTCGTCGGCCAGCAGGCAGCACAGGTCGAGCATGGTCTCCATGCCGTACGTCGTCGCGGCGACGAAGGAGAGCTTCTGGGCCACCGCCTCGTGCTCGCCGACGGGCCGGCCCCACTGCACCCGGTCGGCGGCCCACTCCCGGGCCACGTTCAACGCCCACTTGCCGGCGCCCACACACATGGCCGGCAGCGACAGCCGCCCGGTGTTCAGGGTGGTCAGCGCGATCTTCAGGCCCTTGCCCTCGCCGCCGATGACGTTCTCGTTCGGCACGAAGACGTCGTGGAAGCGGGTGAGGCTGTTCTCCAGGCCGCGCAGGCCGATGAAGGCGTTGCGCCGCTCGATCGTGATGCCCTCGGCGTCGCCCTCGACGACGAAGGCGGTGATCCCGCCACGCCGCCCCTCGGCGGCGGGGACCCGGGCCATCACCACGAGCAGGGTGGCGACGGTGCCGTTGGTGGCCCAGAGCTTCACCCCGTTGAGCCGGTAGCCGGTGCCGTCGGGGGTCGGCTCGGCGGTGGTGGCCAGCCGGGCCGGGTCGGAGCCGACGTCCGGCTCGGTGAGCAGGAACGCGGACACCTCGCCGGCGGCGAGGCGGGGCAGGAAGCGCTGCTTCTGCTCGGCGGTGCCGAACATCTTCAGCGGCTGCGGCACCCCGATGGACTGGTGTGCCGACAGCAGCGCACCGATCGCCGGGCTGACCGAGCCGGCCAGCATGAGCGCGCGGCAGTAGTGCAGGTTGCTCAGCCCGAGCCCGCCGTACGACCGGTCGACCTTCATGCCGAACGCGCCGAGCCGGGCCAGACCGTGGAACACGTCGTCCGGGATGGACGCGTCCCGTTCGATTGCCGCCCCGTCCACCTCGGAGGTGAGGAACTCGCGGAACCGGCCGAGGAACTCGTCGGCCCGGGCGACGTCCGCCGCGTCCGGGCGCGGCCAGGGGTCGATCAGGTCGAGTCGGAGGCGGCCGAGGAAGAGTTCCTTGCCGAAGCTGGGTCGGTCCCACGAGGACTCGCGGGCCGCCTCGGCGACCTGGCGGGCCTCCTTCTCGGAGACCTGCCCCGCCTCCTTCGGCAGCGGCCCGGCCGCGCCGGCCGTCGGCACGCCTTCGGTGTCCTTCGCCGCGGGCTGGTCGGCGCCGGATCCGTCCGGCGTGGGTCGGCTGTTCTGCGTCGTGGTCACGGCTGCCCCCTCGAACCTCGGTCCGGCTGCGTCGACGTGCTCGACAAACAGCACGCTACCCCCGGGTGTTACCCAGGGGTAGCGTTCGGTGAAGATCGAGTTTCGTCGACCCGGGTCAGTCGCCGGGTAGGTGCCGGGGGTCGTCGTCCTCGTCGTCGATGTCGTCCTCGCCCCAGTTGCGCCGGGCGAACGGCAGGAACACCCAGAAGGTGAGGAACCAGATCGCCGTGGCGCCGCTGAGCAGCAGGGCGACGCCCCGGTCCAGCACGAAGTCGGTGATCAGCAGCACCGCGCTGACCATCGAGATCAGCATGAAGGCGAGGCCGGCGCTGGCCATCCGGTGGGCGAACCGGACCAGCTCCGGCTTGCGGCCCTGCCGGAACAGCGCGCGGTGGAACGCCACCGGGGAAATGATCATCGCGGTCGCGGCGGCGGCCGCGAGCAACGAGACGATGTAGACGTCCTTCTGGAAACCGCTCGTCCTGGTGAACCCGTTGCTGAACGGCAGGGTCAGCAGGAAGGCGAAGAGGATCTGCACGCCGGTCTGCGCGACCCGCAGCTCCTGCAACAGGTCGGCGAAGTTGCGCTGCCAGCGCTGCCGCTCGGTTTCCTTGGACACGGGCTACCTCCGGTCAGACGGTACTGCCGACGGGGTTCGCCCGTCGGCAGCAACGCTGATGCCCCACCGACGGAGCCGCGAAACCGGCTCACGTCGCCCGCGCGAGCCCGGCACACGCCGGCCCGCTCCGCTCAGGAGCCGCGGCGGATCCGGCCGGCGTACCGGGCCTCCAGGGCGTTGTTGTGCTCGTCGCCGCCGGCGATGTTGGCCGACAGGTAGACCGGAGGCCGCTCCCCCGCGGCGAGCAGCCGGGCCACCACCTCGACCGTGATCTGCTGCGCCAGCAGCGCCGCCGTGATCGACGAGACCGCGCCGACCGCACCGCCGCCGGGCAGCGGCAGCGTCGCGTCGCCGTACGGGGCGCCGTTGTCGAGCACCACGTCGGCGACGTCGGCGAGCTTGCGCCCCGACGGGTGGCGCGAGGTCATCTGCCCGGAGTGCTGCGCCGAGGTGATCGCGACCAGCCCGTGCCCCTTCTCCTTGACCAGGGACGCGAACTCCACCATCGCGCCGTTGACGCCGGAGTTGGAGGCCAGCACGAAGACGTCCCCGGGGCTGACGGGGGCCAGCTCGTAGAGGCGGTGCGCCACCGACGGATCGCGTTCGAGCAGCGGCCCGAGCACGTCGGCCGGCGCGCCGCCGACCAGCACCAGGTCCCGCAGGGCGATCCGGTTGGTGGGCACCAGCCCGCCGGCCCGGCCCGCGATCTCCATCGCCAGCGCCTCCGAGTGGCCCGTGCCGAACGCGTGGACCACCCCGTCGGCGCGCACCGCGTCGGCGATCAGGTCGGCGGCCCGCCCCACCGCCTCGCGCTGGCTCGTGGCCACCCGCTGCATCGTCTCGGTCACCACGGCCAGGTAGTCCTCGGCGCTCACCGTCATGTCTCTCCTCCGTCCATGTCGTACGTCCGTCGGGAACGCCCGGCCACTCCCGGCGGGGCGAGGCCGCACCGGTCAGGCCGGGCCCAGCACCCGGGCCAGGATCGCCTCGGCCAGCGGGGCGGGCGCCTCGTCGGGGATCCAGTGGCTCACCCCGGGCAGCTCGACGAAGCGGTAGTCGGCGCTCACGTGGCCGGCGCACGCCTCGGCCGCGGTCCGGCCGATCGCGATGTCGCGGTCGCTCCACACGAAGGTGGTCGGCACCGGCACCGGCCCGGTGGCCGCCATGTCCCGCCGGGACATCGCCCGGTACCAGTTCAGCGCCGCCGTCAGCGCGCCGGGTTCGCGCATCGGGTCCGCGTACGCGGCCACCCGCTCGTCGTCGCCGACCCCGTGCAGCATCCGGCGCAGCCCGGTCGCGCCCAGCGCCAGCAGCGCCCTCTCCGCCCTGCCCGGCTTGCGGAACAGCACGATGTACGCCGAGCGCGCCTTCTGCCCCGGGTCCTCGGCCAGCGCGTGCGCCATCGCGGCGGGGTGCGGCACGGAGACCGCGGTCAGCGTCCGGACCCGCTCCGGGTGGCGGGCGGCCAGGTCCCAGGCCACCACCGCGCCCCAGTCGTGCCCCACGAGGTGCGCCGCGTCGACGCCCAGCGCGTCCAGCACGGCCACCGCGTCGGCCACCAGCTCCGGCATCCGGTACGCCTCGACCGCCTCGGGCCGCGCGCCCGGCGAGTAGCCGCGCTGGTCCGGCGCGTAGGTGCGCAGGCCGGCGGCGTGCAGCGGCGGGACGACGTCGTCCCACTCCCCGCCGTGCTGTGGAAAGCCGTGCAGCAGCAGGACGGGCGCGCCGCCCTCGGGACCGCCGACGCGTACGTCGAACGTGAGCCCCCGCGCCTCGATCCGCATGATCGCCAGCCTACCCAGGGCGGGCGGGGTCACTCGTACTGGCGTTTGGGGGTGGGCACCTGCCGCCAGGACTCCACGTCGAGGTAGGGGATCTCGGCGTCGTTGACCGGGTCCCGGGCGATCCGGTCGCTGTAGCGGCCGGTCACCTCGATCCAGGTGTCGTCGGCGAGCCCTTCGGGGGCGGCGCCGGTCAGGCCCAGCTTGACCGGCCGCCCGTCGGCCGCGCAGCAGGAGAGCACCATCCGGGCCAGGAGCGGTCGGCCGTCGGGGCCGGTGGTGACGAAACCGGTCAGCCGGACCCGTCGCCCGCCGAGCGACGCGCCCCGGTCGAACAGCGCCCGCGAGGCGTAGTCGAGCACGCTGACCTGCGCCGGATCGCCGTCGGGCAGGGGCGGGTAGTCGGACGGCTGTTGCCGAGCGGAGAGCGCGGTGCCGGCCTGCCCGGCCGCGTACGAGCCGAGGGCGGGCGGGGCGACCAGGAGCAGACCCAGCGCCGGCAGGATCAGCAACCAGCCGATCCGCGGCTCGTGGTGGCCGTGCCCGTGGTCGGCGGCCTCGTCCCGGCCGGCGCGCTCGTGCTCGCCGTCGGCGCGCTCGTGGTCCCCGCCGGCGCGCTCGTGCTCGCCGTCGGCGGTCGGGGACGCGGCGGGGCGCCGGAGGGCGGGACGCAGCTCGTACCAGAGGGTCATGACCGCGGCGACGACCAGCAGCAGGCCCGCGGCGACCAAAAAGGGGCGCAGCCCCTCCTTGACGTAGCGCAGGTAGAGGTCGGTGAGGCTGGCCCGGACCATGGCGCCCCCGAGCAGCAGCAGGACGACGGCCTGCGCCTGCCGGTTCACAGCAGCACCGCCCCGGTCGCGGCGGCAACCGCGACGGCCACCGCGAAGGTGGCCGGGGCGAACCGCAGCGCGAACCGCCGGCCGAAGACGCCGGTCTGCATCGCGATGAGCTTGAGGTCGACCATCGGCCCCACCACCAGGAAGACCAGGCGGGCGGTCAGCGAGAACTGCGACAGCGAGGCGGCCACGAAGGCGTCGGCCTCCGAGCAGAGGGAGAGCAGCACCGCGAGCACGGCCAGCGCGAGCACCGAGAGCACCGGGTCCTCGGCGAGCGTCTGCAACCATCGCTCGGGCACGACGACGTTGATGGTGGCGGCGGCCGCCGCGCCGACCACCAGGAACCCGCCGGCGTGGGTGACGTCGTGCCGGACCGCCGCCCAGAACGCCCGCCCGCGCGGGCCGTCGTCCAGCTCCGGCCGGCGCGGCAGCCGGATCCAGTCGGCCCGGCCGAGGCGCAGCCACAGCCACCCCATCACCATCGCGACGACCAGGCTCGCGACGCCGCGGCCGAGGACCATCTCCGGGTCGTCGGGGAAGGCCACCGCGGTGGCGGTGAGCACGATCGGGTTGATGGCCGGGGCGGCGAGCAGGAAGGCCAGCGCGGCGGCCGGGGTGACCCCGCGCCGGATCAGCGACCCGGCGATCGGCACGGACCCGCACTCGCAGCCGGGCAGCACCACGCCGGCCGCGCTCGCCACAGGCACCGCGAGCGCGGGGTGCCGGGGCAGCGCCCGGGCCCAGAACGACCGGGGCACGAAGACCGCGATCACGGCGGAGAGGACCACCCCGAAGACCAGGAACGGCACCGCCTGCACCATGACCGAGACGAAGACGGTGGTCCAGGTCTGCAGCCAGGGCGCGGACAGGGCCCCGGCGAGCGGCTCACGGAACACGACCAGCAGGACCAGCAGGACCGCGAGCGCCTCGACCGACCCGAACCGCCAGGCGCTCCCGCCGCCGCCCGCCGGCTCCTGCGGGGGCACGCCCGGCGCGGCCACACCGACCGACCCCGGGGCGCGCCCATCCGGCACGGAGCGGTCAACCTCGGATGTCACGTGGTTTCCTCCGCCGATTCCGCCAGTGGCCGCCCGAGCGTACCGGCCGGAACCGACGAGATCGAGCGAACTCGCTGGTGACCAGCGAAAAGATCACTTTGCCCGATGATCTTCAAAGGTGTTAGCGTCGGCGCGACAACTTCACATCCGACAGGGGAGCGCACAGCGCTGAGAGTGCGGGCACCGCCCGCAGACCCTCGAACCTGATCTGGGTAATGCCAGCGCAGGGAGTTCGGTCGACCTCCAGCCGCGCCGCCGTCCGGGCACACCGGGCGCGGCGTGCGTCTTCTCCTGGTTCGCGTTCAGGACTGGGAGCAATCATGCGAGACAACACGACCACCCGGTGGCGCACACTCGACGTCGTCATCGCCGCGGTGATCGCGGTGGCGTTCGGCGTCATCTTCTGGGCCTGGGGCCTGCTGTGGCGGGCCGTCGACCCGGCGTTCGCGTTCTTCCCGGCCGGCCAGGCGATCATGTACGGCGTCTGGCTGGTCCCGGCCGTGCTCGGCGGCCTGGTGATCCGCAAGCCCGGCGCGGCGCTCTTCTGCGAGGCGGTGGCGGCGACGGTCTCCGCGCTGCTCGGCTCGGAGTGGGGCGGCATCACCATCGTCCAGGGCCTCATCCAGGGGCTCGGCGCCGAGGTGGCCTTCGCCGCGTTCCGGTACCGCTCGTTCCGGCTGCCCACCGCGCTGCTCGCCGGGGCGCTGACCGGCCTCGGCGCGGCGCTGTTCGACTTCTTCGTCTGGAACGTCGACTACGCGCTCGGCAGCTACCGGGTCCCGTACGCCCTGCTCACCGTCGTCAGCGCCGCCGCCGTCGCCGGCGCCGGCGGCTGGGCCCTCACCCGCGCCCTGGCGGGCACCGGCGTCCTGGACCGCTTCCCCGCCGGCCGCGAACGCGCCGCCGTCTGACCCGCACCACCGGAATCGGGGTTGATCATGAGGTGGACGGCGACGTGGATCTCCGTGGGTGCCGCCAACCTCATGGTCGACGCCCGCGCGCGGGCCGGAAGGGGGACGGCGTGGGGGCGGTGACACTGCGGGGGTTCGGGTGGCGGCACGCCGGGCGCCGGGCGTGGGCCGTGCGCGGGGTGGACCTGCGCGTCGAGGCCGGCGAGCGGGTGCTGCTGCTCGGGCCGTCGGGCGCCGGCAAGAGCACCCTGCTCGCCGCGCTGGCCGGGCTGCTGCCCGAGGACTCGGGCGAACAGGAGGGCACCGTCGAGGTCGACGGGCTCGACCCCCGCAAGGGCCGGGACCGGGTCGGCATCGTCTTCCAGGACCCGGAGACCCAGCTCGTGATGGCCCGCAGCGGCGACGACGTGGCGTTCGGGCTGGAGAACCGGGGGGTCCCCGCCGGGGAGATCTGGCCCCGCGTCGACGAGGCGCTGGCCCGGGTCGGCTTCCCGTACCACCGGGACCGGCCCACCGCGGCCCTCTCCGGCGGCGAGCAGCAACGCCTCGCCCTGGCGGGGGTGCTGGCCCTGCGGCCCGGGCTGCTGCTGCTCGACGAACCGACCGCCAACCTGGACCCGACCGGCGCCGCGCTCGTCCGCGCGGCGGTGGCCGGCGCGCTGGACGCCGACACCACCCTGATCCTGGTCGAGCACCGGGTCGCCGAGGCGCTGCCGCTGGTCGACCGGGTGGTGGTGCTCGAACCGGGCGGCGGCGTCCGCGCGGACGGCACGCCCCAGGCCGTCTTCGGCGCCCACGGCGACGCGCTCGCCGCCGCGGGCGTCTGGGTGCCCGGCCGGCCCGTGCCGCCCCGCCACGCCACCGCGCCGGCCGGCGACCTGCTGCTCACCGCCGACCGGCTCGGCCTGCCGCCCCGGCTGGCCGCCGTCGACCTGGCGGTACGCGCCGGCGAGGCGCTCGCCGTGCTCGGCCCGAACGGGGCCGGGAAGTCGACCCTCGCGCTGCTGCTCGGCGGGCTGCTCAAGCCGGGAGCCGGCCGGGTCGTGGCGACGGCGGCACTGGCCGGCTCCGACGCCCGCACTCCCCCGCACCGCTGGCGCGCCCCGGCGCTGGCCCGGCGGATCGGCTCGGTCTTCCAGGACCCGGAGCACCAGTTCGTCGCCACCACCGTCTTCGACGAGCTGGCCCTCGGCCCGCGCCGCACCGGCCAGCCCGAGACGGCGGTCCGGTCCACCGTGGACGACCTGCTGTCCCGGCTGCGGTTGACGAAGCTCGCCGCGGCCAACCCGTACACCCTGTCGGGTGGGGAGGCGCGGCGACTGAGCGTGGCGACGGCCCTGGCCACCGCGCCCCGCCTGCTCGTCTGCGACGAACCCACCTTCGGCCAGGACCGGCGGACCTGGCTGGAGCTGGTGAACCTCTTCGCCGAACTGCGCGACGCCGGGCACGGCCTGGTCGCCGTCACCCACGACCCGGAGTTCGTGGCCGCTCTGGCGGACCGGCGCGTCACCCTGGAGCGGCCGTGACCAGCTCGCACGACGCGCCGGCCGCACACCCGCGGCGTCGCCGGACCATGACCGGTCCGGCGCCGGCCGCACGCCGCGCCCGTCCCGTCCCGGAGCGGCCGTGATCACCCTCGAACCGGTCGCCGCCCCCGACGCGCCGCTGGCCCGGCGCAACCCGGTGGCCAAGCTCGCCGCGGCGCTGGTGTTCTCGTTCATCCTCGTCGCCACCCTGGACCCGGTGGCCCCGGCGATCGCCATCGCCGTCGAGCTGGCCGTGCTGCCGCTGTTCGGGGTCCGCTTCCGGGTGCTGGCCCGGCGGGCCGGGCCGCTGCTGGTCGGCGCGGTCGGCATCGTGGTGACGCTGGTGCTCTTCGCGGCCGAGCGCTCCGGCCGGGTGCTGGTCGAGGCCGGCCCCGCGGTGGTCACCTCCGGGGTGCTGCTCACCGCGCTCGGCCTGGTGCTGCGCATGTTCGCCGTGGCACTGCCCGGCGTGATCGTGTTCGCCACCACCGACCCCACCGACCTGGCGGACGCCCTGATCCAGAACGCGAAGGCGCCAGCCCGGTTCGCCATCGGGGCGTTGGCGGCGTTCCGGCTGGTGCCGCTGCTCGGGCAGGAGTGGCAGATGATCGCCATGGCCCGCCGCGCCCGCGGGGTGGCGGCGGGACGCAACCCGCTGGCGAAGCTGCGACTGTTCGCCTCCACCGCCTTCGCGCTGCTGGTCGGGGCGATCCGCCGGGGCACCCGGTTGGCCGTGGCGATGGACGCCCGCGGCTTCGACGCCGGCACCCCGCGTACGGTCGCCCGACGGCAACGCTTCGTCGCCGCCGACGGGCTGCTGATCGCCGGGGCGGCGCTGCTGGCCGGCGCGGCGCTGGCGGTCAGCGTCCTAGCGGGAAC
>NZ_JBIDCU010000021.1:0-81808 GCF_043204765.1 Micromonospora sp. NPDC047730 | reverse complement strand
GGAACCTTCCGGCCACTGATCGGCTGACCGCCACGGCGGCTGTCGGCGCCACGTCCGGCGGTCGCCGCCGCCACGATTGCGGCGGTCGCCGCCGCCGACGGGCTGCTGATCGCCGGGGCGGCGCTGCTGGCCGGCGCGGCGCTGGCGGTCAGCGTCCTGGCGGGAACCTTCCGGCCACTGATCGGCTGACCGCCACGGCGGCTGTCGGCGCCACGTCCGGCGGTCGCCGCCGCCACGATTGCGGCGGTCGCCGCCGCCACGAGTCCGGCGGCCGAGGCCCGGCGGTCGCCTCGCCCTACCGGCGCCGGAGCTGGGCCACGCCGGTCTGGTACGCCAGCACGACGGCCTGCACCCGGTCGCGCACCCCGAGCTTGGCGAAGATGCGGTTGACGTGCGTCTTCACCGTCGCCTCGCCGAGGAAGAGCTGGTGGGCGATCTCCCGGTTGGACAGGCCGTCCGCCATCATCCGCAGCACCTCCGTCTCCCGGGCGGTCAGTTCCGCCAGGCCTGGGCTGCCCGCGGTCGCCGCCGGCGCCGTCGCCGTGTAGTGGTCGATCAGCCTGCGGGTGATCGACGGGGACAGCAGCGCGTCGCCACGCGCGGCGGCCTGCAGGGCGCCCGCGAGATCCTTCGGCGGGGTGGTCTTGAGCATGAACCCGGACGCGCCGGCCCGCAGCGCCCGGTAGACGTACTCGTCGAGGTCGAAGGTGGTCAGCACGATGATCCGGATGTCGGCGCACTCCGCCAGGATCCGTTCCGTCGCGGCGATGCCGTCCAGCCGCGGCATGTGGATGTCCATCAGGACGACGTCGGGCTTGAGGCGTGCCGCGAGCAGCACGGCGTCCTCGCCGTCGGCCGCGTCGGCGACCACCTCGATGTCGGGCTGCGTGCCGAGGATCATCCGGAGTCCACCGCGGACGAGGGCCTCGTCGTCGGCGATGAGCACCCGGGTCACGCCGTCGTGCCCGTCGGGGAGAGCGCGGGCGCCGAGCCGTCGAGACCCAACGGAAGCTCCACGCGGACCTCGAAGCCGCCCTGCTCGCGCGGGCCCGTGGTGACCGTGCCGCCGAACAGACCGGCCCGTTCCCGGATGCCGGTCAACCCGTGGCCCGTGCCGACGCCACGGCGGGCGGTGCCGGGCCCGTCGTCCACGACGTGCAGCCGGAGGCGGGCGTCGGCCACGTCGACCGAGACGGCAACGGTAGCGCCCGGGGCGTGCCGGGCGGCGTTCGTCAGGGCCTCCTGGAGGATCCGGTAGGCGCTGACGTCGGCGGCGACCGGGACCAGGTCGAGGTCGCCCGTGACGGTGACCTCGACCCGGCCGCCGGTGACGCGTACCGCGGTGGTCAACGCGTCGAGCTGTCGCAGCGAGGGCAGCGCCTCCGGCGCCGGTTCCGAGCCGCGCAAAATGACCAGCAGCCGGCGCAGTTCGGTGACGACGTCGCGCCCCACCTCCTGCACCGCCTCCAGTGACTCGCGGGCCTGGCGCGGGTCCGAGTCGAGCACGGCCTCGGCCGCGCCGGCTTGCAGCACCATCGCGGAGACGCCGTGCGAGACGATGTCGTGCAGTTCCCGGGCCACCCGCAGCCGCTCGTCGGTCCGCGCGGCTGCCTCCCGCTCGGCGGCGAGGGCGACCAGGCGTACCGCCTGCGCGCGGCGCATCCGGACCGCGTAGCCGGGGCCCAGCACCGCGAGCCCCACGAACACGATGAACACCCAGTCCGAGTCGCCGGCGGCCGTGTTCTCGATGCCGAGTGCGGCGAAGTAGCTAACCGTGGCGACGGTCGGCGCGGCGCGTCCCCCGACGGCGATGCAGCCGAAGCAGGCGAGGACCAGCGCCAGCAGCGGCACGACCGGCCACTCCGGGAGGACGGGCGTGAAGCTCTGCGCGGTGAAGCAGGCGCCGGCGAGGACGGCCGCCGCTCGCGGGTACGTCGTACAGGCCGCGACCGCGAGGCCGTAGCCGACGAGCAGCACGGTGAGCGCGGCGAGCCAGCCGGCGGGCAGCGCCGCGAGGTCGGGACCCTCGCCTTCGACGTAGCCGGCGATCGGAACGTACAGCTCGGCCAGGCCGAACCCGAACAGCGCGAGACCGGCGACGGTGGCGACGACGAGACCCCGCGGGAGACGTCGGTTGTCGGGGACGGCGGCTGACATGGTGCGAAGGGTATCGGCGGCGAGCGTGGCCGGGCGTCCACCCACGGGTGTAGAAGGCCAGACGGAGGCTCCACCTTCGGCTCAACCCGTCGGCCGACGATCGGCCCCGGGGCCGGCTCCTAGCGTCCACCACACACTTCTCGATGGGAGACCACGATGGATGACAGGACCGGGCAACGGTACGGCCGGCGGCTGACGGCGGTCGCGCTGGCTGCGGCCGGCGTTCTCTACGGCGTCGCGAACGCGTTCTACTGGGTGATGTTCCCCGACGACGTGTCCGAGACCGCCGGCAACGTGGCGTTGGCCGCCGGGCACCTCGGCGCGTGGCGGGTGGAGACCGTCCTGTTCGCCCTGACGCACCTGCTGCTCGTACCGGCGATGGCCGGCCTGGCCGTGACGCTCGGGCGGCGCAAGCCGCTGGTCGCCACGATCGGCGGCGGCATCACCCTGCTCGGGCTCTACTTCTCCACCGTCCACCTCTGGCACTACAACGCCTTCTTCGGGGCCCTCGCCGGCGCCGGCGTCGACGCCGACGCCGCCCGACCGGTCGTCGACGCCCTCGACAACGACCCGTTCGTGATGGCGTCGTTCGCCACATGGCTGCTGGGCTGGATGATCGGTCTTCTGGTGCTGGCCTTCGGGACCTGGCGCGCGGGCATGGTGTCGCTGTGGGTGCCGCTCGTCCTCACCGGCGGGCAGGTCCTCGACTTCGTCAGCGAGGGCGCCCCGCTCAAGATCGTGGTGAGCGTGCTGATGGCGGCCGGGCTGTCCAGCCTGGCGGTCGGCGTGAACCGGGATCGTCCGGCCGAGGCGACGGACCGGACGGAGGCGCCGGTGGCCACGCGCTCCTGACCCGGGCCGGGGGCCGGGCGGGGTCGCGGCGTCAGCCGCGGCCCCGCCCTGGCGTCCTGGGCCCGCCCCTTCGTCGGGCCGCGCCAGCCTCGACAGCAGGGCCGGGCGCGACGCCTGCGGAGGTGCTGCCGGGTGGCCGCGGCCGACGCAGACTCCGCTTGCCGGTCCCTGGGCGACGGGCTGGCGGAGGTGCCGCCCGTCAGCTGCGCCGGAAGGCGTACCGGCGGGCCTGGGGTGCCTGCTGGCTCCGGCCCCCGGGGTTGCGGGCCCCGGAACCCCTGACGGGCGGACCGGCCTTCGTCGACGGCGCCGCCGCCGGCAACGCCGGGACCGACGCCGGGGCGAGGCCGATCGCGTCCACCTCGATCGGCGTCAGGTCCGCGACGGTCGGCTTCGGCGTGACGGTGGTACGGGACTTCTTCGGGTTGCGCTTGGCTGGCATCCGGGCCTCCTCGTTCTGCGGGCCGTCCCGTCGTCGGACGGGGCGGGCCGCCGGTCGGTGACCGTCGCGCGACGGTCGGGCGGAATCGGGACTGCTCCCCGGGTGCGACCACGAAGGACACCGCCGCCTCGGCGACAGGGTGGGAATGCGGACGCCCGGGAGCACGCGGACCCACGGCAGCAGGGCGGCGGGCCGGCTCGGAGATGGGGCGTCAGTTGCGCATGCCCACACGCTAACCCCACCGCAGGCCGCGCGCATCCGAATTACCGGCACGATCGGCATGGCCGACCGCGAGCGCACCGCGACCGGTGGAGACGGGCTGCCGAACACCGCACCGCGCCCGCCACCCGCCGCGATACGGTCACAGCGGCAGGCGTGGACGGCGGAAGGCGGCGGACGGATGGCCGAGCAGGCGACGGCGCGGATCGGCGTGACCGGGCTGGCGGTGATGGGCCGCAACCTGGCCCGGAACCTGGCCCGCAACGGCTTCACCGTGGCGCTGCACAACCGCTCGCCGGAGCGCACCCGCAGCCTGGTCGCGGAGCACGGCGACGAGGGGACCTTCCTCCCCGCCGAGTCGATGGCGGACTTCGTCGCCTCGCTGGAGCGGCCGAGGGCGGTGATCGTGATGGTCAAGGCGGGCGGGCCCACCGACGCCGTGATCGACGAACTGGTGCCACTGCTCGACCCCGGCGACATCGTCGTGGACTGCGGCAACGCGCACTTCGCCGACACCCGCCGGCGGGAGGAGGCGCTGCGGGCCCACGGGCTGCACTTCGTCGGCACCGGCGTCTCCGGCGGCGAGGAGGGTGCGCTGCGCGGCCCGAGCATCATGCCCGGCGGGTCGGCGGAGTCCTACCGCACGCTCGGCCCGATCTTCGAGAGGATCGCCGCGCAGGTGGACGGGGTGCCGTGCTGCCGGCACATCGGGCCGGACGGCGCCGGGCACTTCGTCAAGATGGTGCACAACGGCATCGAGTACGCCGACATGCAGCTCATCGCCGAGGCGTACGACCTGCTGCGGGCGGGGCTGGGCGCGGAGCCGGCGGAGATCGCGGAGATCTTCCGCAACTGGAACTCCGGCGAGCTGGAGTCCTTCCTCATCGAGATCACCGGGGACGTGCTGGCGCACACCGACGCGGCCACCGGGCGGGCGTTCGTGGACGTCGTGCTGGACCGCGCCGAGCAGAAGGGCACCGGCCGCTGGACGGTGCAGAGCGCCCTCGACCTGGGCATCCCCATCACCGGCATCGCCGAGGCGACGTTCGCCCGGTCGCTGTCCGGGCACGCCGACCAGCGGGCGGCGGCGCGCGGGGCGTTCCCGGACGCGGGCGACACGTGGCAGGTCGGCGACCGGGAGACCTTCGTCGAGGACGTCCGCCGCGCGCTGCTCGCCTCCAAGATCGTCGCGTACGCGCAGGGCTTCGACCACATCCGGGCCGGCTCGCAGGAGTACGACTGGGGCATCGACCTGGGCGGCACTGCGACGATCTGGCGGGGCGGCTGCATCATCCGCGCCCGCTTCCTCGACCGCATCCGGCAGGCATACGACGAGCGGCCGGAGCTGCCGACGCTGCTGGTCGCGCCGTGGTTCGCGGACACCGTCAACGACGGCGTGCCGAGCTGGCGCAGGGTGGTTGCCGACGCGGCCCGGGCCGGGGTGCCGGCGCCCGCGTTCGCCTCGTCGCTGGCGTACTTCGACGCGCTGCGCGCCGAGCGCCTCCCGGCGGCGCTGATCCAGGGGCTGCGGGACAACTTCGGCGCGCACACCTACCACCGGGTGGACCGCGACGGCACCTTCCACACCCTCTGGTCCGCCGACCGCTCCGAAATCCAGGCCTAACCCACCCCACCCCCCTCCCCCGCCCCCGAGCCCCCACCCCTCGACCCCGGCGATCTTGCACTTTCTGCCCAGGCGAATCATCCCGAAAGCCGCAATACGTGGGGCGAAACTGCAAGATCGCCGAATGTGAGGCGGGAACCTCGGGGGCTGGCGGGTCAGGCGATGGTGGCGTGCATCTCCCAGACGAGGATCTCGGCCGGCTCGGTGGCGGTGACCCGTCGCCCGCCCGTCATGGTGAGCCGGGCGGCGTCGCCGGTGCCGAGCAGGCCGCTGCCCTCCAGGGTGACCGCGCCGGTCGGCACGTAGAGATGGACGAAGGGCGCGTCCGGGAGATCGACCTCGTCGCCGGGGCGGAGCCGGGCGGCGTGCAGGGCGGCGAAGCGGTTCCGGATCCGGATCGCCGCCGCACCGTCGTGGCGGTCCATCCCGGAGGCGACGGGCACCAGGCCGCCGCGCAGGAGCTCGTCGTGGATCTCGAGCTGTTCGTAGCCGGGGTCGATGCCCTGCTCGTCCGGCAGCACCCACATCTGCACGAAGTGGACGGGATCGGTGTGCGGGTCGCGGCCGTCGAGCCGCCAGGAGTCGTTCTTCTCCGAGTGCAGGATGCCGGTGCCGGCGCTCATCCGCTGCGCCAGCCCGGGGTAGATCACGCCGGAGTGACCGGTGGAGTCCTGGTGCACCAGCGACCCGCGCAACACCCAGGTGACGATCTCCATGTCCTGGTGCGGGTGGGTCTCGAAGCCGGCGCCCGGCCGGACCACGTCGTCGTTGTTGACCAGCAGCAGACCGTGGTGGGTGTTGGCCGGGTCGTAGTGCCGGGAGAACGAGAACGAGTGCTTCGAGTCGAGCCAGGAGATCCGGGTGGCGAAGCGGTCGTCGGCCCGCCGGACGTCGACGGCCGGAGCGGGGGCGGTCACCGCGTCACCGGTCGGCGGCCCGACGCCGCCCCGGAATCGACTGGCGCGGCCGGTGGGTCGGCGGGAGGCGTCACCAGGCACGCTGCCCGGTCTCGGTCGGCGCCCAGGTGAGCGCCGGTTCACCCGTGGCCAGCTCGCCGATCTCGCCGGAGCGCGGCTGCGGTGCGTGGCCGAGCTCCTGGCAGTGCTGCTCGGCGATCTCGGCGCAGATCTCGGCCACCTGCGCGCAGATCGGGTCACCGAGGTCGGCGGCGTTCAGCGCCATGATCATCTTGTACCGGAGATCCCGCATCCCCACCCCCGAGGCTCGACGCGGTCCGGGGCACCCACCCCGCCCCCGATCCTAGGCGCCCCCACCCCCCACCCACCCCGAAACCCCGAACCCCGCCCCGCCCCGCCCCGCCCCGCCCCGCCCCGCCAGCCGATCATGCGATTCCGGTGGCCGCCTCCACGGCGAACACGAAGATCGCACCCAGGCGACGGGTCCCGGTAGGACGTTTCGCGAGGCACCACGACTGCATGATCGCCAGGCGGGGTGGCGGCGGGGACGGGGCGGACGGGGAGGGGAGGGGAGGTCAGCGTCGCGGGGGGGGGCGACGCTGACCGGCGGGGTCAGAAAAAGCGGCGGGGTCAGAAGAAGCGGCGGCGCTTCGCCTTCCGCGGGCGGAGCATGTCGGCACCCTTGGTGAGCAGGCGGCTCACCCCGGACGGGCCGCGGCGGGCCTCCAGCGTGTGGCTGAGCCGACGGGCGCCGGCCGCCGCCAGCGGCACCGCGACCGCCATCAACGCCCACTGGGCAATACGCTTCTGGATCATGTGGGTTCACCTCCGTCAGTGGCTGCTGACCGGAGAAATACCCCGCGCGGCGGAGCGGTAAGCCTCAGGACGGCGGGGCGACCGGGTTGGGCAGCGCGCCGCCGAAGCGGCGGTCCCGCTGGGCGTACAGCTCGCAGGCGTACCAGAGGTGCCGGCGGTCGAAGTCGGGCCACAGCGTGTCGAGGAACACCAGTTCGGCGTACGCGGTCTGCCAGAGCAGGTAGTTGGAGATCCGCTGCTCGCCGGAGGGGCGGAGGAAGAGGTCCACCTCGGGGACCTCCGGGTGGTAGAGGTACTTCGCCACCGTCTTCTCGGTGACCTTCGCCGGGTCGAGCCTGCCCGCGGCCGCGTCCCGGGCGATCGCGGCGGCGGCGTCGGCGATCTCGGCCTGCCCGCCGTAGTTGACGCAGAACTGGAGGGTCAGGGTGGAGTTGCCCCGGGACATCTCCTCCGCCGTCTGCAGCTCGGAGATGACGCTCTTCCAGAGCCGGCCGGCCCGGCCGGACCAGACCACCCGCACCCCCAGGTCGACCAGCTGGTCGCGGCGGCGGCGGATGACGTCCCGGTTGAAGCCCATCAGGAACCGGACCTCGTCCGGCGAGCGCCGCCAGTTCTCGGTGGAGAAGGCGTACGCCGACAGGTAGGGAATGCCCAGCTCGATGGCGCCCTCGATGGTGTCGAACAGGGAGAACTCCCCCGCCTCGTGGCCCTTGGTGCGAGGCAGCCCGCGCTCCTTGGCCCACCGGCCGTTGCCGTCCATCACCACGGCGACGTGCCGGGGCACCGCCTCGGCGGGCAACGCCGGCGGCCGGGCGCCCGAGGGGTGCGGTGTCGGCGGCACCGGCTCGCGCCGGCCGGCCCTCATCGATCGGATCACTCGGCTCTCTCCCTGCTCACGCCATCCGCTCCGGCCCCCACGCCCCGCGGCGGCGGGACCGGGCCGGCCGCCGGGGCACCCCGGTCGACCAGCGGCAGCGAGCGTAGCGCGCGCTCCAGGTGCCACTGCAGGTGCGCCGCGACGAGGCCGCTGCACTCCCGGCGTACGCCGGTCTCGGTGGCGTCGGCGACCCGCCAGTCGCCGCTGGTCAGCGCCGACATCAGGTCGATGGTGGCCGGGGCGGGATGGGCCGCGCCGGGGGGCCGGCAGTCCGGGCAGACCGCGCCCCCGGCCGGTACGGAGAACGCCCGGTGCCGCCCGGGCGTGCCGCAGACGGCGCAGGCGGTCAGCGCCGGCGCCCAGCCCGCATGGGCCATCCCGCGCAGGAGGTAGGCGTCGAGCACCAGGGTGGTGTCGTGGCTGCCCTCGGCGAGCGCCCGCAGCGCGCCGAGGGTGAGCTGGAACAGCCGCAGCGACGGCTCCCGCTCCACCGGGGTGAGCCGCTCGGCGGTCTCGGCGATCGCGCTGGCGGCCGTGTAGCGGGGATAGTCGCCGAGGAACCGCTTGCCGTAGAGGTCGATGCCCTCGACCTGGCTGACCGTGTGCAGTGAGCTGCCCTGGTTGCCCTTCGGGTCGCCGGCGAGCTGGAGGTCGACGTGCCCGAACGGCTCCAGCCGGGCGCCGAACTTGCTGGTGGTGCGGCGGATCCCGCGCGCCACCGCCCGCAGCCGGCCGTGCCGGCGGGTGAGCAGGGTGATGATCCGGTCGGACTCGCCGAGCTTCTGCACGCGCAGGACCACCGCGTCGTCGCGGTAGAGCTGTCGGCGGTACCCGGCCATCGGACTATTCTCCCTCGGGGTGCGAAATCAGGGTCGGCTCGGGGTGGACGCGTGAAGAACCCCGATGCGCGGGGCGCGCCGTGCCTCGTAGCGTGCTCGCATGGCTCTCCACCGGACCGCCGCGGCGCTCGCTGCGGCCGCCACCCTGATCGTCGTCGCCGGGTGCGACAACCTGGCCTCCCGTCGGCTCGACTACGACAACACCGAAGCGGCCCGGATCACCGCCATCCGGGTGCTTCCGGGGGCCGGCGACGTGACCGTCCGCACCACCAGCACGGACGACGAGGTGCGGATCAAGCGGGTGGTGCGCTACCACGGCGGCCAGCCCGACACCACGTACGAGATCAACGGCGCCGAACTGGTGCTGGACACCGACTGCGGCAAGGACTGCAGCGTCTCCTACGACGTCACCGCCCCGGAGGGGGTGAGCGTGACCGGCGAGACCGGCTCCGGTGACGTCCACCTGACCAGGGTCGGCGCGGTGGAGATCCGGCTCGGTTCCGGCAACGTCCGGGTGACCGGCGCCGACGGCCCCGTCGTGGCGGAGACCGGCTCGGGTGACGTCCGGGTGACCGGCGCCGCCGGCGCGGTCACCGTCACGACCGGCTCCGGCAACATCGACGTGGACGACGCCCCGGCCGCCGTGACCCTGCGCGCCGGCTCCGGCGACATCACGGGGCGCCGCCTCGGCGCCGGGGTGGACGCCGAGGCGGGCTCCGGCAACATCACCGTCGACCTGGCCGCGCCCGCCTCGGCGCGTACGCACACCTCCAGCGGCGACATCAAGCTCGTCGTGCCCGCGGGCCGCTACCAGGTCCGTTCCACGGCCGGCGGCGGCGACACCCGGCTGGGCGTGACCCACGATCCGACCGCCTCGCTGGTGCTCGACATCTCCACCGGCGGCGGCAACCAGACGGTCACCCAGCGCTGATCTCGACGGTCTGCGGCTCCCGCGCGGCGCGCGGCGACGGCACGCCGGCCCGCCCGGTGGCCGGACCGGACCGCGCGGCGGGGGCCGGGGCGGGCGGTGGCCCGGTGCCGGTCGGGGCGGGTGAACCGGGGCCGGTCGGGGCGGTTGGCCCGATGCGGGCCGGTGCGGGGCGGGAGCCACCGGGAACCAGCTCCGGCGGCCGACGGGCCGCCACGTCCTCCACCCAGCCGACCAGGGCGGTCACCACCGCGACCAGGGCGAAGACCAGGGCCACCCGGATCGCCAGGCCGAGCGGATCCTGGTGCGACCAGCCCACCACGTCCACCAGTGGGGTGAGCGCCGCCACGAACGGCATGTGCCACAGGTAGACGGTGAGCGCCCGCCGGTTGAACACGGTCACGACCCGGCCGGACACGGCGCTGCGGTCCACCCAGCGCGCGCCCGCCGGCGCCCGCCCGAGCAGGACGAGGACGAAGGCCGCCGACCAGAGGGCGTTGCCCAGGGGGTTGTCGTTCAGGTCGTACCCGCGGGGTCCGGGGTGGGTGACGATCCAGGCGGCCCCGGCGGCGGCGAGGGCCAGCGCGACGGGCACCAGCACCCGGGTAGCCAGGCGGCGCAGCATGCCGGCCTGGTGGGCGAAGCCGAGCAGCCAGGCGCCGAAGTAGAGCCCGAAGTGGTGCAGCGCCCCCGGCAGCGCCGGCAGCAGGCCCAGCTCGGCCGCGGCGAGCATGGCGTACGGGGCGACCAGCGTGGGCACCGGGGCGCGCCGGAACAGCCAGAGGGCGACCGGGGAGGCGAGCACGAACCAGAGGTAGTCGCGCAGGTACCAGATCACGCTCAGCGCGATCGCACCCCAGCCGTTGGCCGGCGGATCGGCGACGGGGAAGAGCCAGAGCAGCACCTTCGGGCTCAGCGGCAGCCCGGTGAGCAGCATGGCGGGTACGAAGACCGCGGCGACCACCCAGAGCGACGGCAGCAGGCGACGCAACCGGCGTACGACCGCTCCCGGCCCCCACCGTTGCAGCGAGGCGGCCATCAGCGAGCCGGCGAGCGCGAACATCACCGACATCGCCGGGAAGACGAGGGTCAGGGTGGCCCATCCGGTGACGTGGTAGACCACGACTCGAACGATGGCCAGGAAGCGGAGCAGGTCAAGGTATCGGTTTCGCATCAGCCTGCATCTATGTCCGGGGGCACGGGGGCTGGTCCTTCCCCTACCCTCCGGAGCGACCCCGGCAAACCGCCGGCACCCCACGCGAACGTGACATCTTCCACCCGGCCGACCGACATCGATCATGCCCGGATCGCCGGGCCGGGGCGCACCCGGCCCGGCGACCGGTCAGAATCCCAGCTTGCGCAGCTGCTTCGGGTCCCGCTGCCAGTCCTTCGCCACCCGGACGTGCAGGTCGAGGTAGACCCGGGTGCCGAGCAGCTCCTCGATCTGCCGCCGCGCGGTCGTGCCGACCGCCTTGAGCCGGCTGGCCCGGTGGCCGATCACGATCGCCTTCTGGCTGGGCCGCTCGACGTACACGTCGGCGTAGATCTTCATGAGCTTGCCCTCGGGGACCATCTCCTCGACGACCACCGCGATGGAGTGCGGCAGCTCGTCCCGGACGCCCTCCAGGGCCGCCTCCCGGATCAGCTCGGCGACCAGCACCTGCTCCGGGTCGTCGGTGAGCATGTCGTCCGGGTAGAGCTGCGGCGACTCGGGCAGGTAGCGGGTCATCACCTCGACGAGCGTGTCCACCTGGTGCCCGGAGACCGCGCTGACCGGCACCACCTCGGCGAACTCGCCCAGCTCGCTGACGGCGAGCAACTGCTCGGCCAGCCGCCTGCGGTCCACCAGGTCGGTCTTGGTGACCACCGCCAGCACCGTGGCCTTCAGCTCGGCCAGCTCGCCGGTGATGAACCGGTCGCCGCGCCCGATCGGCTCGTCCGCCGGGATGCAGAGGCCGATCACGTCGACCTCGCTCCAGGTCTGTCGGACCAGGTCGTTGAGGCGCTCGCCGAGCAGCGTGCGGGGGCGGTGCAGGCCCGGGGTGTCGACCAGCACGAGCTGGGAGTCCGGGCGGTGCAGGACGGCCCGGATGACGTGCCGGGTGGTCTGCGGCTTGTTCGAGGTGATGGCGATCTTCTGCCCGACGATCGCGTTGGTCAGCGTCGACTTCCCGGCGTTCGGGCGGCCGACGAAACAGGCGAAACCGGCCCGGTAGGGGCGCTGCTCCAGGTCGCTCACGCCGCGACCCCGCCCCGCTCGCCGGCAGCCGTCCGCCCGCTCACTCGACCACCGTGCCCAGGACGGTGCCGTCCGGCGCGGCCACGTGGATCGGCGCGTCGACCGCGAGGTCCCGCACCGCCGCGTGCCCGGCGCCGTCCAGCGTCGACGCCTCGGTCACCACCACGGCGGCCTCCAGCCGGCTCGCGCCGGCCGCCGCCGCCGAGGCCACCGCGAGCTGGAGCGCGGTGATCGTCAGCGAGGGCAGCGAGACGCTGGCCGCGGCGTACGTCCGCCCGTCCTGGTCGCGTACCGCCGCGCCCTCCACGGCGCCCACCCGGCCGCGCGCGCCCCGGGCCAGGACGACCAGCTTGCCGTCCTCGGCGCTCAGCTCGATCGGGTCGGACGGGGTGGGCCGGGTGGCCGGTACGGCGGGTGACTCAGGCATCGGCGGGTTGCCTCTCCTCGGATCGGTTCGTGTCGCCCCGGGGCTCGGCGTGCTCGCCGCGGCCCGGGCCGTCCTGCGTGTCGGTCGACTCCACCCGGCTCACCAGCACGGTGTCGATCCGGTTGCGTCGGCCGGTGGTGCCCTCGGCGACCAGCCGGAGCCCGGCGACCTCGACCTGCGCCCCCGGGATCGGGACGCGGCCCAGGGACTGGGCGAGCAGGCCGCCGACGGTCTCCACCTCGTCGGTGGGCAGCTCGGTGTCGAACAGCTCGCCCAGATCCTCCACCGGGAGCCGCGCGGTGACCCGCACCGCCCCGTCGTCGAGGTGCTCGACCGGCGGGCGCTCGACATCGTACTCGTCGGTGATCTCTCCGACGATCTCCTCCAGGATGTCCTCGATGGTGACCAGCCCGCCGGTGCCGCCGTACTCGTCGACGACGATGACCAGGTGGTTGCGGGCGGCCTGCATCTCCGAGAGCAGGTCGTCGACCGGCTTGGACTCCGGCACGAAGGTGGCGGGGCGCATCAGCTCGGCGACCGGGAGCTGGCGGTCCTCCGGGGCGCCGCCCTGGGTGCGCCGGATCAGGTCCTTGAGGTAGAGCACGCCGAGCACGTCGTCGACGCTCTCGCCGATGACCGGGATCCGGGAGAACCCGGAGCGCAGGAAGAGCGCCAGCGCCTGGGAGAGCGTCTTGCGCTCCTCGATCCACACCATCTCGGTGCGCGGCACCATCACCTCGCGGGCGATCGTGTCGCCGAGCGCGAAGACGGAATGGATCATCTGGCGCTCGCCGTGCTCCACGACGCCACGCTGCTCGGCCAGGTCGACCAGCTCGCGCAGCTCCACCTGGGTGGCGAACGGCCCCTCCCGGAAGCCGCGCCCCGGGGTGACCGCGTTGCCGATCAGGATCAGCAGCGAGGCGAGCGGGTTCAGCGCCCGGCCCAGCCAGCGGACCAGGGGCGCGACGGACCGCCCGACCACGTACGCGTGCTGCCGGCCGAGGGTGCGCGGAGCGACCCCGACCACCACGAAACTGATCACGGTCATCGCGCCGGCGGTGACCAGCGCCGCGCGCCAGCCCGCGCCGAAGGTGTCCACCGCGACGAGCGCCACCAGCGTGGTGGCGGTCAGCTCGGCGAGCAGCCGCAGCAGCAGGAGCAGGTTGAGGTGGCGGACCACGTCCCCGGCGACGGCCTGGAGTGTGCGCGCGCCCCGTACGCCGTCGCGGGCCAGCTCGGCGGCGCGGGCGGGCGAGACCGCGGCGAGGGCCGCCTCGGTCATCGCGATCAGGCCGGCCAGCACCACCAGGCCGGCCGCGGAGACCAGCAGTTGCAGGTCGGGCAGGCCGGTGGCGCCGGCCGCCAGTGTCGGGGTGTCCATCACCGGGACCGGGTCGACCGCCAGCTCGCCAGCAGTCGGGCCTGGAGCGCGAACATCTCCCGCTCCTCCTCCGGCTCGGCGTGGTCGTAGCCGAGCAGGTGCAGCACGCCGTGCACGGTGAGCAGGTGCAGCTCGTCGGCGGCGGAGTGGCCGGCGGTGGCCGCCTGCTTGGCCGCCACCTCCGGGCAGAGCACGATGTCGCCGAGCAGCGCCGGCTCGCCGGCGGCGGTCGACTCGCCGGGCCCGTGGTCGACGCTGCCCTCGTCCATGGGGAAGGCGAGCACGTCGGTCGGGCCGTCGCCGCCCATCCACCGGTGGTTCAGCTCGGTCATGTAGTCGATGTCGACCAGCAGCACGGACAGCTCGGCGAGGGGGTTGACCCCCATCTCGTCGAGGGCGTGTCGGGCGACGGCGAGCACGGCGTCGGTGTCGACGTCGACGCCGGACTCGTTGGCGATCTCGATGGACAACAGTCTTCCCTCGATGGTCTAGCGGCGCCGGCCGGCCCGGCCGCCCTGGGCTGTCCGCCCGGGCACGGCGTGCACGCTCTGCGCCTGCTGGTTCTCCCGCTCGGCGTCCCAGCGGGCGTACGCGTCGACGATCTCCCCGACCAGCCGGTGGCGGACCACGTCCGAGCTGGAGAGCTGGGCGAAGTGCACGTCCTCGACGTTCTCCAGGATCTCCCGGACCACCCGCAGGCCGCTGGTCGTGCCGCCGGGGAGGTCGACCTGGGTGACGTCACCGGTGACGACGATCTTGGAACCGAAGCCGAGCCGGGTCAGGAACATCTTCATCTGCTCGGGCGTGGTGTTCTGCGCCTCGTCGAGGATGATGAACGCGTCATTGAGGGTACGCCCCCGCATGTACGCCAGCGGCGCGACCTCGATCGTGCCCGCCGCCATCAGCTTGGGGATGGAGTCCGGGTCGAGCATGTCGTGCAGCGCGTCGTAGAGCGGGCGCAGGTAGGGGTCGATCTTCTCGTTGAGCGTGCCGGGCAGGAAGCCGAGCCGCTCCCCCGCCTCGACCGCCGGCCGGGTGAGGATGATCCGGTTGACCTGCTTGGCCTGCAACGCCTGGACGGCCTTGGCCATGGCCAGGTAGGTCTTGCCGGTGCCGGCGGGGCCGATGCCGAAGACGATGGTGTGCGCGTCGATCGCGTCGACGTAGCGCTTCTGACCCAGCGTCTTGGGGCGGATGGTGCGGCCGCGCCGGGAGAGGATGTTGAGCGTCAGGACCTCGGCGGGCCGCTCGGCGCCGCCCTGCTCGAGCATGCCGACGGTACGCCGGACGGCGTCAGTGGTCAGGGTCTCGCCTTTCTCGATGAGTTCGAGCAGCTCGCTGAAGATCCGCTCGGCGAGGGCATTGTCGGCGGGGGCGCCGGTGATGGTGATCTCGTTGCCCCGGACGTGCACGTCACTGTTGACCGAGCGCTCGACCAGTCGCAGGATCTCGTCACCCGCGCCGAGCAGGTTGACCATGATCTTGGAATCCGGAACGGTGATCCTGGTCTGCACCCGGGGCGGGCCGGGAGGTGGGGTGCCGGTCATAGGTCGGGCCGAGGGGCCCTGCGCCACCTGCTCTCGATCTCGGCGCCGGGCCTGCTGGCGCGGCGCGCTGACGTTGCCCCCATCGTATCTGCTCAACAGCGGCGGCACCGCGCCCATTTCCGCGCGTGCGGGACGGCACGGACGGGACGCGGCCCGCGCCGGCCCCGCCCCGCCCGTACGCGCCCGTCAGGAGCCGGCGCGGAAGTCGTACCGGTCGAAGGTCTCCTGGGTACGGGTGAACCGGTAGGTCGCCCAGTGCATCCGGACCACCGCGCCGCGCTCGTCCCGGGTGAGCCGCAGCAGCTCGCCCACCTCACGCCCGGAGACCGTGCGGTACACGTCCGGCTGGTCGGGCAGTGGCGCGAAGACCGCCGGCGGCTTCCCCGCCGGGTCGTCGGCGCCCCGGGCCCGCAGCGCGCCGTCGTGCCACGAGAAGACGTACTCGAAGCCCTCGCCCCACCAGCGGCCCAGCAGCCCGCGTACGCCCTCGGGGGCGGGTGGGCCCGGCCGCCACGGCGCGACGTCGGCCGGGTCGTGCTCGACGGCGGCGGCCAGCAGCCGGTGTGGCAGGTCGAGGACCTCGCCGGCGGTGCCGGAGGAGCCGAGCACGGCGACGCCCATCGCGCCGGGCGTCCCCTCGCCGCCGCGCCGGCCGTAGACGCCGGCCAGGAAGCCGGGCATCGCGCCGTCGTGCCCGACGTGCATGATCCGCTTGCCCTGCGGCACCAGGATCAGCCCGAGCCCGAAGCCGCCCGACCAGAGCGTCTCGTCGGTGACCGTCGCCGGCCAGCGCATCTCCTCTAGCGTGGCCGGGGCGAGCACCGCGCCGGCCGGGTCCAGCGCCGCCGGGTCGGCGAGGAAGGCGGCCCAGCGGGCCATGTCGGTGGCGGTGCTCCAGAGCTGCGCCGCCGGCCCCACCGCGCCGAAGTCCGTGGGCGGCTCGGGGTGCGCCTCGTCGGAGTACGCGTCGACCAGGAAACCGGTCGCGGCGTGCGGGCCCGGCGTCACCGAGGTGTCGGCGAGCCCCAGCGGGGTCAGCACCCGCTCGGCGAGCGCCTCCGCCCAGGTGCCGCCCCGCAGGTGGCCGACGAGCCGGCCGAGCAGCGCCATACCGAGGTTGGAGTAGTGGTAGCGGCGGCCCGGCGGCAGCACCCGCTCGGCCCGGGCGAGGTCGGCGACCAGCTCGTCGACGTCGGGCGCGCGCAGGCTGTCCCAGACGTCGCCGTACGGCTCCCGTTGCAGGCCGGCGGTGTGCGACAGCAGCCGGCGCACGGTCAGCTCGCCGTGGGCCGGCAGGTCCAGGTGGCGGCCCAGCGGGTCGTCCAGGTCGAGCAGGCCGTCGTCGCGGCACTGGAGCGTCAGCACGGCGGTGAACGTCTTCGTGACCGAGCCGATCCGGAACCGGGTGCCCGGCCCCAGCTCGGTGTCGTTGCCGGTGCCGCCGACCGTGCACGTCCACAGCGGGCGGTCGGCCCGGTGCAGGGCCGCCGAGACCGCCGGCACCCGGGCCTGCGCCTGGACCGTGCGCACCAGCCGGGACAGCCGGTCGTCGACCACCGTCACGCGAGGTCCCGGGCCAGCATCGGGCCCAGCGGCGCCCCGCCGAGCACGTGCGCGTGCGCGTGGAAGACCTCCTGGCCGCCGTACGCACCGGTGTTGAACATCAGCCGGAAGCCGTCGCCGAGCAGCCCCTCGTCCTCGGCCACCGCGGCGGCCGTGGCGAGCACCTCGCCGGCCAGCGCCGGGTCGCCCTGGGCGAGCGTCGCCACGTCGGCGTAGTGCTCCTTCGGGATGACCAGCACGTGCACCGGCGCCTTCGGGCCGATGTCGCGGAAGGCGAGCGTGGTGGCGGTTTCCCGCACGACGGTGGCCGGGATCTCCCCGGCGACGATGCGGCAGAACAGGCAGTCGGTTCCCATCGGGGCAGTGTAAGGAAGGGCACCTTGTTATCGCTTTCGGTAGAGGAAGGGCCCCTTCCTTACACCTGGGGGTCGACCGGGCATGATGGCCGGCGTGACTTCACGGGCGGTACTGGTGACGGGGGCCTCGCGCGGCATCGGGCGGGCGGTGGCGACGGCGTTCGCGGCGAGCGGCGACCGGGTGGCGATCCACCACCGCGACTCGGCGGAGGCGGCCGGGCGGCTGCGCGCCGAACTGCCCGGCGAGGGGCACGTCGTGGTCCGCGCCGACCTGACCGACCCGGACGCCGTACGGGCCATGGTGGACGAGGCGGCCGGCCTGCTGGGCGGGCTGGACGTGCTGGTCAACAACGCCGGAGTGTACGGCGACCGGGACGCCCCGCACCCGGTCTTCGGCGCCTCCTACGCGCAGTGGCGCGCGCAGTGGCGGCAGGTGGTGGAGACCAACCTGACCGGCGCGGGCAACGTCATCTGGTGCGCGGCCCAGCACATGCGCGACCGGGGCGGCCGGATCGTCAACGTCTCCTCCCGGGGCGCCTTCCGGGGCGAGCCGGACCAGCCGGCGTACGGGGCGAGCAAGGCGGGGCTGAACGCGCTGGGGCAGTCGCTGGCGGTGGCCCTGGCCCCGTACGGCATCAGCGTCGCCACGGTGGCCCCGGGCTTCGTCGAGACCGACATGACCACGGAGCACCTGCGCGGGGAGCGGGGCGCCGCCATCCGGGCGCAGAGCCCGTTCAACCGGGTGGCCCGCCCCGAGGAGATCGCCGCCGCCGTGCACTGGCTCGCCTCCCCGCAGGCGGAGTGGGCCTCCGGCACCATCGTCGACCTGAACGGCGCCTCCTACCTGCGTAGCTGAGCGTCACCAGCGGGCGAGGCGGGTGGCGAGCACCGCGAGGGCGGCCACGCCGGCCGTCGAGGTGCGCAGCACCGACGGGCCCAGGCGGACGGCGCGGGCCCCGGCCCCGGTGAAGGTGTCCAGCTCGCTGTCGGCGATCCCGCCCTCCGGCCCGACGACCAGGACGATCTCGCCCGTGGCGGGCAGCTCGGCGGTGGTCAGCCGCTCCTGTGCCTCCTCGTGCAGCACGAACGCCGCGGCGGCCCCGCCGATGCGGCGCGCGACCTGGGCGGTGGACTCGTCCGGCGTCCCCGCCACCACGGGCAGCCAGGCGCGCCGGGCCTGCTTGGCCGCCTCCCGGGCGGTCGCCGCCCACTTCTCCCGCGCCCGTACGCCCCGGTCGCCGCGCCACTGGGTGACCGAGCGGGCCGCCGCCCAGGGAACGATCTCGTCCACCCCGACCTCGGTCATCGCCTGCACGGCCAGCTCGCCCCGGTCGCCCTTGGCGATGCCCTGCACCACGACCAGGCGCGGGACGGAGGCGTCGACGAACCCCCGGGAGGTGATCTCCAGGTCGAGGGTGCCGCGGCCGACGGCGGTCACCACGGCGGCGGCGGTGCCGCCCCGCCCGTCGGCGAGCAGCAGTTCCTCGCCGACGCGGAGCCGCTGCACGGTGGCGGCGTGGTGCCCCTCGGGGCCGTCGAGGGTCAGCCGGTCGGCGGTGGGCAGCGACTCGACCAGAAACAGCGGCGCGGACACGATGATCAGGCTAGCCGCCCCGGCGGCCGCCGGGGCGCCGAGGGCGGTGGAGCCGCCGGGCCGCCGAGGGCCGCGGAGCCGCCGGGCCGCCGCGGAGCGCGGCGGCCCGGGGCGTGCGGGTCAGGCGTGGCCGTTGAAGGCGTCGCGCATCCGGGAGAAGAAGCCGCCCTGCTTGGTCAGCTCGGCGACCTCCTCGCCCCGGGTCTTGGCGAAGTCGCGCAGCATCCGCTCCTGGTCGGCGTCGAGCTTCGTCGGGGTGCGCACGTCGAGGTGGACGTAGAGGTCGCCCCGGCCGGTGCCGCGCAGGTGCGGCACGCCCCGGGCGCGCAGCCGCAGCGTGCTGCTCGGCTGGGTGCCGGCCTTGACGTCGACCGTCTCCTCGCTGTCCAGCGTCTTGATGGTCAGCCGGGTGCCGAGGGCGGCGGCGGTCATCGGCACGGTGACCCGGCAGTGCAGGTCGTCGCCCTTGCGGGAGTAGACGTCGTGCGGCCGCTCGTGGATCTCGACGTAGAGGTCGCCGGCGGTGCCGCCGCCCGGGCCGACCTCGCCCTGCTGGGCCAGCCGGATGCGCATGCCGTCCTCGACCCCGGCGGGGATCTTGACGGTCAGCGAACGCCGGGTGCGGACGCGGCCGTCGCCGGCGCACGTCGGGCAGGGGTGCGGGATGGTGGTGCCGTAGCCCTGGCAGACGGTGCAGGGGCGGGCGGAGACCACCTGACCGAGGAAGGTGCGCTGCACCGACTGCACCTCGCCCCGGCCGCCGCACGCCTCGCAGGTGGCCAGGTGGGTGCCGGCCGCGGTGCCGGCGCCGGAGCAGGTGGTGCAGAGTACGGCGGTGTCGACGGTGATCGGCGCCTCGACGCCGAACGCGGTCTCGTTCAGGTCCAGCTCCAGCCGCAGGATCGCGTCGGCGCCCGGCCGGGTCCGCGGTCGCGGGCCCCGCGACCCGCCGGCCGCGCCGCCGAAGAACGCGTCCATGATGTCCTGGAAGCCGACGAACGGGCCGGCGCCGCCGGGACCGCCCGGGCCGCCCGCGCCGCCGCCGCCCGGGGCGAGCGGGTCGCCGCCCAGGTCGACGATCTGCCGTTTCCGGTCGTCCGAGAGGACCTCGTACGCGGCGTTGATGTCCTTGAACTTCTCCTGTGCCTCCGGGTCCGGATTGACGTCCGGATGGAACTGCCGCGCCAGCTTTCGGTAGGCACGCTTGATCTCGTCGTCGGAGGCTTCCCGGCTCACCCCGAGAATGCCGTAGTAGTCCCTGGCCACTGCGTTCCGTGTCCTCATGTTCGTCTCGCGTTGCGCCGGTCGTCGGCCGGAGCCGGCCGTCGGCCCTGACTGGTCAGTTCTGGGCCAGCAGCTCGCCCACGTAGCGTGCCACGGCCCTCACCGTGGCGATGGTGCCGGGGTAGTCCATCCGGGTCGGCCCGAGCACGCCGAGCCCGCCCACGATCGTCGCGCCCGGCCCGTAGCCGGTGCTGACCACCGAGGCGGCGCGCAGGTTGTCGATCTCGTTCTCGTCGCCGATCAGCACCCGGGTCGTGCTCGGCTCCGCCTCGCCGATGAGCTTGAGCAGCACGACCTCCTCCTCCAGCGCCTCCAGGATGGGGCGCAGCGAGCCCTGGAAGTCGAGCAGGCCGCCGCGGGTGAGGTTGGCCGTGCCGGCCAGCGCGATCCGCTCCTCGTGCCGCTCGACCAGCGTCTCCAGCAGCACGGTGGAGAGGGTGGTCATGGCCGGCCGCAGGTGCGGCACCGACTCCTCGACCAGCGCCTGCACCAGCGGCGGGGTCTCGGACAGCCGGGTGCCGACCAGCTTCTCGTTGACCAGCCGGCGCAGGTCCGTGACGTCGTCGGCGGGGATCGGCCCGGGCAGCTCGACCAACCGCTGCTCGACCCGGCCGGTGTCGGCGATCATGACCAGCATCAGCCGGGTCGTGGAGATCGGCACCAGCTCCAGGTGGCGGACGGAGGAACGGGCCAGGCTCGGGTACTGCACCACGGCGACCTGCCGGGTCAGCTGCGCCAGCAGCCGTACGGTGCGGTGCACCACGTCGTCGAGGTCGACCGCGCCGACCAGGAAGCGCTCGATCGCGCGGCGCTCGGCCGGGCTGAGCGGCTTGACCCTGGACAGCCGGTCCACGAAGAGCCGGTAGCCGCGGTCGGTGGGCACCCGGCCGGCGCTGGTGTGCGGCTGGCGGATGTAGCCTTCCTCCTCCAGCACGGCCATGTCGTTGCGGACGGTCGCCGGGGAGACCCCGAGCTGGTGCCGCTCGACCAGCGCCTTGCTGCCGACGGGCTCCTGCGTGGCGACGTAGTCCTCGACGATCGCGCGCAGCACGGCGAGCTTGCGGTCGTCGAGACCCATCGTTCCCCACCTCCTGTCGCACGTCGGACCCCCGCGCCCCGAGGGGCGGGCGGGTTGCTGGCACTCGCTGCGGACGAGTGCCAGTCTACGTCGGCGCGCCCGCCGACGCGATGATCAACCTGGGACGGCGATCCGACCGGCGCCACCCGGCCCGTGGCGGCGGCGGCGCCAGAGCCGATCATCCGGACATCCCGGTCGGAGTCGCTCTGGTGCGGCCTTGCCCGCGGCCCCTACCGTGACGTCCATGACTGAACCACCTCGCCCTCCCGGAGCGGGGGACCCCGGCGACCGGCCGGACCCGGCCGCTCCGTCGGGGGTTCCCGGGCCGGCCGGCTCCGACGAACCCACCGCACCACTGTCCGGGGCACCGGGCCCGGGCGGCTATCCCCCGCCCGGTGGCTATCCGCCGCCCACCGGTGACCAACCGCCGTCGGGCGGCTACCCTCCGCCGGGTGGCTACCCGCCGCCCGGTGGCTATCCCCCGCCGGGCGGCTACCCCCCGCCGGGGGTCGGCTATCCGACCGGCGGCGGCTACGGCGCGCCCACCGGCGGCTACGCCAACAACGAGGACAAGAACTGGGCCCTGATCGCCCACTTCGGCGGCGCGGCCGGGGTGATCGTCGGCGGTGGCCTGCTCGGCTGGGTCGCACCGCTCATCGCGCTGATGGCCAGGGGACAACAGTCGCCGACCGTCCGGGCGCACGCCGTCGCGGCGCTGAACTTCCAGATCACCTGGGCGATCGTGGGCGTGCTGAGCTGGGTGCTCACCCTGATCACCTGCGGGATCCTGTTCTTCGTCCCGATGCTCGTCTGGCTGGTGCCGCTGATCTTCGGGATCGTCGCCGGGGTCAAGGCCAACGAGGGCGTGCTCTACCGCTACCCGATGGCCTACAGCTTCACCAGGTGAGCCGGGCCGGCCGCTCCCCCGGCCGGACCGGCCACGCGCCGCCACACGGCGTGGGCCTCTCCGGCCGCGCCGCCACACGGCGTGGCATCCCCGCCCGCGCCGCCGCACGGCGGGGCCTCCGCACCTCAGGGCAGCAGGTCGCGGACGACCGCGTCGGCGAGCAGCCGCCCCCGCAGGGTCAGCACGGCCCGGCCCGCCGCGTGGTCGGGGCCGGCCAGCAGGCCGTCGGCGAGCGCCCGCTCGGCGCCGGCCCGGCCCGCGTCGTCGAGGGCGTCCAGCGGCAGCCCGGAGGCGAGCCGCAGCCGGAGCATGACGTCCTCCATGTGCGCCTCGTCGGCGGTGAGCACCTCCCGGGCCAGGCCGGGCGACTCGCCGCCGGCCAGCCGCTTCGCGTACGTCGTGGGATGCTTCACGTTCCACCAGCGCACGCCGCCGACGTGGCTGTGCGCCCCCGGGCCGAGGCCCCACCAGTCGGCGCCGGTCCAGTAGAGCAGGTTGTGCCGGCACCGGGCCGCGTCGCCGCGGGCCCAGTTCGACACCTCGTACCAGGAGAAACCGGCCGCGTCGAGGGCGGCCTCCGCGGCCAGGTAGCGGTCCGCGGCGACGTCGTCGGAGGGGTACGCCAGCTCGCCGCGCCGCATCCGGGCGGCGAGCCGGGTGCCGTCCTCCACGATCAGGGCGTACGCGCTGACGTGGTCCACCCCGGCGGCGACGACCTGGTCGAGGGAGGCGGCGAAGTCGTCCTCGCTCTCCCCCGGCGTGCCGTAGATGAGGTCGAGGTTGACGTGCTCGAACCCGGCGTCGCGGGCCTCCCTGGCGGCGGCGGTGGCCCGGCCGGCGCTGTGCGTGCGGTCGAGGATCGCCAGCACCCCCGGCGCGGCGGACTGCATGCCCAGCGAGATCCGGGTGTAGCCGGCTGCCCGCAGGGCCCGCAGGGACTCCGGGGTCACCGACTCCGGGTTGGCCTCGGTGGTCACCTCGGCGTCGGGCGCGAGCCCCCAGGTGCGGTCGATGCCGTCGAGGATCCGGGCCAGGTCGTCGGCGGGAAGCAGGGTCGGGGTGCCGCCGCCGACGAAGACCGTGTCGACCCGGGGCGGCGGGGCGTCGCCCAGCACCCGGCCGGCGAGCGCCAGCTCGGCCAGCACGGTGTCGGCGTACCCCTCCCGGCTCGCCCCGCCGCCCAGCTCGGCCGCGGTGTACGTGTTGAAGTCGCAGTAGCCGCAACGGCTGGCGCAGAACGGGACGTGCACGTACACGCCGAAGCCGCGCGCGCCGACCGCGCGGGTGGCGGCGGCGGGCAGCGAGCCGTCGACGGGGACGGTTTCGCCTTCTGGAAGGACGCCGGGCATGGCCACTAGTGTGCCCGGCATGACCTCTCCCGACGTGCTCGTGCGGGCCGCCACGGCCCGTGGGGTGACCACCCTCACCCTGGACAGCCCGCACAACCGCAACGCGCTCTCCACACCGCTGATGACCCAGCTGCTGGCCGGCCTGGCCGAGGCGGTCGCCGACGAGGCCGTCCGCGTGGTCGTGCTGGACCACACCGGGCCGGTCTTCTGCTCGGGCGCGGATCTCAAGGAGACCGCCGCCGCGTACGCCAGCGGGAGCGTGCCGGCCGGGATGCTGGGTGACGTGCTCGCGGCGGTCTGGGAGTGCCCGAAGCCGGTGGTGGCGAGGGTGGCCGGCCCGGCGCGGGCCGGCGGGCTGGGCCTGATCGCGGCGGCCGACCTGGCGGTGTGCGCGCAGGAGGCGACGTTCGCCTTCACCGAGGTGCGGATCGGGGTGATCCCGGCGGTGATCTCCGCGACCGTGCTGCCCCGGCTGCACCCCCGCGCGGCGGCCGAGCTCTACCTGACCGGGGACACCTTCGACGGCCGGCGCGCCGCGGAGATCGGCCTGGTCACCGCCGCCGTGCCGGCCGACGGGCTGGACGCCGCCGTCGCCACCTACTGCGACTCGCTGGTCCGGGGTGCGCCGGGCGCGCTGGCCGGGGCGAAGCAACTGCTGCGCCGGCCGCCCGCGACCGACCTGCGGGAGGAGATCGCCGGGCTGTCCACCCTCTCGACCGGGTACTTCCTCTCGGAGGAGGGCCGCGAGGGCGTGCTGGCGTTCCGGGAGAAGCGACCGGCCCGCTGGGTTCCCGCCGCCGACGGGGACGCCGTCGACCGGTAGGCAGGCGGGGACGCCGTCGACCGACAGGCGGTAGGGGACGCCGTCGACCGCGTCCGTCGGGAGAGGTGAGGCCGCGCGGGAAACGGGAACATCCGGGCCCGCCCCCCGGGGCCGTTCGGCGCTCTCGGGCGGGCGCCGCCGGCCGGTGCCAACCTCGGCGGGCCGGCCGGAACCGGTCGGACGACCCCGGCGGGCACCACGGGGGACGTACGCTTGTCGGACTGTCGAACAGGGGGTGTGGGTGCGAACTCGGGCAGTCGTGGCGGGCGGCGTCGTCCTCGTCCTCGTCGCCGTGGTCGGAATCTGGCTCGTCATCCGGCAGGTGGGTGGGCAGCTGCGCCTGCCGCTGTCCAGCCGGACGTGCACGGTGCAGGCGGACGGCCGGGTGGCCCTGGACGCCGACCAGATGGCCAACGCGGCGACGATCGCGGCGATCGGCATCCAGCGGAAGATGCCCGAGCGGGCCGTCGTGGTGGCGCTGGCCACCGCGTACCAGGAATCCGGCCTGCGCAACCTCGCCGGGGGCGACCGCGACTCCGTGGGGCTGTTCCAGCAGCGCCCGAGCCAGGGCTGGGGCAGCCCGGAGGAGATCCGCGACCCCCGCTACGCGGCGAACCGGTTCTACGCCGCGCTGAAGAAGGTGCGCGGCTGGGAGCGGATGCGGGTCACCGACGCGGCGCAGAAGGTGCAGCGCTCCGCCTTCCCAGAGGCGTACCAGAAGTGGGCGGACGAGTCGGAGGTGCTGACGCGGGCCCTGCTCGGGCACGCCACCGGCGCGGTGGCCTGCACGGTGGGCCGCGACCCGGCGATGCGCGGGGCGGCCGCGGCGACCGCGCTGACCCGCGGGCTGTCGCTGGACTGGGGCCTGGCCGCCGCCACCACCGCGGCGGACCTGACCGGCCTCACGGTCCCCGCCGCCGACGAGCGTCGGGGCTGGCGGTACGCGCACTGGCTCGTCTCCCACGCGCACGACCACGGGGTGAAGCGGGTGCGCTTCGGCGGCCTGGAGTGGACGGCCCGCGACGGCACCTGGAACCAGGTCGGTGACGATGCGGCCGGCGACCGGGTGGTCGCCGAGGTCTTCGCCGAGGCGTAGGGACTCCCATCTCCTTACCGGCAGTCACCGCACAATCCGTCATTCCCGGACATAAGCCTCGGTGACCGCTTGCGGGGCTACGGATTGTAGCGGTTCAACTCCCCACAGTTCGGGCAACGGTCGTATATCACGCGGGGTAGTACCCCGCACCGGAACCAGCGCGTTACGATCGGCGGCCTGTGCCAGCAATGGTTTTCGCCCGATGGGGAGGGGACGTCGAGGTGTTCGACTACGGCGACCGGACCGGTTACGAACCGATCAGTGACACCGACCGCAAGGAGTTCCACGAGCAGGGCTTCCTCCTGCTGCGCAACGTCCTGACGGAGGACCACCGGGCGGCGCTGGAGGCGGCGGTCGACCGCGTCTACGCCGAGGAGAAGGCCAAGGGCAACACCACCAAGGACGGCACCCTGCACCTGCTGGGCTTCCTGGAGCGGGACGAGCTCTTCGGCGACCTGCTGACCCACCCGATCGCCTTCCCGTACATGTGGGGCCTCGCCGGCTGGAACATCTACACCCACCACAACCACCTGGACGTCACCCCGCCGGCGCTGGAGCCGGAGAAGCCGTACTGGGGCTGGCACCAGGACGGGTACCGGCAGAACTCCGACCCGGAGACGATGGACCCGAACCTTCCCCGGCCGATGTTCTCCCTCAAGGTGGCCTACGTGCTCTCCGACCTGTCGGAGAACGGCCGGGGCGCCACCAAGGTGATCCCGGGCAGCCACCTGTGGAACTCGCTGCCGCGCCCGGAGGACACCTCCGTGCACAACCCGGACCCGGAGGGCACGGTGGAGATCACCGCGAACCCCGGTGACGCCTTCATCTTCGACCGCCGCCAGTGGCACTCCCGGTCGACCAACCTGTCGACCATCACGCGCAAGATGCTCTTCGTCGGCTACACCTACCGGTGGATCCGCCCGCTGGACGAGCTGCACATCGACAAGGACGGCGAGTGGTGGGCCAACCGCACGCCGGTTCAGCGCCAGCTCTGCGGCGAGGGCACCCACACCGCCAACTACTGGGGCATCAACTGGGACGGCTACATCGACGACGAGATCCCGCTGCGCAAGGAGCTCAAGCAGCGCGGCCTGCTCGACCGCAGCATCCCCTGGCTCCGCTGAGCCGGTAACCCGGCTCCCGCCGAGGCGACACCGAACGGGCCCCTCCCCCACGGGACGGGGCCCGTTCCGCGTTCCCACGCCTCCGGCACCCGTACCGCCGACGAGGCGGCAGGTCAGCCGACGAGGCGGCAGGTCAGCCGACGAGGCGGCGGGTCAGCCGCGGCGGGCGAGGCGGCGGCGCACCTTCTCCTGGATCGGCTCGGGCAGTTCCGGCGCGTCGAGCAGCCGGGGCAGCAGGTCGGGCTCCAGGTTCAACGCCCGGAACACCTCGCCGATCGTCACCCCGTGCGCGGGCCGGTCGACCACCTCGACCGGGTCACCCGCGCCGACCTCGCCCTCGCGCAGCACCCGCAGGTACGCCCCGGGCTTCGCCCGCACCGTGAACCGCTTGATCAGGTCCGGTACGCCCCAGAAGCCGGCGAAGGTGGTGCACGGCGTCCGGGGCTTGGTCACCTGGAGCAGCGCCGACCCGATCGCCCACTGCTCGCCGATCACCGCTCCGGTCACGTCGACCGCGTACGTGGTCAGGTTCTCGCCGAACCCGCCGGGACTGATGGCGCGGCCCAGCTCGGTCGCCCACCAGCCGGCGTCCTCCTCGGCGTACGCGTAGACCGCCTGGTCCGGGCCGCCGTGGTGGGCGCGCTCGCCGATGAAGTCGCCGGCCACCCCGTCGGCGCGCAACAGCACGGGGCCGTCCACCGGCCGCTTGTCGATGCCGGTGCGCCCGCTCGCGTCGCCCGCCCACTCCGCCTCGGTCACACCGCCGAGGTTCACCGCTGCCAGCCTGCCCGTCATGGCGGTCAGCCTAGCCCGCCCCGCGGACGCGCCCGGAGGGGGCAAAAGAAGGGTCCCTGGTCAACGCGGTGCGTCGACCAGGGCCCCTTCCTCACGCGGGCGTCAGCCCTTGACGGCGCCGGCCACCAGGCCCGAGACCATCCGCCGCTGCACCAGCAGGAAGAAGATGATCACCGGCAGGGTGAACAGCGTGGAGGCGGCCATCACGGGGCCCCAGGCGGTGTCGTCGCGGCCGAAGAAGAACGTCATCGCGACCGGCAGGGTGTAGCTCTCCTGGTCGTTGATGAAGGTCAGGGCGAAGATCAGCTCGTTCCAGGCGGTGATGAACGAGAAGATGCTCGTCGCCACCAGGCCGGGGGCCACCAGCGGGAAGAGGACCTTCCGGAAGGTCTGCGCCCGGCTCGCCCCGTCGATGGCGGCGGCCTCCTCCAGCTCCTTCGGCACGGCGGCGACGAAGCCCCGCAGCATCCAGACCGCGAACGGCAGCGAGAAGCCGAGGTAGGTGAGGATCAGGCTGGGCAGGGTGTTGTAGAGCCCCAGCCGCTGGATCATCAGGAACAGCGGGATGACCAGCGCCTCCAGCGGGATCATCTGCACCACCAGCAGCATGATCAGGAAGGTGGTCCGCAGCTTGAACCGGAACCGGGCCACGGCGGTCGCGGCGAGCAGCGCGACCAGGCCGCTGAGCAGCACTGTGGAGACCGCGACCAGCGCGCTGTTGAGGAAGAAGTCGGCGAAGGTCACGCCCGGGATCAGGTTGCCGGTGAGGATCTGCCGGTAGTGCTCCAGCGTCGGCTCGGACGGCACCGGCCGGGGCGTGGACGAGAAGATCTCCGAACTCGGCTTCAGCGAGGTGGCGATCATCCAGTAGACCGGGAACGCCGCGAAGAGCGCGACCAGCAGCCCCGCGCCGTTGAGGGCGATCCTCTTCACGCCTGCACCGCCTCCGCGTCGCGTCACGCGTCCTCCTCCTGCTTGAGCACCATGCGGACGTAGAGGCCGGTCACCACCAGCAGGATCAGGGTGAGGATCACCGCGATCGCCGCGCCGAGGCCGTACTTGGGCGGGGGCGAGAACGCCTCCGCGTACGAGTAGATGGAGAGCATGAACGTCGGCCGGTCCTGCGTGCCGCCGGCCAGCACGAACTGCTGGGTGAAGACCTTGAAGTCCCAGATGGTGGAGAGCACGATCAGGATCCCGAACACCGGCCGCAGCAGCGGGAAGGTGATCTTCCAGAACACCCTCCACGGCCCGGCGCCGTCGACCCGCGCCGCCTCGTGCAGCTCGCTCGGCACGCTCTTCAGCCCGGCCAGCACGCTCACCGCGATGAACGGGAACGAGTGCCAGACCACCACCAGGGTCAGGATCGAGAAGAACAACAGGGGCGAGTTGAACCAGCCGTACCCGGTCCAGTCGCTGCGCCCGAAGAGGCTCTGCGAAAGCCCGTCGGGCAGCGCGTTGAACAGCCAGGTGACCAGGCCACTGGTGTCGTCGAAGATCCACTTCCAGACGATCGTGCCGGTCAGCGCCGGGGTGGCCCAGGCGAGCATCACGCAACTGGCGACGAAGGTGGCCATCCGCTTGCCGAGCCGGTTGAGCAGCAGCCCGACCAGGGTGCCCAGGATCATGGTGAGCACGACGTTGGCGGCGGCGAAGAGGACGGTGTTGCGCAGCACCGTCAGGAAGAACGGGTCGCCGAGGATCTCGGCGTAGTTGCCGAACCCCACCCACGGCCACTCGCGGTCACCGCGTAGCTGGCGGACGTTGTTGAGCTGGTGGAAGGACATCACCACCACCTGGCCTAGCGGCCAGAGCAGCAGCACGCCGATGATCACCAGGCAGGGCAGGAGCAGCAGGTAGGGCAGGCGGTCCACCCGGCGGCGCCGCCGCGCGGGGGTCTCCCGCGCGGCGGCCGCCTCCGGCGCCTCGGTCAGCGTGGTCACTTGGCGTTGAGGATGCTTTCCATCTCCGCGGCCGCGTCGGCGGTAGCCTTCTCGACCGTCTTCTGACCCTTCATGACCGAGCTGTTCATCGCCTGGGTCACCGTCTTGGTGCGGCTGACCTCCACCCACTTCGGGGTGAGCGGCGTGAGCTTGGTGTTCTGCATCGTGGTGGCGAACGCCGCCATGATCTTGTCGCTGGCGTACTTGTCGCCACCGACCAGGTCCTTGTAGACCGGGAAGAAGCCGAGGCTGTCGGCGAAGGCCTGGTCGTTCTTCTTGCTCAGCAGCACGGTCAGGTAGTCCCACGCGAGGCTCTGCCGCTCGCTGTCCTTCCAGATCGCGATGTCGGAGCCGCCGGCGAAGCCGGGCGCGGCCTTGCCGTCCGGGCCGGGGATCGGGAACGTGCCCCAGACCTTCTCGATCTCCGGGTTGTCCTTCTTGATGGCGCCCTGCTGCCAGCTGCCGCCGAAGGCCATCGCCGCGTTGCCGGTGGCGAACTGGGTCCGGGCGTCGATCTCGTTCCAGCCCGCGGCGGCCGGCGGCGCCACCTTGTGCACCGTCACCAGGTCGGTCCAGAACTTGACGGCCTTCTGCGCCTCCGGCGTGGTGTAGCCGGACTTCCAGGTGTCGCCCTGCTGCGTGGCGATCTCGGCGCCCGCGCCCCAGAGGAACGAGTAGAACGGCAGCTCGGAGTTGCCCGGCAGGGCGATGCCGTACTTGCCCGGCTTCTTGGCCTGCACGGCCTTGGCGGCGGCCACCAGCTCGTCCCAGTTCGTCGGCGGCTTCACGCCCGCCTCGGCGAACCAGTCGGTGCGGTAGTACATCGCCCGGACGCCGGCGTACCACGGCACGCCGTACTGCTTGCCGTCGAGCTGCGCGTTCTTCACCAGGTCGGGGAGGATGTCCTTGCCCTCGGCCCAGCCGTTCATCTTGTCGGTGACGTCGGCCAGCGCCTCCTGCGCCGCCCAGCCCTGGGTCTCGGTGTTGCCCAGCTCGGTGACGTCCGGCCCCTCACCGCCGGCGAGGGCGGCCTGGAACTTCTTCGGCGCCTCGAGCCAGGGGATGTACTGGACCACGACGTCGGTGTCCGGGTGCTTCTGCCGGAACTCGGCCTCGACGCCGTCGAGGAACTTGGTCTGGGCCTCGCTTCCCTCGCCCATCATCCAGACCGTCAGCTTGCTGTTGTCTGCGGCCTTCTCGTCATCGGAGCCACCGCAGCCGGCCAGCACCATCGCGGCCGAGGCCACGACGGCGGTGACCGGGGCCAGCCGCTTCCACCTGTTCACGCCATATCTCCCTCGCGCCACTTGGCACTAACCTTCTCCGCCGCACCTTAGTAGGAAAAAATCCTTTACGACAGTGGGCGGTTCGGCGGAAGAGAGGCGACGGTACCGCAGGGCAGGATCCTGCGGGGGTCGGCACCGGGGCGAATCCGGTCGTACCCACGCGAACGGGCGCCCGACCTGCCGGTCGAACGCCCGTCGAGTTCAGGCTGTGATTGTTACCGGTGGGTGACGCTGCGGCGACGGCCCACGCCGGCGACCAGCGCCACGGCGATGGCGGCCAGCACGACCTGGACCAGCAGCTCCCCCCAGTCGATACCGGCGGTCTCGGTGGCGATGCCCATCGCCCGAGCCAGGACGGTGCCCAGCAGCGCGGCGCCGACACCGATCAGCATGTGCAGCCACATCGGCATGTTCTGGCGGCCCGGCACGAGCAGGCGACCCAGAGCGCCGACGATCAGACCAACGATGAGCGCAGTGATGATGCCCCAAACGGTGAGCTCCACGTCGCCCTCCTTCGGATGAAAGAAATGAGTTCCACGATCTGTGGTGTTCCTGTCGTGACCGATAGGTTCCCTGCCCGCCACAGCCCCAAACCGGCTTTCCGGGACACCGGGTGGCCCGCCCGCCCAGACGGGACGCCGACCGCGAAAAAGGGCCGGGCGGCGCCCGCCCCGGAATGCGGAGTCCGGACACGCTCACGCGGGCCATGCCCCGCCGGTCGGCCCGCCCGGGGGCGTCCGGGAGGCCGACCGGACCGTCGGCGGACGCGGAACGGGCGCCCGACCCGGTGGTCGGACGCCCGTCGAACGCGGTGCGGGGGTTACCGGTGGGTGACGCTGTGGCGACGACCCACGCCGGCGACCAGCGCCACGGCGATGGCGGCCAGCACGACCTGGACCAGCAGCTCCCCCCAGTCGATACCGGCGGTCTCGGTGGCGATGCCCATCGCCCGAGCCAGGACGGTGCCCAGCAGCGCGGCGCCGACACCGATCAGCATGTGCAGCCACATCGGCATGTTCTGGCGGCCCGGCACGAGCAGGCGACCCAGAGCGCCGACGATCAGACCAACGATGAGCGCAGTGATGATGCCCCAAACGGTGAGCTCCACGTCGCCCTCCTTCTGCGAATAATCAATTCCACGGTCTGTGGTGTTCCTGTCGTGACCGCAATGTGCCCGAGTCGTGGAAAAGCCAAACCGGTTCGCACCCGGACAGGCGGCGTCGGCCGTCAATGGCGCGCCGCGGCGAATACCGCCGCGGAACCGTCCGCGCAGGTGGCGGCCCGTCCCGTCGCGGGCCGGCCCGTCCTCGGGGCGGGCCGCAGAAATTCTTCGGACGCGAACGGCCGACGCCCCGGCCCGGGCGGGACCACCGAGGTCCGCTGCCCGGCCGGGGCGCCGGCCGTCGTACGTCGTCATCCGCCGGCGGGCCGGCGGCGTGTCACTTCTTGCCGGGGGCCTTGCCGTCCCCGGAGTCGGACGAAAGCGCGGCGATGAAGGCCTCCTGGGGGACCTCCACGCGGCCCACCATCTTCATCCGCTTCTTGCCCTCCTTCTGCTTCTCCAGCAGCTTGCGCTTGCGGCTGATGTCACCGCCGTAGCACTTGGCGAGCACGTCCTTGCGGATCGCGCGGATGGTCTCCCGGGCGATCACGCGGCTGCCGATGGCCGCCTGGATCGGCACCTCGAACTGCTGGCGCGGGATCAGGTTGCGCAGCTTCGCCGCGATGGTGACCCCGTAGTTGTACGCCTTGTCCTTGTGCACGATCGCGCTGAACGCGTCCACCGGCTCGCCGTGCAGCAGGATGTCGACCTTGACCAGGTCGGACGACTGCTCGCCCGAGGGCTCGTAGTCCAGCGAGGCGTAGCCCTTGGTGCGGCTCTTCAACTGGTCGAAGAAGTCGAAGATGATCTCCGCGAGGGGCAGCGTGTAGCGCAGCTCCACCCGGTCGGCGGAGAGGTAGTCCATGCCGAGCAGGCTCCCCCGGCGGCCCTGGCAGAGCTCCATCACCGCGCCGACGTAGTCGTTCGGGGTGAGCACGGTGGCGCGCACGACCGGCTCGTACACCTCGGCGATCTTGCCCGTGGGGTACTCGCTCGGGTTCGTCACGACGATCTCCTGGCCGTCCTCCGTGATGGCCCGGTAGACCACGTTCGGCGCGGTCGAGATCAGGTCGAGGTTGTACTCGCGCTCCAGCCGCTCCCGGATGATCTCCAGGTGCAGCAGGCCGAGGAAGCCGCAGCGGAAGCCGAAGCCGAGCGCACCCGACGTCTCCGGCTCGTAGTCGAGCGCGGCGTCGTTGAGCTTGAGCTTGTCGAGCGCCTCGCGCAGGTTGGGGTAGTCGGAGCCGTCGATCGGGTAGAGGCCCGAGTAGACCATCGGCTTGGGGTCCTTGTAGCCGCCCAGGGCCTCGGTGGCCGGCCGGGAGTTGATGGTGACCGTGTCACCCACCCGGGACTGGCGGACGTCCTTCACGCCGGTGATCAGGTAACCCACCTCGCCGACGCCGAGCGCGTCGGCCTTCACCATCTCCGGCGAGATGACGCCGATCTCCAGCAGCTCGTGCACGGCGGCGGTGGACATCATCTTGATCCGGTCGCGCGCGCTGATCCGCCCGTCGATGACCCGGACGTAGGTGACCACGCCCCGGTAGACGTCGTAGACCGAGTCGAAGATCATCGCGCGGGCGGGCGCCTCGGCGTCGCCGACCGGGGGCTTGAACTGCCGGACGATCTCGTCGAGCAGGTACGGCACGCCCTCGCCGGTCTTGCCGGAGACCCTGATGCAGTCCGCCGGGTCGCCGCCGATCAGGCGCGCCAGCTCCTCGGCGTACTTCTCCGGCTGGGCGGCCGGCAGGTCGATCTTGTTGAGCACCGGGATGATGTGCAGGTCGTTCTCGAGCGCCAGGTAGAGGTTCGCCAGGGTCTGCGCCTCGATGCCCTGGGCGGCGTCGACCAGCAGGATCGCGCCCTCGCAGGCGGCCAGCGACCGGGACACCTCGTAGGTGAAGTCGACGTGGCCCGGAGTGTCGATCATGTTGAGCACGGCGGTCTCGCCGGCCCGGTCGCCCTCCCGGACGGTCCAGGGCATCCGGACGGCCTGGCTCTTGATCGTGATGCCGCGCTCGCGCTCGATGTCCATCCGGTCGAGGTACTGCGCACGCATCTGCCGGGGGTCGACCACGCCGGTGAGCTGCAGCATCCGGTCGGCCAGGGTCGACTTCCCGTGGTCGATGTGGGCGATGATGCAGAAGTTCCTGATGCGCGCCGGGTCGGTGGCACCAGGAGCGTTCGCGCCGGAATCGAGCGTCGGTGGCACAGCGGTCCGTTCTGGTCGGCTGACGTGAGCGGGCCGGCGCGACGCCGGCCCCCTCTATGCTCCCACGTCGCCGCCGCGCGCCCGCTGCGCGGGCGATCCCCGCCGCCGAGGATCACCCGCGGACCCCACGCCGGGCACGCCGGCGCACGGCGTCACCGCGCCGAGGCCCCGGCCGGCGTCACTCGGCAGGCGGCTCGACGAAGAGGGCGGCGAGCCGGGGCAACCGCCGCCTGGCCTCCTCCTCGTCGTCGAAGTCCCAGAAGTCGTTGAGGTCCGGCACCGGCGCCGGCTCCCGGTCCGCCGGCAGCTCGGTGGCGGTGGCCCTGCGGTAGGCGTCCCACGGCACCGCCAGCATCCCCTCTGCCGAGAACTCCTCGCCGCTGAGCGACGCCGCCCGCACCTGCGGCAGCCCGGCCAGCGAGTCCGGGTCGCCGACGGCGCGGGCGAAGACCTCGCGCCCCTGGGTCATCAGCCAGCCCCGGAAGTGGTGGAAGCCCTCGTCGGACACCCCGCCGTTGATCAGGTAGGCCGCACCCCAGAGGTCGGCCTTGTGCGAGGCCGACAGCACCCGGGCCTGGTGGCGGGCGTACCCGACGATGTCGTCCGGGTCGCGCTCGGCGAGCAGGGCGACGGCCCGCGCGGCGACCGCGTGCGGCTCTCCCCCGCCGCCCGCCCGGGCCCGGTCGATCAACTGCCAGAAGTCGTCGGTCCTCATGGCCTGGCAGTCTGGCAGACCGCGCCGCCCGTCCCGCCGCAGCGGGAACACCCCGACGGGTCGCGGCCCGCGTCACGGTTCACCGTGCCTCGTGCAGCATGGTGGCGTGCCCCCGACGTTCCCGCCCCCGGTGCCGTACCACGCCACCGCCCGCCGACCGGCGTGGGAGACGCTGCCCGCGGCCCTGCGCACCGCGATCGCCGTCCGGATCGGCGCCCCGGTGGTCGCCGCCCGCGTGGCCGGCGCCGGCTTCACCCGGGGCTTCGCCGCCGTCCTCACCACCGCCGCCGGGGACCGGGCCTTCGTCAAGGCCGCGTCCGCCGCCGAGCAACCGCGCCTGGTCGACTGGTACGCCCGGGAGGCCGCGATCCTCGACCGGCTCCCGGACGGCCTGCCGGCTCCCCGCCCCCGCTGGACGCTGTACGAGGCCGGCTGGTTCGCGCTCTGCCTGGACGCCGTCGACGGCCACACGCCCCGGCTGCCCTGGGAGCCGGCCGAGCTGACCGCCACCCTCGCCGGGTACGCCGAGGTCGCCGCCGCGCTGGCCGCGCCCCCGGCCCCGCTGGCGGCGCTCGGGCTGCCCCACCTCGCCGACCTGGCCCGCGAGGACATCCTCTGGTGGGGCGAGGTGGCCGCCGGCCGGGAGCCGTCGCCGCCGCTGCCCGAGCGGGTGCGCGACCGCCTGCCCGACCTGGTCGCGCTGGAGTCCCGCCTCCCCGGGTACGCCGCCGGGGCGAGTGGCCTGATCCACGGCGACCTCCGGCTGGACAACGTGCTGATCGACGGGACCGGCCGGGCCTGGCTCTGCGACTGGACCTGGCTCTGCCACGGTCCGGCCTGGTTCGACCTGGCCAGCCTGCTCCTCACCGCGTACGCCGGCGGCCTGGACGCCGACGCGCTCTTCGCCCGGCATCCGGCGGCGGCGGGCGCGCCCCCGGACGCGCTGGACGTCACGCTGGCCGCCCTGTCCGGCTACTTTCTCACCACGGCCGCCTCGGCGCCCGCGACGGCGTCGCCGCACCTGCCGGCGCACCAGCGGTGGAGCGGCGAGCAGTCACTCGCCTGGCTCGCCCGCCGGCAGGGCTGGGCCTGACCCCCTGTGCCCCCGGCCGGCACCGGGGCCTCTCCGCACGCGCCGGCCGACTCCCCGCCCTGGTGGGGCGTGCCCGACCGGCCCGTGCCCGACCGGCCCGTGCCCGACCGGCCCGTGCCCGACCGGCCCGTGCCCGACCGGCCCGTGCCCGACCGGGCACGCCCCACCAGGGCCTGGGCGGAGCCGTTTTGGCTCGTCCCGGGCGACCTGGTAACCTGGCTTTTCGCGCAGCGATGACGCATGCTCGTCGCGCGCAGAAGCAGACCAACCCGAGCTATCAAGACGAGGCTGTCGCGTGGCGAACATCAAGTCCCAGATCAAGCGCAACCGGCAGAACGAGAAGCGCCGGCTGCGTAACAAGTCGGTCAAGTCGTCGCTGAAGACCGCCGTCCGGAAGTTCCACGAGGCTGCGGAGGCTGGTGACGTCGAGAAGGCCACCATCCTCATGCGCGACGCCTCGCGCAAGCTGGACAAGGCAGTCAGCAAGGGCGTGATCCACTCGAACCAGGCCGCGAACCGCAAGTCCGCGATCGCCAAGCGCGTGGTGTCGCTCTCCGCCTGACGCGGCGACCTCAGACCTGACCGGAAGCCCCGGGCACTCCCCGGGGCTTCCGGCTGTCTGCCCCTTCTGCGTTCCGCACCGCCACCCGGCCGGGAGAACCCGGCCGGGCTTCCGGCGTGCCGAGGATCACGGCCGAGCGGACCGACCGGGCTCCGTCCCGTCACCGGCCGCCCGCGCCACCGGCTCGGCCGTGACGACCACGCCGGGCACGCTGTGCGTGATCCAGTCGACCCTGGCCCGCCCGACCACGGGCTGCATCTGCTGGCGGAAGCGGTCCCGCTCCTGCTCCGGCACGAGGGCCGCGGAGCGGACCACCCTGGCGGCCACCATGTCGTTGAGCTTCACCATCACCGCCACCGTCGCGGGCAGGATCAGCACCGCCCACCAGGTGACCAGCTCGGCGAGGGCGAGCAGCGCGGCGAGCGCGACGGCGCCCTCGAAGAAGAGGAAGCAGAGCACCCCGCCGGGGTTGACGACGCGCAGCCCGAGGACCCGGGCGTAGAGCGGCCGGTAGCGTTCCTCGTCGGCGGGGATCGTGGCCCACGAGCCGCGGAGGGCTCCGCTCACCGGGCGCCACCCTGCCGGGCGGCCGCGACCGAGAAGACGGCCCGCTCCAGCGCGTACGCCCGGTCGTCCGCCCCGCCCTTGACGGCCGCGTTGCACTCGGCGGCGGCCCGCATCGCCTCGACCAGGCCCTCGGGCGTCCATCCGCGCCCCTGGCGCTGCGCCCGCTCGATCTTCCACGCCGGCATGCCCAGGCTGCTCGCCAACTGGTAGGGGCTGCCCCGACCGGCGGACGCCACCCGGGCCACGGTGCGTACGCCGTCGGCGATCGCGTCGGCGATCGGCACGGGGTCGACCCCGACGTGCAGCGCCCAGCGCAGCGCCTCCAGGGCAGCCGGCACGTCGCCGACCATGGTGGCGTCGGCGACCGTGAAGCCGCTCACCTCGACCCGGCCCCGGTAGTAGCGGGCGACCGTGTCAGCGCCGATCCGGCCGTCGGTGTCGGCCATCAGCTGGGAACAGGCGGCGGCCAGCTCGCGCAGGTCGTTGCCGACCGCCGCGATGAGCGCCTCGGCGGCGTCGTCGGTGCACTTCCCGCCGGCACGGCGAATCTCGTCGCGGACGAACGCCACCCGGTCGCGGTGCCCCTTGAGCTTGGCCGCCGGCACGACCGTCGCGCCGGCCGCCTTCAGCCCGTCGGCGAACGCCTTGCCCTTGGCCCCGCCGAGGTGCAGCACGACGAGCTGCACCTCGGGGTCGGGGTTCTTCGCGTACGCCAGCAGGGCCGCCACCAGGTCCTTGCGGGCGTCCTGGCCGGCGCGGAGCACCAGCACCCGCCGCCCGCCGAAGAGGGAGGGGCTGAGCATCTCGGCGATCTCGCCGACGGTCAGGGCGCCGGCCTGGTACTCGCGGACGTCCACGTCGGGCTCGACACCGCGGGCCCGGGCAACGGCTTCGGTGACCGCGCGCGTGGCGAGCAGCTCCTCGTCGCCGAGGACGAGCAGAATGGGAGCGAGGCTGGCGGCGGTCACGCCGCCCATATTCGCACGGCCGGCGGCCCGATCCAGCCTGCTCATCCGCACTGTGACGGCAGAGCCCGCACTCAGTGCAAATCCAGACATTTATCTCAATACGTTGCCAAAGCCGAGAATCGACATCGACTCCTAGGGCTGCCGGCCCGGTGGGGTGCCGCGCGTCACGACCGCGAGGCCCGACCGGCCGAGCACCGCCGCCACGTCCCCGTCGGTGTCGGTACGCAGCACCCGCGCCCCGCCCCGGGCCAGCCGCCCCAGCACCGCCGGGTGCGGATGCCCGTACGTGTTGCCGGCCCCGACCGGCACCAGGGCGACCGCCGGGCGGACCGCGTCCAGGAAGGCCGGATCCTGGTAGGCGGAGCCGTGGTGCGCCACCTTCAGCACGTCGGCCCGCAGCCCGCCCGGCACGGCGCTGTCGAGCAGCGCCCGCTGCTCCTCGGTCTCGGCGTCGCCGGCGAGGAGGATCCGCACCCCGGCGACCGTGGCGAGCAGCACCAGCGAGTTGTTGTTCGGGTCCGACCGGGTGCCCCGAAGCGGGTGTGGCGGACCGACGACGACCAGGTCGAGCACGCCCTCCCGGTACCGCCAACCGGCCCGGCCGGCGACCACCTCGGTGGAGTGCGCCGCCGCCTCGGCGCGGACGAGGTCCCGCCCAGCCGCCGGCTCCGCCCACTGCGGAGCGAGCACGACGTCCACCGGCCTTCCCCGGAACACGCCCGCCACACCGCCCACGTGGTCGACGTGGAAGTGGCTGAGCACCAGCAGCGCGACCTCGCGTACGCCGAGCCGGCGCAGACAGCCGTCCGCCGCCGCCGGATCCGGCCCGGCGTCGACCACCACCGCCCGGCCCGGGGCGACCGGCAGCACGACGGTGTCGCCCTGGCCGACCGCGCAGGCGGCGACCACCCAGTTCGCCGGGGGCCAGCCGGGGGCCGCCAGCCGCACCGGCAGCGCGCCGGCCACCACCGCGACGACGACCACCGCCACCAGCCGGCGGACGACCGGGCGTCGGGCGGCCACCAGCAGCGCGACGGTCAGCCCGGCCAGCAGGAGGGCCCCGGGAACCCCGCCCGGCCACGGCAGCGTCCCGGCCGGCAGCCGCGCCCCGTGCCGCGCCACCGTGACCAGCCACCAGGCCGGCCAACTGGCCAGCCAGGCGAGGAACTCCGCCCCCGCGGGCCAGACGGGCGACACCGCCGCCGCCAGCACGCCGAGCACCGTGGCGGGCGCGATCGCCGGCACCGCGAGCAGGTTCGCCGGCACGGCGACCAGGCTCACCGTGCCCGAGATCCCGGCCACCACCGGGGCGCAGGCGAGCTGTGCGGCGGCCGGCACCGCCAGTGCCTCGGCGAACCCGGCCGGCACACCACGGCGGCGCAGCCCGTCGCGCCACCTCGGAGCGAGCAGCAGCAGGCCGCCGGTGGCCAGCACGGAGAGCGCGAAGCCGGCGTCACCGGCCAGTTCCGGGTCGAACAGCAACAGCACGGCCACGCCGGCGGAGAGCGCGGGCAGGGCCGCCCGGGGACGCCCGGCCGCCAGCGCGGCCAGCCCGATCGCGCCCATCGTGGCGGCCCGCACCACGCTCGGCGAGGGGCGGACCAGGATGACGAACCCCACCAGGGCCAGCCCGCAGAGCCCGGCGGCCAGCCAGGGGCCGGCCCGCACCCAACGGGCCAGCAGCAGCACGGCGCCGACGACGATGGCCACGTTGGAGCCGGAGACGGCGTTCAGGTGGGTCATGCCGGTGGCGAGGAAGTCCTCCTCCACCGTGGGCGGCAACCTGCTCGTGTCGCCGACGACCAGGCCGGGCAGCAGGCCGCCCTGCTCGTCGGGGAGCGGCGCGCAGGCGCGTTGCAGGCCGCCGCGGAGCGCCCCGGCCGCCCGCTGCGACGTCGGCGGCGCACCGTGCCGCTCCGGCGGGCCCGCCGCGCTCAGCACGGCGGCCGTCAGGTCCCCGCCGCGCGGGACGGCCAGCCTCCCCTCGGCGGTCAGCCGCTGCCCGGGCAGCAACCCCTTCCAGCCCGGGTCGGCGGCGAGGACCAGCACGCGGACCGGCGCGACGACCCGCCGCCCGTCCGGGCCGGTGACCCCGGTCAGCTCGCTCGGCACGAGCAGGGTGGCCGGCCGTCCGGCGACACCGCGCACGGGGCGGGGGTCGTCGCGGACGACCAGTTCGGCGGTGACGACGGCACGCTCCTCGACCAGTGCGCGTACCGGCCCGGCGTCGCGGAGGGACACCCGGGCGGCGGTCGCCGTCGCGCCGCAGACCACGCCGATCAGCACCGCGACGGCGATCCAGCCGTACCGCCGGACGGGGGCGGACGGCCGGCCGAGGACGCCGACGAGGTGGAGCCCGGCCAGGCCCGCCACCCCGGCGGCCACCGCCGCCAGCAACAGCGTCACGCCGGCAGTCAGGTGCAGCCCGGCCAGCGCGGCGAGCCAGGCCGCCACGGCCAGGCCGGCCAGCCGCAGGTCCGGCTCCTCCGCCGGCCGGTGCCCCGCAGCACCCGGCGTGCCGCCGGCGGCAGCCGTCACCGGCGACGGTCGCTCGGCCCGCGCCGGCGGTCCGCCCGCCGTCACACCGTCACCAGGTCCTTGAGCTGCTCGTACCGGGCGTCGCCGATGCCGTCGACCTGGCGCAGGTCGCCGACCGAGCGGAAGCCGCCCTGCTGGTCGCGGTGGGCGAGGATGCGCTGGGCGAGCACGGGACCCACTCCGGGCAGGGCGTCGAGCTGCGCGAGCGTCGCGGTGTTCAGGTTGAGCCGGCCGCCCGCGCCGGGCGCCGCTCCCGGCGCCCCGCCGGGCGGCCCGCCGGGCGGCCCGCCGGGCGGTGGTGCCGCGCCCGGCGCGGCGGCGACGCCGACCAGGATCAGCTCCCCGTCGGTGACCTTGCGGGCAGGGTTGAGCAGGGCCACGTCCACTCCGGGCAGAGCCCCGCCGGCCGCCTCGACCGCATCGGCGACCCGAGCGCCGGCCGGCACCCGGACCAGCCCGGGACGGCGTACCTTGCCGGCGACAGCGACCACCAGCTCGCCGGCGGGGGACGCCCCCGGCTCCACCGGCCCGGTCGCCGACACCACGGGCGGCTCGGCGGTGGCCACCGGCCGGACCGGCTCGGCCTGCGGTCGGGACCGCCAGGCCCAGAAGCCGGCCCCGAGCACCACCAGCACGGCGACGACGGCCAACGCCCGCACACCCCGCCGCCCGGGGTCGAACGCGCCCGGCCCCGGCAACCGGGAGGACGTCGCCGCCTCGGCCGTGGCCGCCGTGGCCTCGGGCGGCGGAGCGGGATCCGGCGGCGCCGTCCGCCCGGCCGGGGCCGGGGCGAGGGCCGGCGCCGACCGGACCGCCGCAGCGGTGCCGGGACCCGGCACCGGCCACGACTCCGGGTCGGTCCCGGCCGGTGCCGGCGGAGACCATCCGGTGTGCTCGGCGAACCGGGCCTCGCGCGCCGGCGTACCCGCCGAGGGCGGGCCCGTCACCAACCGGCGCAGCCGTTCCCGGACCACCGTCTCCTCGTCGTCTGACACGACGCGAGGCTAGGACCGCGATGGCCGTCCGGAGGGGGTCGCGAGGCCGGCTGTGGACGGCACGGCCCCCTGTGGACAACCGCCTGATCATGCCCAAGCTGTGCTAGGCCCCGGAAAGCCGCAGGTCAGCGCGCCTCCGGATCCGGACCGAAGACCGACCGTTCCCCGTCGACCGGCAGGGTCACCCCGTTGACGAAGCCCGCCACCGGCGACAGCAGGTACGCGACGGCCTCCGCCACCTCCTCCGGCCGGCCGATCCGCCCGACCGGGTGCAGCCGGATCAGCTCGGCGTCGATCCACTCCGCCGCGGCCGGCTCCTGCCCGGCCAGGAAGGCGGCGTGCCGTTCGGTGGCGATCGAGCCCAACGCCACGGTGTTGGTCCGGATGCCCCGTGGGCCGTACTCGACGGCCAGCGACCGGGTCAGCCCCTCGACGGCGGCCTTCGCGGTCGCGTACGGCAGGCAGCCGGGCACCGGCCGCCGAGCCTGGTGGGAGGAGACGTTCACGATTGCCCCGCCCGTGCCGGCCGCCAGGTAACGGCGCACCGCCGTCGCCGCACCGACCACGGCGGGACGCAGGTTGCACCCGATCAGGTCGAGCACCTCGTCGACCGGATCGGCGTGCAGCGAGGCGTCCCGGAACACCGCCGCGTTGTTGACCCAGCCGGTCAGCGGCCCGGTCTCCTCGGCGAGGTCGGCGGCCCGGGCGGCGACCCGCTCATCGCCGGCGTCACCGACGACCGCCGCCAGCCGGTCGGCGGCCGGGTGCGCGGTCAGCCAGGCCACCGCGTCGGGATCGTGCTCCACGACCACGACCGCGTTCCCCGCGCCGAGGAGCCGCTCCACGACGGCCCGGCCGACCCCGCGCCCGCCACCGGTCACCACACAGGACATCGCATCCTCCCCGATTCCGGCGGCGGCGCCGCCGGGCGCGCGTCGGGCCCCCGCTGCCCCGTCCGGTGGGGCAGCTCGACAGCGTCAGCGGGGCATGACCGTCGCGGGATCGACGTTAGTCGGTGGCGGGCCGCCGGTGCACGACCACGCAGGCCAGGCCCGGCCCGGCGTGCGCGGCGACCACCGCGCCCGCCTCCGAGACGTACGCGTGGTGCAGGCGGTCGCCCAGCCGGGCGGTCAGTGTCTCCAGCAGCGCCTCGGCCCGCTGTGGCGCGGCCAGGTGGTGCACGGCCAGGTCGACGTCGTCGTCGCCGGCCGCCTCGACGGCCAGGTCGACGAGCCGGGCCACGCCCCGGCTGGCGGTACGCACCTTGTCCCTGACGACGATCGCCCCGTCCGGCATGTGCATGATCGGCTTGACCGACAGCGCGGTGCCGAGCAGCGCCTCCGCGGCACCGATCCGGCCGCCCCGGCGCAGGAACTCCAGCGTGTCGACGTAGAACCAGATGCTGGTGCGGTCGACCGCCGCCAACGCGGCGTCGCGTACGCCCGCAAGGTCCCCGCCCCGCTCGGCCGCCGTGGCGGCGGCGACGGCCGGGAAGCCCAGGCCCATGCCGGTCGAGCGGCTGTCGACCACGGCGACCCGGTCGTCGAACTCGGCGGCGGCCAGCCGAGCGGCCTCCACCGTGCCGGAGAGCTCGGCCGACAGGTGCACCGAGACGATCCCGTCGGCGCCGGCGTCGAACAGGTCCCGGTACGTCCGCGCGAACTGCTCGGGGGCGGGGCGGGAGGTGGTCACCGAGACCCGCCGCCCGCCGAGCGCCCGGGTGGCGTCGGCCGGGGTGACCTCCACCCCCTCCAGCCCTTCCGCGCCGTTGAGCACGACGGTCAACGGCACCACTGTCAGCCGGCGGGCGTGCGGCAGCTCGGGCGGGAGGTAGGCGGTGGAGTCGGTGACGACCGCGACGGGCATGCCCGGCACGCTAGCCGATCGCGGCGGGGAACGCCGGGGTCAGACGGCCTCGGTGGTGGCCGGCACAGTGATCAGGCCGACATTGTGGGCGCGCAGGTGCCAGCCCCGGGCGTCGTCGTGCCGCAGCTCCGTCCAGTGGCAGTTGGACAGCGACCCCACGGTGCGCAGCACCGCGTGCTCCCAGCCGAGCAGCTGGCCGACGCCCTGCCGGGCGCCGCCGCCGTGGGTGGTCACCACGACGGTGCCGCCGGGGGCCAGGTCGGCGGCGTCCTGGAACGCCGCGCCGATCCGCTTGCCGAGGTCGTCGAGGGTCTCGATGCCGGCGCCCGGATCCGGGTCACCGGCCCGCCAGCGGGCGAACTCGGCGGGGTGTCGCTCGGCCGCCTCGGTGAGCACGAGCCCCTGCCAGAGCCCGAAGTGCCGCTCCCGCAGCCGCGGGTCGGTGCGCACCGGCAACCCGGTCAGCGCCGCGAGCGCGGCGGCGGTGTCCGCCGCGCGACTCAGGTCGCTGGCGACGATGGCGTCCGGCCGCAGCGCGGCGAGCAGGGGCGCGGCGGTGCGGGCCTGCTCGCGGCCGAGGTCGTTCAGCGGCACGTCGGTCTGCCCCTGGACCCGGCTGGCGGCGTTCCAGTCCGTGTTGCCGTGCCGCCAGATGATCAGGCGGGTCATTCCGCGGCGGCGGAGCCGGTGCCGGACTCGGCGTCGACCAGGTCCCGGTCGACGAACGGGATCGTCGGGCAGTCCTTCCAGAGCCGGTCGAGGGCGTAGAACTCGCGCTCCTCGGTGTGCTGGACGTGCACCACGATGTCGACGTAGTCCAGCAGCACCCACCGGCCGCCCCGCTCGCCCTCGCGCCGGACCGGCTTGGCCTTCTCCGGAAGCTGGAGCAGCCGCTCCTCGATGGCGTCGACGATGGCGAGCACCTGACGCTCGTTCGGGGCGGCGGCGAGCAGGAACGCGTCGGTGATGGCGAGCTGGTCGCCCACGTCGATGATGACGATGTCCTGCGCCTTCTTGTCGGCCGCGGCCTGGGCGGCGGCGATCGCCAACTCGTGAGCGCGTTCGGAAACTGTCACCGTTCTCCTTCGATCAACCGTGCGATCCTCCAAGCGTCTCACACACGGCGGAATCCCGACTCGCCAGTTCTGACGCGTTACCCGGCCGAACCACCCGGTACCGGGTCGAATCACTGCTGGTAGAGGCGCCGTTTGGCGATGTACTGCACCACACCGTCCGGCACGAGATACCAGACCGGCTCCCCGCGGGCGACCCGCGCGCGGCAGTTCGTGGACGAGATGGCCATCGCCGGGACCTGCACCAGGCTCACCGTGTCGGCGGGCAGGTGCGCGTCGGTGAGCTCGAAACCGGGCCGGGTCACCCCGATGAAGTGGGCCAGCTCGAAGATCTCGTCCAGGTCCTTCCAGGAGAGGATCCGCTCCAGCGCGTCGGCACCGGTGATGAAGAAGAGCTGCACCTTCGGGCCGTACTCGGCGTGCAGGTCACGCAGCGTGTCGACCGTGTAAGTGGGCCCGCCCCGGTCGATGTCGACCCGGCTGACCTGGAAACGGGGGTTGGAGGCGGTGGCGATCACCGTCATCAGGTAGCGGTCCTCGGCCGGGCTGACCGGCTGGTCCTCCTTCTGCCACGGCTGGCCGGTGGGGACGAAGACCACCTCGTCCAGGCCGAACCGGTCCGCCACCTCGCTGGCCGCGACGAGGTGCCCGTGGTGGATCGGATCGAAGGTGCCGCCCATGATGCCGACCCGCCGGATGTCCTCCTCCATCTGATGATCGTAGGCCGGGCACGGCCGACGGCGACCCGGGGCCGCCGGCCGTCCCGGCCACCGGTCCGCTCAGGCCGACGCGGCGGCCGTCGCCGTCCGGACCACCAGCGCCCGGCGCAGGTCGTCGTCCAGGTCGGTGACCCAGCGCCGCAGGCCGGGCGTGAGGTCGTCCCGGGCCAGCAGGGCCGCGGCCAACTCCCGGGTGGGCTGCGCCACGGCGTACCGGGGGAAGGCCCGCACGGTGACCGCGTCGGCCACCCAGGGGGTACGCAGCTTCGCCGCCGCCGGCATGTCGGCGAAGTACCGCTCGACGTACGGGGCGGTCAGCTCGGCCTGCTCCGGCTGCCAGAAGCCCTCGGCGGTCGCCTCCACGAGGCGGTTGGACAGCTCGGTGTTGCGCACCACGATCTCCCACGCGGCCCGCTTGGCCTCCCCGTCCGGCAGCGCCGCCCGGCAGCAGGCGGCCCGCTCCGCCCCGGTGGCGCTACGGTCCGCGGCCGCCTCGGCGGCGATCTCCGCCTCGCCGGCCGCACCCAGCACCACCAGGCGCAGCAGCAGCGCCCAGCGCAGGTCGGCGTCGACGGCCAAGCCCTCCGGCACGCCGTCACCGGCCAGCCACCCGGCGAGCAGCCTGGTGTCGGTGGTGGCCGCGATCAGGCCGCGGGCGGCGGCGAGCTGCAACGAGCCCCCGGCCGGCGCCCCGGCGAGCAGCGCCGCGCACGCCCCGGCGACCCGGAGCAGGGCGGCGTCCCGGGCGAGCGGGTCCAGGTAGCGGTCGATCAGCCGGCGGCTCAGCGTGAGCACCTCCTCGGCGATCGTCACCTCCGTCTCGGCGGGCAGCGCCGCGGCGACCAGGGCGACCAGCGAGGTGACCGGGCGCTCCCCGTCGGTGGCCGCGTCGAGCGCCTCGCCCCAGAGCAGGGCCCGGGCCAGCGGGTCGGCGAGCCCCGGCAGCACCATGGGCACCGCGTCGGCCGAAGCCGGATCGAGGCGGATCTTGGCGAAGGTCAGGTCGCCGTCGTTCGGCAGCAGCAGCCCGGTGGCCGGCTCGCCGAGCAGCGGCGTCAGCGTGGTCCGCCCGCCGTCGGCGTCCGGGTCCAGGTCGACCTCGAAGCGGCTCGCCGTGCCGTCGGCGTACCGACCCACGCCGACGCGGTGCGGGCGCAGCACCGGGTGCGACGCGGGGGCGGTCTGCACGATCGCCGCGTCCCGCCAGCGCCCGTCGGCGTCGACCGAGGTCTCGATGCGCAGGGTGTTGACCTGCGCGCTACGCAGCCACCGGTCGGCCCAGGCGCCCAGGTCCCGCCCGCCGGCGTCGCCGAGGGCGGCCAGCAGGTCCGTCAGCGTGGCGTTGCCGAACCGGTGCTTCGCGAAGTGCGCGTTCAGCCCGGCGAGGAACGCCTCGTCGCCCAGCCAGGCGACCAGCTGCCGCAGCACGCTGGCCCCCTTGGCGTACGAGATGCCGTCGAAGTTGAGCAGGGCCTCGGCGGCGTCGGCGACCTCGGCCGGGGCGACCGGGTGGGTCGACGGCCGCTGGTCGGCGGTGTAGCCCCAGGACTTTCGGCGAATCGCGAAGGTCGTCCAGGCCCGGTCGAAGCGGGTCGCCTCGGCGGTCACCCGGGTGCCCAGGTACTCGGCGAAGGACTCGTTCAGCCAGAGGTCGTCCCACCAGCGCATGGTGACCAGGTCACCGAACCACATGTGCGCCATCTCGTGCGCGATGGTGGTGGCGCGCACCTCGCGCTGGCTGTCGGTGACCGCCGAGCGGAACACGTAGTCGTCCCGGAAGGTGACCAGGCCGGGGTTCTCCATCGCGCCGGCGTTGAACTCGGGCACGAACGCCTGGTCGTACTTGCCGAACGGGTAGCGATCGGCGAAGAGTTGGTGGAAGCGGTCGAGGCACTGCTTCGTGACGGTGAGGATCTCGTCGAGGTCGGCGTCCAGGTGGGCGGCGAGGGAACGGCGGCAGTACACGCCGAGCGGGATGCCGTCGTGGGAGTCGCGGCGGACGTGCCAGGGGCCGGCGACCACCGAGAAGAAGTACGTGGCCAGCGGGGCGGTGGGGGCGAACTCCCAGCGCCCCGGCCAGGGGTTCGCGGCGAGCGCCCCGTTGGCGGCGACCGTCCACTCCGCCGGGGCGGTGACCGAGAGCGTCACCGGGGCCTTCAGGTCCGGCTGGTCGAAGGCGGCGAAGATGCGCGGCGCCTCGTCCAGGAAGGACATCGCATACAGGTACGTCTCGCCGTCGGCCGGGTCGACGAAGCGGTGCATCCCCTCGCCGGTGTTCGAGTACGCCATCTCGGCGGTGACGGTGAGCGTGTTCTCCGCCGCCAGGTCGGCCAGCGGGAACCGGCCGTCGGCCAGCGCAGCCGGGTCGAGGTCCCGGTCGTTGAGGCGTACCGTCAGCAGCTTCGCGGGCTTGACCTCGACGAAGGTCTGCGCCCCGGCGGCGGCCCGGAACCGGATGGTGGCGGTCGAGCGGAACCGCTCACCGTCGCCGGTCAGGTCGAGGTCCACCTGGTAGGACTCGACGGTGATCGCCGCGCCACGCGCGGTCGCCTCTACACGGGTCAGGCTCGGCATCCGCTTATCCTGCCCGATGGGGATCCGCACGTGTTTCCCCATGACCCCGTGGCACTGGAGGACTGAACCATGGCTTCGCACCCCAAGGGCGACTTCGACCTCTCCCGGGCGGTCTGGCAGCGGGCCGAAGGCGACACCTCCGAGAGCGCCGTCGAGGTGGCCTTCGTCGACGACCTGATCGGCATGCGCAACTCCGCCGAGCCGGACGGCCCGGTGCTGGTCTTCACCCAGGCCGAGTGGGACGCCTTCGTCGCCGGTGCCCAGGACGGCGAGTTCGACCTGGACTGAGCCCGAGGACGCCGGTCGGGTCGGTCGGCGGCACCGCCGTCGGCACCCGGCCCGCCCGCGGCGGGGCGGGGCGGGGCCTGACATCCCGTGGGCCGCGCACCCCTAGTCGCCGTCGCCCCAGCCCAGTCCGCCGGGGCCGGGAGCGTGGTGGAAGCCGGGGTGGCCGGCCACGTCGACGCAGCGCTCGCCGTCCGGCCCGGACGCGCCGCAGAACAGCCGCTCGGCGTGCTGCCACGCCTCGGCCGGCGACAACGCCGACGCGCCCAGGGCCAGCTCGGGTCGCAGCAGGCTCAGCGCCTCCGCGTATCCGACGGCGACCTCCCGGGCCGATTCCAGGTCGGGCGCGGTGAAACCAAGGTGCACGGTGAAGAACCGGCCCGGCCGGGCCGGGCGGCGGGGCGGCGCGATCAACGGGGCGCCGGCCGCGTCCCGTGCCGCGCCGAGCACCCCCAGCGCCTGCCGCTGCCGCCAGTACGGCGGTCTGTTGTCCCGCATGGGTCCTCCCGTGGCGATCGTGGGCGCGGCCCTCCCCCAGGTGACCCGCCCGGGTTCCGGCCCGGCTGCCGGCCGTCGGCACGCCGTCGGCGGCCCGACCGGACCGCTCCCCCGAGCCAACCAGCTTTCCGCTCCCCTGGGAGGGGCCAGCGGGCGCGCCGTGCGCTGGCCCCTCCCCTCACGTTCCGCCATCCGGCCGGACGTGGCCGGCGACCGGGAATCGCGTGCGAGTCCCGGTCGGCACCGGGTGCGGACGGGTTCCCGACCGCCCGCCGCCCGGCGCCGGCCGCACGCCGGCCTGCCGCGGGATTGCGCCACGCCGGCCTGGGTAGACGCATAGGCATCGACGAGACCGGCCGGCCGGCACGGCCGCCGCCCGCGGCAGGAGGCCCGATGGCGACCATCCCGACGGAGCGCAGCCCGGAGAGCTCGGTGGCGTTCCTGCGCGACGGCTACCGCTTCGTCGGCCGGCGCTGCGACCGCCACGGCAGCGACATCTTCCAGGCCCGGCTGCTGCTGCAGCGCACCATCTGCCTGCGCGGCCGCCCGGCGGCCGAGCTGTTCTACGACACCGAGCGGTTCGTCCGCGCGGGTGCGACGCCGATGCGGGCGCAGCGCACCCTGACCGGCCGGGGCGGCGTGCAGGGCCTGGACGGCGCCGACCACCGCGACCGCAAGGCCATGTTCATGTCGATCATGACGCCGGCCGCGGTCCGGCACCTCGGCCAACTCTTCGACGATGAGTGGCGGGCCCGCGTCCCGGCCTGGGAGGCGGGCGGGCCCGTCGTGCTGTACGACGAGGTCGGCCGGATGCTGACGCGCGCGGTCTGCGCCTGGGCGGGCGTGCCGCTGGCGGCCTCCGAGGTCGACCGGCGCACCGCCGACCTGCACGCGATGATCGAGGGACCGGCGGCGCTCGGCCCCCGGCACTGGCGGGGCCTGCTGGGCCGCCGCCGGGGCGAGCGCTGGATCGGCGGCGTCATCGACCGCGCGCGCGTCGGCACGCTCCCGGCGCCCGCGGGCAGCGCGCTGCGGGTGGTCGCCGAGCACCGCGACGCCCACGGGCGGCTGCTCCCCCGCCGGATCGCCGCCGTCGAACTGCTCAACGTGCTGCGCCCCACCGTCGCCGTGGACCGGTTCGTCGTGTTCGCCGCGCTCGCGCTGCACGACCACCCGTCCTGGCGGCAGCGGGCCCGCGAGAGCGAGGAGGCCACCGAGAGCTTCGTGCAGGAGGTACGCCGCTTCTACCCCTTCTTCCCGGTGGCCGCCGCCCGGGTCCGTCGCTCCTTCGACTGGCAGGGTTACCACTTCCCGCGTGGCCGGCGGGTGCTGCTCGACCTGTACGGCACCGACCACCACCCGGAGCTCTGGCCCGAGCCGGAGCGGTTCCGCCCGGAGCGCTTCACCGGCTGGCGGGGCGACCCGTTCCGCTTCGTCCCCCAGGGCGGCGGGAACCATCTGTCCGGCCACCGCTGCGCCGGTGAGTGGATCACCATCGAGCTGATGAGGCGGGCGGTGACGAACCTGACCGCGGCCATGCGCTACGACGTGCCGCCGCAGGACCTGGCGCTGAGCCTGAGCCGGATGCCCGCACTGCCGCCCAGCGGCTTCGTGCTCACGAACGTCCGCCGCACCGCCTGAGCGCACCACCCCCGGCCGGTCCGGTCGGTCGGCAACCGGTGCCCGGGGACGGGCCGCCCGCTACCGGCGCACCGCCCGTGACGCCCGACGGAATCGGCGAACCGGTTTGACCGGCCGATATGCGGGCACCTGCTGCGGGCACCCACCGTCACCGGGAGACACCGTTGTCCTTCGACGCCAGCGAGTACGGCCGGCACGTGGCCGAGGTCTACGACGAGACGTACGCCCACCTCGCACCGGACGCCGCGGTGGAGCGGCTGGCCGCGCTGGCGGACGGCGGCCCCGTGTGCGAGTTCGGCGTCGGCACCGGCCGGCTCGCGCTGCCGCTGGTCGCCCGGGGGCTGACCGTCGCCGGCATCGAGGGCTCTCCCGAGATGGTCGCGGGGTTGCGGGCGAAGCCGGGCGGAGACGCGGTCGAGATGGCCGTCGGCGACTTCGCGCAGACCCGGGTGCCCGGCGAGTTCGCCGTGGTGGTGCTGGCGTTCAACACGATCTTCGCGCTGCCGGACCAGGCCGCCCAGGTGGCCTGCTTCCGCAACGCCGCCGCCCACCTGCGCCCCGGCGGCCGGTTCGTGGTCGAGGCCTGGGTGCCCGATCCCGGGGCCTTTCGGGCCGGCGGCGCGCTGCGCCCGGTGCGGGTGGCCGAGGACGCGGTGCTGCTGGAGGCGGCCCTGCTGCACCCGGCCGAGCAGCGGATGACCACGACGAAGGTCCGGTTCAGCAACGCCGGGGTGCGGTTGCTGCCGGCCAACCACCGCTACGCCTGGCCGGCCGAGCTGGACCTGATGGCCGAGCTGGCCGGGATGCGCCGGGAACACCGGTGGGAGGACTGGACCGGGCGGCCGTTCACCGACGACAGTCGCGACCACGTGTCGGTCTACCGCCGCCCGGAGCGGCCGTGACCGCCCCCGCCCGCCCGGCGGGCGACGCGCCCGGCCCGGACCACCACCGCGCGGCCGGGACCACCGACGACCACCGCGCCACGCCGACGGCCGGGGCCGCCGGTGACCACCGCGCCACACCGACGCCGACGGCCGGGGCCGCCGACGACCGTGGGCTGCCGATCGCGTACGTCCTGCCGCTGCGCTGGACCGACGACGCCGGGCTGCCCGAGCTGACCGGCTACCTGCGCTGGCTCAGCTCGCGGGTCGACGTGACCGTGGTGGACGGGTCGCCGCCGGAGCTGTTCGCCCGGCACCGAATCGCCTGGCGGGGGCTGGTCCGGCACCTGCCACCCGATCCCGCCGTACGAGGCGTCAACGGGAAGGTGACCGGCGTGCTCACCGGCGTCGCCGCGGCCCGGCACGAGCACGTGGTGATCGCCGACGACGACGTCCGGTACGACGAGACGGGGTTGCGCGCCGTGCACCGGCTGCTCGACCGGGTGGACCTGGTCCGGCCGCAGAACTACTTCGACCCGCTGCCCTGGCACGCGTGGTGGGACACCGGGCGGACCCTGCTCAACCGGGCGCTCGGCGCGGACTACCCCGGCACCCTGGCGGTGCGCCGGAGCACCTTCCTCGCCATGGGCGGCTACGACCCGGACGTGCTCTTCGAGAACCTGGAGCTGATCCGCACCGTGCGCGCGTACGGGGGCACCGAGGCGGCACCTGCCTGGCTGCACGTACGCCGGCTGCCGCCCGACACCGCCCACTTCCTGGGCCAGCGGGTGCGCCAGGCGTACGACGACCTGGCCCAGCCGGCCCGCCTGGTGGCCGCGCTCGCGGTCCTGCCGGCGCTGGCCGCGGCGGTCGCGGCCCGGCGACCGGGGCTGCTGTTCGGGGCGGCCGGGACCGCCGTGGTGCTGGCCGAGGCGGGTCGGCGCCGGGCCGGCGGCAGCGCGGTCTTCCCGCCGACCGCTGCCCTGGCGGCCCCGCTCTGGGTGCTGGAACGCGGCGCGTGCAGCTGGCTCGCCCTCGGCCGGCGGCTCCTCTTCGGCGGGGTCCGCTACGCCGGCGGCCGGGTCCGGCGCGCCGCCCACTTCGACCGCACCCTCCGCCGCCGCCTCCGCTGACCCGCCCCACGCCCACGCCCACGCCCACGCCCACGCGATCTTGCACTTCCTGCCCGGATAATCCGGACATAAAGCCGCAAAAGGTGGGCACAAACTGCAAGATCGCGGCGGGCGGCGGGGAGGGGGCGGGGCGGGCGGCGCGGGGGCGGGACGCACGCGACAGCTCGCGGCCACTCTCCGGAACGTTTCCGGGAGTGGCCGCGAGCTGCGGCGTGCGGTGGCCGGGTCGGTCAGTACCGCACCTGTTCGCGCGACTGCTGCGCCTGGTCCTTCACGTCCTGCGCGGCGGAGCGGGTGTCGTCCTTGACGGCGTGCACGGCCTCCTGCGCGGTGGACCTCACCGACTCGGTGGCGTGCTGCGCCGGCTCACGCAGCTCCTCCTTCAGCTCGCCGGCGACCTCGCCCAGCTTCTCCTTCACCACCCCGGCGTGCTCGCCGGCCTTCTCCTTGACCTGCGTCGCCACCTGCTGCTCACGACGGGTGGCCGGGATCAGTGAGGAGGCGAGCCAGCCGACGCCGAAGGCGATCAGGCCGGCGGCCAGCGGGTTGCCCTCGGACTTCCGCCGGATCGCGTGCGGGGCCCGGTGCGCGGCGTCGCCGACCGTCGAGGCGGCCGAGTGCGCCCGGTCGCTGACGGCGGACGCCGCCGACGAGGCGCGGTCGCCCACCGAGTGGGCGCTGTGCTTGGTGCTGTGACCCAGGTCGGAAGCGGTTCCCATCACCTTGTCCCTCACATTCTGCAGTGCGTTGCGGGCCCGCTGCTTGCGGTCGTCGACGATGCGGGCGGGGCTGACCTTGTACGCCAGCGCGTCCACGTCGGAGCTCAGGTTGCTCCGGGTGGCTTCGATCTCCCGGCGGATCTGGTCCGGGTCGGTGCTCATCGGGTGACCTCCTGCGGGTGGGGCTTGAGCGCGTCGGGAATCCGCTGCACGCTCTCGTTGGTCTGCTTGAGGCCGCGAATCCGCTCGGCGTTCCTCTTGGCCATGGAGTAGAGGACCGCGGCGATCGCGCCCCAGACGACGGCCACGATCAGCGCCGCCCAGCCGGCGTCCATCACGTTGGACAGCCCGGCCCAGAGGGCCAGCGACAGGAACAGGGCCACCATGTAACCGCCGAAGCCGGCGCCGCCGAAGAAGCCGGCGGCCTTGCCCGCCTTCTTGCCCTCCTGGCGGATCTCGGCCTTGGCGAGTTCGACCTCCTGCCGCATCAGGGTGGACAGGTCGGTGGTGACCTGACGCATCAGCTCACCGAACGAGCTGCCCCGGACCTCGTCCGCGTCGTGGGGGTGGTGACCGGAGTTCAGCCCCGACCCCTGCGTCGGCATGCTCATGCCGCCGCCTCCCTTCGGATGACTCGTGGGCTCACGGACGGGTGGTCCCGCTCGACGGCACGCCCGGCAGCGGGTCGGTCCGGGTCACCGGCGGCAGCGGCTGACCGACGCCACCCGCCGGGTCGGCGTAGCCGGTGGTGGTCTGCGGATCGACGTACGCGCCCGGGGTCGGGTCCAGGTAGCCGCCCGGCGGCACGGCGTCCGGCACCGCACGCTGGGCCGGCGTCGGCGGGATGACCGCCGTCCGGTCCGGGTCGTAGCCGGCACCCGAGCCGTACAGGGAGCGGCCGTTGTCGTCGCCGGCGGCGGAGATGTTCCTGGTCAGCCGGCCGGCGAGCACGCCCAGCACGGCGGCGCCGACGAGGAAGGTGCCCGGGTTGCGGCGGGCGTAGTCACGCACCTCGGCGATGATGTCGCCGGGCTCCCGCTGCTCCAGCCAGCCGGCCACGCCGTGCACCCGGTCGGCGGCCTGGCGGGCGATCTCGCTCACCGGCCCGGCCTGACCGCCCTGCTCGGCCATCGAGCGCATCTCGTCGGCCAGCGAGCGGAGCCCACCAGCGGCGCGCCGCTGCTGCTCACCGGCCTGGCTGGCCACCTGGCTGCGGGCCTCGCCGTAGAGGTTGCGCGCCTGGCGGGTCGCCTCGCCGACGACCTCCCTGCCCTGCTCCTTGGCCGTCCCGGCGACGGCGCCGCCGGCCTGCTTCGCCTCCGACCCGACCTGGCGGGCCTGCTCGCGGACGCCGCCGCCGTTCGTCGACTCCTGCCCGTACGTGGAAGTCGTGGGTGACAGATCGTAAGTCATGATGTCCCTTCCGCTCGGAAAGTCGTCGCGGTTGTGCTGGGGGGATGCGACCGGCCGTTGCTGCCGCCGCCTCCTCTGACCTACCCTCCGTCGCCGCTTCCATACCTCGTTCGTGACTTCTCCTGCGGCCCGTCGGGTGCGGACTACAAAATGGAGGATCGTCGGGCCGGATGCCGATGCCATCACGGACAGTGACGGCCGGTCGCCGCGACCCGCGCCGCGGGCAGGGCGTTCCGCGGGTCCACGGAGGTGACATCGATGGCACGGAACGCTCGCGGCGCCCCGCCGGGACGGAAGCCCGGGGTGCAGTTCGCCGCGGTGGCCGCGGCCGGGATCTTCGCCCTGGTCGGGGTGCTCGGGTTCATCCCCGGCGTCACCACCGACTACGGCGACATGACGTTCGCCGGTCACCACTCCGAGGCCCGACTGCTCGGCCTGTTCCAGGTGTCGATCCTGCACAACGCGCTGCACCTGGGCTTCGGACTGGCCGGGCTGGTGTTGGCCCGCACCGTCGCCGGGGCCCGGATCTTCCTCGCCGGCGGCGGCGCGCTCTACCTCGGCCTGTGGCTGTACGGCTTCGCGATCGACCGGGAGACCGCGTTGAACTTCATCCCGGTCAACGACGCCGACAACTGGCTGCACCTGGCCCTCGGCTTCGGCATGCTCGCCCTGGGGCTGCTGCTGTCCAACCAGGTCGGCACCGGCGGCCGTCTGGACAGGCCCTTCGACCGCCCCTGACCGCAGCGGCCCGGGATCGCGACAAGGAGGTCGTCGTGCTCCGCCGGCTACGGGACCACGCGCTGACGATCTCGATGTTCGGGGCCATCCTCGTCTTCCTCGCGTTGCAGAGCGTGTTCGGCTGGCACGCCCGCAACGAGGAGTTGACCGATCTCGGCGCGATGCCCGTGGCCTGGCCGGCGTACCTGCGCAGCGGGCACTTCGCCGAGGCCGTCTTCGAGAACTGGGAGTCGGAGTTCCTCCAGATGGGCGGCTACGTCCTGCTCACCGCGTACCTGGTGCAGCGGGGCTCGGCCGAGTCGAAGCCCGTCGGGCAGACCGACCGCCCCGAGGACGACGAGCGACGCGCCACCCCCGACTCACCCTGGCCGGTGCGCGTCACCGGCCTGCCGCTGGTGCTCTACCGGAACAGTCTCTCGATCGCGCTGCTGCTGATCTTCGCCGGCTCGTTCCTCGGCCACCTGGTCGGCGGCACGGCCAGCTACAACGAGGAGCAGGCGCTGCTGGCCGGCGCGCCACCGATCGGCGTCCGGGAGTTCCTCGGCACCAGCGAGTTCTGGTACCAGTCGATGCAGAACTGGCAGAGCGAGTTCCTCGCGGTCGGGATGCTGATCGTGCTGAGCGTCTTCCTGCGTCAGCACGCGTCGCCGGAGTCGAAGCCGGTCACGGCCGCGCACTCGCACACCGGCGACTGACCGGCCGGCCGGCGCCGGGCGCGGGCGCCGTCAGGCCGGCACGCGCAGCCGCTTGGCGAAGCAGACGCTGTACGGGTTGCTCACGTACTCGCCGTACACCGGGATCGGCTCGTACCCACAGGAGGTGTAGAGCCCGATCGCGGCCGGCAGATACGTGCCGGTCTCCAGGCAGACCACCGCGTGCCCCTGCCGGAAGGCCAACTCCTCCAGCGCGGCCAGCAACTGCCGGGCGATGCCCCGCCCCCGGTACGCCGGACGGACGTACATCCGCTTCAGCTCGCCGGTGCCGTCGTCGAGCGCCTGGATCCCGCCGCAGGCGATCGCCCGCCCGTCGGCCACCACCACGAGGTAGCGGATGTCGTCGTGGGTCACGGTCGCCTGGCCGTCCAACCCGCCGTCCGCCTCGCGCAGCTCGCGCTGCTGGGCGGTGACCAGGGCGTCGATCTCCGGATCCGTGGCGGGGCGGGACTCGATCAGCATCAGGCCACGCTAGGCGGCGCGGATTTCGGGCAGGTTTCCGGCAGTCGACCCGCTCACGGAGCGCGACGAGCTATTCGGCGTCGCCCTCCCCGACCCCGTCGTACGGGCCGACCTCGTCCGACGGGCCGGCCTCGACCTCGTCGGCCGGGCGCTGCCGGCGGGCCTTGCGGGCCGCCAGCCGCTCCGCCGCGGAGGCGCGGGTCGACTTCTCCTCCAGCCGGACGTCCGTGCCCCGGTTGCCCGGGACGAAGTCGGCGCCGGCGTAGAGGGTCGGCTGCCAGTCGAACTCGCGGTCGCCGATCCGGACGAGGTCGCCCGGCTCCGCGCCGGCCTTCCCGAGCTTCTCCTCGACACCCAGGCGCGCCAGCCGGTCGGCCAGGTAGCCCACCGCCTCGTCGTTGTCGAAGTTCGTCTGCCGCACCCAGCGCTCGGGACGGACGCCGCGCACGAGCCAGCCGCCGTCCGGCGCGGCCTCGATCGTGAAGCCGGCGTCGTCGACCGCCCTCGGCCGGATCACGATCCGGGTCGGCTCGGCCGGCGGCGCGGCGCTGCGCGCCTGCTCCACCAGCTCCGCCATGGCGTACGTCAGCTCCTTCAGCCCCTCCCGGGTGGCCGCCGAGACCTCGAACACCCGGAAGCCGCGCTCCTCCAGGTCGGGGCGGACGATCTCGGCCAGGTCCCGGCCGTCCGGCACGTCGACCTTGTTCAGCGCCACCAGCCGGGGCCGGTCGGCCAGGCCGCCGTACTCGGTCAGCTCGGCCTCGATGGTGTCGATGTCGGCCACCGGGTCCCGGCCGGGCTCCAGGGTGGCGGTGTCGATGACGTGCACCAGCACCGAGCAGCGCTCGATGTGTCGGAGGAACTCCAGGCCGAGGCCCTTGCCGGTGGCCGCCCCCGGGATCAGGCCCGGCACGTCGGCGACCGTGAAGGTGTGGTTGTCCACCCGGACCACGCCCAGGTTGGGGACCAGGGTGGTGAACGGGTAGTCGGCGATCTTCGGCTTGGCGGCGGAGATCACCGAGATCAGCGACGACTTGCCGGCCGACGGGAAGCCGACCAGGCCGACGTCGGCGACGCTCTTGAGCTCCAGCACCACGTCGAGCTGCTCGCCGGGCTCGCCCAGCTCGGCGAAGCCGGGGGCCTTGCGCCGGGCGTTGGCCAGCGACGCGTTGCCCCGGCCGCCGCGCCCGCCCCGGGCGACCTCGAAGGTCGTGCCGGCGCCGACCATGTCGGCCAGCACGGTGCCGTCGAGGGCCTGCACGACGGTGCCGTTCGGCACCTTCAGCACGAGGTTGTGGCCGTTCGCGCCGTCCCGGTTCGACCCGGCGCCGCCCTTGCCGTTCTCGGCCTTGACGTGCGGGCGGAAGTGGAAGTCGAGCAGCGTCGTCACCTGCGGGTCGACCACGAGGGACACGCTGCCGCCGTGCCCGCCGTTGCCGCCGTCGGGGCCCCCGAAGGGCTTGAACTTCTCCCGGTGGATCGAGACACAACCGTGCCCGCCATCGCCGGCCTGCAGGTGCAGGACGACCCGGTCAACGAACGTCGCCACGGGCGTCAATCCTTCCAGCGAGGTCGACGCCCCGCACGAGAAAAGGCGCAGCGGGCCGGGACACGAGGTCCGCGGCCCGCTGCGCCGGAGAAACTACTGCTGCGGCACGATGCTGACGGTCTTGCGACCGCGCTTGGTGCCGAACTGGACCGAACCGGCGGCCAGCGCGAAGAGCGTGTCGTCTCCGCCACGGCCGACCAGGTCACCGGGGTGGAACTTGGTGCCACGCTGACGGATGAGGATCTCACCCGCGCTGACGACCTGACCACCGAAGCGCTTCACGCCGAGCCGCTGGGCCGCGGAGTCACGGCCGTTACGCGAGCTGGACGCACCCTTTTTGTGAGCCATCTGAGGACGACCTACTTCCCGCTGGAGATGCCGGTCACCTTGACCTGGGTCAGCGGCTGACGGTGACCCTGGCGCTTGTGGTAGCCGGTCTTGTTCTTGAACTTGTGGATCCGGATCTTCGGGCCCTTGGTGTGCGCGGCGATCTCGCCGGACACCGCGACCTCGGCAAGCTTCGCCGCGTCGGTCACCAGGTCGTCACCGTCGACGAGGAGCACCGCGGTGAGCTTCACCGCGTCGCCGGGGGCACCGGCGAGCTTCTCGACCTCGATCACGTCGCCCTCGGCGACCTTGTACTGCTTGCCGCCGGTCTTGACGATCGCGTACATCGGAGGCGGACTCCCTGTCGTTGAGGCTGCTGGCGGGTGTTCCCACGGCGGCTCGCCGGGTAGCAGAGGCACGGCGGCGCGGGCGCGCGGGGACTCGGCACACCAAAGTGCGCCGCAGGCAAGCGTACGCCATGGGAGGGCCGACGCCCAAACCGGCCCCGCAGGTCAGCGGGCGCAGAGCTGGTCGAGCCGCTGCCGGAGCCGGTCCAGCTCGGTCTCGTCGATCGCGTCGACGTCGGTGCCCAGCGTGCCGACCTCGGCCGCCATGTCCGCGAGCAGCGTCTTGAGCTGGGCGTCCTCGGCCCGGCCCGACTCCCGCCGCAGGGCGGCCCGCCAGTCGGTCAGCGCCGCGGAGATGCGCTTGCGGGCGGTTTCGGCGGCGGTGCCGTCGTTCGCCCCGACCGCCGCGACCATCTTGCCGAGCTCCTCGACGTACGTCCGCACGGCGGTGTCCCCGGCCGCCTGTGCGGCGGCGCACACCTCGGGGGCGTTGCCGCCCGCCGCCCCGCTGCCGGCCCCCGGCCCGCCAACCGGCCCGGAGCCCGTCGCCCCGCCGCCCGGACCGCCGGTGGGCCCGCTCGACGCGGCGCCCGAGGCGGCCGGCTCCGGCCGCTCGGCCGCGCACCCGGCGCCGGTGAGCAGGACAGCGGTGACCGTGGTGACGGCGAGCAGACGGCGCATCGTTCTTCTCCTGACCGGGTTGGCCGATCGTGGCCGGGGATCGACCATACGACAAGGCCCCCTCCCCGGGACATTGCCGGGGAAGGGGCCCTGCCAAACGCCGGGCTGGTCAGCCGGTCACGGCCGGGTGCGCCGCCGCGCGCCGCTGCGCCGGGACCGGCGCCGGCCGGAGCCGCCCTCCGGCTCGTCGCCGTCGGTGTCGGCCAGCGCGTCCGGGTCGTCCGGGGCGGCCAGCCGGGCGGACTCGCCCGTCTGGCTGTCGGCGACCACGGGCGCGGCGGGGGTGTCCGCCTCGTAGCGGGACAGGTCGTAGCCCATGGTGTCGTGGTAGTCGGCGTCCGGGCTGGTCGCGGTGTCGGGCTCGGTGACCTCGGCCACGGTCCGCTCGGCCGGCGCGCTCTTGCGGGCCCGCTTCCGGGACGCGCCGCCGCCCTGCTCGGCCGCCGGGGCGGCGACGGCCGAGGCGACCGCCTTGACCTTCTCCCCCGCGCCGCCGCCGGAGCGCGGCTTCTCCGGCACCGGCTCGGTGTGGATGATCAGGCCCCGGCCCTTGCAGCACTCGCAGGTCTCGCTGAACGCCTCCAGCAGGCCCGCACCGATCCGCTTGCGGGTCATCTGCACGAGGCCGAGCGAGGTGATCTCGGTGACCTGGTGCTTGGTGCGGTCCCGCCCCAGGCACTCGGTCAGCCGGCGCAGCACCAGCTCGCGGTTCGACTCCAGCACCATGTCGATGAAGTCGATCACCACGATGCCGCCGATGTCGCGCAGCCGGAGCTGGCGGACGATCTCCTCGGCGGCCTCGAGGTTGTTCCGGGTGACCGTCTCCTCCAGGTTGCCCCCGGAGCCGGTGTACTTGCCGGTGTTGACGTCGATGACAGTCATCGCCTCGGTCCGGTCGATCACCAGCGAACCGCCCGAGGGGAGGAAGACCTTGCGGTCCAGCCCCTTGATGATCTGCTCGTCGATCCGGTACTCGGCGAAGACGTCGGTGGTGCCGACGTGCCGGCGCAGCCGGGGGACCAGGTCGGGCGAGACGTGCGACAGGTACGACTCGACCACGTCGTACGACTGCTCGCCCTCGATCACCAGCTCGCGGAAGTCCTCGTTGAACAGGTCCCGGACGACCCGGATGACCAGGTCCGGCTCCTCGTAGAGCAGCACCGGGGCGCCGCCCTCGGCCGCCTTCGCCTGGATGTCCTCCCACTGCGCCTGCAACCGCTTGACGTCGCGGGCCAGCTCGTCCTCGCTGGCGCCCTCGGCGGCGGTCCGGACGATCACGCCCGCGCCGTCCGGCACCAGCTTCTTCAGCACGTCCCGCAGCCGCTTGCGCTCGGTGTCGGGCAGCTTCCGGCTGATGCCGGAGGCGTTGCCGTTGGGCACGTAGACCAGGTGCCGGCCGGAGAGCGCGATGTGGCTGGTCAGCCGGGCGCCCTTGTGGCCGATCGGGTCCTTGGTGACCTGCACGAGCACCGAGTCGCCGGACCGGAGCGCCTGCTCGATCGAGCGGGCCCGACCCTCCAGGCCGGTGGTGTCCCAGTTCACCTCGCCGGCGTACAGCACGGCGTTGCGGCCGCGCCCGACGTCGACGAAGGCCGCCTCCATGCTGGGCAGGACGTTCTGCACCTTGCCGAGGTAGACGTTGCCGGCCATGGTGCCGGAGGAGTTGCGGGTGACGTAGTGCTCGACCAGCACCCCGTCCTCGAGGACGGCGATCTGGGTCCGGTCGCCGCGCTGGCGTACCGCCATCACCCGGTCGACGGCCTCCCGGCGGGCCAGGAACTCCGACTCGCTGAGGATCGGCGGCCGGGTCCGGCGCTGCTCGCGGCCGTCGCGGCGGCGCTGGCGCTTGGCCTCCAGGCGGGTCGAGCCGGAGACGCCCTGCACCTCGTCGACGGTCTTGCGCGGCTCGCGGATCTTGACGACGGTCGGCACGCCGTCGTCGGCACCGGCCTCGACGTCGCCGGCACCCCGGCGACGGCGCCGCCGGCGACGGCGGGTCAGCGCGTCGCCCCCCTCGGCCTCCTCGTCCTCCTCGCCTTCGGCCTCTTCCGCCTCGGCCTGCGTGGCCTCCTCGGCCTCCTCGTCCTCGATGTCCTCCGCGCCGCCCTTGCCCCGGCCACGGCCCCGGCGGCCCCGGCGGCGACGACGGCGGGCGGCGGTGTCGTCCTCGTCCTCTTCCTCGTCCTCGGCGGCCTCCTCGGCCTCCTCGGTCGGCTCCTCCTCGGCCTCGACGGCCTCGGCCACCTCGACGTCGCGGCGGCCACGCCGGCGGCGGCGGGCCGGCTCGGCCGGCTCCTCCTCGGCGGCGGGCTCCACGGCGGCCGGGGCGGGCGTGACGACCCGGGCCAGCGGGATCTCCTCCGGCTGCGGGGCCATGAAGAGCACGGTGGGCGCGGAGAGCGCGGCCCGCCGGCGGCGGGTGCGCGGCTCCGGCTCCGCGGCGGGCTCCTCCTGGGCGGCCGGTTCCGCTGCGGGCGCGGCGCCCGGCGGCACCTCGCCGGCGCGGGTCTCCGCGGCGGGCGGGGCGGCGGCGCCGAACCCGGTGCCGGCCTGCGGCTCGGCCCGGCCAGGCTGCTCGGCCTCGCCGGGCCCGGCCTGGGCGGCCTCGTCACCGGCGGCCGGCTCGGCGGTGCCGGCCGGGGTCTCCGCGGCCGGCTCGGCCGCCGCGGGGGCGGCCTTCTTCCGGCGGGCACGGGTGGCCTTGACCGGCTTCTCCGCCTCGGCGGGGGCCTCCTCCACCGCGGCCGACGGCTCCCCGGCGGCCTGCGCCGTGGGCTCCTCGGCGGCCTGCGCCGTGGGCTCCTCGGCCGGCGCCGCGGACTCCCCGGCGGCCTTGGCGGTGGTGGCCTTGCGGCGGCGGCGCGTCGCCTTCGGGGCGGCCTCGAGGTCGCCGGTGACCGGGGCGAGCACCTCGGCCTGGGGCGCCTCGGCGCTGCCCGGCACGGCCTCGGTCGACGCCTGCACCGGCGCGTCGGTCTGCTCGGGCTGGTTCAGGGGCGCGGCGCGCCGCCGGGTGGTACGGCGTCGGGCGGGCGCGACCGGGGCCTGTCCCGCCTCGGTGGCTCCGGCGTCCGCCATGCCGACGGCGGCGTTCTCCGCCCCGGCGGTGCTCCCCGCCTCGGTGGCGCTGCTCGCGCCGGTGGCGTTCTCGGTGGTGCCGTTGTTAGCGGTCTCGTCGGCCGGCTGTGAACCGGTCCGTTCGCCGCCCTCGGGCTCGTTCTCGAGCATGGACGTTCTCCAGTTCTGGCTGCCCCGGGCGCGGGTGAGCGCTGCCACGCAGGGTTGCCGCAAAAGTGTTTCCGCCGGGCGCGCAGGGTGCGCGACCGCCGAAGTCTGCCTGCCTGAACGCCGACCGTCGGTCAGCGTTCACCGATGGTTGCCCCGTCGCGGTCCGCGTCCAACGGATCCGCGATCGCGCCCTGCGCGGTCAGCGTGCCCTGTGCCAGCCGGATCACCCTCGGGGAGACCGGCGGCTCCAGGTCGGCCACCACGCGGAGGCCGGAAAGGACGTCATCGGGCCGCACGGCGGGGGTGACCTGCCGCACGACCAGTTCGAGTATCGCACACGGTACGGCCGGGACCCCGGAAGGCGTCTCCGTCGACGCCGCGACATCGATGTGAATCACTGCTGATCGGGCGTCGAAGGTGCGCCGGCCCTGTTTGGTCATCCGCTCGACGAGCACCTCGTCGGCGGCCGTGAAGGCGGAAACCGCCCGTTCCAGGACGGCGGGGTCGACCTCGGGCAGCTCGATCCGCCAGTGCGACGCCTCGATCCGGTCGGCAAGACTCCCGCCGCCGGCCACGACGGCGTCGAGCACGTCGAGCCCCGGCGAGAGCGCGGCGTCCAGCGCGGCGCGCAGCTCCTGCGGGTCGACCGGCTCGCGGAGGCCGATCTCCAGGTATTCCGCCTCGCTCGCGACGCCGGTGGGGGCGGCGCTGGCGTACGAGATCTTGGGGTGCGGGGTGAAGCCCTGGGAGAAGGCGATCGGCACGCCGGCCCGGCGCAGCGCGCGCTCGAACGCCCGGGCGAAGTCCCGGTGCGACGTGAAGCGCAGCGGACCGCGCTTGGCGTACCGGATCCGGACGCGCTGGACGACCGGGGCCTGGCCGCCCTCTGGCTGTGGTTTCCTACTGATCGTCGTGCTCCTCGGTGTCAGAGACCGGCTGATCGTGAAGGCACCCGCGCGACAACGCGCGTGCCGCTGACGACAGCCGCATGATCGACCCGGTGCGCGGCGGGCGGCGCGCGGGCGCCGCCCGCCGTGCGGCGGGCTACTGCTGGGCGCCGGTGGGGAGCTTCAGGCCGTTGATCGGGGTGAGCGGGAGGAGTTTCTTCCCGGTCGGGCCGATCTGGATCTCGGTGTCCATGGCGGGGCAGACGCCGCAGTCGAAACACGGGGTCCACCGGCAGTCGTCCTGCTCGTACTCGCTGAGCGAATCCTGCCAGTCCTGCCAGAGCCAGTCCTTGTCCAGGCCCGAGTCCAGGTGGTCCCAGGGCAGGACCTCCAACTCGTCGCGTTCGCGGGTGGTGTACCAGTCGAGGTCGACCCCGAACTGCGGCAGCACCTCGGCGGCGGCCTCCACCCAGCGCTGGTAGGAGAAGTGCTCGCTCCAGCCGTCGAACCGGCCGCCGTTCTCCCAGACCTTGCGGATCACCGCGCCGACCCGGCGGTCGCCCCGGCTGAGCAGGCCCTCGATCAACGAGGGCTCGCCGTCGTGGTAGCGGAAGCCGATCGCCCGGCCCAGCGAGCGGTCCGAGTTGATCGCCTGCTTGAGCAGCTTGAGCCGGCCGTCGATGACCTCCGGCCGGGCCATGGACGCCCACTGGAACGGGGTGTGCGGCTTCGGCACGAAACCGCCGATGGAGACGGTGCAGCGGATGTCCTTGGACCCGGTGGCCGCCCGACCCGCCCTGATCACCTCGTGCGCCATGTCCGCGATCTCGAGGACGTCCTCGTCGGTCTCCGTGGGCAGGCCGCACATGAAGTAGAGCTTCACCTGCCGCCAGCCGTTCGTGTACGCGGTGACGACGGTGCGGATCAGGTCTTCCTTCGACACCATCTTGTTGATGACCTTGCGGATCCGCTCCGACCCGCCCTCCGGCGCGAAGGTCAGGCCGGTGCGCCGCCCGTTGCGGGACAGCTCCTGCGCGAGGTCGATGTTGAACGCGTCGACCCTGGTCGACGGCAGCGAGAGCGAGACGTTGGTGCCCTCGTACTGCTGGGCGAGGCCCGAGCACATGTCGCCGATCTCGGAGTGGTCGGCGGACGACAGCGACAGCAGGCCCACCTCGTGGAAGCCGGAGAACTCCAGCCCCTGCTGCACCATCTGCCCCACCGTGGTGATGGAGCGCTCACGCACCGGCCGGGTGATCATGCCGGCCTGGCAGAACCGGCAGCCCCGGGTGCAGCCCCGGAAGATCTCCACCGCGTACCGCTCGTGCACCGTCTCGGCGAGCGGCACCAGGGGCTTCTTCGGGTACGGCCAGGCGTCCAGGTCCATGGTCGTGCGCTTGTGCACCCGGAACGGCACGTCCGCCCGGTTCGGCACGACCCGCTGGATCCGGCCGTCGGGCAGGTAGTCCACGTCGTAGAAGCGCGGCACGTAGACGCTCTCGGTGCGGGCCAGGCGCAGCAGCAGTTCGTCGCGCCCGCCCGGGGAGCCCTCCGCCTTCCACTCCCGGACGATCGCGGTGATCTCCAGGACGGCCTCCTCGCCGTCGCCGAGCACGGCGGCGTCGACGAAGTCGGCGATGGGCTCCGGGTTGAACGCGGCGTGACCGCCGGCCACGATCACCGGGTCGGCGTCGGTGCGGTCGGCGGCGAGCATGGGGATGCCGGCCAGGTCGATCGCGGTGAGCAGGTTGGTGTAGCCCAGCTCGGTGGAGAAGGAGATGCCGAACACGTCGAAGTCGCGCACCGAGCGGTGCGCGTCGACCGTGAACTGCGGCACGCCGTGGGCGCGCATCAGCTTCTCCAGGTCCGGCCAGACCGCGTACGTCCGCTCGGCGAGCACGTCGGGCAGCTCGTTGAGCACCTCGTAGAGGATCTGCACGCCCTGGTTGGGCAGGCCGACCTCGTAGGCGTCGGGATACATCAGCGCCCAGCGCACGGTCGCGGTGTCCCAGTCCTTGACCACCGCACCCAGCTCGCCACCGACGTACTGGATGGGCTTGGTCACCTGGGGCAGCAGCGGCTCCAGCCGGGGCCAGACGGAATTGGCCGCGACGGGACGCGGCGTGGTGGACGGGACGCTCATGATGCCCAAGGGTACGCGCCCCGTCGGCGGCGACCGCGCGGACGCCACGGCGCCGGCCGGTCGCCGTGGTTCCCCGACCGGACGTCCGGCCGGCCCTGTCCCCGGGCGGTGGCCGGGATCGCCGCGCTGGCGCGTCGGTACTAACCTCGGACCGGCGCGAGAGGAGATTGCCGCGATGCCGCAGCCGCAGCCGGGACCGGACCGGCCGGCCGACGGGAGCATCCCGGGCCCGGACCAGGGCCGGGATCCGGCGGTCACCGAGGAGCACACGTCCTCCCCCGCAGCCGCCGCCCCCGCCGGCCCCACGGGCCCGGAGGGCACCCGTGAGCTGCCCGTCGAAGGGACGGAGGCGGCCGCGACCGACCGCGCCGAGGGCGCCGAGGGCACCGGCGCCGACGTGACCGCCCCGCCGGACGCCGCCATCGCTCCGCCGGACGCTGACACTCCCCGGGGCACCGCCGCCGCCCCGGACGGCGCCCTCGGCAGCGGTCCGGAGGGGTCCGACGCCGCCGGTCCGGAGGGCACCGCCGTCGCCGGTCCGGAGGGCACCCGCCCGCTCCCCGCCGACCGGCCCGCGACGGACCGCCCGGCGGCCGGGCCGCAGGGCACCCGCATGCTCCCCGCCGACAAGCAGCCGCCCGCACCCCGGTGGAGCGGCTCCGCGCCCGTCCCTCCCCCGCCGCCGCGCAAGCGGGCCTGGGGCGAGTCGGCCGAGCCCACGCCGGTGCCGCCGAGCCCGGCGGAGCCGCCCGAGCACCGCACCCCGGTGGACCCGTGGGCCGGCGCGGACACCGGCGGGTGGGACCTGCCGGCGGCCGAGCTGCCGCCGCTGCCACCGACAATGCCGTACCCGGCCGCGCCGCCGGCCCGGTCACACCCCGCGCCGCCGGCACCGCCCGTCCGCTCCCCCGCGCCGCCGCCCGCGCCGCGTCCCGCCCCACCGCCGGTCGCCTACCCGGTGTCGCCGCCGCCGGTCGCGTATCCGGCCCCGCCGCCGGTCTCCCGGGCACCCGTCCCGGTGCGGCCGGCGCCTGCCCCGCCCCCGCCGCCCCCGCCGCCCGCGCCGCCGAGGCAGCGGCGGACGAAGACGCCGCCGGCCGGGCCGCCGCCCGGCTTCCAGGCCCCCAAGGGGTACGTCCCGGTCGCCGTCCGCAAGCGTCGCCGCTGGCCGTGGGTGCTGCTGCTCACCCTGGCCTGCTGCTGCGGCTGCCCGGCCTACTACGGGACGCCGATGGTCACGCAGTACCCGGCCAGCGCCGCCCTGCCCGCCGAGGTGGCCGACCTGCGGCTGCGCGACGACAGCCGCAGCAAGGAGACCGCCAGGCAACTGGAGGCGGAGGTACGCAAGGCGCACTGGCTGGCCGAGGACACCTTCGCCGGCGTCTACGGCACGCCCGGCGGCAAGCGGGTGACGGTCTTCGGCGGCACCGGTTTCCGGTTCACCCCCGAGTCGGACGCGCAGGACGAGATCACCCGGCTCACCGAGCAGTACTCCCTCGGCGAGGCGCAGGAGGTCGACACCGGCGTACGCGGCCGGCACGAGCGCTGCGCGGTGGGCCGCGTCGACGGCGACGACGTGGTGGTCTGCACCTCCGTCGACCACGGCAGCATCGCCACCGCGGTCTTCACCCGGCTCTCCGTCGACGACAGCGCCGCCCTGCTCGGCACCCTGCGGGACCAGATCGTTACCGCCAAGCAGGGCTGAGCTGGCGGATGGCCCGCGCCGTCGCCCAGCTCGGCCGGCTCGGCGACATGGACGACGTCGTCCGCCAGGAGAAGCGGCGCGGCGACGCCGCACCGTGACAGCTCAGCCGGCGGGCGGCGGCTGCGCGCGGGGCGGGGCGTAGCGGGGCACGTACTCCTGGCCGGTGAGCTTCTGGATCTCGGTCATGATCTCGTCGGTGATCTCCCGCAGCGACGTGCGGTCGTCCGGCCGGCCGGTGAAGTCCAGCGGCTTGCCGAACCGTACCGTGATCTTGGCGCGGCCGGGACGGGGCACCCGGGTGCCGATGGGCTGGGCCTTGTCGGTACCGATCATGCCGACCGGGATGACCGGCACGCCGGCCGCCACCGCCAGCCGGGCCGCGCCGGTGCGCCCCCGGTAGAGCCGGCCGTCCGGCGAGCGGGTCCCCTCGGGATAGACGGCGACCAGGTCACCGGCCTTGAGCACCGGGATGGCGGCGTCGAACGCGGCCAGCGCCGCCCGGCCGCCGGCCCGTTCGACCGGGATGGCCCCCAGGCCGGTGAGCACGAACTTGGAGAAGGCGCCCTTCGGGCCGGTGCCCTTGAAGTACTCCGACTTGGCCCAGAACGCCAGGTGCCGGGGCACGACCGTGCCGAGGAAGAGCTCGTCGGCGACGGAGAGGTGGTTGCCCGCGAAGATCGCACCACCGGTCTCCGGGATGTGCTCCAACCCCTCCACGGTCGGACGGAAGGCCAACCGGAGCGCGGGCGCCACGGTGAGCTTGCCGATGGTGTAGAGCAGGGGCACTGGTCCTCCGGCGGATCGTGTGCGGGCAGGCGGTGTCACGGTAGCGGACGGGTCCACGTGGTCCCGCGGGGGTGGCGGTGCCGGCCGGCTGGTGAGCGGGCCTGTCGGGCGCAGGCGGGGCCGGTGGTGGCGGCCCGGCGGAGCACGCCGGACCGCCACCGTCTCAATGCCTCATACCCGCCGGACGGCGACCGTCACCCGGTCGCCCTCGCCGACCTCGCCCGTGAAGCCCGCCACCCCGTCGGCGAAGTCGACGGAGTCGGCCAGCACCTCCCGGGCGACGAAGTCCGTGTACCCGGCCACCGCCGCGCGCACCTCCTCGGAGGCCGACAGCAGCAGCGCGATCCGGTCGGAGACGTCCAGGTCGGCGTCCCGGCGGGCCTGCTGCACGACCCGGACGACGTCCCGCGCCAGCCCCTCGGCGGCCAGTTCGGGGGTGACCTCCGTGTCCAGCACGACCACGCCCTCGCCGCCGGGCAGCGGCGCGGAGTGCTCGGCGTCGGCGGCGACCAGGCGCAGCTCGTACTCGCCCTCGGCGAGGGTGACGCCGGCGGCCACCGGGGCGCCGTCGACCAGCTCCCACTCGCCCGCCTTGACCGCCTTGATGACCTGCTGGACCTGCTTGCCGACCCGGGGGCCGAGCGCGCGCGGCACCACCGTCAGCACCTGCTGGCAGTACGCGGACACCTCGCCGGTGAACTCCACCGCCTTCACGTTGACCTCGTCGGCGACCAGGTCGGCGAAGGGCCGCAGCTGCTCCGCCGCCGGGGAGGCGACGGTCAGCTTCGACAGCGGCAGCCGCACCCGCAGCCCCTTGGCCTTGCGCAGCGACAGCGCCGCCGAGGCGACCGCCCGGGTGGCGTCCATCGCGGCGACCAGCTCGTGGTCGGCCGGGAACTGCGCCGCGTCCGGCCAGTCGGCCAGGTGCACCGACCGCTCGCCGGTCAGCCCGCGCCAGATCTCCTCCGCGGTCAGCGGCGCCAGCGGCGCCACCACCCGGCACAGCGTCTCCAGCACCGTCCAGAGCGTGTCGAACGCGTCCGCGTCACCCGACCAGAACCGGTCCCGGGAGCGCCGGACGTACCAGTTGGTCAGCGCGTCCAGGTAGGACCGCACGGTGGCGCAGGCACCGGAGATGTCGTACGCGTCCATCTGCGCACCGACGGTGGAGACCAGCTCGTTCGTCTTCGCCAGCACGTACCGGTCGAGTAGGTGGGTGGAGTCCACCCGCCGCTTCGCCGTGTAGCCGTCGGCGTTGGCGTAGAGCGAGAAGAAGTACCAGACGTTCCACAGCGGCAGCAGCACCTGCCGGACCGCGTCCCGGATGCCCGACTCGGTGACCGCCATGTCACCGCCGCGCAGCACCGGCGAGGACATCAGCATCCAGCGCATCGCGTCCGAGCCGTACGAGTCGAACACGTGGTAGACGTCCGGGTAGTTGCGCAGGCTCTTGGACATCTTGCGCCCGTCGGAGCCGAGCAGGATGCCGTGGCTGAGGCAGTTGCGGAACGCCGGCCGGTCGAACAGCGCGGTGGCCAGCACGTGCATCGTGTAGAACCAGCCGCGGGTTTGCCCGATGTACTCGACGATGAAGTCGCCCGGGTAGTGGTGCTCGAACCAGTCGCGGTTCTCGAACGGGTAGTGCACCTGGGCGAACGGCATCGAGCCGGACTCGAACCAGCAGTCCAGCACCTCCGGCACCCGGCGCATCACGGACTTCCCCGTCGGGTCGTCCGGGTTGGGGCGGACCAGCTCGTCCACCGCCGGCCGGTGCAGGTCGGTAAGGCGTACGCCGAAGTCCCGCTCGATCTCCTCCAGCGAGCCGTAGACGTCCAGCCGCGGGTAGTTCGGGTCGTCGGACTTCCACACCGGGATCGGCGAGCCCCAGAACCGGTTCCGGCTGATCGACCAGTCGCGGGCGTTGGCCAGCCACTTGCCGAACGAGCCGTCCTTGATGTGCCCCGGGGTCCAGTTGATCTGCTGGTTCAGCTCGACCATCCGGTCCTTGAACTGGGTCACCGCGACGAACCACGACGACACCGCCTTGTAGACCAGCGGGGTGTCGCAGCGCCAGCAGTGCGGGTAGGAGTGGGTGTAGGTGTCCTGCTTGAGCACCACCCCCCGCTCCTTCAGCTCCCGGATCACCGGCTTGTTGACGTCGAAGACCTGCTCGCCCTGGTACGGCGGGACCAGCGCGGTGAACCGGGTGTGGTCGTCCACCGTGACGATGGTCGGGATGCCGGCGGCGTTGCAGGTGTTCTGGTCGTCCTCGCCGAAGGCCGGGGCCAGGTGCACGATCCCGGTGCCGTCCTCGGTGGTGACGAACTCCGCGCCGAGCACCTGGTAGGCGTTCGGGCCCGCCTGCTCGACGAGGAAGTCGAACAGCGGGGTGTAGCGGCGGCCGACGAGGTCGCGGCCGGAGACGGTGCCGACCTGCTCGTACCCCTCCAGCTCCTTGGCGTACGCGGCCAGCCGGGCCGCCCCGACGACGTACCGCGCGCCGTCGCGCTCCAGCACCGCGTACTCGATGTCGGGGCCGACGGCGAGCGCGAGGTTGGACGGCAGGGTCCACGGCGTGGTGGTCCAGACGCCGAGCCGCACCGGCCCGCGCACCAGCTCCGGCGCGCTCTCGTCGGGGGTCAACTCGAACCACACCGACAACGTCGGGTCGTGCCGGTCCCGGTAGACGTCGTCCATCCGGGTCTCGGTGTTCGACAGCGGCGTCTCGCAGCGCCAGCAGTACGCCAGCACCCGGAAGCCCTCGTAGACCAGGCCCTTGTCGTGCAGGGTCTTGAAGGCCCACATGACGCTTTCCATGTAGTCCAGGTCGAGGGTCTTGTAGTCGTTGGCGAAGTCGACCCAGCGGGCCTGCCGGGTGACGTAGCGCTCCCAGTCCTGGGTGAACTCCAGCACCGAGGTGCGGCACGCCTCGTTGAACCGGGCCACGCCCAGGTCGAGGATCTCCGCCTTGCTGGTGATGCCGAGCTGCTTCTCGGCGACCACCTCGGCGGGCAGGCCGTGGCAGTCCCAGCCGAAGCGCCGCTCCACCCGGCGCCCGCGCATGGTCTGGTAGCGCGGCACCACGTCCTTGACGTAGCCGGTGAAGAGGTGGCCGTAGTGCGGCAGGCCGTTGGCGAACGGCGGGCCGTCGTAGAAGACGTACTCGTTCTTCCCGTCGGTGCCGGCGGGACGGGCCTCGACGCTGGCCTCGAAGGTCTTGTCGGCCGTCCAGTGCTCCAGGACCCGGCGTTCGACCGCGGGCAGGTCCGGGCTCGCCGGGACGGCGGCGGTCGGGTCGTGCAACGGATAGGCCATCGGGGGTCGCTCTCCTCGCGCAGCTCACGGTCATGTGGGTCTGCGAGGACGAGCCGATCCGGTACGCCGTGCCGGCGCCCCGGGTGGCCCGCGGTACCACCCCGCTTGGCGGTCAGGATCGACCGCCCGCTCGTTGGCCGGCTGTGACGGGCCGGACCCGTCCGGTTCTACTGGGCCGGTCACCCGGCTGTTCTTCCGGAGGCTCGCCGGTGATGGCCGGGTCATCGCCTTACGGCCGTCAAGGTTACCCGACCGCCCGCCGAGATCGCCGCCGAGTAACGGCGGCCGCTCCTCGACACCCGCTGATCCCGCCCGCGTCGACCATGAGGCTGTCGCGGTACCCCCCGGCGGGTGGTGGCGACCGCCTCATGGTCGACTGACGGCGGCGAGGTCAGCGGGTCGGGGCGGGCAGGGTGGTCGTCCAGAGGGAGGCTCCGTCGCGGTCGCGCAGGTGGACGGTGAAGGCGCCGGACGCGCCGTCGACGGCGACCTCGCCGAAGTGCTGGAAGCCCTCGGCCGGGGAGGTGTTGGCCCGCGGCGGGGCGTTGACGAAGACCGCCTTCGGGCCGAACGTGCCGTCCAGGGCGTTCGGGCCGAACGCGCCGGCGTGCGCCGGCCCCGAGACGAACTCCCAGAACGGGGTGAACTCGGCGACCGACGCCCGGGCCGGGTCGTAGTGGTGCGCGGCGGTGTAGTGCACGTCGGCGGTGAGGAAGACGATCCCGGTCACCCCGGCCCGGTGCGCCGCGCCGAGCACCTGCGCGAACTCCAGTTCCCGCCCGGCCGGCGCGCCCGGGTCGCCCTGCGCGACGCCCTCCTGGGCGGCGGCGCCGTCCGGCACCACCAGCCCTATCGGCAGGTCGGCGGCGATCACCTTCCAGGTGGCCCGGGACCGGGTCAGTTCCCGGATCAACCACTCCCGCTGTTCCCGGCCGAGCAGGCCACGCGCCGGGTCGGCGTAGGTGTTGCCGTCGTTGGGATCCTTCCAGGTCCGCATGTCCAGCACGAAGACGTCCAGCCGCGACCCGTACGACATCCGCCGGTACCGCGGCCCGTCGACCGGCGCCGGCAGCCACTCGTCGAACGCCTGCCGGGCCCGGGCGGCGAGCACGTCGACGCGGCGCTCGGTGTACCGCGCGTCGGTCAGGATCTCCCCCGGGTACCAGTTGTTGGTCACCTCGTGGTCGTCCCACTGGTTGATCTGCGGCACCTCCGCCACGAACGCGCGCAGGTGCTCGTCGAGCAGGTTGTACGCGAACTGCCCCCGGTACTCGGCCAGCGTCTCGGCGACCTTGCTCTTCTCCAGGGTGACCAGGTTGCGCCAGACCCGCCCGTCGGGCAGGGTCACCGTCTCGGCGAGCGGGCCGTCGGCGTAGACGGTGTCGCCGCTGCACAGGAAGAAGTCGGGCCGGGTGGCCCGCATGGCCCGGAAGATCGACATGCCGCCGAAGTCCGGGGCGATGCCCCAGCCCTGCCCGGCGATGTCACCGGTCCAGACGAACCGGACGTCCCGGCGATCGTGCCGGTCGGGGGCGGTGGTCAGCGCGCCGGTCACCGGTTCGCTGGCCAGCCCCGGCCGGTCCAGGCTCTCCACCCGGACCCGGTAGTGCAGCCGCTCGCCACCGGGCAACCCGCGCAGCCGCACCTTGCCGGTGAGGTCGCCGGTCGGGTCGAGCACCGGTCCGCGTACCCGCCGGGCGCCGCGGAAGTCCGGCCGGCGGCTCACCTCCACCAGCATCCGGCCGGGACGGTCGGCGCGGGTCCAGACCAGCGCCGAGTCCACGGTCACGTCACCGCTCTGCACGCCGTGGGTGAGCACCGGTCGGCCGGTCGGCCGCCAGGCCGGTGCGGCGGGCGCGGCGGGCGCGCCGAGCAGGGCGCCGCCCGCGACACCGGCACCTGCGATCAGGCCGGCGCGCAGCAACGTACGTCGGTCAAGTTCGGTCATCGTTCCTCCCGGATCGGGGACTGCCCCTGTGGGTCTACCGGGCGGAGATGACCGGCGGCGGCGTGCCGGGTGACCGGGGCCGGAACTCCGGCGGTCCGGGCGGTCCGGGGTGGCCCGGCCGGCATGACCGGCGTCACAGGCCCGGACCGTCACGCCGAGCCCCGGTCGCGTCGTCGTGTCGGTGTCACCACCACGGATCAGGGAGGTTGTCATGCAGCGGATCAACGCGGCCGAGGTGGCTCCGGAGGCGTACCACGCCGTACTGGGGCTGGAGAAGTACGTCCGGGCCAACGTCGACCACACCGTGCTCCACCTGGTGAAGCTCCGGGCGTCGATGCTGAACGGCTGCGCGTTCTGCGTCGACATGCACAGCCGGGACGCGCTCGCCGAGGGCGAGTCGAGCCGGCGGCTCTTCGCGGTCTCCACCTGGCGGGAGGCGCCCTTCTTCGACGAGCGGGAGCGGGCCGCGCTGGCGCTCACCGACGCGGTGACCCGCCTCGGCGAGCACGGGGTGCCCGACGAGGTCTGGGACGCGGCGGCGAAGGTGTGGCCCGAGAAGGAGTTGGTCGACCTGCTGACGGCCATCGCGACAATCAACGTGTGGAACCGCATCGCCGTGACCTGCCGGACCGAACTCCCGACGGACGTGTGACGGTCACCGACGCGACGCAGGCGGCCGGTGCGCTCGAGGCGCACCGGCCGATGCTGCTCGGCCTGGCGTACCGCCTGCTCGGCAGCCGGCACGACGCGGAGGACGTGCTCCAGGAGGCGTACCTGCGCTGGCTGGGGGCGGACCGGGCGGCGGTCGCCGAGCCGCGCCGCTACCTGTCCCGGGTGGTCACCCACCTGGCGCTGGACCGGCTGCGCGCCCGCCGGGCCGCCCGGGAGACGTACGTCGGGCCGTGGCTGCCCGAGCCGGTGCCGACCGCGCCGTCACCGTTCGGGCCGCTGGACTCCGTCGAGCTGCGCGACTCGCTCTCCACCGCCCTGCTGCACCTGCTGGAACGCCTCACCCCGCCGGAGCGCGCGGTCTACGTGCTGCACACCGCCTTCGACCTGCCGTACGCCGAGATCGCGGAGATCCTGGACCGGTCGGTGGCGGACTGCCGGCAGCTGCACCACCGGGCGGTGGCCCGGATCGGGCAGGACCGGCGGCGGTTCACCGCCGGCCGGGCCGAGCAGGAACGGCTGTTGGACGCCTTCCTCGCCGCCGCCCGCGACGGTGACCTGGCCGCGTTGACCGGGCTGGTGGCGAGGGACGCCACCGCCTGGACCGACGGCGGCGGCCGGGTCAAGGCGGCGCGCAACCCCGTCACCGGCGCGGACCGGGTCGCCCGCTTCTTCGCCGGCCTGTTCGGCCCGGGCCGACACTTCACCGCGCGCCGGCTGGAACTCAACGGCCAGCCGGCCGTCCTGATCATCCGCCCCGACGGCGGCAGGTACGCGCTGACCCTGGGCGCGGCCGGCGGCCGGATCACCGGGTGCTACGTGGTCGGCAACCCGAACAAGCTGCCGTGGACGCCCTGACCGGACGGTCGTGCCGGATCCGGCACGACCGCTGCTCGCGGCGTCGGTCGGCCGTCAGCCCAGCTCGGGGAACCAGAGCGCGATCTCCCGCTTCGCGCTGTCCGGCGAGTCGGAGGCGTGCACCAGGTTCTCGCGGTTGGACAGCGAGAGGTCGCCGCGGATCGTGCCGGCCGCCGCCTTGCGCCCGTCGGTCGACCCGACCAGCCCCCGCACCACGTCGATGACCTGGTCGCCGGAGAGCACCAGCGCCACCAGCGGGCCGCCGGTCATGAAGTCCTTCAGCGGCGGGTAGAACGGCTTGTCCACGTGCTCGGCGTAGTGCTCGTCGGCCAGCGCGGCGTCCATCGTCCGGGACACCATCGCGTCGATCCGCAACCCCTTGCGCTCGAAGCGGGAGATCACCTCGCCGACCAGCCCGCGGCGGACCGCGTCGGGCTTGATCAGTACGAGGGTGCGCTCATCGGGGCTGCTGCTGGACACGCTGGGTTCCTCCTGTGCGCGGAAGGCGGCCGGGCTGGGTACGGTCAGCCTAGCGACCCGGTCCCGGCGCCGGCGCGGCGGCCGGTCTTTCCCCCGGCGGCCGATCCGGCCTAGCCTGGCCCTTGACCCCCGGGAGGTCCACAGTGGCGAATGGCGGGAACCGGCCCATCGCGCCGGTACGCAAGCTGATCGCCGCGGTGCTCGGCACCGTGGCCACCTTCGTGATCCTCTTCGGGCTGGGCATGACCAGCTGGGCGATCGTGGCGCTCGGGGTCGCCCTGCTGGTGCTGGCCATCGCGCTGGCCACCGTGCGCGGCGGCGGGCGCACCTGGGTGGTCGGCGTGGGCCACGTGCACAGCGCCTCCGAGCCACCCACCCAGTACGCCTTCGGCCGCTGCGAGCTGCAACTGGTGATCGACGCGCCCGGCTTGCCGCCGCGGTCGAAGAAAATCATCGAGCCGCGGGTGCCGGTGGCGAAGTGGCCGTCGCTGGGGCAGACGCTGCCGATCCGGGTGGCCCTGGACGACCAGCGGCACGTCCGGGTGCTCTGGGACGAGGTGCCCACCCACGCCGAGTCCGCCGCCACCGTCGCCGCCGACCTCCCGCCGGAGTACGCGGGCCCGGATCCGCTGGACGACGTGCTGCTCCAGCAGGAGGCGCCGCCGTGGGCCGACCGTGCGCCGGACGACGACTTCCGGGACGACTTCCGCGAGCCGCTGGGCGATCCACTCGGCGATCCACTCGGCGATCCACTCGGCGGGGAGCCCGCCAGGCGCCCGGAGGAGCGCGAGCCCGTCGTGGTGCACCAGCGCCCCGGCGGGCCGGTCGTGCTGGAGGGCACCCTCGTCGAGCAGTCCACGACCGGCACCCTGCCACGCCGGGCCACCCCGACGCCCCGCCCGCCGGCCGAGGAGCGGTTCGACCCGCCCGCCCCGGCCGGCGGGCGCACCGACCCGCCCGCGCCGGCGGAGCCGCTCGACCCGCTCGACCTGCCCCTGGACGACCCGATCCCGCCCCGGGACCGGGCGCGCGAGGGGCGGATCAGCCCGGAGGAGCTGGACGAGGCGATCTTCGGCCGCGAGGCGACCACCGGCGCCGACGACGGGACCGCCGGGGTCGTGGAGGACGAGGACGACCTCGGCGCGCCGATCGCCGGGGTGGGCCTGACGCTGCTGGTCACCGACCTGCCACGCTCGCTGGCCTTCTACCGGGACCTGGGCTTCACCGAGGTCGACCGGGGCTCCGGCAACGCCGTCCTCGCCTCCGGGACGACCCGGCTGGTGCTGCGGGAGGTGACCGAGGCGGCGCCGATCAGCCGCCGCCTGGTGCACGTCAACCTCGAGGTGGACGACATCGACTCCGCGTACGAGCGGCTGCGCGGGTCCGGCGTCCGGTTCACGTACGCCCCCCGGGTGGTCAACCGGGGCACGAAGCTGGAGGTGTGGGCGGCCGCGTTCCGCGACCCGGACGGCCACGGCATCGCCCTCACCCAGTGGCGCGAACGCGCCGAGGCCTGACCCCGCCGACGGGCTGACGGTGGCGGGCCAGCCCGTCAGCCCGTCAGCCCGTCAGCCCGTCAGCCGAGGATGACCCGGCGGACGTGCAGGGCGTAGGCCCAGACCAGGGCGAAGACGACGCCCAGCGCGAGCAGCGACCAGTGCAGCAGGCCGGCCAGCATCAGCAGTCCCTGCAGGGCGGTGCCGGCGTGCCAGGCCCACGGCCGGCGCATCATGCCGGCCAGCAGCACCGCCGCCACGGCCAGCGCCAGGACCGCACCGATCGCCGCGCCCCCCAGGTCGCCGCCGACCATGCGGATCGGCTGGATGGCCAGGACCAGCACCAGCGCCTCCAGGATCAGCGTCCCGGCCCCCAGCCCGCGCACCGCCCGCTCCGGGTTCCGCAGCCCGGACCGTCGCGGCCCACCCGCCGACGGACGGCCCGGGTCGCCCCCGGCGGCCGTGCCCTCCGGGCGGTCGTCGCCCGCGGTGCCCCGCACCGGGCCGGTCATCGCTTCAGCAGCCGGCGGGCGTCGGCCACGGTCACCACCGATCCGGTGACCAGCACCCCGACCCCGCTCAGCTCCCCCGGTACGTCCTCCTCGGCCATCGCCACCGCCGTCTCGATCGCGTCCGGCATCTCCTCGGCGACCTCGACCCGGTCGGGGCCGAAGACCTCGGCGGCCAGCGCGGCGAGTTCCCGGGCCGGCATCGCCCGGGGCGAGCTGTTCCGGGTCACCACGACCTGGTCGACCACCGGCTCCAGCAGTTCCAGCAGGCTGGCCGCGTCCTTGTCGCCGAGGACGCCGACGACCGCCACCAGCTTGCTGAACGCGAACTCCTCCTGCAGCGCGGTCACCGTGGCGGCCATGCCGTGCGGGTTGTGGGCGCCGTCGAGCAGAATGGTCGGCGCGCTGCGTACCCGCTCCAGGCGGCCGGGCGAGGTGGCCGTGGCGAACCCCTCCCGGACGGTCTCGACGTCGAGCTGGCGCTTCGCGCCGGCGCCGAGGAACGCCTCCACCGCCGCCAACGCCACCGCCGCGTTCTGCGCCTGGTGGGCGCCGTGCAGCGGGATGAAGACCTCCTCGTAGACGCCGCCGAGGCCCTGCAGGGTGAGCACCTGCCCGCCGACGGCGACCGCCCGCCGGAGCACCCCGAACTCGGAGCCCTCCCGGGCGATGGTCGCGCCGACCTCGGCGCAGCGTTCCAGGATCGGCCGGGCCGCCTCCTCCTCCTGCGCGGCGGAGATGACCGTCGCGCCGGCGTGGACGATGCCCGCCTTGGCCAGCGCGATGTCCTGGATGGTGTCGCCCAGCCACTCGGTGTGGTCCAGCCCGATCGGGGTGAGCACGCACACCCCGGCCTGGATCACGTTGGTCGCGTCCTCGGCGCCGCCCAGGCCCACCTCGACCACCGCCACGTCCACCGGGGCGTCGGCGAACGTCGCGAACGCCAGCGCGGTGGTCATGTCGAAGTACGTCAGCGGCTCCGCCGAACGCTCGTCCACCAGCCGGGCCAGCGGCTCGACCTCCCGGTACGTGGCGGTGAACCGCTCCTCGCCCACCGGCTCGCCATCCAGGCTGATCCGCTCCCGGACGGTCTCCAGGTGCGGGCTGGTGTAGCGGCCGGTGTGCAGCCCGAACGCCCGCAGCAGCGAGTCGATCATCCGGGCCGTCGAGGTCTTGCCGTTGGTGCCGGTCAGGTGGATCGACGGGTACGCGCGCTGCGGGCTGCCGAGCAGGTCCAGCAGCGACTCGATCTTGTCCAGCTCGAAGGCCATGCGGGTAAACCCGCGGCCCGCCAGCTCGGCCTCGACGGCGGCGAAATCGGTGCGGTCGGTCACGAGGACAGCGCCTCCAGAGCGGCGTCGATGCGGACCAGGTCGGCCTCGGCGACGGCGAGGCGGTCGCGGATCTTGGCGACCACCGGTTCCGGCGCCTTGCCGACGAACGCGGGGTTGTCGAGCTTGGCCCGGGCCTGCGCGGCCTCCTTCTCGGCGGCCGCCCGGTCCTTGGTGAGCCGGGCCCGCTCGGCGGCCACGTCGATCGACCCCCGGGTGTCCAGGGCCACGCTCACCTCGCCGGGCATGGCGAGGGTCGCGCTGGCCTGGAAGCCGTCGCCGGCCGCGTCCAGCCGCACCAGCGACCGGATGAGCGGCTCGTGCGCGGCGATGCCCGCGGCGGCCAGGCCGTCGAGCCGGGCGGCGACCCGCTGCGTCGGGCGCAGCCCCTGGTCCGAGCGGAACCGCCGGATCTCGGTCACCACCCGCTGGACGGTGCCGACCTCGGCCTCCGCGGCGTCGTCGACGAGGGTACGGTCGGCCGCCGGCCAGGTGGCCGTCATCACCGTCTCGCCCCCCGTGAGCGCGATCCACAGTTCCTCGGTGACGAACGGGATGATCGGGTGCAGCAGCCGCAGCAGCTGGTCCAGCACGTGCCCGAGCACCCGGCGGGTGGCCTCGGCGGCCGCGCCCCCCTCGGCGAGCACCGGCTTGGTCAGCTCCACGTACCAGTCGCAGACGTCGTCCCAGGCGAAGTGGTACAGCAGGTCGCACACCTTCGCGAACTCGTACGCCTCGAACTGCTCGTCCACCTCGGCGGTGACGTGCGCCAGCCGGGACAGGATCCACCGGTCGACGGTCGAGAGCCGCTCGGCGGCCGGCAGCGGGCCGTCGGTGTGCGCGCCGTTCATCAGCGCGAAGCGGGTGGCGTTCCAGAGCTTGTTGCAGAAGTTGCGGGAGCCCTGGCACCACTCCTCGCTCACCGGCACGTCCTGCCCGGGGTTGCCACCCCGGGCCAGGGTGAACCGGGTGGCGTCGGCGCCGAAGCGGTCGATCCAGTCCAGCGGATCGACCACGTTGCCGAACGACTTCGACATCTTCTTGCCGAACTGGTCGCGGACCATGCCGTGCAGGGCCACCACGTCGAACGGCTGCCGGCCGTCCATCGCGTACAGGCCGAACATCATCATCCGGGCGACCCAGAAGAAGAGGATGTCGTAGCCGGTGACCAGGACACTCGTCGGATAGAACTTCGCCAGGTCAGGCGTCTGCTCGGGCCAGCCGAGCGTGGAGAACGGCCAGAGGGCGCTGGAGAACCAGGTGTCGAGGACGTCCTCGTCCTGACGCCAGCCGTCCCCGGCGGGCGGCTGCTCGTCCGGGCCGACGCACACGACCTCGCCGTCCGGGCCGTACCAGACGGGGATGCGGTGGCCCCACCACAGTTGCCGGGAGATGCACCAGTCGTGCATGTTGTCGACCCAGGCGAAGTACCGCTTGGCCAGCTCGGCGGGTTCGATCCGCACCCGCCCGTCGCGCACGGCGTCGCCGGCGGCCTTGGCCAGCGGCGAGGTGTTCACGAACCACTGCAGCGACAGCCGCGGCTCGACCGTCGTACGGCAGCGCGAGCAGTGGCCCACCGCGTGCACGTACGGGCGCTTCTCCGAGACGATCCGGCCCTGCTCGCGCAGCGCCGCGACGATCGCGGGGCGCGCCTCGAAGCGGTCCAGGCCCTCGAACGGCCCCGGCACGGTGATCACGCCGCGCTCGTCCATCACGGTGAGCGCGGGCAGGTCGTGGCGCTGGCCGATCTCGAAGTCGTTCGGGTCGTGCGCCGGGGTCACCTTCACCATGCCGGTGCCGAAGGACGGGTCGACGTGCGCGTCGGCCACGATCGGGATGCGCCGCCCGGTCAGCGGCAGCTCGACCTCGGTGCCGATCAGGTGCTGGTAGCGCTCGTCGTCCGGGTGCACCGCCACCGCCGTGTCGCCGAGCATCGTCTCCGCCCGGGTGGTGGCGACCACCACCTCGTCGCTGTAGCGGATCGAGACCAGCTCGCCGTCGTCGTCGGTGTGCTCCACCTCGATGTCCGAAAGGGCGGTCAGGCACCGGGGGCACCAGTTGATGATCCGGTTGGCCCGGTAGATCAGGCCGTCGTCGTACAGCTTCTTGAAGATCGTCTGTACGGCGCGCGACAGCCCCTCGTCCATCGTGAAGCGCTCGCGGTCCCAGTCGACGGAGTCGCCGAGACGGCGCATCTGACCCAGGATGGCGCCGCCGGACTCGGCCTTCCACTGCCAGACCCGTTCGACGAACTGCTCCCGCCCCAGGTCGTGCCGGGACAGGCCCTGGCCGGCGAGCCGCCGCTCCACCACGTTCTGCGTGGCGATGCCGGCGTGGTCCATGCCCGGCAGCCAGAGCGCCTCGTAGCCCTGCATCCGCTTACGCCGCACCAGCGCGTCCTGCACCGTGTGGTCGAGGGCGTGGCCCATGTGCAGGGAGCCGGTGACGTTCGGCGGCGGGATGACGATGGTGAAGGGGGGCTTGTCGCTCTCCGCCGACGCCCGGAAGTGGCCGGCGGCTACCCAGTGCTCGTACCGTCGCTGCTCTACCTCGCCCGGCTGGTACTGGCCGGGCAGGGTCGGGGCGTCGGGGCGTCGGGCATCCAGTCTCTCGGTCACCCCGAAAGTCTACGGAGGGCTTCTCCGGACCCGACGTGCGCCACCTGCCGTTCGCGTACGGTGTCGGCTATGTCCGACGCACATCTCACCGAGCGGCCGGTCAACGACGGCTCCGAGCCGATCGACCTGACCGACGAGCCCATCCAGCTCAGCAACCGGGACCCGGAGCACGCCACCGGGCGGCGGGCGGGGCGGTCGCGGCGCCGGCGGGTGGCCTGGGCCGTGGCGGCGCTGGTCGGGCTGGCGGGCGCCGCCACCATCGGTACGGCCGGATGGCGGGTGGCCCAGCAGAAGGACGCGGACCTGACCACCCCGGACCGGGTGGCGGGACTGGTCCGGGACAACAGCGAACGGGCCCGCAGCACGTCGGACTACCTGCGCAGCGGCTTCGCCGCCGACATCGACCTGGACAGCAGCTTCGGCACCGTCTACCAGGACCCGGCAGACGACAAGCGCTCGGTGCTCGTCTTCGGCGGCACGACGCTGCTCTGGCAGCCGGAGCGGGACCTGGACAGCCTGTTCGGCCTGCTGACCGACGAGACCGGCAAGGTGACGGGGCTGCGGGAGGTGCCCGCGGGCCGCCTGGGCGGCGTGATGAAGTGCGGCACCACCAGCGGCGACGGCGGCGACTTCGCCGTCTGCGGGTGGGCCGACCACGGCAGTGTCGTGATGGCGATGTTCCCCGGCCGCTCCGTCGACGACGCCGGCGGGCTGTTCCGCGAGATGCGCGAGGAGATCCAGACCCGCAAGTGACGCTCGCCCCGCCTCCTTGTCCGGTTGTTGGTAGCTGAGGTGGGGGGTTGGGTGCTGCCTGAGCGTTTGTTGCGGTGTCAGGTGGGTGGGGGGGGTGGGGGCGGGGCGGGCCCCCCCCCCCCCCCCCCCCCAAAAAACCCCCCCCCCCCCCCCCCCCCCCCCCCCCCCGGCCCCCCCCCCCCCCCCCCGGGGCCCCCCCCCCCCCCCCCCCGCCCCCCCCCCCCGAACCCCCCCCCCCCCCCAAA